>CAUQKK010000007.1:0-72002 GCA_963519005.1 uncultured Candidatus Saccharibacteria bacterium | reverse complement strand
TAATGGAACTTATTACTGAGCTCACGCTTGGCCCCTATGCGCCTACCGACGAGGAATGGAAATGGATGGAGAACGTGCAAGGTTTTCCACCTGTAGACTATTATCATGACCTGTTCGAAAAACTGAGACAATTTCGAGATGCTCCTACTTCGCGTAGCGGCAAATAAAGAATACCCTAAAGAATAGCATAGAATCATCATCCCAGCTGTAAGGGGCGCACAGATAGACTACACCTGTATAATGAGTGTATCTATTCTTATATATCCTTGCTGGAGATACGGAATGGGTTGGGGTAAAACGACGCCTTAAATCAACCAGTTTCTAGCAATGATACTTGATTTAAAATACAACTCGAGATATGTTTAGTGTAACACTAATACCATAAAGGAGTTTATATGTCATCTACTGACCCAACGTCGAGTTCAGGCAAAAAATACGACTACGACAAGCCAGTCACCATCACCTTTACCGCGAAAGAATGGTTTGATCTCACTGGGGCAATTGATGAGCTTACGATGGGCGATTATGCACCCGACATAAAAGGTTGGGAATGGCTGCAAGAGGTAATGGGCGTCGCTGATCGACAGACAATCAACAACTTGAGCGATAGGATCACTTACGCATGCCACAAAGAGCTCAATAGCTGATTAGGACACAATGCAAAGACGGTGATTCTCCTTGAATGCCAATTCTTCTGACGGTCAAGCAAATCCTTCTCCAGATAATGCGAAGGAAGAGATGCCAGATCGCTACATTCCAGACAATCTCGATGAAATCATGCAAAGAGTATACGAGCATGGCGTCGTTCAGAGAAAACATCACATCCAACAGGGCATGAGTGAGCAAGAATATCTTCAAACGACGAGAGACACCATTACCTCACCCTCTATCATTGTTGAGCTTCAGCAGCATGGCGGCCCTACATGGCTATATGGTCGTAAGTTTGGAGATACTGAACAAGTTGTCGTAGTCCTCTAAATATGGAGAGTGAGGCTAGAATTGATGAAGATCAAAATGCCGCACCCCTACGATGCACCATCATACCCATACGCAAACGCCCCTGTCGAAGGCGACAAGCAGAATATATCACCGTGCGACTCTGGGCGGTAGCGAGCAACACACTGACTTTCCTCTCCTGTTGCCGTGCGAAGAATGTTGCGCAAGTCGGGTGATGAATTTTGCCCGATACTAAGCAGTGGTGATGTTTTGTCATACTCACTATACGGCTGCCACGATGAGCAGCCACCAGAGCAATCGGCAAAAGGTTGAGCCTGGAGCAGCTTCTGGCGTGTCTTCGTGTCTGTGACGTAGCCAAGCACTGTGCCACTTGGGCTTTCGCGGCTGAGCTGAGGCGACCCTTTGCTATATTTGACATCAAGCGATTGCGTATACTCGCGAGAAAAGCGCTGTTTAAGCGTCTCAGTGGCATTAACCCGTGCGAACGGTGCATCCAAAAGCAGATAGGGAAGGCCGTACGTAACAGCACTGTACGTCATAAGGAGAACCCCAACGATAATAATCTTTCTTCGAGTAGAGTGTCGCATAAAACTTATTATAACCTATTAACATACAGGCGTCCAATTCGACACTGTCGCTCCTATTCTTGGCCCGCGATGTGAGGTAATAATTGCGTAATAAGAGATAATTCAAAGGTGTGCTCACTATCGACAGAAAAACACCAAATGCCCCTTACAGGGCGAACATGACAAGCAGCAAGGCGAGTCAGAGGTTCGCGCGGGGGCTAGCCCGCTGATTCCTCCTCTCTAGATTCGGGATGTTCAAAGAAGACGAAGACGTTGAATATCTTCATATCTTCGTCATGCGGCGTACCATATGACCTGTGATCACCAATATATACATCGGTGACATGTCGATTGTGCTGTTGCAGCGCATGGCGCAATGCATACTCACAGACGATGCTGTCCTTGAAGGCCGCAAGATCATCGAGGATGTAAAGGCAAAGGACATTGTCGTACAATCGAGTGTCGTCAACGTTCCTTGTCTTGTCTATGAACGCCTGTACGATGAGGGGCAGCTCTTGCTCCTCAAAGTGTGCAATTCGCTCAGCTTTGTACTCCTCCTGGTGCGCACGATAACTCTGTTCGGTGAGCTGGTGCTCGCGGACGGCTGCCACTGGAATGAGATGAGCCATTATAACCCTCCTGCTTGTCATGGAAGCTTCTGAGCAGGATAACTCAAAAGCTAATATATATCAATATATGGTGATTGTGTCAATAAGTTTGTGCAAATTTGTCTATGTAAGCCGGTCAAGCACCACCAAATGCTCACTATGCGGCGTGCGGGGGAAGAAGTTGTAGCCTCGGTGATAGGCAATGCCATAGTGCGTGGCAAGAAGCGCCACGTCGCGCGCCTGAGTGACGGGATTGCAACTGAGGTAGAGGATGCGCTGCGGCCGTGCGGCAAGAAGCTTAGCAATGACATCGGCGTGGAGGCCGGCGCGTGGTGGGTCGAGAATGATGAGCGCATCGCTGGTAATGTACTCCAGTGCTTGCTCGCTGGGTGCGAGAACAGCCTTGGCCTGGCCCCTGCGGCCTAGCTGGTGGATATTACGCTGCATCTCGCGCACTGCATCGGCGTTGATCTCTACTAGCGTGACGTTATCGCTGCCGATCGTGAGGCCAATCGTCCCTACCCCAGCATAGAGGTCGAGCGTAGGCTGGGACGTGCCATCCTGCACCTGGACGAATCGCTGCATATCGCGCAGTGCTTGCTCGTAGACTGGTAGATTAACCTGGAAGAACCCTTCGGTGGCGTAGCGAAACGGCACGCCAAGAATGGTATCTTGCAAGACAGGATTGCCAAAGCATGCTAGGCGCTCGGTGATCCGACTGGCCGGCGAACGGGGGTCGGAGTAGATAATCTCGCCGCCCTGAGCTGATAAAGCGGTGGCTTCGTCTGGACTGATAACATCCCCCAGGCGGTCTTTGGTATAAAGCTGCCACACGCAGTTGCCCGCTTGGTCGCAGCGGATGAGCAGCGTCTTGAGCTGGCGCGCCGTTACTTGCTTGGTGCGCAGCAGGTCGCGCACCTGCCGGGCGAGTTGGTTGATCTCGGGCCGTGCAAGGCTCGTCCCGTCAACGACAATTTTGCCCTTGCTCCCCCGCCGAAAGAACGCCAGGTCGAGCGTCTCGGTGTCATCCTCTGCCCTGTCGCTATACCAACTGAGCTCAACTTTATTGCGATAGCCATAGGGTATATCATCGCAAAAAACGTCAATTGGCTCTGGCAAAACAATATCGTGCAGCTCAAAGGCCTCCTCGATTAGCGCTGCCTTATAATGCTGTTCGCTCACCAGCGGCATAATTTGCCATGGGCTGGTGCTGAGGTAGCTCTCGGGGTCGCGCGGCGCGATGCGCTCGGGCGAAGTAGCGAGCACCTCAGTCACCACTCCTTCAACGAAGTGTGACTTCTTCTTGGTGATGCGGATAGTGACGGTCTCGCCCGGTAACCCACCCCAGACGAAGGCTTTGCGACCATCGTCAAGTGTGCCAAGGGCTTGCCCACCACCGACGATCTTTTCGAGCTGGATTGTTGCGAATGTTGGTTTTCTCATTATAGTCTAGTATACCATGTGTCGCGAGGTGATGGTGGTATCGATGAGTGGTGCGTGGGGCTTCTCTACTACCCTTGCTGCCACTGCCAGGTGGTGACCATCGGGTGGTCAGTGTGGTGCTCGCGTGCGTGGGCAAGGCACTGCTCAATCGCTGCGTGGCAATGCTCCATGAGACGCTGGGCATCGTCTGGAGAGATAACGCCTGTTGCGCTAAGGCATGTTGCGGCGGCAATAGCAAGATCATAGCGGCTAGCCTGCTGATGAATGAGGCTCGTCATGAGCGTGTCGCCGCACGGTGCCAGGCCGAAATTGTGGATATCAAACTGTCGACCATCGACTCCATAGGCAAAGAGCGTTGCCGCGAGAGAGCGCTCTTCGCCCGGGTAGGCGATAATCACCGGCTTAGTTGTCGTCATGGTGCGCGCAAGCGTTCGCTGCGAGACAGGTTGAGCGAGCGTGCCAAAGCCACGCGGCGTGAGGCTCGAGATATTGACGCAGCGCACCCGGGCAGCCGGGCAAGCATGAGCGATGAGCTCAATAGCGGCCAGTACCTCTGTGGTAGCAACGTCGCCACACGCGGCAAGTACAATATCTGGGCTGGTGTGGCTGGCGAAATTCCACGTAGCAAGACCCGCTTGCATCTGGGCTCGAGCCGCCTTGGTGGTGAGCCAGGTAGGCTGCGTGGTATCGCTCGCATGCAACACATTGATCACCCGCGCGCTCGACAGCATCATATCGAGGGCCACCACTGCGCAGTTGCTATCGGCTGGGAAGTAGACCGTTGTGGGGGTGTCTCGCTGATCAAGCGCATTGGTTACCTGCTCGGCACTCTGATGTGAGAGAATAGTGTTGAGACTCGGTAGCGATGCGCCGCTTGGCTGGCTTGATAGAGCTGCGGTATACGAGCGACTTGCCGCGCTCATGTCCTCATGCAGAGACGCTCCAACGAAGACGCTTTGCCTCCCCTGCTCGAGATAGCCAAGCTGCATACCACGTAGCGCACTTGCTGCTGGGTAGCTCATCGTGTGGCTATCTGGCGCGTGTGGTGCTATGCCTGGCTGGCTGCCCCACTGCCAGGCTCGCGGGTGTGATGCAAAACGCTGAGCGAGCGTACCACTCTGTAGCGACGGACTTATAAAAAGCCGGAAGCTATCTGGCGCTGCATCCTTGGCAAGATCGGCCAGATACGAGCTAACACCGGAGAGCGTATTGCTGCGCTGCGTGCCAGGTGGTGTCGCAACGACCGCATAGGGCTCAATAGCCGGCCGGCGTCGTGGCGTGGCCGACAGGGCGGGCTGCGTAGCGGTGAGCTGGGCGGTGCGTGAGGAGGAGTCATTATCAGCATGAGCTGCAGCCGTGTGTGGCAAGGCCTTCGTCTCGGCGAAGGTGAGATTGCCTGCTGCATCAAACAGGTTCTCTGGCTCGCACCATGCCACCACCTGAGCAAGCCACGCCTGCGTGCGTGCCCAGCTTGAGTCAGCGCTATCTGCTTTGCGGTGAGCAAGCGCCGCCTGTGCCCGGGCGATGCTTGACGGTTGAACATCGCCACTATCATGCTCGGCCGGCGCGAGCGAGTTCTCTTGTGTTTCGTGCTCAGCGAGTAACGTATCAAGTTGTCCTGGAGTGCGCACAAGCAACAGTGGTCGGCGGGCTTTGTGTGGGCGTGGCTGGGCTGGCTGGCGCAAAGCAGTAGTGCGCTCAGTTGCCCACGCGAGCGCAGCAGTATAGTCTGCGTCTGGCTGGCGCGGGTCGGCTGTGGTGCAGTCAACGATTCGTGGCTCATACCCATAGCCAATGAAAAGTGCAAGCAGCTCGTAGGTGGAAAGCGTAGCGAGCAGTGTCTTGGGCCGCAGCTGGATGATCGGGATAATCGTGCCGTCAGCTGCTGGGCTAAGGAGCTTTGCCAGGTGCCACGGGGTATCGTCTTGGGCGACCGCGCTATCAACCAAGCAGTAGATCATTTGCTCTGGTTGGCCAAGTGCCCTGCCGCTTGCCTGAGCGAGTGCACCACCAAGACGAGCGTCACAGAGATGTATTGCGTCAGACAACGAAGTTTGCGGGTTGTGTATTAACGTGCAGAGCGCATCAATCCCCGCTTGCGAGCGCGCAATATCGCAGCCAGGTTGCAATGTATCATAGACGAGCGTATGAGCGCGTGCTGCCGCCCATCGCTCACGATCGGTAATAATCAGCGGTGCTGCGCCATCTGACTGAGCATACTCCGCAATCTGAGCCAAGCTAAAGCTCAGTGCGAAGTCCGCCGCAAGCGCTGCCCGGAGCTCATCCGAGAGAGTTTGCTTTATATCGCTTGGCTGCAATGGCTGTCCAGCTAGCGGGGTGCGCCAGAGTACACGCTGTGCTAGCACAGTATAATAGGCCGCTTGCCGGTAGCGCATCGTCATCCCACCATTCGTATCCATTGCTTCTAGTATACACGCTTGTGCTTGCTGACGGAATAGGCCGAGGCGAGATTATGCGCGTTTACGACACATAGGTTGGTCTGTTACACTAGCAGTATGAAACGACGCGTTGCCAGTCATGGCCAACATTTTTTGCGTAGCCCCCGCGTGGCGGCTATCTTGCTGGGCCATAGTACCATCCGCCGACGCGATACGGTTTATGACCTCGGGGCAGGTAGCGGCGTCATTACAAGCGCCTTAGCGCGGCGTTGCCAGCAGGTAGTAGCGGTCGAGAATGAACCACGTGCGCTTGATGCTCTGCGCAGGCATACCGCAGCCGTGCCACATGTCCGCATCATCGCGGCCGATATCCGCCAGCTTACCCTTCCTACTGAGCCATATAAAGTATTTGCCAATATCCCCTTTGCACTCAGTGCCGATATCGTGCGGATGCTCACCACTGCTTCCACTCCACCACAGGCGATCTATCTCATCGTCCAGCGCCAATTTGCGTCCAAGCTTGTGCCGAGCGACCGCCACTTTACGGCGGCACTGGGCGCTCAGCTGGCACCGTGGTGGCAGGCGCGGATCCGCTACCGCTTGCGCCGGACAGATTTCACGCCACCACCCGCCGTCGATACGGTATTACTTGAGCTCTTGCCGCGCACTGAGCCCTGGCTGCCTCGCAATCAGCAGGCAGCGTACAGCCAGTTTGTGGCGCAGCACTACGCCGAGCCGCGGCGCTTCGCTGCCCCGCCGCGAGCCCAGCTTGGCATCAACCCTGAGCGTAAGCCATCAGAACTTCAGCCTAGGCAGTGGGTGCAGCTGTATCAAGCAATGCAGATGAAATAATAATAAACTTTCTAAACCAGGGTGAGCGGTCTACTGGCAAACACCCTATGATACCTACAGTGGCTCGTACTGATAAAACCGGTTGCTGTCGTGTGCACGTGCATTGGTGATAATATGTGCCGGGCGCGTGAGATCTTGATGTTGCTGGCGGTAGGCGCGTGTTGCGATAAAGACAGTTTGCTGCTCGGGCACAGTGGTGACAACGCGCAATCGGTCGTTATAGCGGGCAATCATGTCATACATTGGTCGCTCCGTCTCGGTCACGGCAAGCGTCATAGGGCGATCGACGCGCACATTGTCGCCCTGGAGTTGGTCGTTAAGAAGCTTGACGTCGCTCGAGTAGTGAGCAAGAACATCTGGATTATAGCGATACGTCTCGGCATAGCGCCCAATACCAGTAAGGGTGAGCCCGCCAATCAGGAGCGTCATAGGGAGTAACCCAGCCACCCGAGCATATGGATTGCGTGGAAACATCTGGTACCAGTGGTTAATCAGCCATGCCACGCCAAATGCAATAATGATCGCCACCACCGGAAAGAGTGAGGTTACCAGCTGTGGATTGATAATCACTACGCCCAGTAACGGCAATCCCACCAGGAGCGCTGCATAGCTGCGAGCTGTGTAGTAGTGGCTCAGGAGCGAGGCAAGACCAATCAGCATAATTAGAATCATACCGACCGAGTACAATGGTTGCACGAGGTACGATTTGTTTGACGTAAAGAGCCCAAAGAGCGTCGTACCAAGGTGGCGAAGATTTGCCCCCACATTGACTGATTCGAGCGGCAAGCCAAAGAGCTGCTTGAGTACATCATGGTTAGTGATGCTTGCGTAGATAAGGGGCAGCATCGCCACGAGGCCAATGACGGCTGCCAGAGCAAGGCGGCTGCGCTGCACGCGCAGAATTGTATAACGAGCGTGTGGATGAGACACCCCCAGAACTCCAAGGGCAACAACGACATAGATACCAAGTGGCGCATACAGCAGGAGTGCCGCCAGTACACAGGCCGTCACTTTCCAGAGAGTGGAGAGAAACTTCTTCGTCCGAATGGCGCGCGTTGCAGCATAGAGCAGCCACACAGTGAGGTAGCTAAAGAGTATAGCTGGCGTGCCATCTTGCGCCAAGAAAAGAAACTGCGCCGTCATCGTCACGAGGATCGTTGTAATAAGTGCAATGTTCCGGGAAAACCAGGAGCGAAACAGAAGGAGCAGCCCAAGCGCTGTCATCAAAGCAATCACCATAGACGGCAACTTAATCGACAGTGGTGTCACACCCAGCACTGCAAAGCTTAATTTTTGCAAGCCATGATACGGCGCATTGATAACCATAGCAGGAGTAAGATTTTGGAAGGATAATTGGCTGCTTTGCAGCGCGCTATCGAGCTCACCTTGCCGCAGCTCACCAGGGATAAACAGCCCAGCCAGCACAACTGCCGCAATAATTGCCACCACGACAAAGCCGTAGCCGAGGCCATACCGCCAGCGGTACAAATGATAGTCGACAACTTGCTTTGCCATATTGCCCTATTATACCCGAGTTTGCGGGGGTGCTCAAGAGCGAACCACCTGCCCTTTGCGCGTTCGCAGCAACACATACCACAGATAGAGTGAGCCAAGACCAGAGATAGTGAGGCCAAGAGCAGCGCCAGCCGTCGTCTGGAGAAAGGTATGTGGGCCGAATCCATCCTGAACAAAATAGTGATGATAGAGATATACGGCCGCTAATGCGACAAAATAACCAAGGATCGCCATAAACGCTGCTGCTTGCTGACGATACTGCGCAATCGCTGAACGCAATGTGCGAATAATGACGTAGACAGCTTGCATAACAAGGTTGATTGCATAAGCAAACATAATGAACATGGTGATATACTCATGTGGCTCTGTTCTCTCAAAGCCAGTTGACGTGATGTAAATACCCATCGATTCAACAAAAGTGAGAAAAACGCCGATAAGGATAATCCCGCAGCAGGCAAGAATGATAGCGAGGCGCTCGATGATTCTGCGCTGCTGTTTGGTTTGGATTGTCTGAGTTGTAACGGTTGTTGTGTGGGATGTGGCCATAGATGCCTCCTTTATTGCGCTAGGCTGCTTGTGATTGTATTATAGCAAGGTTGCACAAAGGATACATTTCCTCTGCCTCTCGAGGACTAAACGTAATGTAGATAGTAGTATCATAGCGAGACCACAAACAGAGGCGTTATGTGAGCGATATAGCCTTGTCATTACTCGCCTGCCGCATTGATGCTGACCGTCCCAACTGATACCACAGGTATATTGCGCCGAGTGTGATCATGATAATACCCATCAGTACCGCTAGAGGATTGGTAAATGCCATGATATCCTGCTGTGATTGACTCTGTATGAGTGCTTTGTATCCCATCTCGACACCTGCGAGCAGTGGATAGAGCAGCGTAACGCCGAGCCCAAACCCTTCCTTGTGGTAGCGCTGCCCCGAGCGACGGGTGTAAGTATGGATCAGTGCAATTGCCTCGATAATGAGGACAATCCCGAGTATCCAGAATAAGCCTACAACGACATATTCTATCCAAATCAGGAACGCAAACGGCCCAATGGCAGAGACTGCTACTGCCCAGCCAAGATAGATGAGCCACCCAGCAGTGCCAAGGAGGCCAAGTGCTCCACCAACCATCGCACAGCGAACCAGTGGTGGGCAGGACAGTGAGGGCGAAGACGATTCTTTAGTGGGTTGTGTATGTGGTGATGTCGTGCGAGCTGCCATTGCTGTGGTCCTCCTATGTGTAATAGTTATAACATAGCATTAATTATGCCACCTGTCGAGGCTCATGAAGCGTGGTACGTCTATAAACCTAGAAGTCTTTTTCGCACAGCTTTGCTGTGTATTAGTGCTGAGTATCCCATCGAATACCACATACACACAGCACTCAGAGTAGTTACTATAATGCCGAAGAAACACAACTGTGGGCTCGACGAAAACACATGAATTTGCTGCGCAGACAAAGCATTATAGACCACCTCACCCGCTATCAGTAATGGAAAAAACAGTGCCAAGGCGAGCCAAAATCCCTCTTCGCGATAGCGCTGGTTACCACGGCCGGTGTATGTACGAATAATTGCAATTCCTTCGATAATAAGCATAATACTAAGCCACCAGAAAAGAGTTATCAAGCTAATATGTAACAAAAAATATGGTGTAAAGAGAAAAACTGCGAACATCCAGCCAAGATATACCAGCCACCCAGCAGTGCCAAAAAGACCAAGTGCTCCACCAACCATCGCACAGCGAACTAGTAGTGGGCAGGATGATGAGGAAGAAGACGATTCTTCGGTAGATTGTACACGTGATGATGTCGTGTGGGCTGCCATTGCAACGGTTCTCCTATGTATAATGACTATAACATAACATCAATCATGCCGCCTGTCGAGGCTCATGAAGCGCAGCCGCTCAGGGTGGAAGTAGAGTTGGATTTTGCCCACTGGGCCATTGCGGTGCTTAGCGATGATGAGATCGGTGATATTTTGGAACTCAGGATTGTCTGGCTCGTAGTAGCCAGGCCGGTAAATAAAGGAGACGATATCGGCGTCCTGCTCAATCGAGCCCGACTCACGCAGGTCGGCTAATTGTGGCACCGGCGGCGTGCGCGACTCCACCGAGCGGCTCAGCTGGCTCAGAGCAATGACCGGTACATTGAGCTCACGAGCAATCAGCTTGAGCCCGCGCGATATCTCGCTCACCTCTTGGACGCGGTTGCTATTGTGGTTGCCATTGGCCTGCATCAGCTGCAGGTAGTCGACGATCACCAGCCCAAGCTGCTGGTCGTGCATGGCGCGCCGTGCCTTGGTGCGCATCTCGAGGACGCTCAGGCCTGGCGTGTCATCGATGAAGATTGGCGCTTCGGCCATCTCACCCATTGCCTCGGAGAGCTTAGCCCAGTCATCATCACTGAGGTTACCAGTGCGGATATTCCAGCTATCCACACCACTGGCATCAGCGAGCATCCGGTCGGTGAGCTGTTCCTTGCTCATCTCGAGTGAAAAGAAGAGAACGGGTTTTTTCTCGATTGTCGCGACGTTATACGCGAGGTTTGTCACCAGTGTCGTCTTACCCATGGCGGGGCGAGCTGCAATGATAATAAGGTCGGAGCGCTGCAGGCCAGCCGTCATCGTGTCGAGATCGCGGTAACCTGTGCGAATGCCACGCAGCTGCCCTTTGTTGCGGTGGAGCTCCTCAATGCGGTCAAAGCTATCGGTGAGAATACTCTCTAGGCTCACAAGGTCTTGTTTGAGTGACTGGTCAGACACACTAAAGAGCTCTGCCTCGGCCTTTTCGAGCAGCTCTTGGGTGGTGGTATTTTCGTCGAAGCCAAGCTGGCTGATGTCGGCACTGGCTTTGATCAAGCGTCGCCGCACTGCTTTTTGGGCGACAATCTCGGCATAGCTACTAGCATGCGCTGCGGTGGGGACGTAGTTGGTAAGCTCAGTCAGGTAGGCTGAGCCACCTACCTCGGCAAGCTGGTCTTTTTTTTGTAATTCATCGGTCAGGGTAAGGAGGTCGACTGGCTTGTGCCGCTCGTAGAGGCGCATCATTGCTCCAAAGATCATCGCGTGACGCTTATCATAAAAGTCTTCTGCGCCGACATGCTCGCTGGCATCAGCCAAGACTTCTTCGTCGATAAGTACCGCACCAAGCAAACTCATCTCAGCATCGAGACTTTGTGGTGGTACTTTGCCTTTTGGTTGAGGTGATTGGTCAGCCATTGATGGTAATTTCTTCTCCTCCCCCCATCATAGCAAGAATGGCGGCTTTTTGGCGATCCTTGGGCGGCTTACTGGTAGCTAAGATGGCGATCTCTGCAGTAATGCCAAGGCGGTGCAGTGCTGCGCTGAGTGTGGGGAGGGCGCGATCGATCTGCATTTTGGCGAATTTTTTGCCAGCGTAGATCGTTAGCGTCTGGCCGTCAAACGCGTGGCCTGCCTTGGCGAGATACGTGCGCGCCCCGACTGCTCCAACCGCATCGAGAAACTGCTCCCATGGGAAGTCGATTGGCATGGAACTTGCTGCGGGCGTTTCATCGTTTGCTGTAGAAACGCTTGGTTGCTTGGCTGGTGTATGATCGGCAGCGGAAGCACTTGGAGTACCAGACTGACCAGCCGATGATGCTGCCGCACCATTTGTCTCTTGACGGTGAGGGTCTGAAGAAGGAGCTATAGGAGATGCTTGCGGTGATGGTGCAGCTGGTGAGTGGGTATATGACGCAACTGGCTCACTGACGGTAGCGGACGATGACTGACGATGAGGTACTGCGACTGGTGGCGCTGCCCGGCTTGCAAGAGCGGTAAGCAGCGCAATGCGCGGCCAACCGGCTCGCGGTACGGCCAGTAGTTTATCAAGTAATGGCAACAGTGCTGCGTCCTCTACAACGCGCTGGCGCGCGATACTAAGCAGCTGCTCGGCAAGAAGCTCAGCCGGTGTGCCAGCTGCCTCAGCCTCATCAATCAGCTGGGCAGCGCGACCAATATCTGCCGTAGCATAAGCAGCTAGCAACCCCTCTACTAGCTCATCCTGCGCAAGGCCCAGCACCTCTGCGACCATCGCGCGGTCGATTGTCTCATCACTCAGTGAGCGCAGTTGGTCGAGCAAACTAATGCTATCTCGAAAGCTCCCCTTCCCCTGCTCGGCAATCAGCTCCAATGCATCGGGTGTAATGGCAATCTTCTCTTGCTCAGCAATAAACGCCAAATGCTTGGCTGCATCACGCGGGCTAATGGCTCGGAAGTTGAAGCGCTGCACCCGGCTCAAAATCGTCGCGGGGAGCTTATCGGCATCAGTAGTCGCAAGAATGAAGACGACATGCTCGGGCGGTTCTTCTAGCGTCTTGAGTAAGGCATTAAAGGCCGACTTGCTGAGCATATGAACTTCATCGATAATGTAGATCTTTTTTGGACTGCTGGTTGGTGCAATTTGCACCTTGTCGCGCAAATCACGGATATCCTCCACAGAGTTATTGCTCGCTGCGTCGATCTCGATAATATCAAGATGAGTTGACTCATCGGTGTATGGCAGACCGTTGATCTCGTGCGCCAAGATACGCGCGATCGATGTCTTACCCACCCCACGTGGCCCCGTCAGGAGATAGGCATGGGCAATATGCCCACGATCAATTGCCCGCTGCAAAATCCGTGTGATATGCGACTGCCCCACAATCTCATCAAGCGACCGACTCCGATACGTTCGATATAGTGCTCTGCTCATTTGCTATATTATACCGCAGAATGGATGGAGATGCGATTGAAGTGTTAACTTCTGTATTGATCCTATACATGCAATTGTACAAAACTGCCACAGGATGGTAGTATGTGGTCTGTAATTAGTAAGCAAGCAGTCTCGTAGATGATCGATATGAACAACCTCAACCAACAACTACAACTCGGCCGCGAAGAACTCGCTGCAAACGACAAAGCAATCCTCTCACTACAGCGCCGTATTTCGATCTGGCGAGCAATGATCGATGAGAACGACGCCGACCTCTCGTATCAAATTCGCCTCCGGCTCAATACGATGTGTGTCCGCCACGTACAAGATGTTTGGTATCGTGCTTTCCCTAATGATTCTGGAGTCGAAGATCTTCTCACGCTCGCACAGAATGTTGCAGATGGGCAGGCTGATCCAGCAGAAGCAGAGGAGCGTGCACGCAGCTACTTTGAAGAGCTCCTCTTCGACGTGGAACTCGACAGCATCACCGAGCCAGCAACCTTCGTGGCCGATGCTGCAGCTAGTGCTGTGATGTCAGCCTGTCATCGAGATCTGTACTACGAAGTCGATATGGATAGCGACCTCAAGGATGACGATCTACTGCCAGATTCCCTCGATTTGAGCTACGCCTGCTCGGCTGCTGCCGCTCGCGGGTTGAATTGGCAAGCTGCCGAAGACGTTGATATTAACGCTCGTCGTGCATTTTGGACATGGTATCTTGATGAGGCGATTCCTGCAGCAGTGGATGGTAAATCACTAAAGTAATTCACTATCAAACAGTAGTCAATTTATTTTGACTATATGCTTAGTAAACGAAAGTATAAAAATTGCACCTTAAAGCAACAACCGCTCCACATAGTAACGGTTGTTGCTTTTTATAATGTACCTGTAGAGGTATAACATAATCTGCGTATGCCTCAGCAGGTATACCTGCTATAACGGTGCTTCCACCGCTGCCCACGTTGCATCGGGTTTGTCCTCGGGGATGATGACAGTGACCTGATGACCAATCTCAATCCGGAAGAATGTCACACTTGCCAGCAGGATCCGGTATTCTCTCCCCTGTGCTTCCACGTAGTATGCACCATCGTGTTGGGTGAGCGTGCCGATAATCTGCTTGCGCTCCACTCGCTTGATTTGCTTGTAGATAAAGCCGCCATCGTCGGCAATTGTCAGCTTGAGCTTGTCGCCCTCAACAAGCTTAGACTTGCTGGCATAATTGGCCGGCACGGGATAATTCTTGCCATCGGCATCGACCATTACCTGCCCGTCAAAGATACCTTCGACTATTTTGCCTGACACTTCTTCACGACTATTGCTTGGTACGACGACTTCGCCATCGTCGCCAATAATACTCATCAATAATTCCTTTGCAGCGGCTAGGTTTGTTTCTGCCTCTTGAATCAGCGATCGTAATCGCTTCACCTGTTTCTCTGGTAGTTCAGACATATTTTCTCGCAATTCCTTGTCTGTTTTCTTAGTTATCAACCCATTATATAGCGATGGGGTGGGGCCTTGTCAAGGCACTTGGTGGTTATCCACAGCGATAACAGGGGTAGCCAGTAGTTCGTTGTAAAAATGGTCAGATGCTTAGAACGCCACCCTCGATAGTATAACCAGCGAAGAGTAACCAGAGGAGACGGACTCCTGCCCTCTCTGTATCTTGAACGTGCCATCGCAGCTCTCGGCCTACCGCGATGAGTATGATGAACCATGGCAGTGGCCCAATAACCAGCAAAACTATGGCGGCGATAGTCATGACGCTCATGATATTCTCCCTTCCTCGGAGATGCAAAACCCAACCAAAAACACACCCAAGCGGGTGTGCTAATGGTATCAATGCGGTCGATAGGGTGATTACGCCAGTTCGACGGTAGCGCCAGCCTCTTCCAAGGTCTTCTTGGCAGCTTCAGCGTCGTCTTTGCTGACCTTTTCTTTGATTGGGCTTGGTGCGTTGTCGACCAAAGCCTTTGCCTCACCCAGGCCAAGGCCAGTGAGTTCCTTAACAGCTTTGATGACAGCAACCTTTTGGCCACCAACTTCTTTGAGGGTGACGGTGAATTCGGTCTGCTCGTCTTCAGCAGCACCAGCGTCGGCGGCTGGGCCAGCGACAGCAACTGCAGCAGCGGCTGGCTCAATGCCGTATTCGTCCTTGAGGACATTTTTGAGTTCGTTGACTTCCAGAACGGTCAAAGCAACCAGTTCTTCGGCCAGTTTTTTCACATCTGCCATGATGGATTCCTTTCAATGATGTGCGGTAGAATTATCGCACGAGTTATTGTCTGCCTAGTGCAAACGTTAGTACAATGCTGCGCTTGGTTACGCAGCTGCTTTGGCGTCTTCGATGCCATCGAGCAACGCATGGAGGTTGCCCGAAAGTGCGTTGGTAGTGTCGTGTACTGGCGAGAGCAGTTGTGCCACCACTTCGGCCACCAGCTGGTTCTTGCTTGGCAAGCCAGCCAGTGCAGTGACATCGGCTGTGTTGAGAGCTTCGCCTTCACCGCTAAAGCCAGCAACCAACTGAACTGTTGGATGTGTCTTGGCAAACTCGTGCAACACCTTCGCTGCCATCACTTCGTCATCTGGCGAGATTGCATAGAGCAATTGCCCAGCCAGGGCCGAAGTGTCGGTATCTTTGTAGGTGTCATGCTGCGCAAAGGCAACACGCACGAGACGGTTCTTCACCACCTTAATGACAACACCAGCTTCGCGAGCTTCGCGGCGCAATGCCTGCAGGTCTGCCACACTCGTCCCTTGGTAGGTCGCAACGGCAGTGCCCTTTGCCTCTGCGAGAAGTTCGCTCATTTCAGCCACCAAAGCTTGTTTTTTATCTTTGGAAATTGCCATAAGATAAAATCCTTTCTTTGGAGTTGTAATACCTATACACACCGAGAAGGGGTGCAGTATTACTGGTTTGTTGTTGTATCCGACCGCATTGTTAATGTCCGACATATGCCGCAAAAAATCGCCTCTGCACGATTGCAAAGACGAGTCTCGAGTTTCGTACTAGAACGCTGGCGCAAGAAGGCAGCAACGTATCCGAAATTCCCTCGGTAGCATACTTATCGGCTGCTTTGTCGTGCATAACAGCCCGCTACGGTCTTTGGCAATGTCTGGGAGAGATTATAGCAGATGATGGTGGGTGGATGCAAGGTGTGGAGGAATCTTTGTGCCAGTGCGTAAACAGAGCGAGGAAGTAGCTTAGCTGTGTAGTTGTGCCTGGGCAAGCATCGCGTCGATTTTGCGATTCGTATTGTTGATACGGCTTCGGCTTGGTTGGTGCAAGGTTGTTTTGCCAAAATCCTGCTTACGCCTGTTGAGCTCACTCATGCGCGTGAGCTGCTCTTCTGTTGGCTGGAACTGGTAGCCAAGCTGCTTACCAAGCTTGTATAAGATATGTGCTGCTATGCCATGGCGCGCTGCTTTGCGATCCTCCTTGGTGAGAACCTGGACTTCAAAGGGCAAAATACCTGAGGCTTGATCCTCATACAGGCCTGTCATCTTAGCAACGCGAAAGCCCTTCTTGTTGTCTTCCTTAAAATCAATATACTCTTCAGCACGAGTACCTTGGTAGCGAGCCTCAAATGCAGCCTTGATATCCTTGATAAATTGAGTGTCTCCCTCTACCTTGAGTATCTTGTCTCGGCCTGGTGCAGCATATGGGGTAATAATATAGTCATCATCCTCATTGGTTGAAGTCTTGTTATTTTGCACAGCCTTATCTTGTGATGGCGTAACAATATTGTTATTGTTGATCATATCCAAGAACACATCAAGTAGTTCATCGCGATCCTCTGTAATGAATGTGATGCCATCGATATCAAATGGCACTTCGAGTGAGCTGTCTTTTTCTGGTGGCGATAATGAACGTAGTGTCTGTGGTGTAATATCGTCAAATTGCTCACAGAGTTCGTCGATGCATTGAGTCTTTAAATCGTCCAAAATCTTTATTGTGTTCTCGTCATATGCTTGCAAGTCTTCGTATGATATGAATTCTCGCCCATCCTGGCGTTCTTTCTCTTTAGCTTTTACACTATTCATCTTGTCATCATACACTTGCAGTATGTCCGGTGAGATAGAGGCACGGATTTTTTGATAGTCTTCTCTCTTTTGTTTCTCTGCTTTTTTTGCTGCTTCTGCGAGCTTACGCGCGAGAGAGCCAACAGACTTGAGCCGCCATACCGCTCGGAGCTCAGTATGCCACTCATAGCTACAGTTGCCGTTCCCCACCACAATATTGTGGTTCGACTCCTGACCAAGGACAAGCTTGCTGTCACCTCCGCTTTTGTCTGTTTTGCCAATCATGCGCGCGAGAATTTTTTCTGTAATGTTGCAATAGTTTTGGTTGCGTTCTTCGGCAGTGATGACGTGATCTGGGTTGTCAGTATCGGTAGTACCCAGCACTCCAAATTCCGACAGGATGCGCTCAGCGAGATCCACAAAATGCCCTTGGCCGGTATTGCGCAGTTGGAGGCATATCACCTTGCTTCGGAGCGCCATTGCAAGCCCATCAAAGCCAATAATCTCACATAGTGGTGCAAGCAATGCCTCACTCTTGTAGGCTAGTTCATACGCTTCCGATGTATCATAGCGAGTGTTGTTAAGTTTATTGAGCGTGTTGACAGCCTCCATAAAAATAGTCGAAAGCCCAACGCTCTCTCCTGCATCTAAAAGGTCATCAAGATCGAGCATATTCATTGGCTGCTGCCACAGCTCTCTCATGAGGTTCTCTGCTTGCATGCGGTCGTGTGTTGCAGTCTCAAGAAGTTGACTTTGTTTCTGTTCGTCTGTAAGATACTGACTCTCCGCAGAGGAAGGCTTTATCCTTCCTTTTGATTTTTCGAGCTTTCGAGCTTTTGTGATGGCTGTGTACAGAGACTCTTTGTTCTGAGCGTCTGGGTCAGATGCCATCTTCTGTGTATTAAGAAATTTACTCCAGGCGCTTGACAGCTGGCTGGTATCCTGCAGCATTGAAACAATTTGGTTAAACTTTTTATATGCATCTACTTCCCACTGTTTTTTATAATCTTCGAGCATCTTGTGACGGAGGCTGGCAAGGTTCTCCGTTTTGAGCAGTTCATCACGATTGCCTGCTGTATACAATAAGTACGCAGTATATGCGCTGTGATTGCTATATTTTGCAAATAGCTCTCCAGCAAAGTCTCGCATGAGGCTCAAGCCCGATACAATTCGCTTTGTTTTAGACTCTGGTGTGTTAGTTAGATTGAGCGCTTTTTCGTATAAATCGTATCGATCTTTATCAAACCTCGCATTTGTCTCGTGCGCTAAGGTGTTATTTACTGGGTTAGCTGTACGCTCTTTTGTTGGATTCGACACAATGCATATAACTGTAGCAAAGTTAATGAAAAATCACAAGGGTTGACCCCTGAAGAGCATGTCTATACTGTTATAGATAGTGGGTAAATGCGCAATATCAGAGAGCTTTGCGCTATGCAAGTGTAAGGGTGCGTATGATGACATCCGCTAAGGTTTTACTGTGTAAAATAGCCCCATGGGTATTTTACTTGTAATTTTCATTAACAATCGAAAGGATCTTACGCTGTATCTCGTGTGGAGACTTAGGTTCGCCATTATCACTGATGCACTGGATTATAGGCATCTGGTAGTCTTTTGCAAGCATACGATAGCCTGTGTGGACGCGCTGCTGGAAGTCTTTCCCTTGTGTTTCGAAAGTGTCGGGAGCTGTGGTAGGCGTATTTCGCTGCTTTATACGATGCATGCGTTCCTGTTCGTCGTCGAGCGTGAGGATGATGAGATAGTCTGGCGTGAGATAGCGTTGGCTGGTAAATATGGCAGTAACCTGACGGACATGTTCTTGACTCAGGCCTTCGCCATACCCCTGATAGGCGAGTGTCGAGAAATAATTGCGGGACGCGAGGACAGTTTCGCCCCGCTCCAGCGCTGGTTGAATAATCTGCTGCCATAGCTCGCGCCGTGCAGCACTAAGTAGTGCGAGATTAATCTCTGGGTCGCGATGGAGATTGCCATTTTTGATAACAGTGCGGAGATAGTGAGCAATTGGTGTGGTCTGGGCTAGGTCATCGCTGCTCGGCTCCTCCACAACTGTCACTACGTAGCCTTGACTTTGATAGTGTTTGGCAAGAAGCTCTACTTGGGTCGATTTGCCCGTGCCAGCAATCCCCTCAATGACGATGTAGTTACCTTGGTGCTGAGTCATTTACATAACCTCTTATTTTCATTGCAAAATACCCCACGCCCTATATATCAATTTTTCGTAAAACAGATTCAGACGGTATACTGCCCTTTGTAATATAATCTGCAAAGACTTGCCTAGCTTCTTCTCCCGTAAATACCTCTTCTGGATGAATACGAATCGTAAATGATTCGCCATCGCGCTGCCAGGTGAGTGGAACGAATCGCTCTTTATCAGCCACTGGCTTTCGGGCAATCACATAGTGGATATATGGATACTGGGCTGTGTGATTGTCTGGATCCGGCACGCGTACTTCTATAGTCATGCCGGTATTCGACCCAGCACATTGCATATAGTAGTCACCGGCCAAGCTATCCTTTGGCACATTCTTTGGATGGTCAATACCATCTGGCAGAGCCCACACGCAGATACTAAAGCAGCGGTCGCCATCAAGGACGGTTGGGTCGGCAATAGCCTGGCTCACCTTTTGTGCAACCTGCTCTGGTGTCTGCGGCTGCAAAAATCGCTCAAAATAACCAATATTCCCAACCAGTGAGTAAACATATTTTTTCATAAATCACCTCCGTTGTTGTGGTGATGAATGAATAGTATGAGAGTATCACCACTCATTCCATCATACCATGCATAGGTAGGCACATAAATAATACTGCCAGCTTCCCTAACTGGCAGTATTATAGCGAGTGCTATACTCTTCTCTTAACTAGTCGAGTTTGTGCTCAACCTTGATGCCGGGCCCCATCGTCGTTGCAGCTGCGATGGATTTGACATATACACCCTTGAGTGAGCTTGGTTTCTGAGCTTGCAGGCTAGTGAAGAAGGCGTCGGCATTCGCGCGGAGCTTTTCTGTACCAAAGCTTACCTTACCGATGCTAAGGTGAATCGCGGCTTGCTTGTCTACGCGGTACTCCACCTTACCAGCTTTTGCCTCAGTGACGGCAGTTGCAATATCAGTTGTTACAGTACCGCTCTTTGGGTTAGGCATCAGACCCTTTGGCCCAAGCAGACGGGCGTATTTACCAAGCTTTGGCATGTACTGCGGAGTGGCGATCAAAACGTCAAAGTCTAACGTACCTTTGTCGAGTAGCTTGATGATAGCCTCTTCGCCAGCAATGTCTGCCCCAGCTTTGGTAGCAGTTGCAACCTCGGCTTCTGGCGCAAAGACAGCGACGCGAACAGTCTTGCCTGTGCCGTGTGGCAGGACGACTGTCGAGCGGATGTTTTGATCGGCCTGGCGTGGATCAACACCAAGGCGGACGTGCAACTCAACACTCGCATCAAACTTAGCAGGATTGGTCTCGGTCGCAAGCTGCAGCGCTTCGTCTAGCGAGTACACCTTATCTTTTTCAACCTTCTCAGCTAGTTTGCGATAGGCCTTGCCGCGGCGCTCGATCAGTGGGCGAACCTTCGGTGCGGGCCCTTTCTTAATAGCTGCATCGACATCACCTTGAGGGGTTGTATCGCCAGCCTCTTTGCGCGCCTCCTTCTCGGCCTTGGCCTCAGCTTCGTCGAGAGCCTTTTGGCTGCGCTTGCCAGCCTTTGCCACGGTGGCTTCACGCTGGGCAATGATGTCCTTGTCGTTTGCTGCAGCGATGGCTGCCTCAATCTCTGCAATAGTGTTTTTTTCTGAAACATCGAGTTTCAGCTCTGCTGCTTTTTCAAGCAGATCGGCTTTTTTTGCCATAGTATCCTTTCTGTGGTGCAAGCGGCTTGGGTGCCTCCCACGATTACTCATTAACCATTCTAGTATAGCACATATGGCCCCGCAGCATGAGACAATAAACTTGTACAATGCGAAAATAACAAAGTGGTTATTTTGAGCACGTGTCACCAATTGTGCTATAATGAGAGACGTTGTCGGGGTGTGGCGCAGCTGGTAGCGCGTACGGCTGGGGGCCGTGAGGTCGCAAGTTCAAGTCTTGTCACCCCGACCATTGAGTCAACACTCAAACCCACGTCATGGAAGCCCCATGGCGTGGTTTTTTGCTTGTTTTTGCTGGGTTTTGGGGCAGGAAGGTCATCATCTGGCAGACCGTGCAAGCCTGGCCCTTCTGGCGCCGAGACGACGAGGTCACATTGTCGGCTCAATGTGACTTCGTCGTCTCGAGGAGATGCTGGAGTGTCGCTGGCCATAGTCTTCGATTCGCTTGTCCCACTATCCGTCGCATCAAGGTCATCATCCATCTCCTCCACCACACCCGCCGCATTGCCGCCCGTCCGCTGTAGTCCGTCGCCTGCCGTCCTCACGTCTCTCACCCCCAGCACCCCATCAAACGGTGGCTGGTAGCGCACCATCGCAGTGAGCAACCCAGTCTCGTCGTCTGGTGTGATGTACACCTTGTCGAAGAGCACGTGGTTGAGCATGCGCCGGATGTGCTCAGGAGCCTGCCGGTAGGCGGTGGCCATGTGCTGGGCAATATCTAACGCTTGCCCGACCAAGGCCTGCCGCTCTGTCATCTCACCCTCCAGCCCCGGCCGTATTGCACACTATGGCGGGCATTGGTGGCTTGGCTTAGGCCAGCGATCCGTCGTGCCAGGCGCGTACAGGGTCTCAGGTAGTGTTGTTTGAGGAACTTCTCCCACACTTGACTGGTGGGCCCGCTTCATTATATTGATCTATAAATATCACCTATGGTAACATAAAATTACTGATGGGTTGGACGAAAGGAAATGCTTACACTGTACGCATATACCGCAAGCGCTGGTTTGTGGCTTTTCTTCTTGGTCTCTCTATTGTCACTGGATTAGCGCTCTCGTTAGCATACATTCGGTATGCTCCCTTCGAGGAGTCTCGCCCAAACTCGATTGTGTCGGTTTTTAAGAAAAGAGTTGACGATACGGTTTTAAGCTATAGCGACGTACGAGTCGTCTACCACACAGGACAAACCGATGGGCGCAGCATTGACTCTTGGTTTAGAGGTATGATTGTTGGTTATATCGATAATCCTACAATCCGGAAGAGGTTATTGACGTCTGCGCCGTTCCGTAGTTGCCAGAAGCAGGAGGCTGCTGAGTGTTCAGCGTGGGGAACGTTCCGAGACCACAATGGTGCGGGTGTAGCGGAACCGAGCACCCTCAATAACGGCTTGGACCTTGCGTATCAGTTTTTGGGAATCCCCTCAGATGTGTTCATGCCCGGCAGAATAAGGGCGCCATCTGTTCTCAACCAAGCTAAGAGTGGTCAATGTATCGATATTGACAGCAGGCATCCCCAACCTTTGCCACCACCAGGAGTTGATGCAACCGGAAATGTCGACTTCGCGACAGGCAATAGCGTCATCTGTGTAGCACCACAGAATGGCGCTTTTGTGTATGCTTTTAGTGGTCATGGAGTTTAGGCCTTCCGAGTGCTACATCTGACCTCATTTCACTCACCCCGCACCACCTTCCGCACCGTATCCTTACTGACACCCAACCGCTGTGCAGTGTGTTTTACTGTGCCAATCTCAGCGTAGGCCTCCCCCACCCGCTCTTGGAAGGCAGGGTCGGCTGGGTTGGTGCGCAGCGTCTCCCCTGCCTGCTTGAGGTGCCGCGCCACCGTGGTGCGGTGGAAGCCGAAGCGTGAGGCAATCTGAGCCACTGTCTGCCCCGCCTGGTGCAGCGCCACCATCTCCTCCACCAGTTGCGGACGCAGGTAGCGGTTGATCCGCCGTGGTGGAGAGCTGTACCCCGTCGGCACTACCGTAAGGTCAACGACGCCCATCACATATCGCCAACACGCCTCCCATTGCTTTGAGTGGAGTAGGGAGAGGGCGAGCATTTCGGTTTCATGTCTTATTCTCATGTTATAGGCATTTTGCACGTGAGATTTTTATTTGCTTGGCATTCTTGGGCTTTTCCAGAGAGTAAGACAGTCTATCAGTAACTGTATCGCTGCTTTTAACAAATCTACATAGGCGGGTGATACAGGTTCATAATACGAAACGCCCATGCTAGCCCAAGTGCGCCAACGATAATCAACACACTCATTGCTATCTCTACCTGCTTGTAATGCCGCATATGAAAGCGAGGAATAGTGGCAAGCACTGCAATAAGGAAGCCCAATGCTATGGCCGCTGAAGTAGGAATGAATTTATGTCCAATTTGGAAGGCGAATGCACCCATCAAGAACGCTGTCGAGCCATAGATGACGCGCGAAATAGGCCTACTACCACGGCCAAGCCATAGCATGCCAGCCGCAAAGCAGGCTGCATCCATACCGAAAATTATGGTAGCTGCCCAAACTGGATCTATTCGTGTGTAGTGAGCTGTAGGGTAATTGACTATATATGATATTGCCTCTGATATCAGCGCAACAATAACAAAAATTAGCCATAGCCGTACCATCTGCTTAGTGCGGCGCACTGGCATATTTTGTGGTTGCTGGACGCGGGTGGATGATGTGCTCATGATTTTTCCTCTTGTGCTATAATAATCTTCTTAATCCGAAGGTGACTATATTCTCGGGTGTCGTATTACTGTCCTCTTTCTTCGTCACTGGTATTAGTGCACCACTCTTTACATTCCACTCATTTCAGCAAACTCATAGACAAACGCCCCGCTGCTCGGTGAAAAACAAAATACATCGTTGGTGCGATGGCTCGACGAATAGCGTGCCACACAGCGGTTGTCACTGCTGATGGCTGCTCGAGCTTGACCACTAAACTTCTTTGGTGGAATAGTATGGTTACCAAGGATAGCGGTGTCTCGAAACACCGACTCATGGTGAGGGAGATTGTCTCCGTAGTGGTACCACCCTGAGCAACCGTGCGGGCAATCGGTAAAGGGTTGTATGCTTAGCAGACGATCACGCGTCGCTTTGTCGGTGATAGTGCCAATAACCATACCATTATTGCCATCCCAGCCGTCTATCGCATACCCCGACTGATAGCTCACATCCATATGGCGAATTGCATCACGATCGAAGCGCCCATAGAAGATCGTCGTTGTGAAGCTGCCGATCGTCATATAATACAGCCACCAGCCAATCGCCGCAACGACGAACACACCAAGAATAAGGATTGGTATAGAGATTTTGTCGAGAAGGAGTTTACGCATACTATTATTGTAAACTACTATTGCAAAATATGTCAATTTATACCAAAAATACCTCTGCACGCAGAGGTATTTTGATGTGTGCCGAGTAGATTAGTCAGTGACTTCCACGCCCATGCTGCGAGCAGTACCCGCCACCGTCTTGATAGCTCCTTCGAGACTGATGGCGTTGAGTTGCTCCATTTTTGCTTGAGCGATCTCCTCAAGCTGCGCTCGGGTGATCGTCCCAACCTTGTCGCTGTGTGGCTTGCTGCTGCCCTTCTTGATACCGATCGCAGCACGGATCATATCATCAACGGGCTGGCCGAGGCTGCGCCATGCAAAGGTGCGGTCCTCAAACACTTGGATATGGACGATAACATCCTTACCCATATCTGCCTTGGTGGCGTCGTTGAATGGGTTGATGAAGTCCATCATATTCAAGCCCCACTGACCAAGTGTGCTACCAACGGGTGGTCCGGCGGTGGCACGGCCAGCTGGAATACGAAGCTTCAGGTTGCCGATAACTTTTTTTGCCATTATATTTCCTTTTACTCAATTACTACTGGTATTGAGTGCGTAACGTTGCTATTATAGTGGATCGCCTATACAAATGCAAACTGCGTGCGAGGCTTACACCTTCTTGACCTGCAGCGCATCAAGCTCAACTGGCGTGTCGCGGCCAAACATACTCACCATCACCTTGAGCTTGCCCTTGGTGGTGTCGATCTCACTCACGGTGCCATCAAAGTCTTTGAATGGCCCATCAATGATGCTGACCACTTCCCCTTCGCTAAAGTCAATCTGATGCTTGGGGTCTTCCACGCCCATGCGCTTCTTGATCTTCTTAATCTCAGCCTCACTTACAGGGGTTGGCTCGGTACCACTCCCTACAAAGCCTGTGACACCAGGCGTATTACGTACAATGTACCATGTCTCGTCGGTGAGCTTCATCTCGACCAAGACATAGCCTTGGAAAATCTTAACTTCAACGACTTTGCGCTTGCCATTTTTGATCTGGATCTGCTTCTCCTTAGGGACGATGGCATCGAAGATTTTGTCGGCCATATCAACGGCCTGAATGCGCTGGCGGATACTATCGGCTACCTTTTCTTCATAGCCACTGTAGGTGTGGATGGCGTACCATTGCCGTGTGCTGTCGTAGCGTTTTTTTGTCATTGTCTACCTCCCCAGGATAATTTGAAATAGATATTTAAATGCAGCATCGAGCAGCAAAAGCGTTGCACTAAATACTGCAATAAAGCCAAGTAGTGCACCAGACATTTTCCATGTTGTTGCACGATCGGGCCAGCGCACCATACGGAGCTCATACCAGGCTCCAGCAAAGTAATTGCGAATCGCTGAGAATGGGCCACGGCGCTGACGCTTTGGCTTAGTTGCTTTTGGTTTTTTGGCCTCGGTTTTGACTGATGCCACAGAAGTTGTCTTTTCTTTTGACGTTTTGGTTTTGGTGGGCGTGGTGTCTTGCGCGGTGATGCGCGTCACGCGGTTGGTTGATGATTTTTTGCTTGGTTTCGCCACAGCATACTCCCCAAATTTAATAGCCTGTCTTTGCAGGCTGTCAAGCCCTAGTGTAGCGCGCTATAGCGAGGGTTGTCAAGTGTGAACCGTAGTTTTGTACTGTACTTCTGCTACTGCTCATGACAGATTTGGGTGCACATACTTGTCTATTCTCCAAAGGGAAATATATCACTAAGGGTTCGTATGTTTGTCGTGCGTCGTCTGCTGTGCAGCTGGCAGTGCAAAGAAGAAGGTCGAGCCATGATTAAGCTGACTGGTAAACTCGATGCGCGTACCGAGCTTGCGAGCGAGCTTGGCAGCAATGTAGAGGCCAAGGCCAGTGCCGCCAGTTTCGCGAGTGCGGTAGTCTTCGCTGCGCCAGAAGCGTTCGAGGATGTGTGCTTGGTCACTCTTGCTAATGCCAATGCCAGTGTCGCGCACAGCGATGATAATGCGATTACCCTTCTTGCGCGCACTGAGGTGGACCTCTCCTTCTTTGGTGTATTTGAGGGCATTAGAGAGGAGATTTTGGATAAGCTCGCGTACATATAATGAGCTTGCGACAACATGGCCCAGCCGCGGCGATGTCTCGAGCGTGAGAGCGAGCTGCTTTTTGGCAGCCTGGGGGCGATATTGATGGTAGAGGTCATCCATGAGCGCACGGACATTAAGTAGCTCTGGCATGTCGGCGGCGCCACGCTCAGCCTGTGCAAGGGTGCTGAGGTCATTAACCATCTTTGCTAAGAAGACGATTTGCTCGTGAGCTGCATCAAGGTGATCTTTGAGTGTGCGCTGCGGCATATCGCGCCGGTGAAGCATGAGCTGAATATTGCTCAGTGCCCCCTCGGCTGCCGTCAAGGGAGTGCGAAGTTCATGGCTCACCACGCTAATAAACTCATCGCGCTCTTCTTCAAGCGATTTTTCTTTCGTAATGTCGCGCAGGATGAGGACGTAGCCATCACTTGAATCACTCATTGTATTAAGTGCACGTATTGGAGAAAATATGATACTAAGACGGAGCATCTCGCCCGATACTTCCATCCACACATCATCGCGTGTTTGCGTAACGGTTGCAGCGTGAAGCAGCTGAGTGAGATAGACTGGCTGCTTGGTGCTATCGCGCAGTGGCAGGATGGTATCGATTAACTTGCTATGTGGGCTTGTATTGGTATCAAGCAAATCGAGCGTTGCAGCGTTGTAGAGCTGGATAATACCCTGCTGGTCGGTTGCAATAATAGCGGTCGCGAGATTGTTTATAATCGTTAGAAGCCGATCGTGCTGCAAGGTCATTGCCTCGCGGCTAGTATGCAATGCCGAGCGGTAGAGATTATGGCGATATGCAAGAGCAACAATGACCACACCAAGCATAAAGGCCACCAATGTTGTTGTGGTAATATCAACGATACTTTGTGGCGTCAGCCAAAATGCATCAAGTGCTGCTGTAATAAAAAGCACGAGTGCACTGAGCAGCCACCCAGAAAAGCCAGCATAGGCAAAAGCCGCCAGCATAAACAGCGACCACGCACAGGTAAACGGCACTGCTACGCCAGAGATGCTCAGGAGGTAGCTCGAAGCCAGCCCATGATACAAGACGAGCTGCCACGCTCGCTGCTTGTTCGTCTGTGATGAGCGGAAACAGGTGTAGAGACCAAGAGCAAGCCAAGCGCTGGCTGCTGCATAGAAAGACCATTCACCTGCCCCAGGAATGCGCTGCATTGCATCAAGGCCGAGAAGTTTGCTGTACGCAAAAAGCAAGAGCGGAAAGACAACGCTGCTGACTCGCACAACAGTACTGGTTTGGCTATTGGTAGCGTATGGCGACACGCTTCTAGTATACCTGGAGTATGACGGTAGGCACAAGCGTTTTGTGCAATATTTGCTGATGCTATATCATTGGTGTTTCGTGCTTAAGCCGCTGCCGGTGTGATCGGTAGTGAGGATCATACTGCTCTACCAGCCCCCAAAAGGCTGACGAGTGATTCATGTGGTGAGTGTGGCAAAGCTCGTGAATCAAGACGTAATCAATCAGCTCATTGGGGAGTTTCATGAGCGCAATATTAAGGCTAATTGTACCTGTGCTGCTGCAGCTCCCCCATCGAGTGCTCGCATGGCTGAAGCGAATACGCTGGTAGGTTGAGTTAGTGCGTGCAGCAAGCTCGTGGAGGCGCTGTGGCAAGTAGGCTTTGGCTTCGCGGCGCAAGATGGTTGCAACTTCTTGCCGGATAGCGCACTGAACGGCTGGCTCGTCTATGGTGTGTTCTGGTGGGAGAGAGACGAGCAGCTTTTGCCTTGCGGTGCGCACAGTGGGCCGATTGACCATCTGTGTGGGGATGACAGCGATCGAGTGGTGCTTACCTATTGTCTCTCCGTCTTGATAACCATGCACCGCGTGCTGGTGCAGGAGCTGGCGGAGTGCTTGGCGGTTGGTGACAATGCTGTGGCGAACGAGAAAGAGTGGAGCGTACCGTGGGGCGCTGGCATAGAGCTGGCCATTTGGCGCGAGTCGTATTGTGATGGAGCGCACTTTGGCGCTGCGCTTGATAGCGATATCACCAAATTCATCGTCGTGAAGCGTAGAAGACATAAATAAAAGCCTCCCTCCTTTTAGCCAAGATGTTATTTTATTGTACAATGTAGCGTGTCGAGCGAATTTGTCCTCGCCGTGGGGTGCTCGACATAGCGCGCATTGAGTGGCTGGCTGGTGTTGGTGGTGGCACTTGAGTGCGCTGCTTTGCTACTGGTGGAGTTGTGGCTGGTGCTTTGCTCGGCAGAGCTTCGTCTTCAGTCTGTTGACCGATTTGCTTTAAGAAGGTCAGGGCAGCCCGGGACTGTGATGAATACGGGTGCTTGCCACTGATGACAAAATAGAGTTCGCCCGCGTTTGGCTCGCTAAAGCGCCGCACATAGTAATCAAACGCCTCGCGTGAGAGTCGCTGGTTCTTGACACTTCGGCTACGGGCTGTCGTTACATCTGTTTGGACCCAAATGATCACTGGTCGATAGCCTTCACTCCGTGCCCAGCGGACGAACTCGCTTCGGCGAGCCCGGGTGTTGCTATCGCCTTCGTATAAAAAGGGTTGCTTGGTTTTAGCAATCTCTTGCAAAAATGTCTTCCCTACTACTGCCGCGGCTGCATCGTCTTGGCAGTAGCCCGAGAGCTCGTTAATATCAATAAAGGGTGAGCCAAAGGCCTTGGCAAACTGAGCGGCAAAAAATGTCTTGCCGCTACCGGGCAAGCCAACCATGAGTATTGCAAAGGGCCGAACTGGAGGCGTTGGTTGCATGTATTTTATTATAGCAGACTCCGCGTGGTGCGAGGGATTTTTAGCATAAACCAAATCAATATTCGCTTTACCATATAAAGTTCTTCCGGTTTGGCTATAGATTTGATATACTGGAGACAGTACAGAGGGGCATAGTACAACGGCTAGTATAACGGTCTCCAAAACCGTAGATTGAGGTTCGATTCCTCATGCCCCTGCCACAATAGTATTCAACCTCCCCGACGGAGGTATTTTTTGCCTAAAGGAGTGATATACTGGAGTTATGTCAGCCCATGATGCCATTACCCACCGCGTCAAGCGTGTCGTGCGGCAGGTTTCGCCAGCGGCTTTTGCAGAGCGTTCGGCAGCGCGCAAGATAGTGCAGCAGTTTGCCGAGCAAGCTGGCTTGATTTATTTCGGAACAATCAACCCGCGGGACGATGACTACCACCCAATCCGCGGCTACACTATGTCGACGACTCATCGCGACCGGCACTATAGCGTGGGTAATATTCGCGGTTATAATATCACACTTGTGTCGCGGCGAGATATGGTGCGCATTGCCAATAGTCCCAAGCCTTCGCCTCAACAGTGGCTGATAGTCGCGGTAGATATGTACACGCGCCGTGATGTACCGTATATGTTTATTGGCCGACAAGGCAAGATTGCCAGCTACCCGAGTTACAAATTGCAACCACTCCGGCTCGGGATGTTTGGGCCGCAACCAGAAGAATTTATGCAGAAATATACGGTGTATGGTGAGCTTGGGCGAGCAGTCGAGATAGAACGCTACCTCACACCTGATGTAGCATCGGTGATAGTGTCGCATTTTGATGATCTTAGTATTGAGATCTCGAGCGGTGTTCTCTATATCTATGCCGCTATGGCAACGCCGACGATGGAGCTGCTTGACCGGATGGTGTCTGATGGTCTCTGGCTAGCAGCGACATTTGACGTGTTTGCCGAGCAGCTTGCCGCTGCGCAAGCTGAGCGCCATACTACCATTCACCAGGGTTATCGCCATAGATAGTCTTAGACACTGGGACTGATAGTTCCTATACCCCTTCCCCGCTTCTGCTTTTTGAGAACGCAGTAAGCGGCAATGCTCCTTAAAGCTTGTCACTTACGCTAATGATTAAGACTTTGCTATGTCACCCAAATAAAATAGTGAGTAAAAACTAACGCAGAAAAACAGAAACTACAGGTAGTAACGTGTAAGCAATCGATCATAGAACCGCATCGGTCGCTATACCAGCTCTCACAATTGATTGCTGGCACAAAAAACAGCATTCGTGACTGAATGCTGTTTCTGATTATTATTGCGATAAGACTAGCCTTTACGCGGCTTGACCTCGTTACGGCCGAGCGATTTCTTCGTCTCTGTGTAAGTAGCGTGCCGGCGAGCAATTGGGTCATACTTGCGTAGAACGAGCTTATCTGGAGTGTTCATTGTATTCTTGCGCGTTACGTAGGTACGGTGTTTGGTGAGGTTGCTCACAAGAGCAATAATCTTTCGCTTGGTATTGTTCTTCTTTGCCATTTCTTTACTCGTTAGATTTTATAAAATATCTTGGTTGATTATAGCATAGCCTATGGTGTAATGCTAGTGGCGACGGCGATTTGCTACTCGCTTGTGGTATAGGCGGCCCAGTTCGCTTGCTCATCAGCGCTCAGTGCTCGGGCCTCAGTGATAACAGCGGCAAGCTGTGAGGCGCTCACGGTGAAGGTTTCGCCACTGTCGATTTCATCACGCTGCCCCATCACGGCTACCAAGCGATTCTCGGCATACGCCGCCTGCGCGAGGTTAAGCTGCCGAGCTTGGTGATGGCTCTTGATGAAGCGCCGCGCCACAAGCGACTGGGAGTCGCCATCTTGGGCGGTTAGTATGATTGGCTTTTGCTCTGACGTGGTAGCTTGCCTGCCCTTGTCCGAACGGGCTGGAGTTTTCTCTGTTGTTTGCGCTTGACCAGAGGTGGCTGCTTGGCGATTAGCCTGCTTCTTGTCTGTATTGCCGCGATTATCACGTCGCTGCTGTGGCTGTGGGGCGGTTTGCGCAGGGCGGTGCGGAGCTTCTTGTGGTTGCTGAGCTGGGATCATTGCCACGACATAGGCGAGCGGCACTGTAATAAGCAGCAGGACAATTGCCGCAAGGCCAGCTGCATATTGGCGGAGTGCGCTCGATGGAGCGGGTGCGTGATGGCGAGAGAGCGTAATGAGCGCCCATAGTTTGCTCGTCAGTGCAAGACTCCCAGCGATCGGGAGATAGAGTGGCAGGAGCCATAGGTCGCGTGGGTGATGCTTAAGGTGTGGAATATTGCGCACGGCCTGCCATATAAGCCAGCCAAGCACAAGCCCAAGGATCGTTACACTACTCCAGAGTGTTGCGGCAGTCGCTGCCCCAGTCAGAGTACTGTATAAGTTGTTGACGAGTGTGCTACTAAGCACGATCAGCGCCCCAAGATAGAGCAAGCTTGCAAAGCAAAAGCCAATGTGTGTGAGCCAGACAAGTAGACCTGCTTGCCAGATGCGTGCGTGCTGATGCCAGAGTTGCCAATAGGCGGCGCGACTCAGCTGGGTATAGCTGCTTGCAATCCGGTAGAGTTCTGCCGGGTGGTTGATCTGCGTGAGAGCACTGTGCTGGTAGGCTGCATGGTGTTGTGAAGGCAGAGACAGTGCGATACTTGATGGATGATGCGCGGCACATGGCTGCGCCTCTGCACTGCTCTGGGTAACGTGCTTAAGCAGCTCAAGCCGAATGGCAAAGGTGTCGCTTGTGATGGCATAGGCTTCGCCGTGGCGGCTCTGCATAGGCAAAATAACACGCTGCTGCATATCGAGGAGCCAACTGCCGATTCGTTGAGAGAGTGTCGCTCCACCAGTGTATTGTTGGCGGCCACTGACGAGCCCAATAGTTGGCTCGGCAAAGGGTAAAAGGAGGTTAATTGTCGATGGTGTCCAGCGTGCACGCGGGGTTGTAACAAGCACAAGGCTCACACGCCGCACTTTTTCGATTAGCGAGGCAAGCTGCGCATCATAGCTCATCATCTCAGGCTGCTCGACTACCGTTGTTGCATATTCTTTGGCGATTGCTCGGAGAGATTGGTGGGCGTGCGAAGCGTTGTTAATCGAGACGAGTAGCTGCGTTGGCTTGCTATGCTCTTTGATGCTAGCCAGGCAGCTCTCGAAGACTTCTGGGTCTTCATCCTCGGCAACGACTAAGACTGCGTATTTTTTGCGGAGGGTTGCAGTGTAGGTTTTATTCTTGCGAGCACTCGCCACGCGGAGCCACCAACTCAGGACAACCATGAGAAATATCACCCCTCCAATCCACCAACGATACCTGTCGATTACTTCCATACACTGTATAAAACCAGCCATTGCCATAGACTCCTCTTTATTTAATGGTTATCCTTATTCTAACACGAAACTTTATCGTACAAACACTCTATCGACAAGAGATCGTTCGAACGATAGATAATATGTATTGTAGCCACGAATACCCCTATTTGTCAATGGATTCTAGGAGAATTATGTATAGACGTATCATAACCTCCCCAATTGCGGCATTGAGTATGGCGCAAAAAGCCAAGTTATAGATGCTATATGAGGTAGGCTGACCACTGGTAGAACCTCGCACGCTCTATAGATGAAGCAGCGAAGAGTAAATGTGGGTGTGCTGGCAAAACAAGCACATCAAGAACCAAAGGGGTAAGGCTTGCTGGTACGTACCTCGTATGGTAGAATACCAAGTAATGCCGCGATAGCTCAGTTGGTAGAGCGCATCCATGGTAAGGATGAGGTCTCGGGTTCAAGCCCCGATCGTGGCTCCATGGCTGAATTTGTTGATCACCCCATTGTTGGGGTGATCTTTATTATTGGTCTATGAGTGAGGATGTTTTTCGCTTGTTGAAATATATAGCGAGAAGCCTCCCTTCTTGCTGCACACTATCAGAAACAAACTTAGACTGGTTGGCGGTGGCGTGGTAGCCGATAGACACGACCTGTTGGGGCTGGTGCTTGGTGACGGCCTCGCTGCGGAGGAGTAACTTCGGCTAAGCCATAAGCTGCCGCTGCAGTTATTGGATGATCGTCTCTATAAGACTCAATTGATGATCGTGGAGTACAGTATAGGCCAAGTGGATAGTCGCACCGGGTGATCGACCGAATCCCACCGCCGAGAGGACTCGATTTATCGTAGGAGCGAGTAGTAAATATGCTAATAAAGTCGATTTGTTTTTCTCTTATGGTCGACGACATTAGTGAGTTACCTGGCTTATACTGAGCATATAGCAGTGAGCTAGGCGCATTATGAAGTATCTCCAACTCCATAGCTAGACAACCAAGTGCATTGCGGATAGCGAGGATTTTATCACGGCCATGAGTGATTTCCTTGGCGTGGAGAGGGCTTTTTGCGGACCCACTCATCTCTACCTCGCGACCCCATTGCACAGTAAATGGTGTGAGGTCGCGGGCAAGTTGCTCGACGTGGTTGGCGATTTTGTCGCGCTGTTTAGTGTCTACCTTGCTATCCTTTCGCACAACAAGGGATGGAAAAAGTGGTATAAGAGGATGTCTGCGAAGCTCTTCCTCTGATATTGGCCACTCGGTTGGCTGGTAATCTTCCCGTACGTGACGAGCCTGTGGCGGCCTATCGAGCGTAGCGGCAATGAGAATATGATCGAAATACTTTTTTGTCATAGAGTGCAGTATATCGCAAAAGTCCTTTTATTAACAGAGGTACGTTGCATGATCGTAAGAGATTGTGTGATTTGTGTTTTTCGCACTTTGACATTGGCAAAAAATTTGCTATACTAATTCACAGTTAGTTCATTTTATTTGCCGGAGTCGTCTAGTGGCAATGACAGGAGACTGTAAATCTCCCGCTTTTTAGCTTCGTAGGTTCGAGTCCTACCTCCGGTACCATTTCTGCCGCTTTAGCTCAGCTGGTCAGAGCAACTGTTTTGTAAACAGTAGGTCTACGGTTCGAATCCGTAAAGCGGCTCCATACGTATATCGCGAAGACTTTCTTAAGGAGGAGGTCTTTTTTGTTTTTTGCAGTTACGTAGTAGCTGTAAATTGGTAGGAGCCTATTCCCCACTTTTGTATTGGCTGTCGTAAGAACAATGCTGGAAGCGTGGTAATTGTGTGTATGTGTAGTGAGTATAGTGATATATCAGGCTTACGCAGCGAGAAACCCTGCCCTGAGAACGTAAATAAGGCAGCATAACTGCTGCCTTATTGATTGTACCTAGCCATTTTATAGTTAAACACGGCTACATCGTAATGCGGCGTGGTGCGCTGCGCTGGATGCGGTTAGCGGGCATTGGAGCTCGTGCTGGCGGATGAACAGTGGATGACTGTCGACTGTAGGCGGCATTTGGCTGCGGCTGCGGAGGTACTTGAGTATACGCTGGCGCTGCTGGAGCGGGCAATGCAGCCGGTGGATGGTAATATGCCGTTGAAGGTTGGTGCTCTACCTGCTGAGACGGCACAGTAATGCGTTGCTGAGGTTGCTGGCGAGGTTCTGGTTGTGCTTGGTGGCGCTGTGGTGATTGCGCAGAAGTAGGCTGGGGTTGCATCTTGGCGCGGATGCGCTGAGCTTTTTTGTGGTCGCCAGCTCGTTCGTAGCCTTCGGCCAGGAGCTGGTATGTTTGGGTACCAGGCTCTAGCTTGGCAGCTCGCTCAAGTGACTCTAGCATTTTCTTACTATGGCCGAGCTTTTCCTGCACCTTGGCATAGGCAATATGCCGCGCAGCGAGCTTGTCCTCCATTGCCAGTGCTTGTTCAAAGGCGAGAGCAGCTTTGTCGTAGCGCTTGGTTTCATAATAGATGAGGCCAACGTTGTGTAGGCTTGATGCACTTGGCTCCAGACTCTGAGCGATCTCAAAGCACTCGATCGCATCATCGAAGGCCTTCTGCTTGGCGTATAAAATACCGAGGCGGTTATAGGCGGTTGCATTACGCTCATCTACCCGCAAAATCGTCAGCAGTGCCTTCTCAGCGCGGAGATAACGACGATCGCGGAGTGACTCCTGAGCTACCTCCCACAGGCGATCAAGCTTACCTGAGAGGCGCATTGGTAATTGTGAGGTGGTCTCGGCAACTGATTGCTGCTGCCATAAGGCAAAGGCACCAGCGCAGGCTACCAATAATAATCCATACATAGTTATAGTATACCACATGCTAGCAGCTGAATCCGCACGCTGGCATTAGCAGTAATGCGCTCGTGTGCGCGTGCGATATGTTCTGCCTGGGTAAGCAGCTGCTGTGATGGCTGCGTCCGAAGTGTATGCCATATAATGTGCAACACACACTCAAGTAAGAGCAATGCACGAGCCCGATCGTGACTATAGCCCTGTCCAATCACGATGCGTTGACGGGTAGTACCAGTGATATAGTGGCGCGCGTCGGTCATTGCCTGGGCAATAGTGCGAAACTCCTCGCTATTGGCAGCCAAGCGTGCGATCGTCGCAGGTTGCTGCTGAGCAATGAACTGTAGCTGGGCACGACGCGTCGGGTCAATAATGCCAAGTTGATCAAGCTGATTGGCTGTTTGAGCTCGCTGAGGTGGAATAATGTGGACGGTCTGGACGCGTGAGCGAATTGTTGCCAGCAAGCGTTGGGGTTGATGGCTGGTGAGGATGAGATGAAGCGCATGGGGTGGCTCTTCGAGGAGCTTAAGGAAGGCATTTTGGGCGGCAGGTGTCATCCGGTCGGCATCATCGATAATGACAAATTGCCGAGCTGTTGCCTTGCCTTGAGTAAGTGTGTGAAGCGAGCGGATGTCATCAACGCGAATCGTTCCGCGTTGCTGGTCATCATGGCCCTGGCTGGTATGAGGCCGGAGGATAAGTGCGGTGCGACTCGCGACCTGCCGTGCTGCGGTCATAAGCCCAAGTCCAGGCGCGCCAACAAGAAGCAATGACTGCGGTGGCTGCTGCGCTAGCTGGGCAAGACGCTGCTCGGTGCGGGGGTTATAAACGAGCGATGGCATCGGCTCCCTCAGGAAAGAGTGCCATAAAGGCTGCTGGCGGCGGTGCAACAAACGTCTGACGTAGGCCAGCACGAGTCGTGATTTCGAGTTGGTAGGCGTGCAGAAGGAGACGCTCCCCTGCCGATCCATAGATGCGATCACCAACAATCGGTGTGCCAATATATGCCAGATGGACACGCAACTGATGTGTCCGGCCAGTGCGGGGGCGCAGAGCGAGTAAGCTTATACTGGACTGCGAGGCGAGTACTTTATAGATTGTTTGGGCAGATTTGCCGCGTGGATCGGCTCGAAAGGTGCTCGGTGCGGCCGGGTTACGCCCCAGCGGGACATCGATCTTGGCTTGCTGCTGACGGGGTTGCCCTGCCACAACCGCTAGATATGTCTTCTTAGCGTGGCGCTCGGCAAATTGCTTCTTAAGCCGCTGGAAGGCCTCAGGCGTACGTGCACCAATCATTACTCCACTGGTGTCGCGGTCGAGTCGATGAACAATCCCCGGCCGATTTGTCTCCAGCCCCACAGAGGTATAACGCCGGAAGAAGTCCGCAACCGTAAACTCATCATTGAGTGCACCCTTGCTATGTGTGAGGATACCAGCTGGCTTATTGATAACAATTACATCATCATCGATATAGAGGATGGGGAGGGTTTTTTCGCTATGGTCGGTTGCGTCAGGTAGGTTGATGGCGATACTATCGGTTTCTGCTACCAGTTGGCGTGGCTGACAGACGACTCTATCGTTGACAGCGACGTGGCCAGCTTTGATGTGTTTTTGCCAAGTAGAGCGACTGGTCTCGGGGTGGCGCGTTGCAAGCAGGCTATCAAGGCGCTGGGTGGTGCGCTGCTGCTGAAAAAGATAGACATCCTTACCCTTGAATGGTAGGCCGTAGGTTGCGATGTCACTGAGTGGGTTGGGGAGAATTTCCCCTGTTGCATCACTTTTTGCGGTGTAGATCTGCTGCATGATGTAGGGTGTATGATCCTCCGCTGTGTCGTCGATGAGCAAAAAGTACTGCCGGCGGTCGAAGCGAAAACGCACCAGCTGGTTGATAGGCTGTGGGTGGCTACTGGCGATTTGGTCGATGTGACGCGGGACATTATCGTCAGTTGCTTGACGAAACTGGCGCAAGATAGCAAGGAGGTCGCTTGATGTGATTTTCATACAATGACTCCATCTCGCGCTCTACTCATGATGTACTCCGCAGGCCAACCGCCTTTTGTACGCGGAGGAGCGTGATGCTAGCGACCTCATTCATCGCTCGCTCAGAGCGCTCGAGAGTAGCAAGCAGTGTCTCATCGGAAATATCCGCGAGCCGTGTTTGAAAATCAGTCAGGAAGGTAGCTACCGCCTCAGCTACGGCACGCTTGAGTGGACCATATTGGGTCTGCCCTACCCACTCAGCATTCACCTCGGCTTGCGGGCGATTGGTCAAGATTGCAAGCAGTTGAAGCAGATTCGTAATGCCTGGCTGGCGTTGCCAATCGAAGTTAATAACACCAAGCGAGTCTGTCGTGGCAGCCATGATCTTTTTGCGCGCTTGGGCGGGGGTATCAGCAAGGTTGATCTTGGACTTTTGGTCGTTTGAACTCTTACTCATCTTCTTTTCTGGGTTCGTCAGGCTGCGAATGCGTAGACCAGTGTCGCGCTGGATGAAGGCGGTTTGCTTGGCAGTCGGCTCTGGCACAGTGAAAAGCTCACCAAACTTATGATTCATGCGCAGTGCAATATCTCGCGTAATCTCCAGATGTTGGAACTGATCCTCGCCGACTGGCACCCATCGAGCATTGTAGAGGAGGATGTCAGCCGCCATCAGGACGGGATAATTAAAGAGCCCAACGGTGACATTGTTGTTATCAGCCGACTTTTCTTTAAACTGCGTCATGCGGCTCATCTCGCCAAAGCCAGTAAAGCAATCTAAAATCCATGTGAGTTCACTGTGCGCTGGGATGAAGCTCTGCCGGTAGAGAAACGTATGTTCGTCGGTGATGTCGAGCCCTGCTGCGATGAAGTACTTGAGGTTTGTCAGCGTATTCTCGTAAAGTGTCGCATGGTCGATCGGTGTGGTAAAGCTGTGGAGGTCGGGCACAAACATATTGAGCTGGTAGCGCCCAGCGTAGTGCTGCTGCAGCTGTACCATTGGCACAAAAGCACCAAGATAATTGCCAAGCGTTGGCTCTTCATTGCTACGGATTCCGGTGAGGATAACTTCTTTGGACATATACGTAGTATAGCATTTTCGGTGGCGAGTTTGAATAAGCGGTCAGAACACGCAGTATATGAGGTACTATACGAAACGATATCATTGACATAGAGTAGCGTTTCTGGTTAGCTAGATAGTAAGGTTTTGTTTCGAACAATCGAGACGAGAGGAGTGAAGAAAGACGACGGGAGAACAACACGAACGACACTCATAATGTACTGTGTATCGATTTGCTAATGTCAAGAAAAATTTAAGGAGCACCATGCTAAAAACCATCAAAACGAAAAAAAATACGACAAAATATACTCTTGTCGCGCTGGTGGCAGGCTTTGCGCTGCTGAGCGTGGGGTCGAGTTATATTCACGCACGATCTGCACAGAACTCTAGCAATAGCAATCTATCTAACATTACTGCCAACACCAATACCGATGGATTCCAACAATCAAACCACTATAATACGCCAAAAGGCTTCATGAATGATGTCCAGACGATCTTCAAAGGAACAGATGACTACTACCACCTTTACTACTTGCTCAATAAAAACTATAAGTCGAGCAATGATGGCACTGAGTGGTACCATATTCGCACGAAGGATTGGGAGCACTTTGAAGATCTTGGTGTAGCGATTCCTAAGTTTGTTAACGGCTGGTCGGCAGTTGCCTCGGGCTCGGTGTATCAGAACAGCAATGGGTTTTTCCGTGACTTACCCAAAACGGCAATAATTGCCTACTTTACGAGCTATACTGAGACTGGCCAACACCAATATGCGGCATATTCACTCGATGACGGCCGCACCTACCACCCGTATAATCACAGCCAGCCAGTTATGAAGGCGAATTCCAAAGAGCAGAACTTCCGCGACCCACACGTCTGGTACAATGAATCTACCAAGAAGCTGATGATGTATCTGGCTGAGGGCGATAAGGTTGGTATCTACTCAAGTACTGACGGAAAAAAGTGGGAATACCAGGGCGCGACCATGCTCAACGGTAGCACGCTTGCTGGCAAAGATCTTGGCCTTATTGAGTGCCCTAACCTTAAGAGTTTTTATGATCCACAAACAAAGACTACCAAGCACGCGCTGCTCTTCGGGGCTAATGGCTATCAATATGGTTCGACAACTGGCAGCTACTACATGATTGGCCACCTCGAAGCCAATGGTAACTTTGTCGCCGAGCAGCAACCAGAGCGGCTTGACTATGGAACGGATTACTACGGCGCTAATTACTACCAAGAAAGCCCAACACGCGTTAAGAGTATTGGCTGGATGGGCAACTGGGAGTACTCACAAGGGCAGATTCTAAAGGATGACGGTCAAGAGGCGAAGCATATCGGCTCGATGAGCTCAACCCATTCCCTCTCGATGACCCAAAAGGATGGAAAGTATGTCGTGCGGTCGCGCTTGATCAATAACAATGCGCGCACCAGCGGCCTCCGCACAAAGCACTCGGCACGAACGTCGAAAACAGCACCTGATGGCTACCACAAAGAATTACTCAAAGTCAATCGCAAAGCTTCGCAAGAGATTAGCCTTCACTTTGCAAACAATACGACCAATACGAAAGGCCACGTTCGAGTCTTTATCAATCAAAACGACAGTCGCGTGAGTGTTGACCTTAACACTGAGACTGGCACCTACGAAGTGAAACGGAATAGCTCGAAGATCGCTGGTGAAGCGAAAAATAAGTACGAGAAGGCGTATGCAGTATATAATAATTGGCAAAATCGCCAGCGCTACTTCGTCTATCTCGTTGCCGACAAAGGAAGCCTTGAGATTGCTATGCCAGATGGGCAGATCTATTCGCTGATGAAGCTATCAAGTGATCCAACCATGCAAGTTGTGGTGGAGTCAAGTACTGATAATAGCGTATCGGCGACACTATGTGATTTCCAAAACAAAACACGGTAACATAACAGGAAAAAATTTTTCTCTAACGAAATAATAGAGCTCTCTTCTACAGCAAGGGGGCTTTATTATATCAGGAAAGGTGTAGTAGTATGCAGCACTGCATTATACTATATAGGAATAGCGAGCTTATTGTTCGAGGTGTTTGGCAATAAGTTTGGCATAGCGTTTGCGAATCTCGTGGCCAGTGATGGCTGTCTCAATCACGACATTGCGACGCTGGCGCTGGATTGCCTTAAAGTGCTTTGGTATCATCACTGCATCGAGTGTACCGTAGAGAATCGTTATCGGTAGCGGCGGTAGATTACAGGCATCACCGAGCGAGGTTTGGAGTAAAATGCTATTACGTGCTGTCTTGGCGTATGGCGAAAACCCTTCGCGGCTGATATGAAAATTCTTCTGCGTCCGTTTGTATTGATTGACTGCGCCGATGAGCTTTGGTGATGCGTTGATCGCCTTAAGAAATCCTTTACCGATTGTCTTGAGGAGCGCCTCGCGTAGTGGGCGCTTAGCAATATCGCTTGGTAGATAGATCGGTGGTGAGCACAGCACAAGCTTTTGAACGCGGCGAGGAAACAGCTTGGTGTATTCAATTGCGACTAGTGTACCAAGTGAGTGTCCACACAAGATCACCTGGCGCAGCGGCGCAGCATGGCGAATCGTTTTGCGCAGGGCACGCGCATGATCGGTCAGGGTGTAATCGGGCCAGGCAGGCTTGCGCGATTGGCCAAAGCCTAGCAAATCAACTGCCAAGACTGGTTGGTCGCTAAGCTGGTTTAACACGTCTTGCCAAATATTATGATTTACCCCGATACCGTGTATAAGGACAATAACTGGTCGAGATATGTCGTGCCAATCGCCAAATACCTGGGTATGCAGCGGATACGCCAGGCCAAATAGTTCGTGGAGTTTGTCATACATACTAGTGTGATATTGTATCATTTTTTGCAGGATGGCCGCAAAAGAATGGTGACATTATGCATATAAGGGGCTTGTTAACACTTCTAGTGTCTAGAAGCTACACTCTATCTCACTACCCTTAGTAATATTTTACTATAGCAAATACCCTGCCATATTGACAGGGTATTTGTGAGGCGTAGGCAAGAATGCTTAACGCTTTGAGTATTGCTCGCGTTTGCGGGCACTGCGCAAGCCGTATTTTTTGCGCTCTTTTTCGCGTGGGTCGCGGCGCAAGAATTCGGCCTTCTTGAGTGTGCCGCGCAGGTCTGGTGCGCCAACGGTAATCGCTTTAGCGATCGCCATCTTGATAGCATCAACCTGACCGCTGAGGCCACCACCCTTCACCAGGACGGTCACATCAAACTCTTTTTGCTTGCCAACCAAGGCCAGTGGGTCAGTCACTTCAGCTAGCAATGTCTTGTTGCCTGACAGGTAGTCGAGCGCCGACTTGCCATTGATCGTTACATTTCCCTTACCTTTGACCAGTCGAGCGCGGGCAGTAGCGCTTTTGCGCCGGCCAAGACCATAGTCGTATGTTGCTTGTGCCATTTATTGTACCTCTACTTTCTCTGGTTGCTGTGCGGTGTGGGCGTGCTCTTCGCCAGCAAAGACGCGGAGACGAGCTAGGCGATCTGCTGCAAGCTTGTTCTTGGGCAACATACCCTTCACAGCAGCAGTAATGATGCGCTCTGGTGCGTTTTCGCGCACTTCCTTGAGCTGAGCGTCTTTGATACCACCAGGGAAACCACTGTGATGGTAGTAGATCTTGTCCGTCTCTTTCTTGCCAGTCACAACAGCCTTAGCCGCGTTGATGACGACAACGTAATCGCCTCCATCGACGTGCGGCGTGTAAGTTGGCTTATATTTGCCGACCAAGTACTGTGCAATGGTTGTTGCGGTGCGGCCAAGTGGTGCTTGGCTCGCGTCGATCAAAATCCAGCGCCGGCTAACATCGGCTGGCTTCTGCGAGAATGTTTTGTGAGCCATAACTACTTCGCCTCCTTTGCGGTTGCCTCGGGCTTAGGCATTGGCTTGAGTTCGTCGACAAACTCAATCACTGCCATCTGCGCACCATCACCACGGCGCAGGCGTGTCCGATACACACGCACGTGGCCACTTGATCGATGGCTGAGTTGCGGGGCAATCTGGTCAACCAATTTGATTGCCGCAGCTTGTGTGCTGAGCCCGGCAATGACAGCGCGGCGATGAGCGAGGTCACCCTTCTTAGCTTTGGTAATGAGCTTTTCGATGTAGCGCACCAACTCCTTGGCCTTTGGCAGCGTTGTTTCGATTCGCTCCTCAACAACCAAGCTGGTTGCTAGGCCTTTGAGCAGGGCTCGACGTTGATCGCGTTCGCGGCCGAGCTTGCGCCCTTTGTATCCGTGTCGATGCATTTAGAGCTCCAATTCTGCTAGTTTATCTTTTACTTCGTCGAGGGCTTTGCTGCCAAAGCCTTTGAGCTCGCGCAGGTCCTGCTCTGTCAAAGTGACGAGGTCGTGGACAGTACGAATCTCGTTGTTGATGAGCGCGTTTGCGGTGCGGGCACTGAGGCCTAGATCTTCGATCGAGGTATTCAACTCGTTATCTTCCTCGGCAGTTTGAGTGCCAAGTGCTGGTGCCGATACAACAGTTGTACTACCAGCAAGAGCGGTATACTGATTGACCAAAATCGCCGCAGCTTGCTCGAAGGCATCGCGTGGCGTTAAGCTACCGTCAGTCTCGACGGTCATTTCAAGTCGCTCCAGATTGGTTTCTTGGCCAACACGAGTTGGATCGACCTTGAAGCGCACACGCGTCACAGGGCTAAACTGCGCGTCCATGGCGATCATGTCGCTGTGCAACCGGTTGGCACTCGACTCCTCCATCGGGTAGTACCCCCGACCAGCCTCGGCCACCAGATCAATAACGACATTCGCTTGCGGGTCATCGATTGTGCAGATAACGTGCTCAGGATTAACAACCTCAACCTCAGCATTAGCTGCAATATCCCCAGCGGTTACTGCACCAGCACCTTGCTTCTCAAGCCGCAGCTCGACTGGCTCATCACTGTGCACAACCAAGTCGACGCCCTTGAGGTTAAGCATGATGTCAACAACATCTTCTTTGACGCCAGGCACGGTGGTAAACTCATGTGTCGCACCCTGCATTCGGAAAGCCGTAAAGGCTCCGCCGCGGATACTGCTCAGCAATACCCGGCGCAAGCTGTTGCCCAGCGTGTTGCCGTAGCTGGCGTGCAGTGGCTCAATGACAAACGTGCTGCTGTGCGGCCCATTGTCATCGATGCGCGCCAACGCTGGATCGTGAATTAATTTAGACATGTACAAAATTCTCCTTACCCTTGTTAGCGTGAGTAGTACTCAACAATCAGCTGCTCGTTGATGCCAGCCTCAGCTTCTTCGCGCTTTGGCTCGCCCGATACTTCGATCTTGAGTTTTTTGATATCGCTCTTAAGCCAACTCAGTGGTGGTTGGGAGGTGTTGCCGTAGATGTCGTCAATTGCAGTAAAGTAGCCAGACTTTGCACTCTTTGGTCGAACGGTAATGACATCTCCTGCCTTGAGGCGGATTGATGGAATATCGACGCGGCGACCATTAAGTTCAAAGTGACCGTGACTCACCAGCTGGCGCGCCTGGCGACGGCTCGTTGCAAAGCCAGCACGGTACACAGCGTTGTCGAGCCGAAGCTCGAGGAAGCGGAGCAAGTTTTCGCCACTCAGGCCTGGCTTGCGAGTTGCTTCGTTCATGAGCTTAGCAAACTGCTTCTCCAGCAGGCCGTACATGCGGCGCACTTTCTGCTTTTCGCGCAGCTGGGTTGCGTACATGCTTGGCTTGCTCTGACGGCCGTGAGCGTGCTCGCCTGGAATACCGCTCTTGCGCGCCAAAATCTTGTGTGCCTTGGGGTGAAGCGCCACGCCTTCGCGGCGGCTCTGCTTCACGATTGGGCTTCTATCTCGTGCCATTTACGCCCTCCTTGCCTTTCGTGGGCGAACACCACCGTGTGGCACACCCGTTACATCTTTGATGCTATTGACGGCAATGTCGAAGCCGGCCATTGCGCGGATTGCCGCATCACGGCCGAGTCCAACACCCTTGACAAATACGTCAACAGTGCGGACGCCATAGCTACTCTTGGCAGCTTCTGCGGCTTTTTCTGCAGCAATCTGTGCTGCATAGGCTGTGCCCTTCTTACTTCCACGAAAACCACATGCACCAGCGCTGGCAGCGGTCAAGACGTTACCCTTGCTATCTGCAAATGTGACAATAGTGTTGTTAAAGGTTGCCTGTACATGCAGCTGACCAGATGGGACTGATCGGCGCTGCTTTTTCTTGGTGGATTTTGCTTGTGCCATATCTCGTCCTTTCTCCTACGTCTTACTTGCTGCCTTTGGCTGTGCTCCGCCGACGGCGATCGCCTTACCCTTGCGAGTTCGTGCGTTCGTTCGAGTGCGCTGACCGCGTGTTGGCAAGCCATTTTTGTGCCTCAAGCCGCGGTATGCACCAATGTCTTTAAGGCGTTTGATATTGTTGGTCACCAGGCGTTGCAGATCGCCTTCAGTGACATAATCTTTGTCGATAATGTCGCGAAGTTTCTGCTCCTCAGCCTCGGTGAGATCTTTCACCCGAGTGGTCGGCTCAATTTTTGCCGCCGCAAGGATGTCTCGAGCAAGCGTGCGCCCAATACCATGGATGTAGGTAAGAGCAATGTGCACTTGCTTGTCTGATGGGATAACTACCCCAGCAATTCGAGCCATGCTTAACCCTGCCTTTGCTTATTCTTAGGTTTTTTCTTGTTGATGACACGGAGTCGGCCTTTGCGCCGGACCAGCTGATCATCGGGGCTGATCTTTTTGACACTCGCACGAACTTTCATGAGCGTACAAATCTCCCTACAGGAAAAACCTGCCGTTACTGAGAACAGCGGTGATATCAGGCCGCCGCTCTACGTTATTAAACGCGTGCGCGGAAGACGATTCTACCCTTTGTGAGATCGTACGGGGTTAACTCGACTTCCACGGTATCGCCTGGGACCAAACGGATGTGATGCTTGCGCATCTTGCCGCTGATATGAGCGATAATGCTTAGGCCGTTCTCTAATTCTACCTTAAATTGCGTATTAGGCAGTGCTTCCACTACCTTGCCGCGCAATTTGATAACTTCTTTCGAACTTGCCATAGATATACAGCTTCGTATTATACGCTATTTCTCTGTAGGAGTAAAGAGGAGTAGCCAGCTTTTTGCATTAATTATTGTGAGATTATGGATGGCACTATTCTTATATCAAGAATGGAGCCGTAAGAGAGATAGCTCTACTTCTAAAAGTAGCATCCTCTAGGCTTTCTTGATGTATAGGCTTAAAAGCTCACCATCATTCCACAGCCTCTATTCCGCTACGATTCTACATTCCCCTCTTTCTATATTCGAATTGCAATGATACCTCATAACACACGTTCGAAAGGCTCATGAACGAATTATTATAGAATACCATATCAAAAAATACCGCCTCAGACAGAGGCGGCGGTATTTTTGTGAGTTATACTAGTGGTAGCCTTATGCCTTTGCGGTAGTACGCCGCCGACCGAGCAAGCCGCGCTTCTTTGGCTTAGTATCAAGGTCATCGACTGAGAAGTCGTCATATGTTACCATCAGCGCTCGTGAGTTAATCTGACGGAGTGTCTCAAGGCCAACCGTCACGACAATAAGCAAGCTCGTACCGCCGATTGCCATGTTATTAGCATTGATGCCAAGCTGCGCAAAGACGTAGTCGATCGCAAACGGAATGATGGCGATGATCCCCAGGGCAAGCGACCCAAACAGGTTAAGCCGATTGACGGTGCGTGACAGATATTTTTCAGTGGTTGGGCCAGGGCGAATCCCTTCAATGAAGCCACCTTGGTTTTCAAGACTCTCCGTAATTTCGCTCGCATTAAAGACGATACCGGTGTAGAAGTAGGTAAAGGCAATGACGAGTAAGAAGTAGATCGATGGGTAGATGAGCACTGTCAAGCCACCTGTGGCATATGTTTGAGCGGTCGGTGCCTGGAACCACTGGATGAGGTTATTTGCTAATTGCTGGTTTGCACCAGGTGTCGCATGTAATAGCTGCCCCACAAAAGCTGGCAAGCTGAGGAATGCCACTGCAAAAATAACTGGTACCACACCCGCAGCGATGAGCTTGATAGGCAAGATACTCTTAATGCCACCATACGAGCTATTGCCGCCAACCCGCTTGGCATAATTGATCGTGACAATGCGCTGTGCTTCGTTAATCTTAACGAGGAGATAAAGTAGGATGAGGCCGATCGTCCCAAGGACGACTACTGTCCAGAAGGTTGTTGGGTTAACGGGTAGTGAGAACCAGCCAAAGACGCTGAGCGAACCATCTTGAGTATTAAAGAGCGATGAGTAGATCGACCCAAAGGTGGTTGGCAGCTGGCTAATCACACTGGCGAAGATGAGCAGGCTAATACCATTGCCAACGCCCTGCTCTGTCATCAGCTCACCGAGCCACATCAAGAGGAGCGACCCAGCAGTCAGTGCCGTTACTGCAACAATCCACTCATGGAGCGAACCAGCTACTGTACCGGTTGTGCTCCCAGCCAAGACTGATTGGCGGAGGAAATAAATAATACCGATCGACTGAGCAATCGCCAGCGGCACACTAGCGATACGCGTCCACTGATTGATCTTGCGTCGGCCCGATTCACCATCTTTGTGCATCTCCTCAAGGCTTGGGATGGCTTTGGTAAGGAGCTGGGTAATAATGCTGGCGTTAATAAACGGCCCAAGGCCGATCAAAACAATAGACAGCTGGGCCAATGCTCCACCAGTCAGGATGTTTAAGAAGCCACCAAAGTCACTTGCCGATACGACGTTCTGGATAATATCCTTGAGTCGGCTTGGCTCGGCCAACGGCACTGGCACGTGCGCCAAGAAACGATAGGCGACGACGAGCCCTAGCACGATACCAAGGCGTTTTTGCATGTCTTTATTTTTGAGCGATCGAAGAATAATCTTCCAGTTCATATATTGTCCCTTTTGCCACTAACTACTATAACGCTATATCTAGTACAGTATACACGAATTGCCCCAGAAGCGAAAGGGTCAGCTGTCAATCTGGCTTGGCTTAGGCTCAAAAATGTGCGAGAGGTTCGTGTTTTTTGTAACTGATGTTTGGATACAGACTAGTGGCAGCTCATAATAAATAGCGCACGATGTATATTCTCATGATATAATGCTAGATGTATTATTAATTTACTCTGATAATTTAGCTTGTTTCGAGCTTGCTAAAGTTACAGAGTTGCACATACAAGGAGGAGCAATGGCTCAAAACAACCAAGGGCTCAAGATTCGGATTCGCCTCAAGGCATACGACCACAAGGTGATCGACCAATCAGCCAAGCAAATCATCGACACCGCCCTGCGCACTGGCGCAAGCGTGGCAGGTCCTGTGCCATTACCAACGCGGCGCAGCAGCTACACAGTAGTAAAAAGCCCGCACGTATACAAGACTGGCGGTGAGACATTCGAGATGCGCGTTCACAAGCGCCTCATCGATATCACCAATGCTACACCCAAGACAATCGACAACCTCCACAACCTCAGCTTGCCAGCTGGCGTGGATGTCGAAATCCGGATGTAGCATCGCTGTCACTATACGTTGATTTATCAAAAAAGAGTGATAACAACTATCACTCTTTTTGATTTTATATTGTTTACGTATTTTTATCAGGTGTATCGTGATGTCTCATTTCCTTTGCTGCCCCTTCCTGCATGAGATCGTTATAGTCGAGTAGTACTGGTTGCATGGCGTTATGGATCGTTTTTGCAATTGCTTGATGATTACCCTCAATTGTTATGTGGGTATTAAAAACAGCATTCTTGAGGAGCGAAACCTTCGCTACATTCATAACCATTTGTGGATCTATTTGGCGGCATACTTTGATAAGATCCTCACTACTCACTATCGGTTTTTTATCATCAAATCGTTTAATTATCTGCCGCGTTATCCACTGATGAAACTGCTCTGCTGTCTTTGTCTCATTGTTAATCCGCCACAGCACTGCCTGCCGAGCAATCTCAAATACCTCAGGTGGCACTCCTTCATTTGCAAGCTTTTGTAATCCCTGCCACAGTTTTTTCTCAAACAGTGGCATATTGTCATCCTCAACAATGTAATGAATCATAAACCGATATGATTGCCCAGTTTCACGAACAAACATATTAAACAATCGGCAATATTTTGCTACACATTGCGCTTGGTATAGCGGATGGTCTTTGAATGAATCGTCAAACCACTTCGACGCCGTAAATAACACCAATATGCATTCTGTAAGCATCCGAATGCTTATCTCCATGAGTGGATTCTGTACGGAGTTGAGGCGAAATCCGTGAATGCCGATTGTGTATGATGAGTCCCCGCCCTGGAGAAACTTTGCTGAATCCTGGGGCACAATAATTGACCCATAGCGGCCTTGCTGCGTTATGGTCTTAAGGCGGCTCAGCTGATAGAGCGGAAATCGCTGCCCAACCGCGGCACCATCACAGGCTTGCTCAATCGCCTGTAGAATTACCGTCTCATCCCAATCAGGTGCGTGCATATTTGCAGTGATAACAATGTCACTGTTAGCCAGCGTATAAAACATCCCGTAAAATCGCTGCGCATCTCTTAGTGATATATCAGTTGCTGATTGAGTGCGCTGTGCGAGCTTTGGCCGTCCGAACATCTGATACTGATTATCGCTCATCAGTGCGGCGTCAATATCACGCTCTTCCTTGGCAAGCTCGGCAAGTGTGCGTTTTTTAGCAGCCTGGAAGGTACTGCGTGTGATACCTGTTTGATAGAGGCTACGTATTATGTGGCTCAGCTTTGTAGCAAACTGCGGTGCGCTCTCTGCCTGGAGCGAATAAGCCACAAAATGCTGTAACCAATCTTGATAAATATGCGCCGACGCATCAATATGGTCATCCTCCATAGTCTGCGTCAGGACGTGCTGGACGATACGCGGTACTTCGTAGATGCGAGCGTCACCAGCGTACTCATACCCTGCTCGCACGGCAATGGTAGTTTGAATAGTTGTTGCGTCAGGAGTGTCGACCAGCCAGACAGGCAGACCCTGCGTGGTGGTATGCTTCGTGATAGTATAGTTCATAGCGGTATCATACCATCTTTTGTGTAAAAAACAAAAATACCTCCCCTGTGGGAGGTATTTTTGTGAGTTTGCGAGTACTGTGCAAACTACTTGACGATGTTAGTCACAACACCGGCACCGACTGTACGGCCACCTTCGCGGATAGCGAAGTTTTGACCTTTATCCATAGCGATTGGCGCATTCAAGGTTACCTTGAAAGTCACATTGTCACCTGGCATTACCATTTCCTTGTCGGCAGGGAGCTCAATCTCACCAGTCACGTCCGTTGTGCGGAAGTAGAACTGTGGCTTGTAGCCCTTGCTAAATGGTGTGTGGCGGCCACCCTCTTCCTTCTTAAGGATGTAGACTTCCGCCTCAAACTCGGTGTGTGGGGTGAGTGTGCCTGGAGCGACAATCACCTGACCGCGCTCGATCTGGGTGCGCTCAATACCGCGCAGCAACAGGCCAGCGTTGTCACCTGCCTGACCTTGGTCGAGGCTCTTCTTGAAGGCTTCAACACCAGTCACGACAGAGGTCTGAGTTGGCTTAAGACCAACAATCTCTACTGGGTCGTTGATCTTGATGACGCCTTGCTCGATACGGCCAGTGGCAACTGTACCACGACCCTTGATCGAGAAGACATCCTCGATAGGCATCAGGAATGGTTTATCCATATCACGGGTTGGCTCTGGAATATATTCGTCCATAGTAGCCACCAGTTCCATCACAGCGTCCTCTGCCTCGGTGTCGCCCTCGAGCGCCTTGGTAGCAGAACCCTTGATGATTGGTGCGTTGTCGCCATCATAGCCATTCTTGCTGAGCTCGTCGCGGATTTCCATCTCAACCAGCTCAACCAAATCTGGGTCGGCCAAGTCCATCTTGTTGAGGAAGACGACGATCTTTGGCACACCAACCTGACGAGCGAGCAGTATGTGTTCTTTTGTCTGTGGCAATGGGCCGTCGTTGGCGGCAACCACCAGCACAGCACCGTCAATCTGAGCGGCACCAGTAATCATGTTCTTGACATAGTCGGCGTGACCTGGCATGTCAACGTGCGCGTAGTGGCGCTTCTCCGACTCGTATTCCTGGTGGGAGCTGGCGATGGTAATACCGCGTTGCTTCTCCTCAGGAGCGTTGTCGATGTCTTCGTAGTTGCGAGGCTTGTTTACATCGCTTGGAAGACGCTTTGCCAACACGTGAGTGATGGCAGCCGTTAACGTTGTTTTACCGTGGTCGACGTGACCCATAGTACCAACGTTAATGTGTGGCTTACTTCGATCGAAATCTGCCATGTAGGTAAGTACTCCTTACTTATGTTAATATTTGGTACGACGCGAGCTACTTGCCGGAGTAGAGACACTACGACAAAACGCGTCGCGCGTTAGGATTTATTATAGGGTGCGGTGGCAAAAAAGTAAAGTAGCTAGTCCCACCAAACATACCACTGTCGACTGCCGTATACCTGGTTTGCCAAAGCTTCAAAGGTCTCCGACCCTTGATAGACTGCGTCGCCATATGAAAAATAGAAGAGCTCAACGGCAACCACCTTAGCATCGGCATCGGTCTGCGGTGGATGCTCGACGTAATATTCAACAGTATCATGACTGATAGCGGCAGGCACAGCACCGTACTTCTCATACCAATAGCGCGATACCGCCACCTGGATAGCTGGCTCGGGACAATCATTCCAGCCACCCATACAGAGATAGGCGAGTGCCTCATACGGCACTGTGGTTGGTAGTTTGATAATAATAACCGGATTGTCGCTATCTGCCTGGCATGGGCTGATGAAGTCAACTGTAGTAGGGTCATCATCATGAGGTGATACCGAGAAGCCTGGCGCAAAGTAATCATCTACACTAGAAGTGCGCTGATCCTTTTTCGCTGTTTCAGCTGGCAGCTCTTGCGCAACTTGAGCAAAGAAGGCTGGTACATTAATTGCCTGCGATGCTTCCATGGTGCGCCGCACAAGCTCGGGGATTGTTTGGACGCCAGCGTTCTCTAGGCCTTGCGCTATCTCATCTAGGATAAGGTCATTGAGCGTCACAATCACAGGCGTGAAGTCCTCGTGCTTACCCTGCTCGCGTAACTGTAGATAGTGCTGCGTGGCATTAACGACTTCGCATTCTACGTAGTCGACATCGCTCCCAGCAAAGAGTGTTTTGAATCGTTGCATGGTATCTGCCATAGTATTCCTCCTTGGGCGCATTATAGCATGGAGGATATCTATCAATCATTGCTGAGCGCAGCGAAAAAGGTGCGAACCTTTGGCTGGGTGGAGTGATTAATGACCTGGGCTGGCGTGCCATCTTCAATAATCTTACCCCCGTCAAGGAAGACAATCCGCGATGCGACATCGCGCGCAAACGACATCTCGTGTGTGACGACGATCATTGTGATCCCCGTTTCGGCAAGGTGCTTAATAACCGCTAGTACCTCGTCGACCATCTCAGGGTCGAGTGCACTCGTTGGCTCATCAAAGAGTAAGACTTTTGGTTGCATTGCCAGGGCACGAGCAATCGCTACCCGCTGCTTTTGCCCACCCGAGAGATGACTCGGGTATTCTTGAGCCTTAGCGCGGAGGCCAACCAAGTCGAGCATTTGAAGCGCCTGACGTTTGGCCTTCGCTCTCGATAGTTTGCGCACCTTAAGTGGTGCAAGCATGATATTTTCGAGCACGGTCATATGCGGAAAAAGGTTAAACTGCTGGAATACCATGCCAAGTTCAGTCCGGGCTTTGTTGAGGTCAGTCGCTGGGTTGGTCATCTCAATACCGTCCACCCATACTTCCCCGCTCGTCGGCGTTTCGATCATATTAATACAGCGAAGCAGTGTGCTTTTGCCACCACCACTCGAGCCCAAGAGAACTACAACCTCTCCCCGCTTGATTGTCAGGTCAATGCCGCGCAAGACATAATTATTGCCATAGTGCTTGCGGAGCTGCTTGATATTAATCATGCGCCTTGAGCCTCCTCTCTACTCGATTCATCACCCACGTAAATAACGTGGTGAGAGCGAGGTAAATCATTGCAGCGGCAAAGAGCGATTCAAAGGCGGTGGCTGTTTGGAAGCGGATATTATCAGCACCGCGCATTAGATCGTTCATACCAATCCAGCCAACGACCGATGTTTCCTTGAGGAGCGAAATTCCCTCGCTGATCAGTGACGGCAATGACTGCTTGAGTGCTTGAGGCAGGATGATATAACGCATGGTTTGCCAGCGACTCAAGCCAAGCGAGCGCGCCGCTTCGACTTGTCCGTTGTCGATACTTTCGATCCCGCCGCGAATAATCTCAGCAATATACGCACCACTGTTGATACCAAAGGCAAGGCTTGCAATCCACAGTTTTGGCACCCCACGGTATGAGCCAAATACCACGTAATACATAATGAGTAGCTGCACCAAAGCGGGCGTGCCACGAATGACCGTAGTATAGGCATGAGCCAAGCTCACCCATGGCCGCCAGCGCTGAAGGCGATGTAGCTTGCATGTGCGAAATGGTTGCCAAGCAGACTGCTGCATGAGAGCGACAACCAGGCCAATCATAAGCCCAATGATCGTCGAGAAGACGGTCAGAAGGATGGTCACTTCTAGGCCACGCCACAAGAAAAGATAGCGCTCGTCGCCAAAGAGGATATCCCACACATTCATGGCTGGGCTACTCCAAAGTGTTTCTTGATAAGTTTCTCATAGCGGCCATCACGCTTCATTGCGGCAATGCTGGCGTTTATCTCAGCGAGTAGTTTGCTATTACCCTTTTTGATGGCAATGGCGTAGTCTTCGCGTGAGAGGTTGCGCGGCAAGGCAACGAGCTGCGGGTTTGTGGCGAGGTATTGCTGAGCTGGCCCATCATCCATAATGGCAGCGTCGATCCGCCGACTACTGAGCTCTTGCACGACACTCGCCGTCGATTGGAGTTGTACCACCTGTGCTTCACGAATCTTGTGTGCCAGCGTATCGGCTGTGGTGCCAAGTTGCACGCCGATTCGCCTACCAATGAGGTCATCACTGGTGGCAATTGTTGAGCCGGTCTTTGGTACAATTATCTTTTGCGCTGCAGTATAGTACGTGTGAGAAAACTCGGCATTCTTGCGCCGGTCTGGCGTGACAGTCATACCAGCTGCAATGAGGTCGATTCGCCCAGCCTGCAGTGCCGGCAAGAGGCCATCAAAAGCGATCTCCTCAATTTGTAACGAACGGTTTGTGTCCTTAGCAATCTCCCGCACAAGGTCAATATCAAAGCCAACGATCTCCTGCCCCTGCTTATATTCAAACGGCTTAAAGCCAGGATCGGTACCTAGCACGAGTGTTTTTTCCAGACCACTGCCAGCCGTCTTGGTGGTGGAGGCCGCTGGGCTCAGCTCGACATCCCAATACATATAGCCAAGCAAAACTACTGCCAGAGCAGCAGAGCACAGCCATTTGAGCTGTGTGAACCTACGTTGCCGACGAGTCGATTGCGCCATGCATATAAGTATAAGCGCTTTGCTAGACGGATGCAAGTACTTGTATTGTTCTATTTACCGCGCTATGATAAGAATACAAAAGCAACACATAAGGAGGCACCCTATGAGTAGTCTTACAAAATACAATCCATTTGAGGAATTGCGCGCATTGCAGCGGCAGCTGTTTGACAATCCCTTTACCACGACACTCAGCCAAGCTGTCACAGCCGATGTCTACACAGTGGACGATACACTGGTTGTTGAAGCGCACGTGCCAAACTTTGCCGAGGAAGACCTCGATGTAAGCCTTGACAATGGTGCGCTCGTCATCCGCGGCGAACGGCACGAAAAAACCGAGGACAAACAGCGCAACTACGTCGTTCGTGAGAGTAGCACAAGCTTCTGCCGTCGTGTACAAGTGCCAGATGGTAGCGATGTTGAGCAGATTAAGGCCCATCTGGAGGACGGCATCTTGAGGGTGACGATACCACTCAAGCCACTACCTGCGCCGCAAAAAATTGCCGTCAAGAAAATAATCAAGCACGACAAGAAAACGAAAAAGTAGTACGAGCCATAGACTTGCATCAACAAAAGCTGGCATATATGCCAGCTTTTGCGTACTATTCACCATTCCTTGCGCTGAGACAAGATAATAAAACACCCCTGTAATAGAGGTGTTTTATAGAGATAATACAAGAAGGCTTACTTACTGCGCTTCTCGATAATCTCCTGCGCGACGTTTGGTGGAACTTCCTCATAGTGGGCAAGCTCCATCGTGCTAGCAGCTCGGCCCTGCGACATCGAGCGGATGTCGCTGGTGTAGCCAAACATGTTTGCCAGTGGCACAATAGCCTTGACGAGCTTCGCGCCGCCCATCAAGTCTTCCATTGCCTCAATGCGGCCCCGGCGGCTATTGAGGTCGCCAATGATATCACCCATGAATTCCTCAGGTGTTGTTACCTCAACCTTCATCACTGGCTCGAGCAAGACTGGGTTGGCCTTCTTGATACCTTCGCGGGCAGCCAAGTGGGCAGCCAAGTTGAAGGCGAGCTCGCTTGAGTCAACATCGTGGTAACTTCCGTCGTACAAGGTCGCCTTGACGTCAACAACTGGATAACCAGCAATCACACCGCCATCGAGTGTCTCCTTAATACCCTTCTGCACAGCCGGGCGGTACTCTTGTGGCACCACACCACCCTTGATTTCGTCGAAGAATTCATAGCCCTTGCCTGGCTCGTTCGGCTCAAAGCGCACCCAGACATCACCGTATTGGCCGCGACCACCAGACTGCTTGGCATGCTTACCCTGCGCCTCAGCCGTGCCCTTGATGGTCTCGCGGTAGGCCACTTGCGGCTCACCAACGTTAGCCTCAACGTTGAACTCGCGCTTCATGCGGTCGATCAAAATCTCTAGGTGAAGCTCACCCATACCGCTCATGATAGTCTGGCCTGTCTCTTCATCGGTGTAGACGCGGAAGGTTGGGTCTTCTTCTGCCAGGCGTTGCAGAGCAATACCCATCTTTTCTTGGTCGGCCTTAGTCTTGGGCTCCACCGCGATCGACACTGGTGGCTCAGGGAAGCTAATTGCCTCAAGAGCAATTGGATGCGCTTGATCGCACAAGGTATGCCCCGTGAAGGTGCCCTTCAGGCCCACCACAGCAGCAATGTCACCAGCACCCACGCTGTCGATCTCTTCGCGCTTATCGGCGTGCATCCGGACGATGCGCCCCACACGTTCCTTCTCACCCGTCGTTGTGTTGAGGACGTAGCTACCGGCAGTCAAGCGACCACTGTAGACGCGGATAAAGATCAGCTTACCAACAAATGGGTCGGCAGCCAGCTTGAAGGCCAGTGCGGTCATTGGCTGCTTATCGTCAGGTGTGCGGCTTACCTCGTCGCCAGTCTTGGGGTTCTTACCCCAGATTTCACCAACATCAAGCGGGCTTGGCAGGTAATCAACCATCAGGTCAAGCACCTTCTCGACGATCACACCGCGGCCATCGCCACCTGTCACCAAGAAGAAGTCACCAGCCAAGACGCGTTGGCGCAGCGCTGCCTTGAGCTCGTCGATAGTAATGGCGTCCTCACCTTCGTCGAGGAACTTCATCATCAGGTCGTCGTCTGCTTCAACGGCGTTCTCGACGAGCAGGCTGCGAGCTCGCTTTGCCTTGTCGAGCATATCAGCTGGGATCTCGCCTACCTTAAGCTCGTGGTCGGTGTAGTCGTCGTAGGTGTAGGCCTTCATGTCGATGAGGTCTACCACACCACAGACATCCTTCTCAAAGCCAATTGGCAGGTGGATTGGGAAGGCTTGTTTGCTCAGGCGGCTATGGATCGACTCAATCGACTTGTAGAAGTCGCCACCAGTCTGATTGATCTTGTTGATAAAACAGATGCGTGGCACACCGTATTTGTTAGCTTGGCGCCACACGGTCTCACTCTGGGCTTCTACCCCCATCTTGCCATCAAAGACTGTCACTGCGCCGTCGAGTACACGCAGGCTACGCTCCACCTCGGCGGTAAAGTCGATGTGCCCAGGGGTATCAATGATGTTAATCTTGTGGCCCTTCCAAAAGCAGGTCACTGCCGCAGAGGTAATGGTAATACCACGCTCTTTTTCTTGGCTCATCCAGTCGGTGGTAGCACCACCATCATCACCGCGCACGGTACCAATCTTGTGGTTAATACCGGTGCGGTACAAAATACCTTCTGTCGTCGTCGTCTTGCCGGCGTCGATATGGGCAATAATACCAATGTTGCGAAAGTCCTGCAGAGGGACATCCTTGGGGGTTGCCATAGGGGGCTCCTTCTCTCCTTACGTGTTTTTTAGCATGAGTAATACAACTCTCAACGATTGATTATAGCATGGATTGAATGTGGGTGGTAGAGTAATTATCACCCCTGATAAGCTCATTTGCAGAGACTAGCCAGGCAGCCGTTCGCCGTTTTTTGACCACACGCCGTAGCGGTCTGGCGCGGTGGTGCGCATTGCTTGAGGCACGGCATCGTACTCACCTGGTGGTAGACCGCTTGTGTTGACATAGAGTAGCTTGTATTCGGTTTGCTGAGCATTGGTGATGTAGAGGTAGGTGTTGTTCGTTCCATCAGTGGTACTGCCCTGTGTGACACTGGGAAGCGTGGAAATGTAGGTTGGCACCAATTGGCGCAAGAATGTGGCGCTATCACGGCGCTGGTAGGTAGGAGTAGTGCTACCGGCAGTCTTGGCAACCGGGTATGCTCCATTCTTAGTATAGTAGCGGTCGAGTGCTTGGCGCATTGCCGTCAGGTCGGCCACGCGGGTCCGCCCCTGTGCACCGGCTTGGATACGTTGGTACGAGACGAGCGTCAATGTAGCAAGGATGGCAATAATGACGATCACAACCAACAGCTCTACCACAGTGTAGCCAGCCTGTTTTTTCTGCATCAACGGATTCTTCATAGCGCTCATGCTTTGCATTATACGAAGTGCAGTGCGTTTGCGCAAGAGCCATTGCTGCCAACCTAGCTTGCAGTGTATAATGGCACTATGCAACCACGTGGATCATCCCCTTCACCTCAGTACCGACGCTCTCGCCTGACGCCGCGCGGGTTAGCGATACGCTTTGCTCTGGCTGGTTTAGTGGTTGTTGTCATCGCAGCAGGGATTATTTATATCGCAACTCGGCCGCACAAAGCCGAAAACACCGAGCAGCACACCGAGGCAAAAACTGGCCCACGGGAGCAGCTCACCGCCGCCAAGACGCTCGAGCGTGCCAAAAAGTACTTTAAGGGTACAGAAGCTGTTAAGTCATCACTGTCAACACCGGTCAAGGCCGAAGGTTCTCGCTTTTATTCTATTGCTACCGACCCGAGCAAGACTAAGAGTGTTGCCGCTACTCTGTCCAAGGCTGAGGCTAAGCGCAACGTCACCGCTCTGGAGCACATGCTCGACTATGATCAATTCACGCGCTATGTCGTGCAAGATGGCGATAAAGACGGCCCATACCTTGCAGACTTTACACGGAGCAATGGCGACGTAACCTGCCAGATTAGCAATACCCCACTTGACCCAAATGACCCGAAAAACAAGGAAACTCGCTTTGTTGAGTTCAAATGCCTCGACGCCGCCGACTACAAAGATCTTGCCAAGCAGCAAGCTCCGCTCTATAATGCCTACTCGCCCGCTGCAAGCTCGAGCTACAACGTCGGTATCGTCGGCACAATGACGGTGCGCGAGAGCAAGCTTGCCGGTTATCGCTTGGCAGAGATACCACTGGGCGGTGTGCAGCCTGAGTCCCACCTCTTTAATTCGCAAGGGACGGCGCTGTTTTATCAATCAAGTGATGGCCGCTGGGTCTTCTTCCAGATTCGCCAGAACGATATGCTCAGCTGCGACGTCTACAAAGCCCAGCTTCGCAACGCCAAAAAAGTCGACCTGCGGCAAATCTACGAAGGCGACAAATGCCGCGACCTCAGCAAAGGCGAAGTAGTGACGGTAGAGATGCCGAAGTATCAGTAGAGTCGCGAATCAGCATACATACTATAGACTAGCTAGCACTCGCTAGGGGTGGTTTGTGATGATATAGTTGTTAGGAAGTAGCATAACTCGTATTACATAACCAGTGATTTATTGTATAATCAAAGTTAGTAAATCAACCAAGCCAATTTTCCGGAGGAAGTATGGAAGCACAACTAAATGGCCCTATTACCAATTATATTGATCTAATCGGAAGAGGAATTGATGGAATACAGGAACAGGTCGATAAAGCAACGAATAGCTTGGCATGCGAGCCGTTAATTGAAGATACCGACGAAAGCTTCCTCGGTGCTGGTTCGACCGAATCGTACTGGTCGTATTACAATATGGGGCTCGAGTTACTTTGGCGTAACAATATTCTCGTATCACTGTCTATTTTTCTTCAAGATGACGGTTCTTACGAAGAGCCTTATATTCCATTTCCGCAGCAACTAATTGCTTCGTTGCCAAATGAAGCGACTATCGACGAGTTGGTTAGCATATTTGGTCAGCCGGAATCTGAAGGTGGAATCGGTGGATGCAAAAACCTCCGATATATGATAAGTCCCGAAAAATACATTGTATTCTGCTTCAATGGTGAGAGCACCTTACGGTCAGTTCAGCTCGGCTTGACTCGTGTTTTGAGAAAGTAATTCTCAGCAAGCAAGAATAAATCTAGTAGCATAGCACACTCAATGTATGATTATAAAAGAGCCCCACTCTCTCAAGTGGGGCTCTTCTGCTCTAGACTAGCTATTCCCTACAGCTCGTCAGTAGCAATTGTCACTTCCGGCTCAGCCTCTTCAGCCTGGGCTTCGGCGACAAACTCATCCTCTGGAGAGTCATTCTCCTCGAGCGGCAGTGGGTGCGCACCCGTACCAACCGGTACTTTGTTACCGATGATGACGTTCTCCTTAAGACCCTTGAGGTGGTCGGCGCGGCCACTAGTGGCAGCGTTGATTAGCACGCGAGTCGTGTCTTGGAACGACGCAGCAGACAGCCAGCTATCACTCCAGATACTCACCTTGGTGATACCAAGCAGCAGCTGTGCATACTGGGCTGGCGTTTTGCCCTGAGCAACGAGCTCCTTGTTGGCATCAACCACTGATGCCTTGGAGATGATGTCGCCCATGACGAAGGTGCTGTCGCCTGGATCATCAATCTGCACCCGGCTAAACATCTGCCGGACGATGATCTCAAGGTGCTTGCCAGCCACATCCTGGCCCTGCGCAGCATAGATACGAAGCACTTCGTTGATGATATAGCGCTGGGTTGCCTCTGTGCCCTTGAGGCGCATGAGGTCGTGCAGGTTGAGCGAACCAAGTGTCAGGCGATCGCCTGGCTCGACCATATCACCTGGCTTAACGACGAGATACATTGTGCCAGGAATCTCGTAGCGGACTGGTGCTGTCGCGTTGCCTGTGAGGACAAGCGAATCACCGGTGGACTCAACCACTCCATCAAACGGTGCAGTGAGTGGCTGTGTGCCATCGTCGAATGACGCAATGACATCGCCAACCTTCACCTTACTGCCCGATTGCACCATCACCATGCGGCCATCGAGCGGCATACGCTCTACTTTGCCTGCTTGCGGTGTGACCTGTACAACGTACTTCTTGCCATCTTCCCAGATATCGACCAAACCAGCGACTTCTGTGACGTAGGCCTGACCCTTCGGGTTGCGCGCCTCAAAGAGCTCCTCAACACGTGGCAGACCCTGGGTGATGTCTGACCCACCAACACCAGAGCTGTGGAAGGTATTAAGCGTCAGCTGTGTACCTGGCTCGCCGACTGACTGAGCAGCAATGACACCAACTGGCTGCGAACCATCGACGAGTTGGCCAGTTGCCATATCGATCCCGTAGCTCTTGCGTGGAATACCGTGCAAGTTCTTAGTAGAGAGGACAGACTGGATACGTACTTGGTCGATCGACTGATCTGCCTCGATAGCGTTAGCAATCTCACGTGTAATGAGCTGGTCGCGGTCGAGGTGGCCTGGCACTGCCTCGGCGGTGTAGCGACCAAACAAGCGGTTGCCAAACTCGATCATTGTCTCCTCAGACTCATTGCGGTAGATAGTGAAGCCATCGTCGTCACCCTCTTCATCCTCAACGGTAAAGACATCCTGCGAGACATCGACCAAACGACGCGTGAGATAACCAGAGTCGGCCGTCTTGAGGGCGGTATCGATCAGCCCCTTGCGAGCACCACGCGTTGCCACGAAGGCCTCCAGGCTCGACAATCCTCGCTTGAAGTTGCTACGCACTGGCAGCTCAATCTCGCGGTTGGCGGCATCCACCTGGATACCGATCATCGCACTGGCCAGCTTAATGTTGTTGACGCTACCACGAGCACCAGAGTTCACCATCGTTGCGACAGAGGTGTCCATGTGGGCCAACTGGCTGCGTAAGAAGTCCTCTACCTTGCGGTCGACGGTGCGCCAGTTGTTGACGGTCAATGTGTAGCGCTCGTCCTCGGTGATGAGCCCTTGATCAAGCTGCTCCGAGATCGCAGCAGAACGTGCGTCACCCTCAGCCACGAAGTCAGCAATTTCGTCGAAGCTGAGATAGTCTTCCATACCAGTTGACACCGCAGCAGTGGTGGCAAAGCGGAAGGCCAAGCCCTTCATGCGGTCAGCAGTGATAGCAGTCTCAGCAGCGCCGTAGCGCTCGAAAATCTGACCAAGCACTCGCTTAAGCTCCTTCTTGGTCTGGACATTGTTATTGTAGGGGAAGTCCTCTGGCAGGATTTCGTTGAAGAAGACACGCCCTAGAGTGGTCGTCCGGATCTCGCCCTTGGCTCGAATGCGGATTGGGCTCTGCAAGTGGAGCTTGCCCATGTCGTAGGCTAGCTCAGCAGCCCGGCTGTCGGCAAAGACAGCGACAGTGTCAGTCTGAGCTGAGGGTTTCTCGTATGTGAGGTAATAGTTACCGAGCACCACGTCCTGGTCGATACTGAGGACAGGGCTGCCGTCGGCAGGCTTAAGCAGGTTATTGACGGCACTCATCAGCTCGCGCGCTTCGGCCTGCGCCTCGGCACTGAGCGGCAAGTGGACAGCCATCTGGTCGCCATCGTAATCAGCATTAAAGCCGTTAGCGACGAGCGGGTGGAGCTGGATTGCCTTGCCTTCAACCAGTTTTGGCTGGAAGGCTTGGATACTCAAGCGGTGTAGTGATGGCGCGCGGTTGAGCAGGACATACTTGCCCTTGATTACCTCATCCAATGCATCCCACACAACCGCTTCACCTGCCTCAATTAGGCGCGTTGCACTACGGATGTTGTGGGCGTAATCGCCCTTGATGAGCCAGCTGATGACAAATGGTTTGAAGAGCTCGATTGCCATCTGCTTTGGCAAGCCACACTGGTGGATCTTGAGCTTCGGGCCCACCACGATAACCGAACGGCCCGAGTAGTCGACGCGCTTACCCAGCAAGTTCTGGCGGAAGCGTCCTTGCTTACCCTTAAGCATATCGCTAATGCTCTTAAGGCGGCGGCGTCCACCAGTTGCATTGACAGCGCGGCCACCACGAGCAGCCGAGTTGTCAATCAGGCTATCGACCGCTTCTTGCAGCATACGCTTCTCGTTGCGCTGAATTACCTCTGGTGCGTTGAGCTCGATAAGTTTCTTGAGACGGTTATTACGGTTGATGACACGGCGATAGAGGTCGTTGAGATCACTCGTCGCAAAGCGTCCACCACTCAGGGCTACCATTGGCCGCAGGTCTGGTGGAATAACTGGCAAGACTGTCATACACAGGCTTGATGGCTTAATGCCCGCCGCTTGCATACCCTCGAGCACCTTAAGGCGCTTCAGTAGCTTCTTCTCGCGTTGACCGCGTGCACCTTCGGCTTCTTCTTGCAGATCGGCGATAAGCGTGTCGAGGTCGATATCATCAAGGAGCGCCTTGAGTGCATCACCACCCATACCAACCTTTACGAGCTCCTCATACTCTTCTGGGAGATTACGGTAGTCGGTATCACTTAGGAGGGCGCGCTTTTGTAGGCTCTCGAGCTGAGCTTTCTTTTGGCTGTAGGTTGCCTCAAGCTCTTCGTATTCGCGTGTTTGCTGCTCGGCAAGAGCCTTCACGTCTGCCCCATCAGCTTCAGCTTCACGCTGGAAGCGAATCTTAATGGCGGCACGTGCTGCCTCGGTCTCAGCCTCAAGGTCAGCCAAATAAGCGTCGCGTGTCTCGGCATCAACATCAAGGATGACATAGGTAGCAAAGTACGCGATCTTCTCGAGGTTGCGCACCGTAATGCCGAGCAAAAGGCTCATTGCACTGGGCGTGCCGCGCATAAACCAAATATGCGCAACAGGGGTGGCCAAGCTAATGTGCCCCATCCGCTCGCGACGCACGATCGACTTGGTGACGAGTTCACCATTTTTATCTACTGCAGCTTCGCGGCTGCGCACGCCCTTGAGCTTGCTGTCGTGTGGGTTGATGTCTTTGACTGGGCCAAAAATTCGCTCACAAAACAGGCCATCGCGCTCAGGCTTCTGGGTTCGATAGTTAATCGTCTCCGGCTTGGTGACTTCGCCGTAGCTCCACTTGAGGATATCCTCGGGGCTGGCGACGGCCAAGCGTACCGCATCAAAATTGGCGATATCGTGATCTGTTACCACGTGGGACATCTTAGGCTTCCTCCTCGCTTAGGTTTTCTACTGTGTCAATATCTTGGACGGACATACCGCTGTCATCGGCAATTGTGCCAATGCCGTCGGATTCATCAAGATAGGTTGCTTCGTCATCACTCTCGTCAGACGGAACGGTTTTGTCGGCAGGGCCCGCAGCAGCAATGACATGCTCGGCATCGACCGACTCATCAGACTCATCCAGTAGGTCAACACGCAGACCCAAGCCTTGCAGCTCCTTGACAAGCACGTTAAAGCTCTCGGGCAGCTTTGGCCCGGCAATAGGCTCATCTTTGATGATTGCCTCGTAGGCTTTGGCGCGGCCATAGACGTCGTCTGATTTGATCGTTAGCATCTCCTGTAGAGTAGTCGCCGCACCGTAAGCTTCGAGTGCCCAGACCTCCATCTCTCCGAGGCGCTGACCACCATTTTGAGCCTTACCACCAAGTGGCTGCTGAGTCACCATGGTGTATGGACCAGTGCTGCGGGCGTGGATCTTGTCGCTCACCATGTGGTGGAGTTTGATCATATGCATCACGCCGACCGTTGTACGCTCCTCGAATGGCTCACCACTCAGGCCATCGTAGAGCTGGCTCTTGCCATCGCGCGCAATGCCAGCCTTTTCTAGCTCATCTTTGATGGTATCAGCGGGCACACCATTGAATGGTGGCGTGGCAACCTTGTAGCCGAGCGCCCGTGCTGCCATGCCGAGGTGCGTCTCAAAGAGCTGGCCAAGGTTCATACGGCTTGGCACACCCAGTGGGTTAAGGATCACATCAACAGGGGTACCGTCGGCCAGGTATGGCATATCCTCTACCGCCATCACGCGGGCACACACACCCTTGTTACCGTGGCGGCCAGCTATCTTGTCGCCAACGCCAATCTTGCGCAATTGAGCGACAAAGATCTGAATCTGCATCAATACGCCCGTCTTGAGCTCGTGACCATTCTCGCGGCTAAATACTTTGACGCCAACAACTTTGCCACCACCAGCATTGTTCATGCGCTGGCTGGTGTCGCGCACATCCTTGGCCTTTTCACCAAAGATTGCACGCAGCAAGCGCTCCTCACTACTGAGCTCTTGCTCACCCTTTGGTGTAATCTTCCCGACCAAGACATCACCTGCCTTGACCTCAGAGCCAATCTGTACAATACCACTCTCATCCAAGTGGCGAAGGCTATCCTCACTCACATTTGGAATATCGCGTGTCACAATCTCTGGACCAAGCTTTGTCTCACGCACCTCGACAGTGTAGTCCTTGATGTTGATGCTGGTAAGGGTATCATCTTCTACCAAGCGGCGGCTCAAAATTACCGCGTCGTCCATGTTATAGCCACCCCACGGCATAAAGGCGACCAGCAAGTCCTTACCGAGGGCAAGCTCACCATCGGCAATGGACGCACCTTCGATGAGAGTGTCACCCTTCGCAACGGTTTGGCCACGGGTTACTCGGACTTTTTGGTTAATACAACGATCATCATTGCTCTTGGCAAAGTGGATTAGGTCGTAGCGCTTGACGCCATCAGCATAGCGCACCTCGACTGCTTCGCCATCAGCCCGAATCACTTCGCCATCAGCCTCGGCCGTCACAAGCTGGCTCGAGTTGCGCGCCACCTCGTGCTCAATGCCAGTGCCAACCGTTGGCGACTCTGGCTGCAAAAGCGGCACTGCCTGGCGCTGCATGTTGGAGCCAGTCAAGCTGCGGTCAATACGGTTCTTTTCGATGAATGGCACGAGACTCGCGGTCGACCCAAGGATCTGCTTGTGTGCAGCGTCCATGAAAGTGACTTCGCTGGTATCTACCTGCCCTGGCTGGAGGAACTTTCGTGCACTAACGCGATCGCGCACGAAGGTGCCATCCTCATTAAGGCGAGCACCAGCGTCGGCAATCACCTCAGTTACTTCTTGCGAAGCATCGAGGTAGACGATTTCATCAGTCACGCGGCCATCAACTACCTTGAGGTATGGTGTCTCAATAAAGCCGTATTCGTTGATACGTGCATAGGTAGCGAGGTTAAGCACGAGACCAATGTTAGCACCTTCTGGTGTCTCCACCGAGCAAATCCGGCCATAGTGGGTGGGGTGAGCATCACGCACCTCAAAACCGGCTCGCTCGCGGCTGAGGCCACCAGGCCCCATCGAGCTCAGGCGACGCTTGTGGCTCAGCTCCGACAGTGGGTTCACCTCATCAAGTAGCTGGCTCAACTGGCTACTGGCGAAGAACTCGCGCACTGCTGCCACTACCGGGCGAGCATTAATCAGCTGGCTTGGCGTAACTGTCTCGAGGTCGCTCATGCTCATGCGATCCATTGCGTTGCGTTGCATCCGGAGCATACCAACGCGGAACTGGCGCGCTACTAGCTCGCCAACCAGCTTCACACGGCGATTGCTCAGTGAGTCGATATCATCAGCTGGCTCTTGGGTGTTGTTAAGACGAATAATTTCACGCAAGACACCAATCAAATCACTCATCTGCAATGTGCGATATTCGGCTGTATTGGGCACATCAACACCTAAGCGCTGGTTGATCTTGTAGCGACCAACGCGGCTGTAGTCGAAACGCTTAAAGTCGAAGAACATGCGCTCAATCATCTGACGAGCGTTCTCTACCGTAGCGAGGTCACCTGGGCGCAGACGGCGATAGACCTCAATCAACGCTTCGTTGATACCGTGCGCTGGATCCTTCTCAAGCGTGGCTTCGATGTATTTCATCTCACCAGTGTCGATATCAGCAAAGGCCTCGCGAATGGCCGACACCTTGCTCATACCAAGAGCACGCAGCAAGGTGGTGGCTGCAATCTTGCGGCGGCGATCGATCTTCACGTAGATTGCGCCTGATGGACTGGTCTCAAACTCAAGCCATGCCCCGCGACCTGGGATTATCTTGGCACCATAGAGGTTGCGCCCTGCCACGCGGTCAGCACTAAACAGTACACCAGCACTCCGAATCAGCTGGCTTACCACTACGCGCTCTGTTCCATTAATGATAAACGTTGCGCGTTCGGTCATCCAAGGGTAATCGCCCATGTAGATGCTCTGTTCCTTGACTTCGCCAGTCGTCTTATTGATAAGCTCGACGGTGGCTTGCAGTGGTGCGTCGAAAGTCAGGTTGTTTTCTTTCGCAAACTGCTCTGTATGCTTGGGCTCGCCAAAGGCATAATCCTTAAAGCGCAGCTCGAGCTTCTGGCCAGTATAGTCTTCGATTGGGTTGAGCTCAGCAAAAATTTCGCTCAAGCCCGTCTCGACGAAGTCCTTCCAGGATTCTTCTTGGTGAGCCAGCAAGTCGGGTACTGCCAGCGCGGTGTCATTGCTGGTAAAAAACACACGCGATGGAGCAGCTGTTGCCGTGGTAGGTGTAGGCATGTAAACTCCTCTTGAATTATTGTTATCTATCCGCACGTGTAAGGACTCCAAAACCCTGCTCGTGCATTTGTTGTGGCACCGAAGCTTTACTCAATATAAGTTTTCGCACACTAAAACGCCACGCCACCGGCGTAGTCCGCACCTAACCCATATTACACAACCTTCATTAATTTTCGATTATAGCAGATCGCGCCTTACTCCGTCAAGTGACAAGGCCTCAATTTTTTAGACCGCTTGAATAGTATCGTAACACACTGTAACGCATTTCTTTGTCATACTACGGCGCGTCAGGTTAATAATACACTCCTTTATAACCGGTGTAAGCTATTTGATCCAAAGCCATTAACATAATAGAAGAAGCGGCCGGTCTTGGCAGAAACACACAGTCTTTGAACTGGAGACTGCCAAAAGGCGCATTTGGCACTTGTGTCGCGTAGGATGCTTTCGCCATCATGTCGAAGTGAATCGTTTTTATACCACACTGTGTCGCCAGCCGGTATCGGCTGTGTATAGGTTTGTGCTTGCGCAGCTGATATCCATCCACTACACTCTTTCCCAACCGTACAGCGGATAAATGGTTGCTGTGCAAGCAGGCGGTAGCGGTCATCCTGCGAAGTAATCGTCCCATACACACCACCATCAGCGTACGCATCCCACGAAATTACACCATCCGACGAGAACGTAGCAGCCCGTGCTAGCATAGCACCTTCGACGAGCTGCGATTTCATCAGGGAGGCAGCGCTTTGACGGTTCTTGTAGAATATACTCACGGCTACAACGGTCAAAAGCATTAGCATAACCGTTAGCCATACTATCACTGTTACCCGACGTGGGCGATAATGCATAATACGCCGGAAACGTAAGGGTTTTTGGCTTGATTTAGATTCGGAGCTAGTATCTGTACTACGTGATGTCACATCTATATGATACCATAAAGTTGCTACGAACGCTGTGTGATTTTTTGTATGCGAGCACCAATCACTTCATCAGCTAGGCCATACGCTACAGCGTCTGCGGCACTCAGCCAGTAGTCACGCTCCATGTCAGCCTTGATTTTATCAAGTTTTTGGCCAGTGTTGTCCGCCATAATGGTGGCCAGCCGTTCTTTGAGAGCGATACTCTCGCGTAAGCTAATTTCTTGGTCTGTTACTTTGCCGCGCGTACCACTGCTCGGCTGGTGGATCATCACGCGGGCATTAGGCAGGACAAAGCGTTTACCCTTCGCGCCGCTACTAAGCAAGAAGGCACCCATGCTTGCCTGCAGGCCAATACCAATTGTTTGCACATCTGGCGCGATGTATCGCATAGTATCGTAGATTGCAAGGCCGTCATACACACTGCCACCAGGGCTGTTGATATAGAGTTGAATGTCTTTATCTGGATTTTCATTGGCAAGATGGAGAAGCTGCGCGACAACGACATTGGCTGTCATCTCAGTCACTTCTTCGCCGAGGAAGATAATGCGATCCTCGAGCAAACGCGAGTATATATCATAGCCACGCTCACCATCACGCGTCCGGACAATGACGTTGGGCACTAGGTAATCATTCGGTTTCATCATAGTACTATTGTAACGAGAAAATTAGCACTCGTCAATATAGAGTGCTAATTTCCGTTATGCGAGCTGTATTATCTGCTACTTCTTAGTATTCTGCGCCACCAGCCAGTCAATCGTCTTCTCTGTCAAGAGGCGGTTGGCAATCTCGTGCTGCACCTCTGGCTCATCAAAGCGCGCCACCATAGTTGCATCATTAGCATACTGTTGCTTGAAGGCACTGATGCGCTCTTGTAGCTCCTCTGCTGTGGCTTCGATCTTCTCAGCCTTGCTCAGCTCAGCCAGGACAAGCCCCGCCTTAATGCGCTCATCGGCCGCTGGCTTAGCCTCCTTCTCAATCCACTCGTCTTTGTCCTTATATTCCTTCTCGGCAAGGTACTGCTCGAGAGTCCGGCCGCGGTGAGCGAGGTTCTGCACCAAGTCTTGTTCGATCGAGCGAAGCTGGTCGGCTCGCAATACCTCTGGGATTGCTACTGTGCTGGCATCGGCCAACTGCTTGACTGCTACGTCGCGCAGCTCGTCATCTGCTTCACGTTGCTTTTGCGCAGTAATTTCCTTCTCGATATCTTTCTTGAGATCTTCAATAGAAGTAAATGGCCCAACCTTCGCAGCAAACTCATCAGTCAGCTCAGGTAGCGTCACTTTCTTGACCTTCTTGACGGTCGTATCAAAGACGACTGCTTGCCCAGCTAGTTCGCTCGCATGGTAGTCCTTCGGGAAGGTGAGTTCGACTGCCTTCGTTTCACCAGCCTTGAGGCCAATCAATGCCTCTTCAAAGCCTGGAATGAATGACTTACTGCCGAGCACAAGCGGATAATCTTTCCCGGTGCCACCAGCAAAAGGCGTACCATCGCGCTTACCAACAAAGTCAATCGTCACCTCGTCGCCGTCCTGGGCTGCTTCATCAGTGTCCGTACGCTCGGCCATGCTGTGACGAATCCGGTCAAGGATCTCCGTTACTTCTTCTGGCGTAACGGTTATCTTCGCTGGCTTGAGCTTGAGTTTCTTATAGTCACCGAGAGTAATCGTGGGCATAACCTCTGCCTCAGCCGTGAATTCGAGCTCGCTGCCGGGCACAAACTTCTTAATCTCCACCTCTGGGCGTTCAAGCACCTGCACGTCACTCTCGAGGAAGGCTGCAGCAACTGCTTTGCTCAGGGCGTTATTAAGCGTCTCCTCGGCGAGGTGTTCTGGATTGGTATTCTTTGCAACCAGCTCGAGCGGGGCATGACCCTTGCGGAAGCCATCAACTTTAGTCGTCTTAGCGAGTTTACGCAAAGCAACCTGGCGAGCTGCCTCCAGTTCATCTGCACCGACGGTAATCGTGGCGCGTACTTTGGTGTCTGATAGGTGGTCTAGTGTCGTCTTCATAGTTGGTTATTGTATCATATGTCGCTGGCAGTGTGAAATAGACATGCAACAGACCCAAGCATGCACGCGTACATATAATGCTCCGCAAGACGAGCAAAACGAGAGGCTAACAGAGATGAACTACAGTTGCAACAGAGATGCACATGGTGACACTACGATAAATCAAAGTCATCATCTTCACTGCGTGATGGCTGACGACGATAATCCTTAACGGCACTAACGACGCGCTCCAGGCTGAGCTTCTGCTCCTCGCTCGTCGCAATATTCTTGAGGGTGTATATCTCGTTCTCTAGCTCATCCTCACCAACAAAGAGGAAATAAGGGATCTGTTTCTTGATCGCTGCCTTGAGTTGCTTGTCTAGTTTGCGGCCAGTGAAATCGACTTCGATATTGACGTCCTCATCGCGCAGGTCGTCCGCTAGCTCTAGCGCACCGCGCATTGCCCCGCCAAGGACGATCATATAAATATCGGTTGTGGAGCTAAACTCTGGTAGCAGCTGATGCGCCTCGAGAAAGAGCTGCATCATTGATAGGCCTGGTGCAAAGCCGACTGCACTAATCGGCTCGGCGCCAAACATCCCTACTAAGCCATCATAGCGCCCACCACCAAAGAGCGAACGGTTATTATCTGGATGAGTGTCGAAGAATTCAAACACTGTACCCGTGTAATAGTCTAACCCACGCATGAGCGTGATATCGAAAATGGCATTTGTTACACCACTACGCTCAAGTAGTGTAAAGAGTCGCTGCACATCGCGCACCGCCTCACTATCGCGAATCGATTCTGGCAGGTCGGCCATAGTACGTGCCGTCAAGAGCTGAGCAATCCGTTGTAAGCCGACCGGTGCCGCCGCCTCACCAAAGATCTCAATCGCCTGGTCGCGAAAGGCCTGTGGTGGAATCTTGTTCTTGCGGTCAAACAGCCGGATCATCAGCTGAGCCTGCACAGCATCGAGCTCGAGAAACTGCGCCATCATAAGGTTGATCAACTGGCGATTGTTGATGCGAATAGTATACATGTCGTCCGTCGCGCCAAAGGCCTTCATGATACGGCTACCCAGTGCGATAATCTCGGCTTCGGCCTGCATGTTATCAACACCAAATATATCGACATTCATCTGCCAAAATTCACGCTCTCGCCCCCGTTGTGGCCGCTCATAGCGCATAAACTGGGCAATACTAAACCAACGTGCTGGGTAAGCAATCTCTTGGCGGTGCTTGGCAATCATCCGGCTAACACTCGGCGTCATCTCGGGCCGGATCGCTACCTGTCGATCGCCACGATCAATAAACTGATACGTCTGGTCATTTACTAACTCGTCACCACTCTTGGCAGCATACACTTCAACTGGCTCAAGCAGTGGTGCATCATATTCTTCGTAACCGTAGCTCTTGGCAACGTGACGCCAGGTCTGAAAGATATATTTGCGCACGCGAAGATCTTCCGGATACCAATCCCGCGCCCCCCGATATGATTCCGATGAAAGTTTTGTCATAGTTACTGCTATTTTTGCATAAACGGCATGGAAAAACAAGCCCTTGGCCGGATTCACTACTCTGCAAAGCGTCATTCCACGCTGATTGCAAACGATATATTGCTCTGCTCGCCCTTCTCTTGCCCGATAGCTGAAGAAAGATAGATTATAGGCCGTAGATCTCTATCTGAGCGGTGCGGTCTATGCAAGATGCCACCTCACCTCTCACCCGAGCGCAGCCGATGCTGCTGCACCCAAGCATACATCGCAATACCCGCTGCTACACCGACATTGAGGCTGCGCGTGCTGCCAAACTGCTCGATCGCGGCAATGGACGTGGCTTGCTCAAGTAACTCAGGGCGAATACCAGGCCCCTCTGCCCCAAACAAAAGCACGGCACTACGCGGCAGCGCGACCGAGTGAAGTGGCTCTGAACCGGCAACATTATCGACCGCAATGAGTGGCCGGTCAGCAATAGCCTGCAAGAAATCTTCAACCGTTTGGTGATAATGCACATGCAGATACGTGTCCGTCATCATCGCACCACGCTTATTCCACTGCCGCCGACCAATGATATGGACATGCCGCACCCCAAAGGCATTGGCACTGCGGACGATCGTCCCCATGTTGAAATCGCGCACGACATTATCAATCGCAATATGAAGTGCCGAGCCATGCTCATCAAGATCGGCAACGATCGCTTGGTGAGATAGCCCTTTATAGCGGTCTACCACATTGCGACGGTCGGTTGCCGCAGGGGCAGAGTGTTGGGTGCGCTTCATCGTGCTCATTAGTTATATTATGCTGCTATTCCTATGGTATTAGCGTCATTTTCTTCGGCAGGCTGCTACGCCATGCCGCTGATCTCGCGAATAGTGCGAATACTCTCTTCGGTAAGCTCACTCTGTGTGGACCACCCACTGCGTGATGATAAAGCAAGGCCACACAGCGTGCAGCTTGCCGTATACAATGTAAGGCTCTCACTCGGTCGCATGGCAATTACGCCCAGCGCACCAACCGTCCGTCGGCACACCTCAGCACGCTGCTTGTTTTCAGCTTCGCCCGAGTTGGCAGTACTATACCACTCTTGGACTTCTTTGATTTTTTGTTGTACCCAATCTGCTTTATCGAACGTTTGAGGCGATGAATGGATAGAGGTCATGTCATTACTCCTTACATAACGTAAAATAGTGGCAGACCCGCCACAGTTTATTTACCTGATTGTATCACAAAACTCTTTACGCAAGACCAAAATTCGTATACAATACACGGTAAGAGCCTGCGGTGCGTATATCTGCGGATGTGGCGGAATTGGTAGACGCGCTAGCTTCAGGTGCTAGTGCCCTGCGGGGCGTGGAGGTTCAAGTCCTCTCATCCGTACCAGCAAGCTCTTACCCGAACCCACCCCAGTCGAAACAGGCTGGGATACGG
>CAUQKK010000006.1:0-114717 GCA_963519005.1 uncultured Candidatus Saccharibacteria bacterium | reverse complement strand
AGCTTGGCTATCGGTACACGGGAATCGAGCAAGGTGAAGTTGCAGGCGAGGCAGTAGCGTGGAAGGTGTATACGTTGGCACGGGCTGATTGGGAGGAGCTGAGTTGAGCAAAGCACCGGACGATGCCGGCGCTCTAGCTTCTTGAGGTGCTCGGTGAGCATTTTTAAATTACCCCAGGAAGAAGACGATACAGCACAGAATAGCGCTTAGTCTTAGCTCCAAGCGAAACAATACTTGCGATTGTCCATTTTTGAAACAGCAGGCTTGCCATGGAATCGCGCGAATCAGCGTACTGATTTTTGGATGCAGTAGTTTTTGTCATGGTTGCCTCCCGTTTTGGGGTTTACTTTATATTTAGCGGTCAAGAGCTCCTCAAGCAAATATCTCTGAAGATAACCTCCGGAGATATAGCGCAAAGCTCTCTTCTGCTAATAAATACAACTGGGTAGCTACATTGTGTCAAATAGCGCAATTTATAACCTACCTGTCCTAAAGATACCCTTGTGTATCCTTTTGACCGCACGCCACAATTAAAGTAAAATTTATAATATGCCTCATATACACGACCAGCCTGGTCAGCACGATACCTGCGTTAGCGGGTATATTGTGAAAATAACAGAGGGTGCTGAACCTCGGATTATTTTACATAAGCACCGCAAGCTAAACAGGTTATTGCAGTTTGGTGGGCATGTCGAGCTAGACGAGACACCGTGGCAAGCGGTCTTACGGGAAATAGCCGAAGAATCTGGTTACGACAAAAACCAGCTAAGGTTGTTGCAGCCGCGTTACAATAGGCTTACTTCATTGCCTGGAGTGAAACTGCATCCTCAACCGATCGCGATTCACACATATCCTGCTGGTGGCGGGCATTATCACACGGACATAAGTTATGCGTTTATTACTTCGGAAAATCCGATACATGATATAGCTAGTGGCGAATCCGACAACATTAGCCTCTTTAACTTGAGAGATCTAAAGAAGCTTACATCAAAACAAATATACGACAATGCGAAAACCATCGCTATGTATACTTTGACCACAGTGGTTGAGGAATGGGACGGGGTGGATTTGTTACTTTATAAACTCTAGGCCGTCCCTAGTTATGAGGTCATACAGATCGTCAACTAGACCATCTACGTACGGTTTGTAGTATGTGTCTATTTTGAGCATAGGTACTTTTTGGCGCACAAAATCATAGACAACCTTAGTTCCTGTGCCTAAATTTGTTCCATTTTTGACTTGTCATGTAAATCTATGGCCTGTGCTGCCACCATTAATTCTATGACTAATACGTGCTTGACGTTATCTGATATGTCGACCACCTTACGGGCGGAGACCGAGCTCATAGCTACAAAGTTTTCGGTGTTGGCAGATATTGGCACAGAGTCAACCGACGCTGGATGGGCTAATACTTTATTTTCTGAGACTAGTGAGGCTGTAAGTATACTGCAGAATCATTAGCCCTGTTCTCATTTTTTCTGTCGCCCTAAGGAACGCAGGCAGACCGTTGTTAAATCTATCATCAAGTAGAGCAGCAATTCTTCTGTCTGAGATATTTGCAAGTTCGCTTATTGCGATAGCTAGAGCGTCCATAGCGATGCCAACAGACTCACCGTGAAAATTTCCGCCAGCCATAACCTCTACTAGGTTTGTTTCTTCGTTTTTTATGAATACCGGATTGTCAGTCACGCTATTGAGTTCAATCTTCGCTATATGTGATGCATACTCAAGAGCCTCACGTATACCTCCGTGCACCTGCGGTACACATCGCACAGAGTAAATATCCTGGATACCGCTCGTATTGACTAGTGATCTTCCGCGCAATAAATGCCTAACGTTATCAGAGACGATTCGCTGCCCCTTAAAAGGCTTCAGGCTATGTATAGCCGGATCGTACCCAAGCCCGAATTCGACAAGACGCTCGAGGATTTTGTACGGACTATTACCGTAAAGCCGGAGTACGTTGACGACATTATCGCTGCTATTGCCGAACTGTGGCGCGAGCGCCAAGCAAAGCAACTAGAAGCCAACCAACAGCGCCTAGAGTACCGCCAGAGCCTGCAAAACCAGATTCGGGCGACCGTGGACAGAATGCGCGTTGTCACGAGCGAAACAGCGCTTACGTACTTGGAAGAGGATATTATTAGCGCCGAAAATGAGCTAGCAAAACTAGACAAAGAAATCGCCAATCAGCCCAACCTACAAGCCGAATTCGACCAAGTCTTGCAATACACCAAATATATTTTGGAACACCTGCCCGAACTACTACTTGACCTCTGTAATACACTGCGAAAAGCCGCCTTTTTCGCCGCTATCTTCAATAAAGTCCCAACCTATGATGAAATAAAGTTTGGAACTCACAAAAACAGCTCGCTACCAGAGGTAAACGAGCTGTTCCGTATCCGAATGGATGATAAATCCCTTTATGGTGACCTCACCGGGAATCGAACCCGGGTTGCTGGGATGAGAACCCAGTGTCCTAACCGCTAGACGATGAGGCCGCCTAGTCACTATAGCAAAAAAATCGACACTTGTCTAGCGATAATGTTGTAAAAAAGGCTTGACATGCCATAATCATGATGCTAAACTGATCGTGTCATGCACATGCATGGTGGAGACAACTAACACAAACAGCACTCGATACAGCCATCGCAAGCCACGAGATGTAGGAGAACCCATACTGCGTTTGTCTGGTTTGCTCGCGCTATAACTGTGCAAATTCACACTTGGCACCCGTGCGAGAGGTGCCAAGCAAAGGAGGACTCCTTGGGTATCTTACCCAGCCCAGGAGATGTGCGATTTTCACTTCCCACGCGGGGAGTGATTTTCGTTTGGTGAAATATTCTGATGTGGTGTGAGGCGATCGATCGGCAGACGGAAGCCAAAGGTGCTACCCTGCCCTTCCCGCGAATGAAAGATCAGTTCGCCATAGTGCCCCAGCACGATCTTCTTTGCTAAAAATAGCCCAATCCCTGTGCCATCGGGCCGCTGCAGCTGGGCATTGTGCGCCCGGAAGAACTTCGTAAAGATCTTGCGCTGCTCACCCTGCGGCACTCCAATGCCATGGTCTTGCACCGTGCACACCACCCAGCCGTCCTTGTGGTAGAGTCGTACCGTAATAACATCAGCACCAGGCGAATAGTAAATGGCATTATCAATATAATTAACGATGACTTGCCGGAGTTTATTCTCGTCGATTAGCAGAGGTGGTATAACCCCACGCTGTTGATAATCCACCCGCAAATGGTGGCGCTCGGCAATGAGCTGGATAGACTCGATACTCTGTGCCACCAGCGCGGCAACATCGCCTAGGCGGAAGTCGATCGTGAAGTTGCCAGTGCGGATGCGCGACACATTAAGGAAATTGCCAATCAGCTGCACCATCCGCTCACTACTAGTAAAGGCCTCGGCGAGGAAGGCTTGCTGCGTGGCATTAATCTCACCAGCGTCACCCTCCAGCACCATTGATATATAACCCTTCACACTAGTGAGCGGTGTACGCAGCTGGTGGCTCGCCATGCTAACGAACTCATCCTTCGCGGCATCGAGCTCGCGCAGGCGGCGGTTAGAGGCGCGCAGTTGGCGCGTTGCATGGTCTACCGCCCGAGTCAGCTGCTGCTGGAACTGCTGTGTAGTATTATGGCACTGCTGCGCCATGAGTGTCACTGCACACTGCTGAGCTATCATCGCAAGGGCGGCTCGCTGCGCAGTAGTATACGTGACTCGCTCAGCCGGCGGGCCCAGCACGATATATCCACAGTGATTGCCCTGCCACACCAGCCGCAACACTACAGCAATGTTGTAGCGACGAAGTGCGTGGCGCTTGGGTAGCATGGCGGTCATTGTGCGAGCCGTCGCTTCTTCACACAGTGGCAAGAGTATATCGACAGAGGTAACGCATTCATCTGGCAAGTCAATCAGCGGCGGCGCTCCATCCACCGTCACCATCACCCCGCACCAGGCTGGCCGAGCAACTGCCCTTAGCGCTGTGCGTACCGCCGTCACCACCCCTGCAAAGTTGGTCGCACGAGCTAGCGCGCTACCCAGTGCCACCAGGGGTTCAGCTGATATAGGCGCCATGCTTGATTTTGGGCGATTTTGTTCCATTTTCATGCTACACCTGCTATTATAAAGCAAATGGTTAAAATTGCCATCATCGAAGACGACCAAACCATCAGCCAAATGTACCGCATGAAGTTCGAAGCGGCTGGCTTTGCGGTGGAAGTTGCAGGCGATGGCAAAGCCGGTATTATGCTCGTGCAACGAACTCACCCCGACATCATCTTGCTCGACCTCCAGATGCCCCACCTCAATGGTGCCGACACACTCGAGCACATCCGCGCCTACTCATGGGGTAAGGATATCCCAGTTATCGTCCTCACTAACCTTGGTCACGAAGAAGCCCCCAAAAAACTCCAGCACCTCGGTGTCCATAGCTACATCGTCAAAGCCGAGCTCACCCCTAGCCAAGTTGTCAAGCGAGTAGAGGAGGCTTTGGCGGAGCGTGGGGTAGCTGTTGATAATATACATGGGTAGGTTTATTAGCTGCTAGCAGCACGAGAGTAGCTCTGCCCCACAGCAATCACATCACCCTTTAGCCTCTATTACTATCGTATACATCAAATTATTGCTTACACAATCTAAGAATCATCTCAACGACTTTCTCAAATCTCGCAAAGCCATCCTAATAAGCCGTTCATCGTATGCCTTTGGCTCCACAATCGATAGTATTTTTGCTCGCTGCTGCTTGCTGGGTTCGAGTTCATCCGTCAGATCGACTATCCCCTGCAGGACACGTTGGTCAGTATGTGTCTCAGCAAGTCGGTAGAGGTCTGGCATGATAGTGCGGATCTTCTCTCGGCAGCGGTTAGCTAAGTCGGCATTGCCTCGTTCTTTTTCTGATGGTGCTGACCAGCCACAGGCGATTTCGACGAGGAGATCGAGGCCGTAACGAAGGCCGATAGTTGTATAGTTGCCGACGTGTATTTCATGGGTAATGACAGTTGTGACTGGTTCGGTTGCTTCATATAGTTCGCGATTGAAGAATGCATTGTTTTCAATTGTCCAGTACACTTCATCAGTGCTGGTATCTTCTGATTGAGCATGGAGTACATGCCAGATTGCTGCGGGAAGGATGCTGCTATCTTTTCTTGCGCGTAGCTGCGTCCAATCTATCTTGTATTCTTTGTACATCTCAAGCTCCTCATTCTTGTTTTTATATAATACCATCCAATCCCTCAGTCTCGCCACTCCCTAGAGTGTATTCTCAGGCAGGCAGTTTGGATTCTCACGTCAGTGGTGGTACAATAAGGACTAGTGAGCACCCGTAGCTCAGCGGATTAGAGTACTTGGCTTCGAACCAAGTGGCCGCAGGTTCGAATCCTGCCGGGTGTACCAGTTCTGTTCTATATCACCCAGCTTAGTCTGGGTTTCTTTATACGGCACTATTTACTATTCATTTTGCGGCCGCACCATACAAAAAAGGGTTAGCACACTGCCAACCCCTTTTGCTATACTACTGCCACAACCGCTATTAGCGAGGATAATAGTATGTCGATGACCGCATAGGTCTAGTTGCGTTTGTTGTATCCCACAGCACAACCACCCCAGCTGCCAGCAAGATCAAGAAGACAACAATCGCCACTGCCGCCAAGATAAGGCCAACAATATAGGCGATCTTAAGCCCCTGCGCCCACGTTTTGTCGCGCTCTGTTGCAACGTATGGCGTGCCGTTTGCATCTGCTGTGGTACTCGTCAGCAAGAAGAAGTCAACAATACCCCAGACAGATAGGACAAACAACCCCAACAGTGAAACGATATTAATATACGGCACAGCTGATGTTACCGTACAGCCCACTGCAACCCAAAAGCGGATCTTGCCCAGCTCGTCGCCACGGTACCAGCGAGCCAAGCCATACTGCCCCATAAACGCAGCGAGGGCTACAACCGCCAAGTAGTTGCGCGGTGAGGTATCAACCGGCGCAGGCGCAGCGGCTGGCACTACTGGTTGGCTGGCAACTGGAGCTGCTTGCGATGCTGCCTCAGTTGGTGGTGTTGGTTGTGCTGTAGGTTGTTCATTTGCCATTGCTATTCTCCCGATTAAACTCTCTTGCCCCATGGTAATGCGTTTTTGGCAAAAAGACAAGCAAGCGCGAGCAGTGCAGTAAGAGAGCCTTTTAATTCACCTCGCCACCTCTTGACAGAACCCCAGGCTATCCGCTATAGTAAAAGGGCTTTGCACGGGTAGTGCAGGCACGACATGGGCCAGTAGCTCAGCTGGTTAGAGCACCTGCCTCTTAAGCAGGGTGTCGAGGGTTCGAGCCCCTCCTGGCCCTCCATAGTATGTAGTCCTCGGTATTGCCAGAGGACTGTTTGCTATAGAGACACCTATCACTTAGTGTTAACCATATATTTACGAAAGGATTACAACCTTATGCCCACTCCATCACTCAACGGCCGCGAACTCGCAAGTTTCATCAAGCAGCGCCAAGCCCGCCAAGTACGCCACTTACGCCAAGCGCATGGTATCACCCCCAAGCTGCTCATTATCACTCCGCTTGACGCATCGGGGCCAATCAATGCCTACGTGCGCTACAAGCAAGCCTATGCTGCTGATATCCTCGTTGAGACAGAGGTAGCGCCAACCGCCGAGACAGATATGCCGGGCGCGATCGACCAAGCAAACAACGACCCACACATCCACGGTATTATCGTCCAACTGCCGCTCAACGACCCATCACAAACAGATACCATCGTGCAGCGCATCTCTCCGGGCAAGGACGTCGATGGCTTGAGTGGCCCGCAAGCTGCCTATACGCCAGCAACGGCGCAAGCAATCGATTGGCTACTGGCGGGTTACAACATTAGCCTCGATAATAAGCAGCTCGCCATCATCGGGCGAGGGCGGTTAGTAGGCGCACCACTAGAGCGGCTGTGGCACGACCGCGGCTTGACGGTAACAGTGTGCGACCGCCAAACGCCTAATACTACAGAGATCATCGCTGCAAGTGACGTCATCGTCACCGCTACTGGCCAGCCCCATCTCATTACAGCGGATATGGTTAAAACAGGTGCAGTGGTGGTTGATGCTGGCACAGCAAGCGAAGGCGGTGTTATCGTTGGCGATGTCGACCCAAGCGTGCGCGAGCGCAGTGATGTCACCCTCACCCCAGAAAAAGGCGGTGTTGGCCCTCTCACTATTGCTGTGATGATCGACCACGTTATCCAAGCGGCGCAGGCAACGATTGAGTCGAGAGAAGAGTAGCACTAGATTCCATAAGAGTCAGCAGTGCTTGCGAGCTTGCATTTATTAATGTGACTAAATACTTGTAATGTGTACCACATGGTGTATGCGCTGCGATATACCCTCGTGTAGTGTATTTTTATTGCTATCTAGGCTCAGGTCGACACACCTTGCAGATATATATCATGAGTGATATATTATACCTATGGATATTCGTACTGACGTTTCACTCAAACCATATTTGACGATGCAGCTTGGCGGCAACGCCCACACTATGGTCGACCTCTATACCAACGATGATATCGTGGCGGCATGCACGATGGCCCGCCAGCAGCAGGCTGAGCTCTTTGTCCTTGGCGGCGGGAGCAACACTCTGGCTCAAGACAGCGGCTTTGCTGGCATTATAGCGCGCAACCGCATCCCGGGCTTCTCGGTCATTGCTGAGGATGCCGAATCGACAACAATCACCATTGGTGCAGGAGAGATTCTCGATGATGTCGTAGCAAGAACAGTGGCCAGTGGCCTGAGCGGCATTGAGGCGCTATCGGCTATCCCAGGTACAGCAGGCGCTGCGCCAGTGCAAAACGTTGGTGCGTATGGGCAGGAGATTGCCGATACACTTGTCTCGCTTGAGGCGTACGATCGGCAGCAAGAGCGCTTCGTGTCGCTCAGCGCCGTCGACTGCGAGTTCTCGTACCGGCACAGCATTTTCCGGGGCCGCGAGATGGGGCGATATATCATCACAAGCATAACGCTCCGCCTGCGCAAGGGTTTGCCGCAGCCACCCTTCTACCAAGCCGTTCAAGATTATCTCACCACCCACGCTATAGCAGAGCCTACCCCGCAAGACATTCGCCAGGCCGTCATGACGATCCGCGCTAATAAGCTACCCGACCCTGCCAAGCTCCCCAATACTGGCTCGTTCTTCAAAAACGCGATTATTTCCAGCGAGGCATTTGCTCAGCTCCAGCAGCACTACCCCACAGTACCGCACTATGCGCTGCCCGATGGGCGCGTCAAGGTGCCGTCGGGCTGGCTCATTGAGCAAGCGGGACTCAGAGGCAGCGTTCTCCACGGCATGAAAGTGCACGATAAGAATGCAGTCGTGCTCATCAATCAATCGGCTACCAGCTACCACGATCTTGCTGCCGCTCGCGAGGAGATTATTCGCACGGTAGAGGAAAAATTCGGCATCACCATTGTGCAAGAACCGCTAGAAATGCCAGCGGCGTGATGAGTCAAATAGTGTGTAACATCTGCATATAATCTTATCTTTTTACCCCTGTTAATCAATAGTTTTTGTGATATAGATGTAGTCAAGCAGGTAAGGTAGATACGTATTCTTGAGTATTTTTTTGGCTGCATTTGCCCTATTCTCTGCCAGCTTCACACTTTCTTTCCTCTCAAACAGTCACGGAATTTCACCTCATTAGACTAGGAGTTCTGTGCTAAAATACATCATCTCATGAGGTGTTCATTCTCGTATAAGCCAAAGCACCCCTTAGTGTGGTGACGATTGACATTGCACCTGCATAACGAAAGAGTGTTAAAGAATCTCGAATACCGTTCCTTTAGGCACCCCTTTCTTATCCTTTCGTCGATAAATCATGGGTGCAATTGGGGCAAAGTAGGCCGCGATTCACCTCAATTCACCTTCTCACCTCTTGCACTTTTACCCCAAAACCCTTATGCTAATTGCATGAGGGTACGACGCGGGTATACAATCGTGGAAATTATTATTGTGCTGGCAATCATGCTGGTACTGCTGGTACTGGGTGCGGTGACGCTCAATAATGCGCAGCGCTCCTCGCGTGATACCGCCCGCACCACCACTGTAGAGACGGTGGCGCGCAGCCTTGAATCCTTCTACAACGGCGATGCAACTGGTACGTCGGGCGAGCAAGGGCACCGCTATCCGTCGGCCGAGCAGTTTTTGACTTCGCTTAATGGCACGGCAATTCGCCATATCCTCCCTGGACTATCTGAGGATAGCTATCAATACCCATCGCGCAGTGGTCAGCAAGCGCTCTTCGTCCAGTCGCCAAGCAATGGTATTAGCAAAGATAGTGCATCGATTGACCGCTTCGTCTACGAGCCACGCGCTCGCGATGGTTCGCTCTGCGTCACCACAAGCCAAGAGTGCAGCCGCTTCTTCCTCTACTACCGGCTAGAGCGCGCACCAACAGTAACGATAACCATCACGAGCAACCACCAATGAAGCATAGTCCAGACGCTGGCTTTACTCTGGTAGAGATGTTGGTAACGATGGTGCTAGGTGTGCTCTTTGTTGGGACGCTCTACCAGCTCTATATTGTGACAATCCAGAGCGCCACAGAGGCCAATCGCGACGCCAAGGCGAGTATTGTCGGGTATGAGCTGCTCCGCCGCGAAGTTGGCGACGGCACACCAATGCCATGCACAAACCGCGCGGCTAATCGCAATCTTACGACTGACCACTCGCTCGATACCGATGGCTTGCCTCAGCCCGTTAATGCCACAATCATCGTTGATTGCCCATATAGTACCACCGCACCACAGATAAGCCGTGTATCGGTAACGGTACGCTACGGGCAAGGCTCTAGCCAATCGGAGGTTCGCCATGCGATTCTCAGCAGCCACTAATATCCGCGAGCGGATGCAGCAGCTCATCCGCCGCATCTACCCTGCGCGACACCAACAGCGTGGCTTTACTGTGGTGGAAATGCTAGTAGTGATCCCTATTATTGTCGTGGTGGTTGGCGTATTGGTTGCTGCCCTGGTGGGGTTGCTGAGCTCGATTGTTATCTCTAATCAGCGGGGCGCGCTCACGTATGCTATGGAAGATGCGCTTGACCAAATCGAGCAAGACGTCCGCCTAGCGACAAAAGTCGAGAGCAAGGCCATCGCAGCTAACTGGGCACAGCACTTCGCGGGCGATAACGTCTTGATCCTTACCCAATACGCCACCGACCGCAATCCCTCCGACACCCAGCGTGAACTCATCTATCTCAATAGCCAAGCCAACCCCTGTCGCAGCCAAGCCGAGCTCGCCGCCAAACTCTACCGCACAAACAACCCACTTACTGTCAAGGTCGTCTACTTTGTGCAAGGCACTACCCTTTGGCGGCGAACTATCGTGCCAAGCCAGTACGAATTTAATGCTACCAACCCCAGCAACAACACGATGTGTGGCCAACCCTGGCAGCAGAGTACCTGCAATTATATTGGTGGCACCTGCAAAGCACTCGATACGCGCGTCGCGAGCAACGTATCGAGCATTCGCTTTGGCTATGCAACGGGTTTTAACCAAGCAGCCAGCACCACGCCAAATGATAGCACCACTGTCGTCTCTGCCGCAGTAGATATTGCTGCTCTCAGCACTGGCCAGACCATCCATGCTCGGGGGTCAATGCAGGCTCGGCGAATTAATAATTAGCTGAATCAAGAAAACAATAGGCAGTATGTAGCTCAGGTATTCTAGGTATACTAGCATGCCATTAGCCACAATTCAGCCTATGCTAGCGCGCACTATCTCTGAAAAATATTCTCATATATCTGTACTCAAAAAGCTTGTGTTTAATGAATGTTCGTAGTATGATCGTAATATAATCAGTAACAAGGAGGGGTAACTCTGTATGACAACAAAAACTCAACGTAACCTGCGCGGTTTCACAATTGTCGAGCTTCTCATCGTGATTGTGATCATCGCCATCCTAGCGGCTATTACCATCGTCGCTTACAACGGCATCCAGCAACGCGCTCGCGACTCTGCAGCCGCTGGCGCTGCATCGCAGCTCTCAACCAAAGTAGAGGCATGGAACAGCCAGAAGGGTGAATATCCAACAGCTGCGCAAGTCAGTAGCAATCTTGTTGACGATAAAGTAACTGAAGCAAAGATCGATCCTGACCTTAAGAAGAAGATCATCACGTCTGGCACACCAAACAACGACACTCCTGTCTTGTACACCCAGTGTGGCAGTGGTAAGGGCGCAAAAATCACCTACAAGAAGGGCGACAAAACCGAGGATATCGTCCGAGGCAGCTGCTAAGCTTATCCTCTCAACCAACAAAAACACCCGCTCTCTGGCGGGTGTTTTAGATATGCGAATGTATTACTACTGCGCCTAGCGAGACACAATTATCAATGACAGCGACAAACCTCTGGCTTTTTGTCTATTCCGTCGGCACTGGGAAATCCGCCAAGAAGTCTGCAACATCAGTGCGGAGCTTAGCTAGCTCTGCCTCATCATCACGGTGGTCGATGGCTCGCCACATCCACTCAGCAATCTGCGGCATATGCTGCGGCTCTAGGCCGCGCGTTGTTGCCGCTGGCGTACCGAGGCGAATGCCACTGGGGCGAAATGGCGGCAGTGGGTCATCTGGGATGGCATTGGCGTTGAGCGTCAAGCCGATCTTATCCATCGCAATCTCCGCCGTCTTGCCATCAATCCCAAAGCTCGTGTGGATATCGGCCAAGATGAGGTGATTGCTTGTGCCACCCGTCACGAGCACAAAGCCGCGCTGCTGCAGCTCCTGTGCTAAGACAGCGGCATTAGCCACCACCTGCTGAGCATAGGCACGAAAGGCTGGTTGGAGCGCCTCACCAAAAGCCACTGCCTTGGCGGCAATCGTATGCATATGTGGCCCGCCCTGAATACCAGGAAAGACTGCTCGATCGATGAGTGTCGGAATATTCTCGAGAGTCTTGGCTGGGCGCTTGAGTGGGTTGCTCGCTACTCCTTTGCTAACGATGAGCCCACCACGCGGCCCGCGCAGCGTCTTGTGCGTCGTTGTCGTCATAACGTGAAAACCATAGTCAAGTGGATTCTCCGCTACCCCACCAGCAATCAACCCCGCGACATGCGCCATATCGGCCATGAGCAACGCACCAACCTCGTGGCCGATCGCCGCAAAGCGTGCAAAATCTAGCTGGCGCGGATAGGCACTAAAACCTGCCAGGATGATCTTTGGTCGATGTTCTTGCGCCATCCGATGTAGCTCATCGTAGTCAATCTCGCCCGTTCTCACATCCTTCATTTTGTAGCGAACAAAATTATACTCACGAGCACTATGTGTCACAGGCGCACCATGTGTCAGGTGACCACCATGACCTAGATCCATCGCGAGGATGGTATCGCCTGGCTCGCACCATGCAAAATACACTGCTTCATTCGCCTGAGCACCACTGTGCGGCTGGACATTAGCATGGTCAGCTCGGAAGAGCTGCTTGGCACGGTCAATTGCCAGCTGCTCTACTTGGTCGGTATACTGCTGCCCGCCATAGTAACGCCGGCCTGGGTAACCCTCGCTATATTTATTAGTAAAGACACTCCCAAGCGCCCGTAGTACATCACCAGAGACATAATTCTCGCTAGGGATGAGCTCCAAGCCTTCGCGTTGGCGCTGCTGCTCACGGGCGATGAGGGTAGCAATAGTTGTTTCGTGCATGGGTAATACTCCTTGTTTGTTGGTTATATCATGGGGTTCGCTATGCACTAGTCATCAGATCATATGTGTAGTATAGCACAGTCACCTCATATGGGGAGTTGCAGTACTTGACTACGTGCGTCTTGAGCTTGCGATAGCTCTCTTTTTCTCTAGTAGTATTGACGTGCTATCGCATCTCTTTTGATATTACTCTCTGGTGTGAAGACTAGGCACTTGCTCGTGTAGTAAATATAGGCCTTGCGCACGACTAGTTGAAATAGCAGAAAGGAGCTGATGGGGTTATTAGAAAAACTTCGCAGCCTAACCTCTGTATTTCTTTTCACAACACGAGATGCTTGTGTTTGACAATATATCACCGATGATATATTGTACAAGCATGGGAACAGCAAAATATCTCCGTAATATCGGAACACTCATCCAAGAAACCCGCCAAGCGCGCGGTATGACGCAAGCCGAGCTCGCTGCAGCACTTGGCACGAGCCAGTCGGCCATCAACCGCATCGAAAAGGGTGGCCAAAACATCAGCCTAGAAATGATTGCTCGCATTGGCGAAGTGCTGAGCAGTGAGATTGTCCGCATCAACAAAGCTGGCAAAACAAACTTCGTCATTAATGGTGGCGGCTCGCTCCATGGCGAGATTGAGGTAAAGACGAGCAAAAATGCCGCTGTCGCTCTGCTCTGCGCAAGCCTCCTTAATAAAGGCAAGACGACACTACGCCGAGTGGCACGGATCGAGGAAGTTAATCGCATCATCGAGGTGCTCGAAAGCATTGGCGTGCGCTGCCGCTGGCTTGAACACAATGACCTCGAGATCACCCCACCTCGCACCCTCCATCTAGACGAGATGGATATCGCCGCAGCCAAGCGCACCCGCAGCATTATTATGTTCCTGGGGCCATTACTCCATCAATATGAGTCATTCCAAATCCCATTCGCGGGTGGATGCAACCTTGGCACACGGACGGTTGGACCACACATGGCGGGCCTCGCACCCTTTGGCCTGACTGTCGAGGCAACGACCGATTACTACCAAGCAACAGCCAACCCGCATATGGTTGAGCACGCCATCGTCCTTACCGAGCGCGGCGACACCGTCACTGAGAATGTTATCATGGCGGCAGCGCTCCACCCAGGTGTCGTAACGATTCGCAATGCCAGCCCCAACTACATGGTGCAAGACCTCTGTTTCTTTTTGCAAAAGCTTGGGGTGCAGATCGACGGCATCGGCACAACAACCCTCACTATCCATGGCGTCAGCGAGATCAACCAAACAGTCGAATATTGTCCGAGCGAAGACCCTATCGAGGCAATGAGCTTCATCGCAGCGGGTGTAGTGACGGACTCTGCTATTACCATCCGCCGGGCACCAATCGAATTCCTCGAGCTCGAGCTAGCAGTGCTGCGCGGTATGGGCTTACAATATGAACTCTCCAGCGAGTACCCAGCGCGCAACGGCCAGACTCGCCTGGTCGATATCAGCCTGCACAAATCGACTCTCACCGCTCCACAAGACAAGCTCCACAGTATGCCCTTCCCAGGCATCAATATGGATAATCTCCCCTTCCTTGGTCTCATCGCTACAGTAGCAACGGGCCGCACCCTAGTGCACGACTGGAGCTACGACAACCGCGCCATTTACTTCACCGACCTCACTCGCCTTGGCGCACAGGTGGAGATGGTCGACCCACACCGCGTTTACATCAGTGGCCCTACCCGCTGGAAGCCTGCCGATGTCGTCGCACCGCCAGCCTTGCGCCCCAGCGTCGTCGTGATGCTAGCTATGCTCGCGGCCCCTGGGCGCTCCATCCTGCGTGACGTGTACAATATCAACCGAGGCTACGAAGACTTTGCTAACCGACTCAACACTCTCGGGGCGGATATCGAAACAACTTGGGAATATTAGCCGCTTCTTAGCTTGTCTTACCACGCCAATAGAGAGCCTCTCATAATGAGAGGTCTCTTGCTATATACACCATATCTTGCGCAGGCTTTGCATAAATAGAGCCTAAGTCTTAGAAAGTCTACTTACCCAGTATTAGCTCCCATCCACCAGTGTTTTGCCTGTTGGGCTGCGAAGATCGATTCTTACCTCGCATAGCATGAGAAAAAGAGTACAGAAAGCAAGAATACACAAAACAGACACGTCAGACATACGCCTTGAACTTCTGGCAATAACCAAATAAAATTACCACTGTTTATAGTAGTAAAGCAGTATCAAACCAAAATAAAACCCCGGAATCATCCGGGAATTTATTTTGGGGTGGATAATGAGACTTGAACTCACGGCCTCCGGTGCCACAAACCAGCGCTCTAACCAAACTGAGCTATATCCACCAGACAATTGCACAGCAAACCTTACTGTGCTGCTGACATGCTGTATTGTAGCAGAGATAGCGTGGTTTGTCTATTGCCTGCGCCCATTCATTTTCAATCTCACAGCTTTACTGGCTTACACCGCTCTCATATCTGAACATCACTAGGTCAATTGTTTCTTTTCTCTGGGCTTCTCGCCGCTTGTATAGCGAGCCTTACTATCTGCAATAACAGCCATCACCACACTTCGTTGAGCGGATGATCAAGAAAAATGACAAAAGGCCAGGCCAAATTTGAAGTTAACTAATTTAGCGGGCTTTCTTACGACGCCACAGTGCCTCAACGCACATCACCAGCCACAGGCCAAGAGCAATCGCCCCAACTGCCCCGCCAAACCACACATGCCCCGCACTATAGCCATATTGATTAACCATCCGGGTGAGCAAGCTAATCGCCACGACGTCACCAAGCAGCGTAAACATATTCAGCGCAGAGAGGAGCGTCGCTTTGTATGTATGCTGCAGCTCGCTGAGAATCTTTGACTGCAAAACAATCGGCCGCACCCGCGTATATGCAGTAAATAGCACAACAGCAATGACGGCGATAATTGGGCTTGGCGTCACACCCATCAAGACAATACACAGCGCCATAATCCACGCATCCACCCAATAGAATGCCAGTGGCCGCAGACGATCAAACCAATGGACATACCAGCCCAGTAACGCTCCACCCAAGCTCCCAACCGCCGCAATCACCCCAAACCACTCCACGGCAATGCCAACATGCTGGAAGAGGAGTTCGCGATATTCTAGCCCCTTATTGGACACACCAGCCAAGAAACCAGCGAAGGTAAAGAGAGCAAGATTTTTCGCAGTAATGATTGCGCGAGCAGCCTGCCGTGGCCGCTGAGCTTGTGCAGTCGTGCGGCGTGGTGGATGAGCAAAGCTCAGCGCCAACCACACTGTCACAGCAAGCGACAAAAAGCCAATCAAAAACGGGAGCGTATGATGAATGCGGTACGTGAGTGGCACTACAATAATGAGCACTGTATTACCAATCAATCCATACGTCTGGGCGCGACCCATCACCTTGGTATAGTCGCGCGCTCGCCCCAGCGCCATCAAGGAATCGTGCATAAATGCCTCGACCGCACCAGACTGAAACGCATAGCCACCAAAGAACAAAACCGAGGCAATCAGCCCACCCCAAAAGCTCGGCCACACAGCATACAACAGTGGCGACGCCACAGCGATGCTCGCACCAAGGATAATCGCCCGCCGATTACCAAACTTATCGGCCACATAACCTGCTGGCATCTGCAGCGCTGCTTGGATAATAGACGAGATAACGACCATCAGTGCGAGCTCATCCAAACTCACTTTACCAACATTCACCAGCTGCACCGTAATGAGCGGCAAGTAGACACGCTTGGTAAAAATCCGAAACCACGAATATTTGACAATGTTGCGCTTGAGGAGGTCGTGGTTGGTCACATCTTGCATAAATCTCGCTGTACTATAGCATAGCCTCGCGCAGCGTGTAAATGCATTTTGTATGTAATAAAAACAACCCCATCGAGATGGGAATATGACAATAAAATGGCGCCCCGAGTAGGATTCGAACCTACGGCCTTAGGCTTAGAAGTCCTCTGCTCTATCCAGCTGAGCTATCGGGGCATGGGTTTATTATAGCAGGTTTCTTGGCAGGTGTGGTATGATAAACGAAGCATGAAACACACGAACGGAAATTATCGATACTTTAGCGTTATTCTCGCAGTATATGTTGCGGCGCTACTCATCTCCAACATTGCCGCCACCAAGCTGGTGGCACTCGGCCCACTTATCCTCGATGGTGGAGCAGTACTCTTCCCGCTCGTATATATCTTTGATGATGTCATGACAGAGGTCTATGGCTATCGCCGGGCACGCCGCGCTATTTGGACGGCCTTTGGGGTCATGCTGCTAGCAATTGGCTGCTTTACACTAGTACGCTATCTGCCCGCGGCGGCAGAGTACCACGACCAAGCCGCTTACGAGGCAGTGCTCGGCTTCTTCCCGCAGATCGTCATGGCGAGCTTGCTTGCCTTCCTAACGGGGAGCTTCCTCAACTCGTACATCGTTGCTAAGCTCAAGGTTATCATGAAGGGTCGGCAACTATGGCTGCGCCTGCTTGGATCGACAGTGGTGGGGAGCTTGTTTGATACCGTTATATTCTGCGTCGTTGCTTTTGGCGGGCAGCTCACGGGGGGGGCACTGCTCAACTATATCGCCGTCGGACTTGGCTTCAAGCTTGCCGTTGAGGTCGTCTGCTTGCCACTTACCTATCGCGTCATTGCCATGCTTAAGCGACGCGAATCCGTCGATACCTATGACACCACCACCAACTTCACACCATTTCGTTTGCGTGTCTAGCGAGCGAGCTGCTCACTGCAATAGATTTGCATCTCTCTCAGAATATGAAGAACGCAGTACTTTCATCCTGGTAGAACAAAAAGTTGCCCGTGGTGATTATTGCAGTATGATCATTGAAGAGCTCAGTATTTTAGAAAAAATACTAAGACCCTTTTAGCGTTTTTAAAGAAACGGTGCGAGAGAAAGGGTTAATGATGTGAAGGGGTTACTATGCAAACTCTCATCCCCAGTTGTTATGTGAATGCATACTATAACCTATGAACTCATCAGTCGCTATCGGCGATAATACTGCGCCAAGAAATGATCCCGAAAGGTGTAGAATGTGCCATCCTCGAGGCTGTGGCGGATGTCGTCGACAAGCTTGATGATAAAGCGCTCGTTGTGAATCGATAGCAACGTCCCCGCCAGGCTCTCCTTGGCGCGAAGCAGGTGACAGATATAGGCCGCAGTGTAGTGCTGGCAGGTGTAGCAATCGCACTCCGCCATAATAGGCGCAAACAACTCGCGATATTTCGTCCCACGCATATTCACCCGCCCATGCGGTGTGTAAGCCGCACCATTGCGCGCTACGCGGGTTGGGCTTACGCAATCGAAGGTATCAATACCCTGCTCGATCGCCGCAAAAATGTCATCCGGCTCCGATATACCAAGCAAATGCCGTGGGCGACTCTCGGGCAAGATCTCGTTTACCCACTGGATAGTCCGAGCCATTGTTTCCTTCTCCAGCGCCCCACCAATACCATAGCCATCAAAATCCATTGCGCCAAGGCGTGCTGCGGTTTGCTTACGCAGGTCCTCATAATTCGCCCCTTGCAAGACACCAAAGAGCGCTTGATACGGCTTATCTGGCCGAGCAGCCCGCAGGCGCTTGACCTCTGCGAGGCTGCGCTCCGCCCACGCATGGGTACGCGCCAGTGCCTCCACTTGGTATTCATACGGGTCAATCAGCGACGTCAGCTCATCAAAAGCAAAGGTAATATCCGCCCCAATCCCTGCTTGGATTTGCATCGACAGCTCTGGCGTAAACTTATGTAATGAGCCATCGAGGTGTGACTTGAACATCACACCATTATCATCCACCCAGGCGTGCCGACTCGACTTCTTAGCAATCGCGATCTCTTCATCAACATCAGTGCTCATCGCCAATACCTTCTTAAAGCCCGAGCCCAAGCTTAACACCTGGAAACCGCCACTGTCAGTAAAGGTCGGGCCGCTCCAGTGCATAAACTTACCCAAGTACCCAGCCTTCTCTATCAGCTCGTGCCCTGGCTGCAGATAGAGGTGATAGGCATTAGCCAAGACAGCCTGTGCGCCCACGCTAGCTACCATCTCGGGCACCATTGCTTTCACATTTGCCTTTGTACCCACGACAATGAAGGCTGGCGTCTTGATATCGCCATGCGGGGTGTGAATCACACCTGTCCGCGCCAACGTCTGCGGCATGCGGTGAGTAATGGTAAATGAGAATGGTGCTGGCATAATATGATTGCGTTCCCTATACCCCTTGGGGTATTTTACATTGAAATAATCGTCTTTGTGTAAGGAGAAAAGCTCCCTCTCGCAAAAATCTCCCTCTATTGTACCATAAGGGCTTAATGGTATGATGCCGTTCTCTCCCCTTCCATCGCTCTAATACATAGAGCATACGCATCTGCTGCGGTCACCGCTCTGCCGCCATCTTAAGAAACCACTACTTTGAGAAAATGGAGGACTTTATGGGTGACATAAACAGAAACATCTCCAAAGTACCTACTATAATACCAGCAATACATCACTGCTTCTCCAGGTAAAATTGTGAGCAAAAATAGCCTATTCTGGCAGAGAAAGTGAAGGCTTTTGGGTTCACGTTACGCAGCGCGCCGTGCAGACTGAGTGTGCGCTTGTTGCAGTGCCACCACAACATCACTCTCCGCACGCTCTTGGCCTGCTGGATGCGGCGCTAAGCCTGTCTTAGCCTGCAACCATTCACGGGCAGACCGCGGCATAAGCTTTTGCACAAGGTCTGTTGCCACCATACCAAGCGTCGCAGCAACAACCATACTATCAAACTTGAGTGAGGCTTTTTCCTTAGCATACATAATATCCTGTTCCATTATGTGGATGATATGAGTCATATCCAGTTTGTAGCCAGGCTCATGCTGTTCTTTGCTATAGGGTGCCATAATGCCTGGGAGAACCGTCTTACGTGCGTCGACCCACTGCTGCTTAAGGCCTTCAGGAATGTTGGGGTTCGCAAGGATATCATTATACACTTCGCCTGTGGCCAGCGGCCTTGGCCCTACGATCGCCATGTTCCCGCGCAATACTTGCAATAACTGAGGTGCCTCATCCACATGCGTCTTGCGCACGAGCTTACCGATTGGCCCCGCACCACTGTGGTTGTAGCCATTGGCCGAGGCGGTGTTGCGCACCGCACCACGCAGCGTCCGCAGCTTTGGCACCTTGACGAGGTCATCAAGGTCACTCCCATACCGCTCCTGAATGAAGAGCGTTGGGCCATCGCCAAGCTCCTTATGCATTGCCGCAGCCGCAACGAGAGCCGCTGAGCCCATGCCAATTAGCAGAGGCGCCGCTACGACTCGGTCAAACCAGCGCTTCTCAGCACTTTTGTTATAGTCTTTGCCGTGTTTTGTTCTATTTTTTTGTGACATCCGTTCGATGGTAGCACAATGTTGCGTATTTGTCAACAGTATCGTGCCTATCCCTTCCTTTTTCACTTGATTTTAGTGTAATTGTTATAAAGTATCGCGCCCTTTAGGGTCACGCCAAACCAAAGAAGAGGCTACGACCTCTCTTCATCCAATCTGGCTCGCTATACTCTCAACAAAAACATCGCTCCCTTGGCGGAGCAATGCTTATTTCTTGCATCTGTGGTGCGGGTGCGGAGAATCGAACTCCGATCCCAAGTTTGGAAAACTTGTATACTAGCCGCTGTACGACACCCGCATGCGCTATCCATTATACCACTTTTTTGTGTATAATAAAGGTATGACCCGAGGACTCCATCGCTTGCGCGGATCGAGCATACACACCAATGGCGTTGCGCGCAATACCCGCACCATCGTCAATGGCGCTAAGACGTCGTCACTACGCGTCGACCAGCGTCAGCATCAATCCATCCAAGAGCGCCGCGCCAACCACTTGCGCTACCAAAGCTCGCACACTATGATGGGCTGCCGGCCAATTGCAGCTGATAGCGCTGATGATGAAGCACCTTATATGAACAACGAGCGTCTCCGTGGCAGTGGCGAGGGGCCACGTGACCCATCAGGATCGCGGCCAGGTACCGCCACCTATGCCCGTCGGCGCGATAACACAGTACACTCGCCGCGACAGTCACAGCCAGCCTATAGCAAGCCAGCCATGAGGCCAAACTTCCGCCCAGGATTTATGCAATCAAACCAAGGCCAATAATCACGCGGCTTTGGCCTATACCGCTAGGTATACGTCACAAAAGAAATATTATTTCTCGCTCTTAGATTCTTTCAAGGGTAGAAAATATGCGCTTTCAAGCCTACTTGAGAACCCCTTCATACCTTCGTTCTTCTTATCTAATGTGTGACCCGTAATAGAATGGGCAGCTTCTCAATATCATTTCTTCGTAGAGCTAAAGCTAGTTATTCGAAAGTGCCGCACTTTTACCGTTTGTACTCTGGCGGGATGATTTCATCTGCTGTCACAACCTCTGGTGTACCATCTCCCTGGAAAGCTTGGCGGGCTTGCTCAAGTGTGACGGTAATCGTGCTGCCAGGCGCCACACTGCCGCTCAGCATCTGGCGCGCCACAGTATTCTCCACCGCTTTTTGCACCACACGGCGCATCGGGCGGGCACCAAGCCGTGGGTCGTAGCCGCGCTCGACGAGAAAGAGCTTAGCATCATACTCTACCGCAACCGAGACCTTTTGCTGGGCGAGCGTGGCATTGACCCCCTCGAGGATGAGGTCGAGCACTTGCACCAGTTCTTCCTTAGTAAACGGCCGGAAGAGGACGATTTCGTCAAAACGGTTGAGGAACTCGGGGCGGAACTGACCACTGTTAATGAGCTCGTCGGTAAACTGCTGTTCGAATTGCTCAAGCTTATAGCCATGCTCAATATATTCGCGGATGCGGTCGGCCCCAGCGTTGCTCGTGGCAATGACAATTGCATCACGGAAGCTCACCTCACGGTTCTTGATATCGCGCAGGATCCCCTCATCCAGCAGCTGCAGCAAGGTTGCTAATACCTCTGGCGCGGCCTTCTCAATTTCATCCAGCAATACCACGCTAAAGGGCTGTTTCATCACCTGGGCGGTTAAGCTGGCTGGGTCATCAGCGCCATCAGCAATCAGGCGCGACACATCCTCAGGCCGGACATATTCGTTGAGGTCAATCCGGACAATCTTGCCCTCACCACCAAAGTACACGTCAGCCAGAGCCTTACTTAACTCTGTCTTACCCACCCCTGTTGGCCCAAGAAAGAGAAAGGTGCCAATTGGCCGATTTTGGTTGCGCACGCCGGCTCGTGCTCGGCGCAAGGCGTCACTTACTACGCTGACCGCTCGCGTTTGGTTGACCATTCGCTGGTGGATGAGCGCCTCCATATTGAGTAGCCGCTCACGATCATCGGCAGTACTCGCCACACTTATCTTCACATCCATCGTCTGCTCGATGGCTTGCTGCACCGATTGCTTTGTCACAATACCATCCTCGTGGTAGCTCGCGGCCGACTCGAGCAGCTTGATGGCTTGACCCGGCATAGCAAGGTCATGAATATAGCGCGCGCTTAGCCGATACGCCTCGCGCAGCGCTTGATAGCGGTAGGCCACATGGCGCTGCCCCTCAGTAATGACGGCTTGCTCTTGCAGGACGCGCAGTGTCTCAGCTTCGTTTGTGGGCGCGATGGAAATGCGATTAAGCGCATTGGCAAGCGATGGGTTGCGCCGGCCAATCTGCAAAAACCGCTGCTCGTCCATACTCAGAATAACCCTCAAGCGCCCTGCCTCGAGAATAGGCAGTAGTACATTGGTAAGATCCACCGCGCCAATCCCTTCCTCAAAGAATAGTTGAGCATTATCCAGGCAGATGATGATATTCTTAGCAGTATACGCCTCACTAAGGACACGCATAACAAGGTTCTCGAGCTCACCTCGGCCTGGTGCCGCAGCGATGAGCGACGATGAGTCGAGAATGAACACCTGCCGAAACTTGAGACTACTCGGCAAATGCGCCGAGGCATCGAGGAGCCGCTCGGCAAAGGCGTGGATGATGGTCGTCTTGCCTGTGCCAGCCTGCCCTACCAGCACGGCATTCTGCCGCCCACGGGTACCAAAGATGTCGATGAGCTGATCAATCGCTTTGGTGTGCGACGCAACATCAACAGAGAACATCCCGCCGCCACGACTAATTTGCTCGCTAATATTCTGTCCAAAGCGGCGCAGTAGCGGAATATAACCAAACGACCAATCACGTGCCACCCCACCAGTGCGCCGCGGCTGATGAATCTGTGCCACCAATTGACGCAAGTGGTGCTGCCACTGCACAGCGCCATCGAGATCTTCGTCGTCAAGCTGGAGCTCCGCCAGGATATTCTGGTAACCAGGCACACTGCGCACCAAAGCCACCATAAGCACACTACCAGTGATCTGCTCAAGCTGGTTGTACTGACGGATGCGATCAGCAAATTGCCAAAACTCGGGCATAATGCTCGGGTCGTCACTCACGAGATCCTGCATGAGCGCCGGGCTGAGGCCGAGTCGCAATGCCATAAACAGCCCATCATTGACTGAGCGCAGTGCCCAGGCGATATCGCGCGGTGTCGGCGTGGCGGGCAACCGACCCAGGACATCACCTGTAAGCAAACCATCAGCCGTGCTACCACTGATAGGTAAATGCGCAATCTCACCCTGATACCACCGGTGAAGTCCATATGGCACCACAGCCAGGCTCGCGACAAACCACCCTAGTGGCAGCTCAATAGCTAGCAAGGCTCCTGCCCCTGCTACGAGTAGCAAAAATGGTGCCCACCACCAGTGGTCGAAGCGGCCCATCTGCACACCCAAGCGAGCCTTCTTAGCGCGCAAGCTATCGTAATGAAAGTCGCTTACCATGGCAGCCACCCCACTACCGCAAGCCCAGCACCCAGCAGCGGCAACGCAGGCACAAGCGCCCAAGCAATAATAAAGACAAGCCCCGCCGCAGCGGTTACTGCGAGCGCGACAATGCCAAAGATAATCATAAAGCTCCGCACAATGCCACCAATCGTCCGCGAGATCAGGCGGTCGAAGAACGCCCGAATCTGCACGCCAATCGGCCCATCCACTGCTCCTGCCGATATCTGTCGAAACGGCGCAAACCATGTTCGCACCAAGAGATCAATTGAAAAATAGTCAAATACACTCACCAGCTTCCCCCACACCATCGTGATCCGCTGCCACCACCCAGCGCCATACCACCACGCAAAAAATCCAACCACTATCATACTACGCATTGTAGCGCACTAGCGTGATTTGTGCTATATATCGCGTCATAAATAAAGGGTGATTCATGCTATAATAGACACCATGATTCGTATTACAACTCTTGTGGGCAAAGGGGTGCAGCGCGCAGCTCGGTTGCGCGGTGGTGGCTCGGCATTGCCAGGCCTCGTCGTCGAGAAACTCGATCGTCACTTTCTTGCCCGTACGCTTGATGCTCTACCGCATGGTGTGGTGGTAGTAAGTGGCACTAACGGCAAGACAACCACTACCAAGATGGTTGTAGCTCTACTGGAAAGCCAAGGCCTCCGCGTCTTTACTAATCGCACGGGGAGCAACTTTACCCGCGGCGTGGCAGCAGCACTGCTTGAGGCGGTTGATATCCATGGTGTTTTGCCAGCGGATATTGCCGTGCTCGAGCTTGACGAAGCGCATGCGGTGCACTTCGTCAAGCAAGTTGCCCCACGCTATTGTTTACTACTCAACGTCCTGCGTGACCAACTCGATCGCTTTGGTGAGATTGACTACACGGCGCAGCTGCTTCACACCATTGCCATGCGCACCACAAATGGCATTGTTCTCAATGGCGACGACCCACGGCTGACGCGGCAAGAATTTACCGCTGATCTCACAGCACCAATAAGCCGCTATGGCGTCGATCCATCACTTGCCCACCTCTTCCCAAGCGACGATACCATGCGGAGCGCCCCAGGTCAGGCTACAGCCACCACCGATGCTGATGTGACACTATGCCACTTATCTGACCAAGCTGCCACTTTCCGCTTCGACGACGCAGACCACCCTGTCTCACTAAAGCTCAAAGGCAGCTACAATGCCCAAAACGCTGCAGGAGCACTTACCCTCGTCCGTACTATTCTGCAAGATAAACTCGATACGCCCGCCATGCTCGCTGCCCTAGCTCAGGTCGAGCCAGCCTTTGGCCGCGGCGAAGCTCTGACCGTCAATGGCCAGCCCTGCGAGCTTGTCCTCGTCAAGAACCCGAGCGGTTTCCGTCTGAGCCTGGCATCGTTTGACCCTCATAAGACTGCTACAATGATTGCCATCAACGACCAGTACGCCGATGGCCGCGATATGAGTTGGCTATGGGATGTCGACTTCGACACGCTTCGGCCCACTGGCGTGGCAATGGTGAGTGGTGTGCGCGCCTACGATATGGCGCTGCGCCTCCAGTATGATGAAGTAGAAGCTCGGCGCGTTGTACCTGGCCTTAAGCAAGCTCTGGCAGAGTTTGTCCAGGCCAACCGCGGCACCCCCTTGCGCATCTACTGCACTTATACCGCCATGCTTGCCTTGCGGCGCGAATTAGCTCATTACACAGAGGTAAATGCTGTATGAAAGACAACACTATCACCATTCTCCAACTCTACCCTCACGCCATGAATATCTATGGCGACTGGGGTAACACCCTCACACTCAAGCGGCGGCTTGAATGGTATGGCTACAGCGTGCGGCTCGTTGAATATAACCCAGGCGACACCTTCCCAGCTGATATCGATATCATTGTGGGCGGCGGTGGCCAAGACTCTGGCCAAGCTACCATCCAGGATGATTTACTCGCGATTGGCCCCACTCTGCAGCGCCTCGCTGATGATGGTGTGCCAATGCTGGTAGTGTGTGGGCTCTACCAGCTATTTGGGCGATTCTTTAAGACCACTCAGGGAGCGATCATTCGTGGAATTGGTCTCTTTGATATCGAGACAGTCGCTGGCGAGCAGCGCCTGATTGGCAATATCGTCACTGCCAGCAGCGACTTTGGCGAAGTCATTGGCTATGAGAACCACAGCGGCCTAACAACCCTTGGGCACAGCGTGCCACCCCTGGGTATCGTATCGCGCGGGGCGGGCAACAATGGTACCGACCAAACCGAAGGTGCGCGCTACCGCAATGTGATCGGCACCTACCTGCATGGCTCAATTCTACCTAAGAATCCACGCATTGCCGACTTCCTGATCGAGCAAGCAGTATCGCGGCGCTATGGTGAATTTGCGCCCTCTGTCCTCATCGATGACACCTTTGCCACCAAGGCACGCACTGTTGCGAGCAAGCGACCACGCTAGCGTGTCGCTATGCCCCTCAGTTTTTTAGACCATAGAGTCATCAGTGTTGGATATCCAGACCTCGGGTCCATATTTCCTCATCACAACATTTAGACAATCTTAAGCATACTTTTAGCAAACCTGCTATACTAGATCATTGTGACAACCCAACCAAAAGCCAGCGCGTCCTCTGTTGGGCGCATCGTTAGTCTCGACCTCATGCGCGGGTGGTTTTTGGTTATCATTATTCTTGACCATCTCACCTACTTCCCCAATGGCCTCACTTTCCTCACTGGCGACAGTCGTCTCGCTGTCTCGGCAGCCGAAGGGTTCTTCATTATATCCGGCCTTGTCTTGGGTATTGTGCGCGGTGCCAAGCTCCGCACGCAGCCCCTCATGACAGCGACGCGCTTGCTCTGGAAGCGGGCTGGTACGCTCTACCTCACGAGCATTATCGTGACGATACTATCGCTCCTGATTAGCTGGTTCTTTATTGATAATAAAGGTGTCAAGTTGCCACTACCGCTGCCCGACGGTAATTGGCTTGGCCTGGCGTGGGATATTATTACCTTACAGCAATTCTACGGCTGGGCGGACTATTTGCGCCTGTATGCACTGTTTATTGCGGTAGCACCAGGCGCGCTCTGGCTACTGCGGCGCGGCAAGTGGTATATCGTGCTAGGACTCAGCCTACTGGTGTGGGCGCTAACACCACGGCCAGTCAGTGAACTATACCAACCGCTCACCTGGCAGGTGCTATTTTTCATGGCCTTTGCCCTGGGCTACTACCTACCAGAGATTACTGCACGCTGGCAATCGTGGCCACTGCGTCGTCGACGCATCATCAAGCGCAGTATTGCAACGCTCTTCGTCCTCACACTCTTTACCGACGCATACGTCACCTTTGTGGCACATGGGCTGGGTGACGGCTTCCATCAAGCGCTTGCCGCAGTCGATACCGCACTCGACAATCAGTTCCTCAAGCTCGACCTACCACTGCCTCGCCTTACCCTATCATGGCTCTGGTTCGCTGGGTTCTTTATGCTGTTTCGGCGATTCGAGGATCGCATCAAGCGGTGGCTAGGCTGGATTTTGCTGCCGTTTGGCCATAATTCGCTCTATGTGTATACGGTGCATGCGTTCGTTATTCTCATCATACATCTCTTTGTGGCACCAGATTATTATATTAGCGACTTTTATTTTACGTCGGTCGATCGTTTCTACGAGATCCCGGCCAATTTCGCCTTATCTGTCAGTGCACTTGCGCTTATCTACCTTGCCGTCAAGACAAAGTTTTTGATGAAGATTATTCCACGCTAACAGGGATCAGCTAGAGAGATAGACCTCCTTTTGTTTAATTGGTCTATCCCATCAATTAGTACGTCTTACTATACATATCCATAAAAAACAGAGGCCGCGCGAGCCTCGATTATCTATGGTATACCCGGCAGGGTTCGAACCTGCGACCTTTGGTTCCGGAAACCAACGCTCTATCCAGCTGAGCTACGGGTACGTATAGTGGTATTGTACCACGGATGATTATGGCTTTGCTAGTGGATTTTTTGCCAACAAATCGGTACTATAAAAGATATGAGTAAGCAACTAGCGCGGCAACAATCTGCCGCACGGGTCAAGAAGCCCGCCTTTATTTTTGTTAATCGACTATCTCCTCTTGCCTGCAAAGTACGACGCCATTGGTTTCGCATCGTCATTATGGTAGCACCACTGGTGGCAATGGCGCTGTGCTGGTGGATTGGCAGCCAGCAAAGTGTGTGGTTTGATGAGGCGTATTCGGTGTGGCTGGCCAAGCAGCCAATCAGTGAACTCATTCGCCTCACCAGTATCGATACGCACCCACCGCTCTACTATCTTATCCTTAAGCTCTGGGCCAGCGTATGGGGTTATAGTGAGCCAGCCCTGCGTGCCTTTAGTATCCTCTGCTATGGCGGCGCGATGGTTGGTATGGGGTGTTTCGTGCGGCGCTGGTTTGGTAAGCGCGCCGCGGGGTATACACTCCTCACACTGATTGGCACACCCCTACTCATGCGCTATGGCTTCGAGATACGAATGTATGCTTTGGGGTCACTCATCGGTGTAAGCGCCACCGCTGTACTGGCACGCGCCTGGCACGACGACCGTTGGCGCGACTGGATGCTCTATGCGGTGCTTGTCGCCTTCGGCATGGGGACGCTGTATTATAGCGCCCTACTCTGGCTGGCTCAACTGCTCTGGTTGATGGTTATGACCTATCGCCGCCAAGGCTTACAACAGTGGTGGAAGTTGCCGTGGCTCTGGGCATATGTCGTGAGCTTTATGTTGTTCTTGCCGTGGCTACCGACCTTCTTGGGGCAGATTGGCAATGGTGCCTTAGCCGAGATTGGCCAGCCGATGAATCTGCAGAATTTGCTTGGCATCGCATCCTTCAATATGATTTATAAGCCCTCTTGGTTGCTAGGCGTTGTGTCGTCGCAACTTGTCCTTATTATTATCTGTGCCGTTGCGTGGGCGTGGCCTCGTGCAATGCGTTCGTTGCCGCATCCCGAGCTTGCTTGGCTATTGCTTGCTCATGTGGGCGTGCCAGTCGCAGTACTGATCGTCGTGTCACTATCTGCTCCAATGTATGTCGAGCGCTATCTTGCTCATGTGGTAATTAGTGGTATCACTATTGCAAGTGTTGTCCTCTATACAGCCTGCGTAGCCCTGCATCGTTCGCCATTGCGCTGGCACAAGGCTGTGTCAACCGCTCTCTTGGTACTTCTGCCAGTGGTTATGGTTTATGGTATGGTGCAGTTATCATTGCAGGGCAACTTCAACTTCCAGCGTGATGAGCGACCCAATGTAAAGCAAATTGCCACCCAGCTCGGCACCTGCCGCGATGGGAGTGTCGTCCTTGCGGCCGACCCGTACATCGCCATAGAGATAAGCTATTATCTCGAGCAAGCGCAGTCACATTGCCCCATCTACATGGCCTATGTGGGTGGCCCACTGATGGGCGGCTACGCACCGCTCGAAGGGAGCACCACGTACCGCAAGGTAGCCGACACCACTCAGCCCTTTACCGATGCCAAAAAAATCAACGTTCTCTACTATAGCAGCTCGACCGCAACCACCACCCCAACACTACCCAGCGCTTACACCCTGCGCTCCGTCACTGGTGACCCACTCGTGCTGATGCAGTTTGCCCGTGACTAGTGCCTGAGCATTATACCATCTCTACAGTGGTGGATAGTTCATAGTCTCACCTATTAATTGCAGATTACCCCGCCATCATCTACACTAGAAGGATAAGGAGGCATGTATGATCGAACAACTCAAAAGACAGCTTATTGGTGCGTGGTGGGTAATTATTATCATTAGCCTGTCATTGATTATCTTTGGTGGAGTATCGCTTGCGATGCCAGCAGTCACTCTCACTGTTTTGATGACACTCCTCGCTATTTTGATCATCATCTGGGGTCTATCGCAGCTGGTACGTGGGCTGCAGGTAGCGAATGGCCAAGCGAAGACGTTTCTCGTGGTGGCAAGTGCGCTGCTTATTCTGCTTGGTGTAGTGATGCTCGCCAACCCTCGGGTCAGTGTGGCAACACTCAGCTTTGTGCTTGGCTGGGTAGTGATGCTACGCAGCCTCATCGACCTCATACTCAGCCGCATCTTCCCTGCCGGGAGCCGCACGCGAGCGCTCTGGCTAATGTCTGGCGTGATCGGTGTGATCGTGAGCTTCATCCTCTGGCTCTTCCCTGTCGGCAGTGCTCAGCTTTTCGTCCAAATCGTTGGTGGCTATGCAGTGGTTAACGGCATCATTCTCCTTACCAATGCCATTGAGCTGCGCCGCACGGTGCGCCATCGTATGCGTGGGCATCGCACAGTTCATAAGCCGATCGACCGGGGTGAAGTGATTGATCTATAAGCACGAGTAGAGATACTTGAGAACACCCCATACTCATTATGTTCAGCATCGCATTTATGTGCGCCATCATCATAGACATTGTGGCGCTAAACTACATTGGAGATGCCCGCCGCTTTGCCATTCATCCTTTTCTCGAGCACTTAAAAAGTGCTAGTAGTGACGATATACTGTGGCCAGACTAAGCTCTTTCCATCTATCACGACAATCGTGGTTTACACTCGCACACCACCATGCTTAAATAGAAGTATGACCGAAAAAGACTTCCAACGCATACAAGAACTACTAACCACTAACCTCAGCGCTGCCGAGGGGAGAATCAATAATCGCATTGACAAACTCGAGCGCGAGATAAAGGACGTACGTGGCGAAATTAAAGGCGTACGTGATGAAATGAAAGACGTGCGCAGCGAAGTTAAAGATCTGCGTACCGCCATGGAAGAAGGATTTGACGCCATCGGCGCTCAGTTTAATGAGATTGATAATCGGTTTGCAGAGCTGGACGAGAAGATTGATCGCAACCATCAGGAAGTAACCGAGCGAATCGACGCACTCAGCAAAGATATCAAAACTCAGCGGGAAGACGCCCTTCAAGCTCAAGGCGCACTACGGCTGCTCACCACGCAACATGAGGACCTCGCCGGCCGGGTAGCAGTTGTTGAGAGCAGGTTGCAGGCGGCGTAGCGGCCCGTCGCAGTAGGATCTACGCTAGATGTACTCTATTCTGGAGCTGCCTTACCTGCGATGAGACGCTCATAAAAGGCAATTAAGGAGACAGCTGGTTGTGTTTGAATTAATGCTATCTGGAAGTGTGCAGTTGCTGGCTGAAAATTACCTTTGAAGCTCTGGCTCGCACGCCGCTGGCTGGGTTGGTTCAACCACGCGGATCACATGACAGTAGCGCAGTACACCATCGGTCGCTTGCGACTCATTCTCGCCAGATTGCGCATGGTAGGTATCACACCCGCCCTCTTTGGGCTCGCTCTCTGAGCCCTTCACATGATAAACAAGCCCCCGAGTGGTGCGCGTCGTTGCCTCTATGCAGTATGTTGCCGATGCGACGTATTTGAGTGTCGCTGTCACATTCTCACTCTTGTTATAATCGGCTGGGAGCGATGTTGGGTAGCCATTATAGAACGTCCTATAGGCTGTCATTGCCGCGGCAGCAGCCCGCAGATCACTCACGAGCTCCGTCTGGGCTGCACGCTGACGCCACACACCATACCCCACAATCGACGCCGACACCAAGATCGCTAGTATCGCCACCACTGTCAAAATCTCAACTAGCGTAAACCCTCGCTTATTCATGTCTTCATCATACCATAAGCATCATAGAGAGTACAGATGGTACTGCTGTGGTGCACAAACAAACACACGCCCACCAAACCCCATGGTGTACTCACTATCTACTCTCTGGAGCGTTTTACACCAAGTAGCTGATAATCTCATCTGCCACTGCGATAGCCGATGGATAGGTGCTCGTGTCAATCGGGCCACCGGGTGTTAGGTCGTGACTAGCCAGCACCGCTGGGAATTGCTGCATGCTATCCATGTCGTCCTCGCCATCACGCATAAATTCTTCGAAGCTCTGAATCACCGCTGCATCACGCCCAGCACGCCGCCTGGCCTCAGCCACGCCCTTAAAGCGCTCATAGCGGAGTTCATCTGGTGCTGTGAGCACCACCGTGCGGTAGCGATCACCCAGTCGCTCCTTGAGACGGCAAGCACTGCGGTAGTCACGCAGGCCATCGAGCACCACCAGCTCCACACCAGGCCGCTCAAGCAGCTCCAGTGCCCGGTCGGCCAGTAAGCTCGGCGCAGACTCCGTCATGATCTGCAGCACGCGCAAATAATCGCTCCGCTTGCGCAGTGTAATATGATGGCTCGCGGCATATTCGCGCAAGACATCGCTCGGACGAAACAAAACAACCCCGGCACCCAGCCGCGGCATTAGCTCACGAATTGTTGATGATTTGCCGGCGAGTTCTCGCCCAGTAATATTCACAATTTGGATAGTTCGAGTAGATCTCATACCCTCTATTGTAGCATGGCATTCGCGGCAGAAATACCTCAAAAACAGCAAATTTATGGTATTTGTTCTATTTTTAGCTCATGAACTCTGGTATACTCTCATCTCTGCCTGCAGTTTTATTCAATGAAGTATGGTGGCTCGTCGCTATAATAAGCGCTGCATCCTCACACTAAAAGGGTGAATGTTCTAGAAAAGCATTCATTTTATGCAGCTGAACTAGCATCAGAAAGCGTGTGAAGTGAGCTACTGGGCTATAAAATGAGGGCGTCTCGGTATTTACAGTAAGATATATTATTGCATCATTATGTATAATATTGTGTATTATATGTTATTACCCCTGTTTTTGGACACATTATGCAATATTGTGCGTTATTTTGCCATTTTCCTCTTCCCTTTTTGCGACCTCTGTTGTATAGTGAATGGACTATGCATACACAACAGAGACCAAACAGGGGTCGAAAAGCCCCAAATTCTTCACCAACACCCAAATATGGTGATGACAAGTACCGTCACTTGGTAGAGGATCCTAGATCACAAGATCCTGAAACTAAGGGTGTTTCGCGGCGAGGTATCATTGGTGCAGCAGCTCTTGTATTTAGTGCTGTAGCCGGCTTTGCAGCAATGCAATCAAAAGATAACCACGATCAGTACTCTTCTGCTGAGCATCAACCCACCCCTGAAGAGCAAGCTACTCAGCTAGTCGATGCGTATAGCGCTTACCTCAGCCAGCGCGAAGCCTACGAGGCAGGCAAAACCACAGAAGAACCTCAACTACCAGCCAACCTAGATGGTATTGCTACTCTAGCCGTCGAGGCTGGCGACAGCATCGGTAGTGTGGTAGACCGGCACATCGCCGCACTTACCGAAGCAGATGCATTCCATACTAAGCCCGAGCAAGATGGCGTGACTAATGCTACGTCGGCCCGCGTTGCTGAGCTCCACCTGACCGATGGCAACACGCGCTACGAGCTCCAGCCTGGCGACACCGTGACACTCGCGCAATACCAGGGTTTTGTTGTGCCGCTGGCAATCAACTCGCACGAGCCAAGCTCTGGCGTGCCACAGCACACTCTCGAGCCATAACTATGCATACACCGTAGCAAACCAGCCAGCCAACCTGGCTGGTTTTTTGGTATGAGCATAGCTAGTTCGCTCTCTCGCATCAAGAGTGGTATAATAGCGTATACGATGCAAATGGAGCAGGTGCAAGCACTGATTTTTACGATTCGCCAGGCGGATGCCATGCGGCTCAATGATCTCGCATATGCCGAGAAAACGGTGCGCATGCTTGCCAAGGTAGCTGGCCTGTACGCATTGGAGTCTGTCTCACATCAGTTCTCGCCGCAAGGCGTGAGTGTGTCGCTGCTGCTTGCTGAGTCGCACGCTACCATCCACACCTGGCCCGAGAGCCGTGGAGCGTACCTCAGTATTGCCACATGCCGACCACTGAGCGAGGATACAATTGAGACTCTCCGCCAAGCCATTGCAGACGCATTTTATACCAATACTATAACGATCGAAAGCGCTGTATTATGACCAAACGCACCAAAGCTCGCCTCAAAATCAACGACGTCCTGCGCGGCAAGCGAACCAACTTCCACGCGGTGGGTTGCTTGCTATTTAAAGAAGAAAACCCCGAGACCAAGCAAACCTCCTACTGGGAAGAATGGGAGCTGACGGGCCTCGAAAATTACGATAGCTGGGTAGAATACGACCACGATAGCAAGGTTGTGTCGCTCTACGAGCCAGTGCGGTTTGCCCAGCGGCTTGAGCCAGAGCACCTCGCTGCGGGCAATGAGTTTAGCATCACGCTTGAAGATGGCACAGTACAGACTATTACCGTTGCCGAGGCCGGCGAAGGCACCATTATGGCTATCCACGGCAAGAACGCCTACCAGGTCTTCGAGGGTGAACCAATGGCCTATGCTAGTCTGCACTACACCGACGCCGAAACCGGCGCTACCACCACCTACACGGTAGAAAAATACAACCGGCGTGAGTACGATGTTTACCGCAAAACACCCTTGTCCGACGCGCAGCAAAAGGAATTATTTGGCCGCCTCATCCGCCCGCGCAACTGGCCGCTATTTTGGCGCTGGGTGATGATCATCAGCTTTGTTGGCGCGCTGCTCTTTGCCATTTACGATGAGTTCTTTGGCCACGATGATTCGCACGGCAGCGGCACCTACCACGGGCGCAGCGTCTATGGCGGCGGCAGTGGCGGCGTAGGCAAATAACCTGGGCGCGAAAGGCACACAGACACTATGGCACATACTCGCGTCACGCCACCGGGCACCAAGCGCATCACCAGCAAGGAAAATATCGCGCTGTTTGCGGCAGCGCTCCTCGTGGCAATTGGCGGGCTCATCTACGAGCTCATCCTGGGCACAGCTGCCTCATACCTAGTGGGTGATTCAATCCTGAGCTTTAGCCTGGCAACTGGTATAACCCTCTTCGGCATGGGGGTGGGGTCGCTACTGGTGCGGCATATTCGCTGGCACCCCGCCACCAGCTTCGCCGTGAATGAAATCCTGCTGGGGCTGGTGGGTGGTAATTCGGTGCTGCTGCTATACAGTGCCTTTAGCTTGAGTAAGCTACACTGGCCGGTCTTTGCGCTGATTAGCCTGGTGATTGGTGTGCTGATTGGCCTGGAAATTCCGCTACTCGTCAAGATGTTTACACGGTACGGCCGGCCGTCTTCAGTAGAGCTCCTCAGTAAGGTGCTTGCAATCGATTACTTTGGCGCGCTGATAGCTTCGCTGATCTTCCCGCTCTTCTTGCTACCCAGCCTGGGCCTAATGCGCAGCACCTACTTGATTGCCACGCTTAACATCGCCGTGGCGGTGCTGATTCTATTACAGCTCAAGACCTCGCGCAGGCTCCTAGCCGCCAGTGTAGTGGCGACCATTCTGCTGCTGGGGCTATTCTTTGGTGCCAGCTGGCTGGAGCATCGCATTGATACCAAGGCCTATAAAGACCCAGTCATTCTCTACCAGCAGTCGGCTTACCAAAAGATTGTCCTCACAAAGTACAAGCAGGATTTGCGCCTGTATCTGAATAACAATCTCCAGTTCTCTAGCCTGGATGAAGCCCGCTACCACGAAACGCTGGCTGGTGCGGCTATGACGGCGGTAGAGCAGCCCAAAAACGTGTTGATTATGGGCGGTGGCGACGGGCTGCTGGCGCGCGAGATCCTTAAGTACCCGAGCGTGGAGCACATCACCCTGGTGGATATCGATCCGGCCATGACGCAGCTGGCGCGCACCAATTCCCTACTAGTCGAGCAAAACAGGCGCTCGCTTGCTAGCCCCAAAGTGCGCGTCGTCAACGAGGACGCGTTTTTATTTGCCTTCAATACACACCAGGCGTATGATGCCATTCTGATCGACCTAGTCGACCCATCGAACGACCGCCTGGCCAAGCTCTACTCGCAGCAATTCTACCGCCAGGCCGCGCGCATTCTCAGCCCCAGCGGTGTGATGATCACCCAAGCGACGTCGTCGTACTTTTCGCCACACGCCTTCGCGATGGTGGCTAGCACCGTCGCATCCGCCCAGCCCCAGCGGCATATCACACCCTTTAGTATCAATGTGCCCTCCTTTGGCGAGTGGGGGTTTGTGCTCTCGACCAAGGATAAAGCCAGCCTACTGAGCCAGCCGCTGCCGCCTGGGCTTAGCTACACCGATACCAAACTGCTCGACTACGCCCTGCGCCAGCGCCCCGCTAGCCTACCCCCAGCCGGCATTTCTACCCTGCTAACGCCGCGGATCATCGATGTCTATAACCGTGATATGGCGCAGTGGCGGTATTAATAAAGAACGCTCCTCCGTGTAGAGCCTAGTTCCTCCCTAGAATCAATCTGTAATCATAATTCGTTATTTACGGGTATATAGCCTGGCTAAAAACTAACCCGTCAGAGCCGCCACATTCCTTGCTTTACTCATCAATATCCACCAATTCCTCTATACTATTGGGATATTTTGCGTATGTTTGCTCTGCAGGCTGGTATATCGTATGATATATTTATGCATCATAAACCACTACGCGAACAAGCCCGCCATTATGACATCCAGTGGCACCGCCAAACAGGTGTGTTTTGCCCTGAGCAACTATCAAGTACGCCAACCGCTGGTGTATCCGCCAATACCTGGCACGAGTACATAAATCTGATACGCCAAGCAGCTGCCGATAACCCCGCCCATCGCTTCATCAGCCCCGAACTCATGACGACGGCAGGCATGGAGCTAGCTGAAATCCCAGACCAACATGCAGTGGTAAATGATCGCCTCGCCGAGCTACAGGAACTCTCTACCTCTATGCCCGCAGCGGAGCTAGTGGTAGGCACACCAGAGTATCAACCACATAGCATCTATAATTCGCTTGTCATTATCAAAAATGGCACACGCAGCGTGCTTGAGCGCAAACGCACGATTTTTAGCTCAGCCGAGCGGGGGACATTCACCGCAAGCAACACATTGCAGCAACGGTATACTCGCACATTATCTGCTGTGTGTGCCGATCTAGTGGGTTATGGCATGCAATACCCCCAATACCCCAAACTCCCCCAAGACACCCGTGCCATCCACGCCAGCTGCTGCTGGGCGACACCGCTCGAGGAGGGAGCTCACTACGCCGCAGCGCCAGATAAAGAACGCTACCCCAGTGCCATGGCGCGCACGCTTGGTCGTCTCTTCGCACGCTATCAACAGCTACAGCAGGTCATAGTCGTCGATCGCACTCCACCCAGCACAGCCATCCCACCGCTCAACTGCGTGGCGCGGCGGAATACGCATAATGGTATAATAGAGCCATGACACAATACGAAGGAACTAAACTCGCCGACTTTACACCTATAGCCAAAGTCGACGCATTGCAGATTATCGACATTATCCCCGGCACTGGTACCGAGGTACTAGCTGGCGCGACCATCACCGCACACTATACTGGTGCACTATGTAAGAATGGCATCATCTTTCAGAGCAGCCACGACTTTGGTCAGCCCGTCACCTTCGGCCTCGACCAAGTCATCCGCGGCTGGACGGAGGGCGTGCCTGGCATGAAGGTCGGTGGCATGCGCCGACTCATCATCCCAAGCGAGATGGCCTACGGCTCCGTTCGCGCTGCCGCTAACATCCCGCCTAATAGCGATCTCGTGTTCGACATTGAGTTGATGGACATTAAATAATAAAAGGTCAGCGCGCAACAAGAAGCTCTTACTAGGTGAGCTTCTTGTTTTCTTTGTAGATTTGCCTAAGGCGTTTGAGGAGTTCGTCGTTATCCATGATATTAACTATTATAGCTTAATGTTGAGATTTTTCAATACGCTGAATAATCTCTACTAGCCGAATTGCACTGGGTAAATAATTCGGATATGCATGTCTCAGATTATTTATATCCCCAGCTGCAACAAGCACAGGATAATACTCAGGGTGTTCATTTTCAAGCTCCTTTAGTTTTTTTGTTGCTTCAGTGAATTTATTTTTTGCAAAACCAAACAAAAGTATCTTTTTCTCTTTCGTGTCTATAGCTAAGATGGCATAGTGAAACTTCCGCCTCTTACTCTGTTCCAAGCCTTCAACTTGACTTATTGTGCTGACCCATGCACTGATCTTATCGACAGCTTCGAGTCTCTTTGCAAGCTCTGTCGTTTGCTTAAACAGATCTTGAGGATTCAAATTTCGGTGCTGCAATAGAGTAGGCTTATTCTCAACGAGTGCAATAATAGACGATATGTATCGAAAGAGTTCCAACCATCCCTTGTCGCCCTGCCCAGCCTTCAAATTCTCTCCTCTCATAACACTTACGATCTCAACACCAGTTGCCCATGCGTGTTGTAACTCTGTGCGAATCTGCATCTCGATCTGAAGACTCTTCCAATACTGATCATTTTCGTTACTTACTGGTACGTTATAAAACTCAAATACTAAGTGTATACCTCTGTAACCACTTTTTTGTGGTTTTTCTATGTAATCTCTAGTTAACTTATTTTTGAGTTTATAAGAAAAAGATCCCTCTTGGTATACTCTTTTCATTCGATAAACTTGTTCAATATTCTGCATAACTATTCGGACACCACCGACGTCTTGCATGCGACTCAGATTCATATCCTGTTGACGATTACTAATCTTATCAATGATTGTCTGTAACCTCTTGAGTCGGCGTGCTACCACTGCATCTTGATAAATCATTTTTCGTTTTTTACGCAATGTGACATTAAACCTTTGCATTGGACGCTCGTGGCTCATACGCCACTGGTCGACAAATGCACGTGCCTCTGCATATTCAAGAGTATTTGTTTTGTGAGAACGGAGAATATTACCCGCCTTATCTATCTGGGTCTTGCTATACTTAATAGGCTTCTTTTGTTTACTCACAGTCTCTATTATATACCTCTAAAAATACAAATAGCCACCCTTTCCAGGTGGCCATTCGCAATGCAGCTGTAACTATAACGCGATGCTACTTTTTGTCGCTGCTTTTGTCGTCGACAACTTCGCCTTCGACGGGTTCGTCTTTGCCAGGCTTCTTGTCTGTAGCTTTTGCCTTAGCGTCAGCTTCTTCTTCGGCTTTTTTGTCCTCAGCTTGCTGCTGATAGAGCTTAGCTCCGATAGACATTGTTACGTCGCCCAGTGCCTTGGTGGCAGCCTCGAGCTCGTCTTTGTCTTCTGCGTTCTTGTGCTTCTCAGCTTCGGCAATGGCATCTTCCAGCGTCTTCTTGTCGTCGCTCGAGATCTTGTCTTTAAACTCATCGGGCATTTTCTTTGCCTGGTAGATGGCATTCTCGAGGCGGTTCTTGGCGTCGATTGCTTCACGCTTCTTCTTATCTTCATCGGCGTGGAGCTCAGCTTCCTTCTGTGCCTTCTCAATATCTTCCTTGCTCATGTTGCCAGAGTTTTGGATGGTGATCGACTGCTCTTTGCCTGTGCCTTTGTCCTTAGCGGTAACACTGAGGATACCATTGGCGTCAATATTAAAGGTTACTTCAATCTGTGGCACACCGCGCGGTGCTGGTGCAATACCGTCAAGCACGAAGCGGCCTAGGCTCTTGTTGTCGTTGGCAAACTCGCGCTCACCCTGCAAAACATGAATCTCCACTTGCGGCTGGTTGTCTGCTGCGGTTGAGAATACTTCACTCTTGCTGGTTGGCACAGTGGTGTTGCGCTCAATTAGCTTGGTTGATACGCCGCCCATTGTCTCAATGCCGAGGCTTAGCGGTGTCACATCCAGCAGCAGCACACTCTTAACATCACCAGCCAGCACACCGCCCTGGATGGCCGCACCAACAGCCACCACTTCGTCTGGGTTGACGCCTTGCATCGGGTCTTTGCCAAACAGCTTCTTCACCCGCTCAACCACTGCTGGCATGCGGGTCATACCACCAACCATGACGATGTTACTGATATCAGACTTGCTCAGCTTAGCATCTTTGAGCGCTTTTTCTACTGGCCCATCGAGGCGGTCGAGCAGATCCTTCACTAAGTCCTCAAGCTTAGCTCGCGTCAGGCTCATCTCAAAGTGCTTTGGCCCATCAGCATCAGCGGTGATGAATGGAATATTGACATCATACTCAGTAACAGTCGAGAGCTCTTTCTTTGCCTTCTCGGCTTCGTCCTTGAGGCGCTGCATAGCAGCGTTGTCTTTGCGCAGATCAATACCTTCTTTTGCCTTGAAGTCATCGAGGAAGTAGTTGACGATGGCGTTGTCGAAGTCCTCACCACCAAGGTGGGTGTCGCCATTGGTTGACTGCACCTGGAAAATATCACCGTTGATCTCCAGCACCGACACGTCGAAGGTACCACCACCAAGGTCAAAGACAACAATGTTCTCTTCTTTGCCTTTATCGAGACCGTAAGCGAGAGCAGCTGCCGTTGGCTCATTGATAATGCGCTCGACTTCCAGGCCAGCAATCTTACCCGCATCCTTGGTAGCTTGGCGCTGCGAATCGTCGAAGTAGGCTGGCACGGTAATGACCGCCTTCGTTACCTTCTCACCCAAGAAGGCTTCGGCATCAGCCTTGATCTTGCTTAGGATCATGGCGCTCACTTCTTCTGGTGTATATTCTTTATCGCCTAGCTTAACGGCAACGGCATTGCCCTTCTTGACGATCTCGTATGGCATGATGTCGAGATCTTTCTGGACTTCTTTGTCGGTGAATTTGCGGCCGATCAAGCGCTTGACGCCATAGATTGTATTTTTCGGGTTAGTCACGCGCTGGCGCTGGGCCACCTGCCCCACAAGGCGCTCACCTTTTTTGTTGATTGCTACCACTGATGGCGTCGTGCGGTTGCCCTCAGCATTAGTGATAACTTCTGGCTTGCCCGCGATTAAGTACGCAAAGGCACTGTTGGTTGTACCGAGGTCGATACCGATAGTTTTACCCATATAGTTTCCTCCTGTGCGCCTGCCCTGCTGGCAGCGACGCAACGTTGTTAGTTTATTGTTTCGGTTATTAACATCTTGTCTATTCTAGCACTCTTTGGAGCCGAGTGCCAATAGGTTTAGTATAGCGAGCTAGCACTCGGCTGTCAAGAGTGCTAATAGATTTTGCTCACCACTGATAGATCTCATCGCCCGCAGTAATTGCTGCTGCGAGCGTCTCAGCCCGCCGGAGACGCCAATACGCCATCACTGCATAGATAAGAACCGCTACACCACTGGTCAGCACCGCGTAGCCCACGCCGCGCACAACCCGTGTATCACTCCCTTGGATAAATATCACATAGAGCGAAACTGCACCCACCAGTGGTGCTGCCGCTGCTGCAACTACCGCCCAGCGTGCCCGCACTATGCGATTGCTGGCAAATGTCCGGGTATGCTGGCGTCGCGCCCAGACTGCAGCAAGTGCCGCCACGAGTCCAGCACTAATCACCATAAACAAATAGAGGCGATTCGTCGCTTGGTTGGCATCGTCGACTGTTGTATTAAGCACACCAACGGCTGAGTCGTACTGACTCACCGCTGTTTCTACATCTGTCAAATAGACTGCTGCAGCCTGCGTATCTTTGCTAGCAAAGGTTTGCGGAGCACGCCCAAGAAGCGTCTTGACGGCTGAGGCTTTTTCCTTCACAGCTGCCGCATGACGGTTATATTCATCGCCAAGTTGCGTAGAAAATGAGTGCTCTGCCACCACCGCAAAGGCTGCTGCGGCCTGCTTGGCTTGTTCATCAATAGAGTCCTTCTTGGGCTGAGTGGCATAAAGCTCACGTGTAAAGGCTTGATAGGCTGTGCTCGCTTGCTTGACCACTGTAATGTCAGCTTGGTTGGCCAGTGGTGTTGCATGAGTCTGAGCACTGCCAACACTAAGTGTTGCTAATATGATGAGTGTTCCTGCAAGCAGCCAACGCCTCATCCCACTCACTCCTACGGCTGCCGGCTGACCCGCACCATAGCATGGCGCAGGACGTGGCCATCAAGCTTATAGCCGCGCTGCAGCTCTTCGCTAATAATTTCTTTGTCACCACCTTCATCATCCATCGAGACAGCTTCGTGAAGGTCTGGATCGAACTCCGTCGTGCCAAGCTCAACCACGATCGGCTCAAGCTTGAACTCTGCCATCAAGCCATCGAGCTTCTTCGACATCGCTACTACTCCACTTGCCCATGTGTCGTTCTGGAGCTTCTTGGGGACGTTGGCAGTGGCGCGCTCGATCGTATCAATCACAGGCAAGAGCTTGTGAATCGCCTGCTGGGCACCTGCCGCTTTGGCCTGGGATTTTTCGGCGTCAACGCGCTTGCGATAATTCTCAAAGTCTGCTCTGGTGCGCTGCAGATCCTGGGTGAGCTCGCCAATCTGCTGCTCAAGCTCTGTTGTATCTGGCGCTTTCTTGTGTTTTGTCATCGATATCATTCCTCCTGCCTAGTGGTGTTGCCTGTGGTACTGAGCGGGCTGCTCAGTCGTCATTATCCTTCATAGTATAGCACGGCTGCGGCGCAAATAACAGTGGTCGTGCTATCATAATATCTCCTCCAGCATCACCCCAGTGCGCTTGACCAGCTCGATGGTACGGCGATAGTGCTGGCGCATCGGGCCGATCACACCAATGTAGCTGCGGTCGCTATAGGGTGAGCGAAATTTGCTAATGATGAGCGTCGCATCGCTGCTCTTGCCAATGGGGTTCTCACTGCCAATGAAGACATTGAGTGGCTCGTTGGGCCGAGCTTCGCGCAGCCACGGCTCGATATTGTCAATCAAATGCGCTACTGATTGGACATGCTTGCCCTCAAGAAATTCTGGCTGACTAAAAAGCCGGCTAATGCCATTCATATAGAGCTCGCTGCCGATGGTAGCAAAGCCCAAGTTACCCGTGAGCTCGACGAGGCTATCCACCGCACTGCGAATAGCTCGATCGGCTGCATCGAGATGTGAGTTGACGTGCGCTTCAATAGCCTTGGTGCTGCGGTCAATCCCGCTAGGGAGCTCGCTCATCTGGGCGTTGGTGATGCCATTGACATAGAAGCGGTAGCCCTTACTGGTGGGGATACGCCCAGCACTAGTGTGCGGCGCCTTGACGAAGCCCATCTCTTCGAGCTTAGCCATCTCGCTACGGATAGTTGCACTAGACACCCCAAATAGCTTCGCCAGCGTTACACTCCCCACAGGGGCAGCGATCTCGGCGTATTGCTCGATGATGGCAGAAAGAATCGCTTGTTGCCGTTCGGTCATAGTCGCATTATAGCGTAGAGTTGGCACTCTCGTCAATAGAGTGCTAATGATCTAGTGGAATATGTAGCCTATTCCCTGCTGCTGAGCCTCGTCTGTTAGCGAGACGCGTCACAGCGAGCTATCCTTCTGCTCCTTGGTCGTTGAGATCGCGATGCTTGATCATTGCGCTCTCGATTGTTTCGCGGTGCAGGAGCGATGACGACATACATGCAGTGATCTTTATCTCTACTGCCTTGCCATTTCTTCTTACTATTTTGCCTATCACGACTGACGCTCCTTACACTGAGCAACGAGCTGGCTCAGTTCATTTCTTGCCTGCTGATTCTCCCGCTTGAACCTGTCCATTGCACGCACGATAGTCTTGCCTAGCTCGGGGTAACCATCTGCAATGTCAAAGCAGTTTTTCCAGAGCTCACTATACGTCCAAGCCGTCATTGCTATCCTGCGGCGCAGCTCGGCTACTTGCGGGCAGCCATAGCACTGCTTGGGGATATAAGAAGCCGCAGATATATCTGGCTCATCAAGCCCCTCCACAATGCCATGAAATTCTCGTTCTTTATCTGATGTCATCGGTGTTTTACATATCCCTATGTCGTTATTTATTGGCAAAATAGGCTGCTATTGGTCGGAGGTGTCTAATTCAGATAAGTCCTGCTCACCTCTGCCAGTACGATGAACTGTCGCTGCTTCGCTACTCTCTCCATTAGGCGCAGCGGGCGAGCCGCACACCTCTACAACCGTTTCTCCATCTCGACTCGTGCATTTTATAATTCCAAGGCAGCCTGCTGTTTGCTTTTCTATGCCTGGCAGTAGCTGATTGAGTGCGGCATCCCCTATATCAAGCTTTATCCTTGCAAACTCCCTATACTCAGCTCGTGCTTCTTCTAGCCGCTCTGGGTCCTCTAGGATCTGCTCTATCTCCTTCTCAGACATGCCTTGCACTCGTAGCCATGTTGTAATATTGTCTACTGTTTCAAGTACTGTACGCTTCAGCGCTTCATTCTGCTCCCATGCCATTTTGAGCGCCTCTATTATCCCTGCTAGCTGTGGGCACTCTCGACATTGTTTAGGAATATAACTATCAAGATCAGGACCAGTACTAAGACCCTTGACAATACCGTCAAAATCACCAATCTGCTCTTTCACAATATCAGGTAGTGTAGCGATTTTTTGCCCTGTTGTCAATCTGAGTAAATTTGAGCTGCCAAAACTCTGGCAGCTCTCACACCTCTCGTTGTTGTCGCCTCTTCCTTGGAACATTGATAGATATGAATATTATTCGTGATTATTCAGCTCTTATCCCTGAGGCTAGGGTTAATTGTTACGATCGATGGTAATTCCATCAGATAAAGTAGCCTATCTCCACTCACCTATACCAGAGTAGAAATAACGCAATAGCACCGAGCATAACCTACAAATCTGCTGCCATTACTTCCCACTGCGTGCCCGCGTGAAGCGCCGGGCAGCGTCGGTGGAGAACATGAGCACGATGACAATGTTGACACCAATGAAGAGCAGTGTGCCAGCCGCCGACCATGTAACCCTGCCGATCGTTAGCCCAAATGAACTAATCACCGCCGCAAGGCTGGCAATGCTCATCAGCAAAATACGTGAGCGGTCGCTGCCGCGGAAGGTTAGCCCCGCAAGAAAAATCACGATGCCAATCCACGTCGTCGATACAATAGCCGAGATAGTCGCCACGATATGCGTGGTACTCTCAATACTCTGCAGCGGCAGTCCACTGTCGTGAAAAATCCGCACCACCTCCATGCGTAAGTGGCTAAAGTTGAGAATCTCGAAGAAGGTGCTCATCGTCGCCACAGCAATCGCCAGGCCAATCATAATAATCCCAAGGGCGATCTGTGGTGGGCGGCGGCTCAAAAATTGCGACATGAGAGTAGCGTGTTCATCAGGCATAGTCTCGTGCGTCGTTGCGTCGAGAATCAGGTCGGAAGGCACGTCCTCGTCTTCGCTTGCTTTGGCGCGGACACGGCCAAGCTCGATAACGGGCAGGTCGCCATCGGTAATAATGTTGTCTCCACCCCCATTGCGCGAGTGGTAGCCCGTCGAGAAATCCTCCAGCACCGTGAGCTCAATCGAACGAAGGGCGCGCGTGACTGTCTTGACAACGTAGTCACGCTCGATGTCAGTATTTTCATCGATCTTGTGTGTCACTTGCAACGTAAAGATTGATAACCCCACACTCTTGTCGTACGTACCAGCCGCCAGCCAGTCCACCTGATGCCCACCAGGCAGCAACCACCCCTGGGGGCAACGCCAAAAGCGCACATGGTGGCGCTTGCCTGGGTTGCCATCGATCTCCTGCTGGTAAGCAAAGTCCTGCTGTCGGCCAAACAATACTAGGGGCGAGACTGGTGCATTAGGATAGCTGCGGCGGGTCAGTGTGGCGAGGATAATCCGCCACGACGAGCGCACCGTCACATCATCAGCCAGCGCCCAGCCAGCGGCCGTCATGGCACGGTGTAGCTGGGCCTCGCTACCACGAAAGGCGAGATTAACCGGGTCTCCAAGGAGGCCATCTTTGGTGCGTGTTCGGCCAATGAAATAATTGGGTACATAAATACTGCTTAAGATACGGTGCAAGCGCGGCAATGCAAAATATGCCGTGATCACCCACACCACCGCAAAAAACCCTACCAGCCACCAGCCACCAGTGTGCCAGCCCTCGCGCCACACCAGCCAAACAAACCAAAATGACGCCACCCCCGCAAAAATAAAGAACCCTTGATCGACCAACGCCGTGGGCGACCACACTGGTCGACGCAGCGCCAGAGATGAACGTTGCTTATGCTCGGCATCACCTAGCTCAGCGGCAGCATGCGTGGCTGACTTACTCATGCATGCTCCGGGCGCTCGCGCAAGAGGCTATCGAGCAAATCTCGCGCCGCCAAGCGAGCTTCGTCGTCCTTACGATTATACACATCCGGCTTGGAGGCAATCGCCCGCACAATGCGCGCCGTCTCATCGATATTATCGTTGATGACGAAGTGGTAGTATGGGACTTCGAGCGCGTGGGTGATCTCGCGAATTGCACTGCTGTAGCGCTTAGGCCACTCTCGATCAAACTCTGCCTGCGAGGTATAGCGTACACTGAGGCGTCGCTGCCATTCTTGAAAGTTCGGTGGCAAGAGGAATATCGCAACAACACCTGGGGAAAGCTTTTTATACTCATCAACGCCCTGCACATCAATGTCCGTCACCGCAATCTTGCCTGCATCGCGAATATCCTGAATCTGCCTGACCCCTGTACCATAGAGCGTTCCATGGACAAACTTCGCCTCTACAAAGGCGCGGCTCTGCAGCAGCTCTGCAGCAGTTGCTTCATCGATATAATGATAGTCGACTCCCTTTTGCTCCCACACACCTTTGTTTTGGCGAGGCTGACGGGTGGTGTACGAGACGATATCGGCAAACTCGGTACTCGTGAGCAACCGCTGCTTAGTCGTATCCTTGCCCGCCCCAGAGATACCAACAAGCAACACAATCCTTGTGTCACACACAAGCTGGCGCACTGCCTCAGTTGGCTGATACTGTTCGATAAGTGATTGAAGATTCGTCATAGTCATATCATATTTATGATAGCACATCATAGAGAGTGGTTTCTCACCCGTGGCGTAAGAAGCTAGCTGTTATTCTTAATATTGTCTAGATCTATCTGAAAGTAGTCTTCCAGGAACTCTTGGGAGTACTGATCGATATCTGTCATGTGTCCTCCGATACGCACACAATCAGGCATCCCCATATAATCTGGTTTTGTTACAGCGTGATGTCGCTTGTGCGCAATAATCAGCGACGGCTGGAGCTGCTGCTCAGGTCGAAACTCATGATTAATCATTGCTGCAAGCTCCTCTTCTCTACCGCGCGTTTGGTATGTCCACTGGCCACGGGCAATTGACTGCGCCGTGCGCCATGCGTCCGCATAGTGACGAGTAAAATGCACTGGCATGCCATCAAGAGTAAGCGCATCGTTGCCATTGCTCAGTTCTAGCGCAAGCCGCGCTAAGCTCACCGCTCGCCAATACCGATAATCGCTCTCTCTCTCTCTCTGCAGGTGGCACATTGTCATACACGAGTGCTCTGTCTATATCGGCCACCAATCGATCATAACGTATCTGCACTCGTAACACCACTCCTGTTAGTTGCTAATCTCGCTTGAGCATTACCGTAAAGGCTTCGCTGGGAATATCGACTTTACCAAAGCGTTTCATGCGCTTCTTGCCGCGAGCTTGCTTGGCAAGGAGTTTCTTTTTGCGGCTCACATCACCACCGTAGAGATAGCCCGTCACATCTTTGCGGTAGGCACCAATATTTTCGCGGGCAATGAACTTCCCACCAATCGCCGCCTGCAGTGCCACCTCAAAGCTCTGGCGCGGCACGACATCCTTGAGCTTCTTCACCACCTCGCGCCCCAGCCGCTGCGACTCCGAGCGATGACACATAACGCTAAGCGCATCAACCATCTCACCTGCCACGTAGAAATCCACGCGCACCAAATCCTCCGCTTGGTAGCCCCGCAGTTCATAATTAAACGAACCGTAGCCACTAGTGACCGACTTGAGTTGGTCATAAAAATCCGTCAAGAGATTAGCCAGTGGTGCCGCAAAGGAGATAAGGGCACGCTCGTCGATGTAACTGAGGTTCTTTTGCCGACCGCGCTTACTAACGATGAGCTGGATCACCGCGCCGATGTAATCTTGAGGCACAACGATCTCACCATCAATCCACGGCTCGCGAATCTCCTTGATCTGGGCTGGGTCAGGCAATTCGCTGGCAGACTTGATATCTAACTCATCGCCATTGGTTAAGCTCACTTGGTAGTCGGTACTTGGGTTGGTGACGATGAGGTCCAAATTATACTCACGCTCGAGCCGCTCGCGAATGATATCCATATGCAAGAGGCCAAGAAAGCCAATCCGCACGCCATAACCCAACACCGGCGAATTCTCTGGCTCGAACTGCAGCGCACTATCGCTCAGGCTCAACCGCTCAATCGCCTCTTTGAGGTCATTGTAATCTTCATTAGACACCGGGAAAAACCCTGCGTAGACGAAGGGCTTGACCTCTTTGTAGCCAGGGAGAGGCTGGACGGTTATTGCTGTCATATTTGATATTATAGCAAGTTTTGCGACAGAGGAGAATTACCCTTCTTGCAAGAAACCCTTATGCTCTGCAGATGGATTAAGATGCTTTTCGCGGTAGTGCTGAATCTGCGAGAACTGCTCGGGCGAGAGGCAAAACATTGGCCTATAACCATCAATCGCTCTATACTTCTTCATCGCAATTCCAAGCTTTTTTGCAGTATACTGCACACTGTCAAAACGAACACCCAAGCGTTCGCTTGCTTCCATGATAGTCATGTAGCCTTCTGGGGCTTTTGGCACAATATAGCCATGGTCGATCGCCCGCTGCCGAATAGTCTCCTGCTCGGCCTATTGATTTATAATCATCTGTTTGGCTTCGCCTGGGGTCTAGATAGTTTGCTCGTGGTATCGTCCACCATTGGCTTTTTATCTCTGTTAACTCACCAATCAAGTTAGTTGTTTTGGTAGTACTATACTATAACTTCTAAATGATATGATGGGTTACTGCGTAAGTACTTATGCTATACTAGCGTGACGTCATGATGTCAAAAAGCATACTCTTTCCTTATCAAATTTTTGCCAAGATATATACTTATTCTCCATCGTTATCGTCTCGTGTCCTACCTATAAGGCACTGTATATTGATTGGAAATTGTATTCGAAAGTCGCAAAGTGAGGTGTACCACTCAATAATTACTGTAATATGCTTGATGTATTCCTGATCTCACCCTTAGAACTTGACACATATAACTAAGCATGCATAATAACAGTATGAACGAGTTTCTACCCAAAAGCGGCAAACTGGACATTGGTCACGAATATACCGATCGGGACGACGAGATTGTTAATGAAGCCCTCGATCTTCTACGGATGCATTTTGAGTTTTCTACCCCAGACTTAGCTGGTATTAGTATGATCTTAACACCAGATAAAATGCCACACGAAGCTGTAATCAACCGAATTGCCAGCGACTGGGAAGGCACGTCCACAGAGGATTGTGAACGCAAAGCGTTTTTATTCAATGCCGAAGAAATGTTTTTACCAGATGGATATCCAGAATCGTCACACGCAGAACCATATAGCACTCTACGAAGAGCAGCAAGAACCCTACGCCAACAACACCGTGAACGATATAACCTCTGTGATGGTCAACCAAATAACTCAGTTAATGGAAGCTTGATGATAATCGACATTCCGCACCCAGCTGCGTACGGAGTGGAGATACCACCAGCAGAGTTACGAGAGTTCTTTGTTCAGTGTTCTTATGATACTTTAGGAGGAAATCTACAAGGAGCCCAAACCCAAGGTCACGATACAGTATCAGTGGTAATAGTTGCTCCATCAGCGTTTTCTGCGGTAGCCGCAGAGGATGAATCACTATGGTATTGTCTAAGCCACTATGGTGGCACAGAGGTTAGGCCTACAGAATATCTGCGTACAAGGAGTATTACCGTTCCTCTATCATCTGCACCTTACCCGTCTCGTTATACCGCTGGTAGGCAGTGAGAATTTGGCGTGTGGCGTCGTTGGTATTGAGCTGCAATGCTTCGTCTAGCGACAACCACTTGCCCGTCGCTACTTCCTCAGTATCAGTGTGTGGTGCCTCACTTTGCCATTGCTTAAGGCAAAACACTACGGTAAAGGCTTGCGTGTCACCATCAGGATAATGATACACCCGCCCTGGTCCAGACTGCGTTGCAAAGAGCTCGAGGTCGCTGGCGTGCGCAGTGATTCCTGCTTCTTCACGCAGCTCGTGTAGTGCCGCGCTGGTGTAGCTATCACCCTCCTCGACGTGTCCACCTACTGTGCTCCAGCGGTCGAATGCCTTAGCTGTAGATGAGTTTGACGCGCCCTACTTCATCAACCGGCAAGACATCAACAGTTGTCGTGAGTAATTTCTTATCCCCAACCTTCTGGCGCAACTGCCACACATACGAGCCAACGTACCCCATATTCACACTCCCTTCTCTGCCGCCAGCAGATGATCAATGGTACTTTCTATTATGATTTTAGCATATTCGTTGAGGATGAGGCGGCTAGCTCCACACTACTCGTCCGCACGAGAGTCTCCTCCTTGCTGGAGAGTACTGGCGAGCAAAGCCCAGGCAGCGAGCATGGCGTAGTTGGTGATTGCGCCAGTAGTGACCATGTGGTTGATGGTGGCAATTGGCAGCCACTCCGAAATGATTTGCTCGGTGTCATCCGGCCGGTGTTGGTGGTTTGTCCCAGCATATTCGCCGTAAACCACGTGGAGCTTCGCACTGGTGCGACGATTGTCGGCATAGAGCCAACCACACGCTCGCACACCTGTCATGGCAATGCCCGACTCCTCAGCCAGCTCTCGCTGCGCCGCCGCGCACACATCCTCACCCGCTTCGATCTTCCCACCCGGGAACTGATACAACACCTCATCCACCGGATACGAATACTCTTGCTGCACCAAGACGCTATCACCTCGGCGACACGCCACGATTACTCCACCATGCCCATGGTAGGGATAATGGATATATTGGATGGTCTTCCCATTTGGCAGCTCCACTGTATCTTCTGCGACGGTGAGCCGAGGGTGGTCGAGGAGTATTTGTGATGACTGCGTGCGCCACTTGTGCAGTTGGTGTGACGACATGGTTGATAAGATATGAATAATAGCTTTACCTATTTGACCCTTTCTTGATGAAATTCATTTTTCTTAACCCTAGGAATACGACGACGAGACAACATCATAGCCAACCACAAACAGCCACTACATAAAACAAATCCAATTGTCGCAGGGGCAATCACCGCCAGACCAGCTTCACCAGAAAAAGTTATACTCCATAGTAATTTACCGGCAGCCATGAACGCCATTACTGCTACGCCCAGCCAGATATTTCGCCACCACAATGCCGCTGCTAAAGCACTAAAGGATAATGGTATAAGCAATGTAAGGAAAATCTTACGTAACGTCCATTCACCCTGTAAATACTGCTGCTCAACTTGCAAAAACTGTTGCACATGTGAATTCGTTTCACTGGGTGGGGTAAACCACCCCATGCTGGTCAAGGTGAGTAATATCACCATCATTATCCCTGCCCAGCTCCGCCGATAGGCGAACCAGCAAAACGGTATCAAGAATAACGGACGGATATACCAGCTTAGCTGATTATGGTGCCGCTGCCACAGCCAATCCCAAAAACTCGGAGTCGTAAATGCCACGACGATGAATAGCATAATCAGGCCAGCAAACAAGATAGCGATGAATGTGTCATACTTTTTTATCACAGCCATCATACGATAAACTATACCACTATATTATAACTACTCAAAGTATTTCTTGAGTGTCACCGTATCACCCACCCGTGCCTCGCGCGTGGTCTTGAGGTTGGTGACGATGTAGCCGATTTCGCCGGTGCCAAGCAGTGGGTCGGGCTGCATAGTTGGGCTCAGGTGCCCTACCTCCAGGGCAAGGCCGCGGGCGCCGGTGGCCATCATGGTGATGTCCGCACCCTTAGGTATCGTGCCATCCACCACGCGTACGTAGAGGATGACCCCACGGTAGTCGTCGTAGTAGCTATCAAAGATCAGGGCGCGGGTTGGTATGGCCGGCCTATCGCCCCCCTGCGCAGCCATGTGCTCAGCCTGCACCGCCAGTGGCGATACTGGTGCCGGGATGCGCTCGACGATAGCCCGCAACACGTGGGGTACATTCTGCCCAGTCTTGGCTGAGATATGGATAATATCGCTCTCATCACAGCCGAGCAGATTAATCACCTGCTTAGACACGCGCGGCACATCGGCTGCTGGCAGGTCGACTTTATTGAGCACCGGGATGATGGTAAGGTCCTGCTCCATCGCGAGGTACACATTGGCGAGCGTCTGCGCCTGGATCCCCTGGCTGGCATCCACCACCAGCACCGCACCTTCGCAGGCCTGCAAGCTGCGCGATACTTCGTAGCTAAAATCCACGTGGCCGGGGGTGTCGATCAGGTTGAGGTCGTAGGTGCCGGGCTGGGGCGCGGTATCATCGCTTTGGTTTAGTTTCGATGCTGACCCGCTCGTTGCCTGCGCACTGGTAGGGTTTGTATTGTCCGCACTATACTCATACTTCATTCGCACTGGGGCGAGCTTGATCGTAATCCCCTTCTCGCGCTCCAGATCCATACTATCCAGCAACTGCTGCTTCATATCCCGCTTGGTCACAGTGCCCGTTAGCTCCATCATGCGGTCGGCCAGGGTGCTCTTGCCGTGGTCGATATGGGCGATGATGCAGAAATTACGGATATGTTCCATATGCTAGCGTTTCCAGTTCCAGCCAAGGTTAATCCGTCCAAAGAAGATCTGCCGCAACCGATTAAGCACTGGCTCGGCCTCTTTAAGCCTTAGTCGCCGGCTGAACCATATATAAACCGCAAAACTCACCACCGTGATCATAATAAACTTGGGGAAGGCAAGGAAGAAACTCTTATCGTTTGTACCAAAGGGGATCATCACCACGCTCAGGTAGGCAGCCAAACCAGTTGGCACTGCAGCAATGACCATCTTGTAGATGCTGTTGACGAAGCTGCGGTCAAACAGCCTCGGCATGCGCCGCCCCATGAAGAAGAAGAGGACAATCACCTCCACCACGGCAGTGATAGACTGCGCCCAAGCCAGGCCATAGCCCGGATTTTGGTTCTTCGACCAGAGGTTTACCAAGATAATCGCCAAGATAATATTAAACCCAATCGCAAAGAATGAGATATAGAGCGGCGTCTTGGTATCTTGCTGTGCATAGAAACTACGCGCCGCAATATGATAAATCGTGCGGAAAAATATCGTCAAAACCAGTACCCCAAGAAAACCGGATATCACTGGGTCACCCCCGTTGTGGATAAAGCTCACCACATAGCCCCGTGCAAAGTAAGTAATGACTGCCACTGGCAATGCCAACCAAATAATCACCCGGATCATCACCTGCAACTCTTTGCGGAAGAGATCCTCGCGCCCTGCCCCCAGGTGCTCTGTCATTTGCGGGAAAGCTGCGTTACTAATCGCCACGCCGATCAAGTTCACAGGCATCAATGACAATGCCGATGCCTGCTGGTAGGCTCGGACCGTCCCGTCGGCCATACGCGAAGCGAGGTTTGTCTCCACGAGGCCATTGAAGTAGTCAATTCCTTGGTCGAGCGAGCGCGTCCGCAGCAAGCGCAGCACCTGGCGAAAGCTCTTGTTTTTGCGCTTGATCATAAAGCGATAGTCGAAATCTAAACCCAGCAGGCCAATCGAGCTCACAATCAACTGCAGCACTGAGCCTAGCACCACACCCAGCGCCACACCCATAATGCCACCCTCAAACACCTGCCAGCCAAAGATATTGATACCGTTCGTAAAGAAGGTTGCACCAATGATGATGCCAATGTTGTAGATCGTTGGCGCCAGCGCATAGAAGGTAAAGCGTCCAATCGCCTGCTGCATGCTCGCAATGACGGTGGAGATAGAAAAGAGGAATGGATTAACCGCAATCACGCGCATCATACTCACCGCCAGGCTCCGCCCCGACTCGCTGAGCCCCGGCCCCACCACAACATTCACGAGCGGCTCAGCAAAGATCATAATCAAAATACTCGCCGCTAAGGTCGTGAGCGCTAAGAAGTTGATCAAGCTCGAGCTCAGATCCCAGGCAGACTGCTTATTGCCGGACGCTAGACGCTCATTAAACACTGGTATAAAGGACACACTCAGCGCCCCAGACACCAGCACAAAGAACATGAAATCGGGGATAGTAAAGGCTACGGTATAGGCATCGGCACCTACTTTGTAGGTGTCGTAATACATGCCATTAATGAGCCGCTCGCGGTACATACCTAAGACGCTCGATAGCAGCGTTGAGCCTGCCAGTAGGGCAGCAGCATTCTTTATGTTTAGTTTGCTATTTGCTTTGGCGACGACTGAGCGGACACGCCGACGATTTGCTCCATGTGCCACTGGTACCTCCCTGCTCCTAGTGGAGCTTGGCCTCCGTTGGCAAAGTGGCATCTGCCATTGCAGCCTTAGCTTCGTCTTCTTCGAGTGTTTCGTGAACAAGCAGCTCATCTTTGAGCTTCTCAAGCGCTGGGCGGTTGTGCGAGAGAACTATCTCAGCACGGCGAGAAGCTTCTTTGATAAGCGCCTCTACCTCATGGTCAATCGCCTCAGCAGTCGCATCGCTATATGGCCGCTCGTGAGTAATCTTATCGAACACCATACCACCGTTATCTTCATGGAAGACTTGGTCGCGGAGCTTTGCACCCATGCCCTGCTCAATAACCATATCACGGGCAATCTCCGTCGCTTTGCGTAGGTCACTGCCTGCCCCAGTTGTAATGCCGTCATCACCATAGATCAGCTTCTCAGCAATGCGCCCACCCATCGCTCGGGCCAGGATATCCTTAAACTCGTATACATTGGTGTAGCTTTTGTCTTCTGGTGGCAAGAACCATGTCACGCCGCCCGTGCCACCACGCGGAATGATGGTTACCTTATGCACTGGATCGCTATCAGGCAAGACATGTCCCACAATGGCATGACCTGCCTCGTGGTACGCCGTGAGCTCCTTCTCGTGGTCGGTCATTACCTTGGCTTTGCGCTCGGGGCCAATCGCCACCTTCTCAAAGGCTTCGGTCAGGTCTTGGTTGGTGATCGTCTTCTTGCCACGGCGTGCGGCGATAATTGCTGCTTCGTTGGCCATGTTCGCGAGGTCGGCACCACTGCTACCAGCTGTCTTGGCAGCAAGCTTGTCGAGGTCGACCGACGCATCGGTTGGTTTGTTCTTGAAGTGCACCTTGAGGATTGCCTCACGGTCTTTGCGCTCGGGTAGGCTAATCGTCGTATGGCGGTCGAAGCGGCCTGGACGCAACAGTGCTGGGTCGAGCACATCGGCTCGGTTAGTCGCCGCTAGGATAATCACGTTTGTATCAGCCTCAAAGCCGTCCATCTCTACCAAAATCTGGTTCAACGTCTGCTCGCGCTCGTCGTGGCCACCGCCCATGCCAGAGCCACGTTTACGTCCCACGGCATCGATCTCATCAATGAAGATAATGGCTGGCGCATTCTTCTTGGCCTTAGCAAAGAGGTCGCGTACCCGGCTTGCCCCCACACCAACAAACATCTCCACAAACTCTGAGCCACTAATGGAAAAGAACGGTACGTTAGCTTCGCCTGCAACCGCTCGCGCCAACATCGTTTTACCGGTACCAGGGTTACCAACAAGGAGAATCCCTTTAGGAATCTTAGCACCGAGGCTCTGATACTTCTTGGGGTGCTTAAGGAAGTCCACCACCTCTTGCAAATCTTGTTTGGCGTTTTCGTTACCAGCAATGTCATCAAATACTACCCGCTCTTTATCAAGACCATACAGCTTGGCCTTACTCTTGCCAAAGCCCATCGCTTGGCTGTTCTGCCCCTGGGCTTGGCGCATCATAAACATAAAGAGAACGCCAAACAATACGACCGACAGGACAATTGGTGCGAGATTCCAAAACAATAAGCCCGTCTGTGACTCACTTTGCACTTTTACCTCTGTTTTGTCGTGCTTGAGCCCTTGGGTATAGATAGTGCCATTCTCTTTGAGGCTGCGCTCGGTCGGCTTAGACTGGCCTTTAGGCGTGACAGTCAGCTCATTGCCTTGGATCTCGATCTTAGCAATTTTGCCATTATTTGCCCGGTTCACTACGTCCGAGAGCGGCACCTCCTTGAGGTTGGCCTGCGGCGAATTAATCGCCCAAAATGCCAGCACACCCAGCACCACAATCGCCCAAAACAGCCCTAGACGCAGGGCATTGGTCGCTTTCGACGGTTTTTTATTCATCAGGGAACTCACTCCTTTCGTTCGCTTGCATTCTCACACAGTAATCTGATCTATTGTACCACTTCTACAGTGAATTGCCGAGGGCTAAACTGTAAATACACTCCATCACCCACCACATGGTGGCTGCCTGGACGAGCAGTCTTGATGGCTAGTACCGCACGCTCAAGCCGCGGACGGGTTGGGCGCGGCGCACCTGCCCACATGATCATCGCACCCAATAGTTCCTGAGCGCTTGCTTCGTCAATCATAATAAATCCATAGCGCTCAGCCGCAAACTGCGGCAAGAGGTGCTGCACTTCATCATTAATCGTATGACGCAGCGCAAGTTGCCGATCCCGCAGCGAGGTAATCTGCGCCGCCTGCTCTGCCGTGAGGAGCCGCTGAATGCAGCGCCGCAGCCGATTGCGCGTGTAGCGGTCACTCGCATTCGTCTCATCTTCTACCCATTCCAGGCGATGAGCCAATGCATAGGCGCGGATATCTGCCTTGCGCCAGCCCAGTAGTGGCCGCTCCACCCCAGGGCGATTCAGTACGGCCAGCCCACGCCATCCCGTTCCACGTACTAAGTTAAGCGCCACTGTTTCTACCAAATCGTCCAAGTGATGTGCTGTTACCACTGGTGCTTGGTACTGCGCTGCTGTATCGAGCAAAAAATCATACCGAGCCTCTCGCGCTGCTGCTTCGCTTGCATTCGGCCCAAGCTCTAGCCGGGTAGACACAAAGGGTAGTCCATAGCGCGCCGCCAGTGCTGCCACAAAGCGCGCATCCGCCGCCGATGCTTCACCCCGGATCCCATGATCGACATGCGCCACAATCAACGGCTCCGTCGCCTGCGCCGCCATCACATCCAAGAGCACTACACTATCCACACCACCAGACACTGCAACAAGATATGCCATGGCAATAGTATATTCATTTTGCCAAGAGGAGTAAATACTAGTTTTATTATGCGCAATATGCTAGGCATAAGACACAAAACAAGCCGCCCGGGAGGAGGAACGGCGGCTTGCATAATAGAGGAGGAGGTAGCGTGTGCTACTACGGGTAGTATGCCCCGCCTTGCTTAAATAGAGCTGAAAGTGGATACTCTTTGCTATTTTAGCAACACGCCGATGTAAGCCAGCGTGGCAGAGTCTTCACCAGTGAGCTTCTTGTAAACTCTAAAGTCTCGCAATGTGGTCACAACTTTCGTCATATACTGCAAAGCATTAGGCCACGCTTTATACAATCTACACCATAATCTTATCTGTTTTTATGAAGAATGCGGTAGTATATTCAATTTTCCCTTTTTCTCCTAATTGCTCAGGCTTTAGCAATTTCCACTCTTTTCCTCTATACCGCTCTACTCTCAGAAGTAGCAGAGAATAAAAAACTAATCCGGTAGTGTCGAGCTAAAAGCTCAAACTCCTAGATTATTAAACAGCCAAAACTAAGAAGGCGAAAATGCCTCAGCTACAAAACAGATCTCTCTACTTACGGGATAATTTGCTTGCCGCAGTCCGCACTGCTTCGCTCCACGTTAAGAAAACATGTGGAAGCTCTGCTAGCTGCTCAGCAGTGAGATCGTGCTTAATGGCGAGAGTGACCTCTTGGATGAGCTCACTAGCACGCGGAGCAACAATCGTCCCACCGAGCAATACCCCTTGTTTGTCGCTAATCAGCTTGACGAACCCCTCACGGAAGTCACTTGTATTGCTACGGGCAATCATCCCGAGCGGCACCAACACCTTATTAATCTTGAGATCACGCTTGATACAGTCATCTTCATTAAAGCCCACACTGGCTACCTCTGGATAAATGAAGGTAGCGCGCGGCACTAACTCGTAGTCGAGCGTCATTTGCGATTTAGGATGGAGGATGTTGTGCGCTGTTAGTCGGCCCTCGCTCAAGACGGTGTGGGTTGGCACATCATTACCTAGCACATGGCCCGCCGCATAAATATGCCGCACGTTGGTTTGGAAGAATTGGTTGACCTCAACACCGCCATCGGACGAATACGTTACCTCAGCATTATCAAGCCCAATATCAATGGTTGGCTCTGGCTTGGTTGCTACCAAAACACGCTCTACTTCCATCGTCCGCTCAATACCACCACGGATATATTGGACGATCACATTACCACTTGGGCCACGCATGAGGGAGCGAATCGTCGTTTGCGTTAGAACCGACAGTGGTTGGTCGCGCTGCAAGAGGCTGCTCACTGCTTCACTTACCTCTTCATCCTCAGTCGGCAAAATGCGCGATGACTGCTCTGCCACCGACACCGTACTACCAAAGGTCGCAAAGAAATGCGCTAGCTCAATCGCCGTCGTCGTCGCACCAATGATCAACAGGCTACGCGGCGGACGGCTCAGCTTGAGGGCGGTGCGTGGTGTCAGCCAGTCAATCGTTTCGATACCCGCAATCGCTGGCTGGGTCACGTGTGCCCCTGTTGCGATCAAAATGTGCCCTGCTGTTACTTCATGGTCGCCAATCGTTACAGTGTGCTGGTCACGTAAGACACCTTTGCCGTAGAATGTATCAATCCCTTGTTGGTTATAATAGTGCTCGTTATCGCCCGCGCCAGTCCGCTCTACTACTGTATTTTTCCAATGCTGGATGGCTGGGTAGTCAAAATCCACTCGCGATGTATCGAGCCCAAACTGGTGGCCCTGTTGGATGCGGTTATAGAGCTGTGCCACACCCAGCAGCGTCTTGACAGGGATATCACCCCAATTAGGCGCACCACCACCAAAGGTGTCTGCCTCAATCAACCCGACCTTCTTATCTGCCCGGGCCGCCACCAAAGCTGCAGTACTGCCAGCTGCACCACTACCCAGCACCAACAAATCATAATCGTAGCGTGGTCGTCGTATCATGTGGTGGTTCTCCTTAACTCCTGATTGGGCGTTTTCTCTATTATACCACTGGCCTGGGCAAAAAAGAACGCCAAAACACTCGCCTGAGCTCTAGCCTTCTTGCCAATTCTCTGCTATAATGCGTCATGTTTGGCACCGTAGCTCAGCCGGTTAGAGCGCAGGACTCATAAGCCTGAGGTCACTGGTTCGATCCCAGTCGGTGCTACCAGATATGATAGGCGGCGTACGATAAGTGCGCCGTTTTTTGCTTATGATCACTACCTAGATCCAGTGTATAAGTGAATACCATAAAGAAATATTCAATCTTGGGGTCGAGACAAAAAAGACATAACGAGGATAGAGTGCAATGGAGTGCAGAGTGCTCAATCACTCATCACGTGCATCATCCCCCATGAGCAAAAGCACCTCAGGCGCATCACCCAAGGTGCTTTCGATCGTTTAGAGTTCTACCTCTGCTAATTTGCTGTGGCGCGCGGCAATGAATGCCCGCAGCTCTGCCACACTGCGCGACCGATTCCAGGTGGCGAGTATGGTTTCTTTCGTCTTTTTTCGCATATCTACCCTCTTTTTTGTGTTGTCATTATCGACCTACCTCGATCCTAGCATATATACGAACAAAATGCAAACAAATTGTTTCTTAATTTACTTTTTACCTTATTTATCCCCAGTTATTTACTATTTATTCTAAGAAACTTTGTGTATCGTACTTTGTGTGCCACCTCTGAAGGTCTGCATTACTTACATTACACCCTCTTTGTCTTTTGGTCTTCACGGTAGAGACAATAGCCGCTGACTGTATTGAAGGCGTGAGCAGTACCTACCAGCCCATGAGCCAGTAAAAAATCTCCACTCATTTGAACGAAAACTACACTCTACTAGACGCCAGCGGTAAAGGCACCAAGAATAGTTTTGAGGTTGATACTAACCTCATTCCATCTCTACCTTCCCAAGATAATCCAAAGCAAAAACCCTACCGTGTGGTAGGGTCCTTACCTTGGTTGCGGGGGCAGGATTTGAACCTGCGACCTGTTGGTTATGAGCCAACCGAGCTAACCGGGCTGCTCCACCCCGCGTTACGGTTCTTATTCTACCAGTGATGAATGCCGATTGTCAAGGATTTACCACCTGAATGTCAAGATTTCCGCTCCCCGCTTGTTATTTATCCTTTTGCTGAGCCTGCTCGGCTGCACCACCAAAGAGGAAGGTTACCCACTGCTCGAAGTTGCTACTCTGTGTATCGGGGTTAGTGGGCTTGTCGGTTGGTGGATCGTGTGCCTCGGGGCTGTTCTTGGGCAGCACAATCACCTTCTCGCCAGGTGCCACCAAGCCGAGTTTCTCACGAGCAGCAAGCTCTTTATATTCGTCACTCTCGCGGAAATTCTTTTGGTATTGCAGCGTTTGCGTCTCAAGCTCGGTGAGGACGAGCTGCCGCCGTTTCGTCTCTAGCTCGCGCTGCTGCGTATAGTTCTGCTGGAGACGTGCCACCGACTGCCAGGCAAGGTATGTCGCAATCACGAGCGCAAGCGCCAGCACAACGGTATTGAGCTGGAGATAATCATGCTTGATCTTGTAGATGATGTGGCGCTTGGTAGTGTCGCTGAACACAAACTTCATAGGCTTCTATTATACCGTAGACCGTGCAGTTGCTGCAAAAGCTGCGGCCAGCAAAAAAACACGCTACACACCACAATTTTGGTTAAAAATCGCTCATAGACCGTACAAATCTCCCTACCTTTGCAACATCCCAGCAGGTGTCCGCAGCTGTATGCCTAAGTGTATGCGCTTGCTGTTGTAGAAGTCAATATAACAAGCAAGGGTTTGACGCTGGCAGCCAAGTGAGATGTGTCTCCGCCAGACATGGCCAATACATTCCTCTTGCAGCGTGCGGTTAAATCGTTCAATGTGGGCGTTGTCGTTCGGTCTGCCGAGGCGACTATGGCGTAGCTGGATACCGGCTCGTTTTAGCTCTTGCGCGAAGTATCTTCCAAACTCTGGCCCGTTGTCGCACTGCACCAAAGAGATTGTTGTAAAGCCATAGCTACGCCATTTCTCCTGTGCTCTTAGGACGACTGCCGCAGCGATCCCAGGGCGCAAACTGGTGTGTGACTCAGCGTAGGCAAGACGGCTAAAGAGGTCAATAACCGTGTCGTAATACAACCGCTTGCCAGTGTGTGGATCGACATGGTGGATCGTGTCTATTTGGACAAGCTTGCCTGGGGCGATCGCTCTTGGTCGATGTGGATTATTTCTTCTAATCCGTGGCTTTCTAGCGTCGTCGAAGCAGTGATGGCGGCGAAGAATGCGGCGAACACGAGACAAACTGACAGTCATTCCTAGCGTATGCGTCACATAGTGCCATACCACCTCAGCACAGCGCTGCAGCTGCGTGCGCACTGCTAACACAGTACGCACTATGGTGTCCGAGATTGCGCGAGGACTTGTGTGTGGACGAGACGAATCGGTTGGTATATTCCAACGACAAGCAGCTAACCGAAAGCAAGAGATACCGCTCCTTGTCTTGACTTGCCTGTTCGGACGGTTGCCATTGTCCATCTGGACATACCGATTGAGAGCATTCCATTTCTGCTTCCAGCGCCAAATGGTGCTGCGATGGACACCACACTTTCTGGCAACGACCATGACAGGTAGCTGGTCTACAACTAACAGACGCATAGCAGTAGCTCTCGCTTTTGGTAGGTTAGGATTGGTAGAATACTTAAGGTATACTGCGGCACCTCCTCAAAAAAGATAAAGGCAAAACGCCTTTCTCTTTTCGCTCAGAGGCTTACAGTATAGGCCATAGCAGGTCTCCTTTCTGTAAATTGGTAGTACATCTTACAGTATACGGGGCCTGCTTTTTATGTTGGAGGGGTGGTGAGTTGGTACGATAGACTTGCCAGGTATCGACCTCTGTGCTATAACCAATGCAAGATGACATACAAACAACCCTCTCAAGAGGCTACTCAACAACGCAGCCTAGAGTCTTCAGCACCACCAGAAACGGTAATAGGATCCGCCGCTGCAATATTAGGACGTGCAGCGTTATTACTACAAAAAAACGGCAAGCAAGGTGATCTCTTAGCCGACTTAGAGGATGATGGATTGCCAGCACCCTCTCACATATCAGACGCCTTACCTCAAGAGCAGATTAAGACATCATCACCTCATGAGCGGCCCACATCGCCAACACGCGAAGACCTTTACGCTCTCCAAAGAATCATCAATAGCTACGATCATCAGGTTGCACAGCACCCACGAAGCAAAACACTCAAAGAGAAACGTGCCGCAGCCTGGTATGATCTTGACATTGCTATTGCAGAGTCACTCGGGATGACACCAGAGCAGTATGCCGAGGCACGCACCAATCGTGATGCGCAGTTCGACAAGATTGTCCTGAAGCGTATGCGTATCCGCCGCGAAGTGAAAGAAGCAGCACAAGCCACTCACCCATCCCAAACCGCCGCTCAGCGTAGAAATAGACCACAGCAAGAGGAACCAGAAGGCATTGATCGGCGCTCCGCTGCTGCTGGCGAAGGCGTCCGGAGCCTTAGTAAACTCGACTACTAGTAGCATATACGCCAACAATACGGTATAATGTGGCAAGTGGATCTGGGGGCGTAGCTCAGTGGTCAGAGCAGCGGGCTCATAACCTGTTGGCCGCTGGTTCAAGTCCAGCCGCCCCCACCATTACAAAGACTAGTCATAGCACGCCCATAGTGGCGTGTTTTTAGTACGCGCAAACGGTATTAATAGGACTATGAGCAACACAACTAACCGTGTAAACTATATCGAGCTTCCAGACCGAGATGCTGTGGAGTTGGCTACAGTAAAAGCGCTTTTATCTTCAAGACCCAGCAGACAATAACCTTGCAGCTTGGTTGGAGTAATCATTAGGAATTTTACGATTATATTAGCAACATCATACTATTGCTTATTGCAAAACTTCATTTCATATAGTCGTTACCTTCTGCTATACTACGGCTATGAAGAACAAAAAATTATCCGATAAAATCATTATTGTATGGCTAGCGGTACTTACCATCGGCCTCTTGTCGCTTATCGGCTGGGCCGTAGCACTGCAAAACAACTACCACAGCGCAGTCGACTCGCTTGGTAAGCAAGTATTTGACCTTCAAGTGCAGCTTAATCAAAAGAGTCAGCAGAAATAACCACCATGCCCGTCCTCCATCACATCGCGCTCTCAGTGCGCAGCGCTACTGCAAGCGTCCAGTTCTACAAGCGCCTTGGCTTCACTGAGGCAGTTGTGTGGCATGCACCAGATGGTACGTTGAGCATTCATCAGCTGATAGACTCCAGTGGTGTAATCCTCGAGCTCTTTGCCTATGCCCACAATACGCATCAACCACAAGCACAGCTAGCAATTGGTAATGATCTCGAAACAGTCGGCGTCAAGCACATTGGCCTCAGTGTTGATAATCTCGATGAGTTTCACGCAGCAGCCCTTAGCTGGAGCGAGCCAACTGACATTGTCATGGGACGAACTGGCCTTCGCTACTGCTTCATCAAAGACCCAAACGGCAACTGGGTGGAAATTGTTGAAGACAAGCGCAACCTCGTACCAGGTATGGCAGTCGTTGATATGTCGTCGTCATAATATTTAGCCAGCAAAGGAGGAATATGTCTCATTCAGTCATGCTCACTCAACTCGCCAACAGTGGCTGGACCCAGTGCTCATCAATTGCTCGTGCCTTAACCGAAGCTGGTATTCCTGTACCAACTGAAGCTTATCTACGGAGTGCCTTTGACATATCAGTCTGGGATACGGTTGCGACACTATCTAGCGATCTGTCACGACACTTCCAGAGCTACCCCTTCGCTGAGGAGGCTATCTATGGCCCACTCCTAGTGCCGCACGCCCGTTTATTTGATGTGCGCCGATCTCAAAGCAGACATATCCGCAGCAGCCAACCTGAGATAACCAAGCCAGACTTCGTCGACGAGCGTCTTCCTCTTGGCGCTGACCATACTGACCCTGCAGCTCCTTGGACACTCTTTGTCACCATTATCTCTGATGCTGGCCTAGCAATGGGCAGTTACAACGATATCACCGCACAGCCCAGGAATATATACACCGTCAACGGCTCCGACACGCGCCAACTGATGACCCGGCAACTATGGTGTGCGCTCGTCTTGCAAAATCTCCAAGCACCAGACTGTGAACAACGCAAGCGCTGGACGAGTACACTCTTTGCCGGTGAAGCATTGATTGATGGCAGCGCTATCTCAGGGACAGTCTTGCATGGCCAAGTGCGCCAACGTCTCGGCAAAGCTACTCGTGGTAGTTCGCCAATGCGCGTTCGTCCGGCACTGCATGTGGGGAGCGCTGCACCAATACATAACATGTCATATAGCTAATTGCTAATACGCAGCTTATGCGCTCACACCTCCTCTCATGCTCCTCTCGCTGCGAACGGCGCAAAACGAGAGAAAACCGCAGCTCACGCTGAGCGCCGCTCTCTGGTGCTCTGAGCGGTGCGAGAGCGTCCTTCTCTATACAAACTTAGTTATCGTCACGCGGTATAGGTTCGCGGCTTGCTTCATCTCATACTCTACTTGCTGTGTAGCCCTTTCTTGCACTAAGTCCAACAAAAAAGACCCTTCTGTTACAGAAAGGTCTTTTTTCATATACAAGTGTCCGGGTTATTTGGTTGCTTTAGCAGCCTTCTTGGCGGGCTTTGCCGCGTCTTTCTTGGCAGCAAAGGGGAATTTGTTGCGTGAGTGTTCCTTCACGTAGTAGCCCTCAGGCATGTCACACGGCTCACCCTTGCCGTTGTTTGGTGATTTGCAAAAGTAGTAAATCGTCCGCTTTACGCCACCGCGCAATACCGCATCTTTTTGCGTGTGCAAGTAGTATGTAGTACCATTCGAACTAGTATATTTGTAAGCCATAGTGCTCCTCCTATTTGATCTTACAAAACCTAGCCTACATGCTCATAAAATGGATGTCAACACTTTGATAGCGATTTTTTACAGAGATAACGGCTAAGGGTAAGCAATTTTGTTTTTTGCTTATGGTTATTATGTATGATAGATGTTGGTACTATTTTTGTACGATAAACAGGGGTCAAGCATAAATTTTATGGAGCGTCTAGCGAACGCCCGCTCAAAGCCATCTTGCGTGTTGTACGTGTTGTAAATTATGTTGTAGTTTTTTATTTTTTTGGCTATTTATTTCGCTGCTCGATACTGAACGCGCAGCATAATCCGCAAAATAATCATCCCCACAATACGCCCAAGAATGGCCGAGATGACCACGCCAGTGAGAAGAATCGTCCAGCCAGCAAAGTCGGGCGACCATAGTGGTGCGCTGAAGTTGTAGTGGTAGAGGCTGGTGTCGGGCATTTTGGCAGTCTGAAGGCCAGCATTGGCGCTACTGAGCTTACCAAGCTCCTCGTAGACGCAGCGCACATAGTCTATCGACCAGCTGCGGAACCGTGGCTTACACACTGCATCAGCCTTGGCATTGGCGGTTTGGCCAGCGCGATTGGCGGTACTCATGGAGGCGTTTAGCGCAGCCTTGACGTCGCGATTATACTGCTCTTGCAGGTAAATTGGGCCAGTATCGGCATTCATATGAGCAGAGGAATACTGCTGGAGGTCAGCGATGCGCTGGCGAATCTGCTCCATATTACCCGCCTTGTCAGCCGAGAGAACTGCCCGCCGCCGCTCGGTCATCCCCACATTATTGAGCCGCAAAAAGGTTGCCGACAGCACAAGCAGCACCATAAGCAGTAGCACCAGGTGCCACATCTTAACGCGCCGGAGTCGCTTCATCGACCGCTTGACTTGCTGTTTGTTTGCCATGCTATGTACCCTACGTATGCCCACTTATGCTTTGGCTCTAGTATAGCATAACCTCAATATTGAACCCAGTAGCGCGAGGTGGAGCGATCGCACTCTTTAGCTACCTCTGGTGGTTTTGTGCCAGAGGCGGTACAATGGAAGGTATGAATATCTACTTCTCTGGAATCGGCGGCGTGGGCCTGGGGCCATTGGCTGAGTTGGCGCACGATGCAGGGCACCATGTGCTTGGCTCGGATAGCCATGTTGGACTCGAGACACAAGAACTCGAGCAGCGTGGCATCTCCGTCTCACAAGACCAAACAGGCGAATACCTAGCCTATCGCCACAAGCAAACCCCCATCGATTGGTTTATCTATACAGCAGCTTTGCCGCCCGATCACCCCGAGCTGGTCTTAGCACACCGACTTGGCATCTATACCGCTAAGCGTGACGAGCTCCTTACTTATCTCATCAACGAAAAAGACCTCCAGCTCATTGCCATCGCGGGTACCCACGGCAAGACGACGACGACTGGCCTGATGGTGTGGGCGCTGCGTCAGCTGGGCGAGCCAGTAAGTTACTCGGTGGGTACCACGCTAAGCTTTGGTCCCAGTGGCCATTACGTACCAGGTAGTCGCTACTTTGTGTATGAGTGTGATGAGTTTGACCGCAACTTTTTGCAATTCCACCCCCATCTCACACTACTGACCTCTGTTGACTACGACCACCCGGATACCTACCCTACCAAGCAGGATTACACCGATGCCTTTAGCCGCTTCCTCGAGCAGAGCGAATATACCATCATGTGGCAGCGCGATGCCGACGCAGGCGTTGTGCCACCACGGCGGCGGGCGCGTGTCTTGGAAGATGAAGATGTACAGCAATTTACCCTCGCAGGGGCCCACAACCGAGCAAACGCAACACTGGTGGCAACGGCGTGCAAGCAGCTCAGGCTTGGCTCACCCGAGCACATTCGAGCGGCTATCAATACCTTCCCGGGAGTGCAGCGACGCTTTGAGCGGCTTGGGACTGGGCTGTATAGCGATTATGGCCACCACCCGGTAGAAATCGCCGCGACATTGCAAATGGCACGAGAGTTGTCCGACCACGTTGTGCTGGTGTATCAGCCACATCAAAATGTCCGCCAGCATGAGATCCGTCAGCAATACACCGACTGTATGGAGCGCGCCGAGCAAATCTACTGGCTGCCAACCTACCTCAGCCGCGAAGACCCAGCCTTGCCTATTCTCACTCCACAGCAACTGACTGAGCAACTAACAAACCGTAGCAACGTCCACTACGCCGAGCTCGATGATACCTTGTGGCACGCCATCCAAACTGCCCGCGCCGAGGGCAAGCTTGTGCTCTGCATGGGCGCAGGCACGATTGATGGCTGGGTGCGGCAGCATCTTGGACGAGGAGGAGCATAATAATCATGGAGCGTCCACCAGCAATCACAACAATCCTCTTCGACGTTGGCGGTGTCCTGATCAACAGTTATGATTATGTGACCAATGATGTACGCCAAGCACTTGGTAATCCAGATGGCTTCGACCAGCGTTGGCCAGCTGCAATTCATCGCTACGGCAGCGGAGAGACTAATCGTGCTGCATTCTGGCGTGAGCTTGGCTGCGACCACCCGACGAATGCGCAGCAAGATAGCATTGTCAAAGGTTTTCGCGAGACACTCACGATTCGCAATCAGGTAATGGGCTACGCCGCTCACCTGGCGACACAAGGCCTACGCGTTGGCATCCTGAGCGACACCATCCCAGAGCATGCCGAAGTATTACGGCAGAGTGATGTGTACGACGAAGCCATCTTCGACCCCTGTTTGCTTTCCTACGAGACAGGTTACCGTAAGCCAGCACCCGCCACATACATTCACGCATTGGGACATCTGGGCTTACATCATTGCCCAGAGTCCGTACTGTTTGTTGACGATCGGACGAAGAATATCGCCACTGCCGCCGCAACAGGTATGCACACCGTTCACGCTGTGCAGCGCGCCACTCAAGCTGAGACCGAAGCTGCTATCATCAATGACATCGCTGCGAAGCTTCGGTCGTAATAATCAATGGGTGCATCCATACTCAACCAGTCTGAAGTATTATATTTCTTACCGATCATCCCCACTACCCCGCAGCTGACCACGCTGTTGGCGGCTGGCGAGCTTGGCGTTGTTGCGCTGAGCGACTTCCTCAAGGCTCGAGCCAAGCAGGTGCGCCACCGCCGTCACATACCACAAGATATCACCCAACTCTTTGATAATCGCTTGCTTGTCTACCTCTGTTATCTCACCCTTCTGGTCACGCAGGATCTTCTTGAACTTCTCGAGCACCTCGCCCGATTCGCCGCCTAGGCCCAGCACCATACCCATCAGCTGGGCATTGGCATCGCCATAGGCATAGTCGCTGCTCAGGGTGGTGATTGCTTGCTGTGCGTAGTCGTCGATCTTCATATATCCTCCTTGTTATTGATCTAAAACGTCGTCAAATTCCTCAAAAAAGTACGGGTCGCGAAAGAACACCCGCGCTACAATCTGCTCCACCGCCGGTGCAAGCGCGTACTGCGCCAGCTTATGTGGGCGCGCCCAGACGAGCCGTTCGTGCGGAGTGATATCATCAGTCGCCCCATAAAACACATGAGCCAGTGTGGTTGAGAGGATTGCCTTGCCTGCCCAAACGCGAATGTAGCATTCGCCCGCATGCTGCAATGCGAGATCCACAGTACCAAGCTTTTCCGCTGCTTCGCGTTGAGCCGCCGCTTGAATAGATCTATCATCGATATGGAGCTTGCCGTAAGGGAGCGTCCAGGTATCAATGTAGGGCTGCTTAGTGCGCTGTTGGAGTAAGACGTCACCATTACTATTTTGCACCACTAGCATGGTTACGATCTTGGGCTGGGTCCGAACCAGCATAGTGTCTGTACTTACCCGATCGACATACGCCAAACCACGCGGTGCCAGGCTATAGCCACCAGGCACCTTTTGGACAAGCTGGTGACGAATCAGCACCTTGAGATGATAGCTAAAGAGATTGGTATCCACCCGTGGCGGGCGCAGATCACGAAAGCGAGCCACCTTGCGATAGCACAACACACTGAGAATCCGCCTTTGGATATGGTGGTTAATCGTATTCTGCTCAAACATATTTGACTCAAATTATCCTATCTATCCATATTTACTATAGCACGCTATGGTAGTGATATGAATAACCTGCCATACAATAGTCACCACAATAATAACCAATATAATCACACGCCAACGACTTGGCTGCCAGAACACAATTATCCACCACACACGTCACACGAACGAGGTATCACACCATCACCAGTCCAAAGTCAGCTGTGCCATATTGCACTGCAGAGTATAGAGATAAGCTGTGATTTGGCCGATGTAGTGCGCGTGCCACGCCGGCCCGGTGGCGAGCGCGAGAATGACGCAGAGCATAGTTGGTCGCTTGCCGCCCTTGCGCCAGAATTACGTGCCTGTCTCTATCCGCGGTTGGATAATGATACGGTGCAGCAATTTGCAACTGTCCACGAGCTGCTCGAGATTGCCACTGGCGATGTCGCAACGTTCGACCTTACCCCTGTGCAGCTTTCCATCAAACAACAAAACGAGCAGCAAGCAGCCCACACATTATTACAGCGTCTTCCGCCCGTTATGCGTCAGGGGCTAGAGCGCTATGAAGCACAAAACACACCCGAAGCACGCTTTGTACGAGCAGTCGATAAGATTCTTCCAGTAGCGATGGATATTGTTGGGCAAGGGGTGCGGGTAGTCGAAGAGGACTATGGCATTAAAAATCTTGCTGAACTGCAAGCAGCACACGACAAGCTCATCGAGAGCTTCACTCAGCGATTTGGCACAGAATTTCCTGAGCTTGCTGAGCTGTATGCAAACCTCGCTTATCATTTTGAGACATGCTATGCACAAGAAAAATCTGCCGACATGATGAGTTCTCACGTCCCTGAGCGCCCTAATCAGCTCAAAGAAGTTGAGCGTAAATTTTTAGTCAATCTTGATGAGATACCAGCAGATATTGACTCATATGATCATATCGACATCAGTCAGGGCTACCTCGCGCACAGCAGTGATGGATCGGAGACACGCGTCCGGCGTTTTGGTGATGGACAACGTTTTGAGCTCACGGTAAAATCGGGCGGTACTGTCGTGCGAGATGAGCAAAATATCATTATTAATGAAGCAACCTTTGCTTCGCTATGGCCACTCACCAAGGGCAAGCGCATCGAGAAAACACGCTACTATGTGCCCTACACCGACCCTGATAGTAACGAGCATACAATCGAACTTGATATCTACCACGGCAACCTTGAAGGAAAGCTCGTCACTGCTGAAGTTGAGTTTCGTGGCCGCGAGACCGAGGCGACACTACGCGCTGAAACATTCTGCCCTCCCGAGTGGTGCAGCACAGATATTAGTTATGATCAACGCTACAAAAATAACGCACTAGCGAGCCAGCAACACGGCATGCTAGAGCTCAGTCAGGTGAGTATGTAATCTTGCCACGGAATGGTATTACTGGCCATTACCGGTCGTCGCTCGCACGCAGCCAATCGCTTTCCCCTCACTCATCCAGCGCTGTTCGTAGGCGGTGAGCGTCTTGTATTCATCAGGTAGTGACGACTCGTGGAGATCGAAAGATAGTTCACAAATCGACCACTGACAGGCAACGAGCTGCTCCAGGCTCCAACAAAAGAAATCGCGGTCGTCATGCTTGAGTAAAAGCGAGCCACCAGGCCGTAGCAGCTGCTCGTACTGGCGCAAGAATATTGGGTGAGTAAGACGCCGGCCAGCGCTACGCCGCTTGGGGAACGGATCAGGAAAGGTCACCCACAGCTGCTTGAGTGAATGAGCAGCAAAGAGCTCGCCAATCTGATCGGCCCGAGCCCGTACAAACAGCACATTGGTGATGCCACGCTCGAGCGCTGTGTATGCACCTTTTTGCAAGCGATCACCCTTAACATCCAGTGCCACAAATACCTCATCCGGGTGCTGCGCCGCTAGTTCCACACTAAACATCCCGGTGCCAGCGCCAACCTCGAGCACTGTCGCACTCTGCCGCACCTCTGGCGCTGCCTGGCACCATTCGTCGTACTCGTAGCAGTTGGTGGCGTTATGGAACTTAGCAAAGCGATATTTCTTGCGTTTGCGAGTAATGATAAATTGCTGAGGGTCAAGATACGTCATAAGTCTATTATACCTGAATCACATGGCCTCTTTCGTGGGTGACCCCACACTCCACGTTATTTGGGTGAGGTATGAGAACTCACTATTTGTCTAGCATGTTTTTCACTCGAGTAAAGAGAATCTCTCTAAAAAATGTTGTAATACTTACATCACTAGGTAAGCTTCTAACTTTTTCTCAGGTTATTATGCCCTACCTGAGTCGTTCCACCACCCCATCAGATAGCACTCGTACTAAGCGTGATGGTGGCGTATCAGCCGGCACAGTGCCACCATCATAATAGTAATCGACACCATCACCAAAGTACGCACGAGCTTCGGCAATAGTGCGGGCGGGCGACTGCCCTTCGAGATTGGCGCTGGGGGCGATCAACGGGCCAGTCTGGCGCAAGACCGCCTGGAGCCACGGCAGCTGCGGCTGGCGATAGGCCAGCATATCATTAGCGCGGCGTAACCACTGCGGGGCATGGGGCGAATCGAGCAAGATACTTGTTGGCCAGGAGGTGTTAAGCGACGGTAAGGTGGGCACATCGACATAAGTTTGGCTGGCATCGGCCACGAGGATGATGGGTGATTTATTACTATCACGCTGCTTAAGACGATACACCTGCGCTACTGCCGCTTCGTCATCTGCCCGGGCAACAATACCATACAGGGTATCAGTCCGGAGTACTGCCACGCCACCACGCTGCAAGGTAAGCACAAGCTGGTTTAATTCATCATTCACATCTGTTATACTACCATATTATGAAGCCAATTACCTCACCTGAGATCACTGCACTAGAGATTATCATTATTATTATCGTGGCGATTGCACTGTATTGGCTGGGGCCACGCGTAGTGATGTGGCTGACGCGGCATGCCTTCGTTACCACATATCAGCGAACACTACCCAAGAAGGATCTCGAGAAGCGGCACAAGACGCTGGGTGGGCTCTTCGCCAATGTGTGGCGCATTATTGTCGTGGTGATTGCGGGCTATGCTATCTTTACTCATTTTTTCAATAGCGCAGCTCTTGCGCCGCTGTTTGCGAGCGCAGGAATCATTGGTGTCGCCTTCGGGTTTGGCGCGCAGTCACTCGTTAAAGATTTTCTCTCCGGGGTATTTATTATTAGCGAAAACCAGTATCGGGTAGGAGATATTATCGAGATTGATGGCTTTGGCGGGACAGTCGAGCGGATCGGTGTACGCTCCACAGTGATCCGCGACGTCGAGGGCAACGTCCACTTCTTCCCTAACGGTGTCGTGCAGCATGTCATCAACAAGACAATGGGCTATAGCAAAGTATACTTCACCATTACCGTTGCGCCTGATACCAACATTAGTACCGCCAGCGATATCATCAATCGGATTGGCGAAGAAATCTCTAGTGAGGAAAAATGGCAGCACAAAGTGATCGAGCCACCACATTTCGACATTCTTGGCGACTTCAATGCGTCGTCGATTAGCCTTGTTGTCTCTGGCAAGACCCAACCATCCGACCAGTGGGCCCTCACGGCCGAGATGCGGCGGCGGATCTTGCGTGAGTTTGAGAAGGAGCACATCGAGCTCGGTGCAGCCTCGCCAGCCAAGCACAAATAACCTCTGCGCCACTGCATACATACTACTGCTATAGTCTGTGCCAGGGAGCGGATAGCCTTGATGATTACCACACTGGTATTTCTACCGGTGTAGTATAATACACTCATGAATCAGCAATTTCCTTCTTATCCTTATCAATCACAGTCGGCAGCTCCGCCTCAGGCTCAGCCCATGCCGCCAACACAATATTATCCACAGCAGCCAGTGCAAACACAGCCACAGCAGCCAATGGCGTGGCAAGCTCCACAGCCACCAGTAGCAGCTCCGGCGCCACAGCCAGCAGCCCCAATGCCGCAGAGCAACCTCGCGCAGCTAGCACCAGCACAGCCAACTGAGCACTCACCCACTCAGCAGCCCGCCCCTCTCGTTATGCAGCCAGCTCCCCAGCCTGCACCAGTAATGATGGATGCCAATTACAGTAGCGTTTTCGACGGTACACCACTGGTCATGGCAACGCCCGTCTCGCACTATCGCAATCGCACTATCTTTAGCCAAGTGCCTTGTGTGCTCGAATGGACGACAGCCAATCGCATCCGCGCCGTTGATTTTGACCCCCAAACAAATCAAATGATCGGTGTAGTACTCGACATCGATCCGCAGCAGATTACCAAAGCGGCGGTCGAGGCAAGCTTTATCATTATATGGGTTAATGGCCAGCGCATTCAGTTCGACTTTGCTGGAGCGAACGCCCAGCTGCTGGCCGGCCTTGGTGCCGCGGTGTCACCTGGCATTGGTGGTACTCTCTATGGCCACAATATCGAACAAGCCCTCAACAACGACTACGACTGGTGGTGGGCCGCCATCCAAGCCTACGCACCCTTCGCCAAGCTCGTCAATGGCCTCGAGCGCGACAGTATCATTATCAACAATAGTGTCAACATTGCTCTCATTCTAGGTCTTGGAATACCAATCTTGTTAGTACTGATCGCTTTTATTGCAGCAGTAATTACGTAATTATTTTTAAGAGCAAATCATTTGACCAATCTCCTCTGATGCGTCATAATGGGGAGCTATGAAGCGCACTTTTCTTGCTGTTGTTATGATTGCTACTGCTGCACTTGGCTCTCCAGCCTATGCCGAGCCTGCTGCACCGCTTAGCAACGATCAACTCACTCAAATAAAACAAAACTGCGTCCGCGTCAAGTCTACCCTGCGGCGCATCCACGCTAATGATGGGCTCGTCCGGGTCAACCAAGGGCAGCAGTACGAGGTGATTGCCACCCGTCTGATGGCACCACTTAATAGCCGCATCGCTCTCAACCGACTCGATGGTGTGGAGCTTGCCAAGACGACGGTAGAATACAATACCCAGCTTACTGCTTTCCGCAGCGAGTATCGCCAATACGAAGAAAAGCTATCTGAGCTGCTACGCATCGACTGCACCGACCAACCAGTCGAGTTCTACTATCGCATCAAGCCCGTGCGCGAGCAACGCAAACGAGTGGCCGATGTCGCTTTGCGGCTCAATCAGCTACTGAGCCAATATGGTTCACAGTTCGACGTATTTTATAGCAAGCAATTCCCTGCCAAAAAGGAGGTGCCGAGTGCCCAGCAACCAGCCCAACCAGCCCAATAAACTCGACTTCGAGCACCAGCTAAGCACCATGCGCGAGCACCGTTTTTTGGTGATGATCTGCGGGGTGATTGCTATTGCAGGTGTCATGGTGTGGATCGCTATGGATATGTACAATACCAGTGGCGCAGCGCAGGTTGATCTCAGTCGGCCTGGCTTCCAGGAGGTGCGCAAGCAAGCCGCTCGCGATGCCGAGCCCGAGACGTACAAAACCGAAGGCAGCGTTACTAAAGAATCGCTTGATGAATTCAAAAAGATGTATCAGCAGCGCCGCAGCAAGATCGCCGATGGTACCTTTGACCCTAACGTACTGAGCGATGAATCCCTCCAACTCTTCTCTACTAATAGCGATACCGAGAACCAGCAGCAAACACAAGCACCCGCCGAGCAGCAATAACACCTCACGCTGGTAGCACACATAAACTCGCTTGGTATGAGCGAGTTTATTTCTCTACTACTCTACTTTTTTCTCTGTAGAACAGCTAAACTATTTTCGAGGGAGTGCTCAGCGTTATTTATGCTTACAAAAGAAAAATAGCAAAAAAATAAAAGGATGAGGTAAGACTTTGAGCAGTAGATGGCTAGAGCTATACAGCGTAAGTCTGCAAAGTTTGACATTTTTAGCTCTTTAGTGATATAATATGGCTAATATGACTCGCTCGAAACCAGAAGCTGTACCGGATGGCTCAGTCAAAAAACATCACGACATCTATCGCGCCGCGAGGCGTTAGCAGCGGCTGGTTTAGGAGCACTGAGTGCTCTACTCAGCGGCGACACCCCTCAGCCTTCTGCAGAACAGTGCCAAGACCACGAGAATGATTCATTCCAGCCGGTCGTTGTCCGACTCGGCGTTGTGGCTCTTAATGCGGCTGGCTTCGAGCCTGGCAAGACCAACGAAGAAATATACGAAGAAGTGCGCGTCCACACTGGCCGCATCACTCGCACAACTCGCGATGCATATCAGTTTCACATAACCGAGTTTGTCTGCAACACTGCGCCAGACAGCACTCGCACCAAGGAAGACGGCACGACCGAATACTATTACTCCAACGACCAAATCAAAAAAATTGCCGAAGAATACCGTGAGCAGCTAGACGTGCAGGATGGTGAGCATTCACTCATGCTGATGGCCGTTAACACAGCAGGTGTGGAGAATGATGTACTCGGCCTTGCCTTCCAGAGCACCGACGAAGACAAAGCCAAGGGCGGCAACGGCCCGATGGTGCTTGTGCTGAGCAACAAGACTGGTGGCAACGTATACAGTCATGAGGTTGGACACGTACTCTCGAGAGATGAGAAAAACAGCGACCCCAGCAAGGAAAAGCAGTTCGGCAAAGGCATGGGGCACGAGATGGTGATGGACTGCCTCATCACTGATGCCGAGGGCAATATAACGCAGTATTGTGCTGTCGATACCATCCAGCAGCTGCTTGCTATGGGCTGCGGCCTCAGCAAGCGTGATAAGTCTGACGCTGTGAATGAATACGCCTCCCCCGTCACTGTTATGGGTAATTCTATGGTCTACACCGATGCAGATACAAAAGTGAGCCAAGTAACGAATGAGGTTACCACAACAGAGGAGTACAAACCAATCTACTCGCCCGCCGAGCTCGCCTTCCTCGATTCGCGCCTCCAGGTCGAGTGCACCACATCGACCGATGGACGCTACCCACTCTCGTATGACTTTCGCAAGCGCTTTGCCTTGGCGTACTCACTACCCGCCGACCACGCACTCAAGACGATCCTCCCCAAGGCCGATACGCTGGTCTTTGCACCAATCATCGAGTATATCGATAAAGATACGCCATTTAACTCAACCGATCTAGATGCAGTGCAGCGCCGCATTGGTGTCTTTGCCACGTGGGACAATGGCCGCGGTACGGCGCTGCTAGATGTAAGCCTATTTAACAAAATCGACTACAGCGGCGAGAAAGAGAACGTCATTTATGCCGACAAACAACTCGACCTCGTTGCTGTCTCGGGCTACGACAAGACCGATGGTGAGTATGTGCGGATCATTAGCCTTAGCTCGCAAGAAGGTACCACTCTGCTAGATGAGGCGCGGACGCGCACTGCCGAGCGCAATCAGCTCCTCCTCAAGCCCAAGCAAGCAAACGAGCCGTAAGCTAGGTCTGTGCTTATCTATTGCCCTATACTTATCTTGCGCACTATTACAATGAACATTCTGTTCAGACATTCATTGCTCTCCTTAGTGGCGAGACGTCCATTGCCTCCATTTTGTGGTTTTCATCATATCTCCACTGGCTGCTCGCTTTTACGTTTGTACCACACTATGCTATACTAACCAAGTTATGAATATGAAACCTGTCCTCAAACGTTATATTTCTGAATTTGTTTATGGTGCAGTCGATGGTACTGTCACAACCTTTGCTGTGGTGGCAGCCAGTGCTGGCGCGGGTATCTCGAGTGCAATTATCTTGGTGCTGGGCGCAGCTAACCTTATTGCCGATGGCTTCTCGATGGGTGCTAGCGCCTACCTCGCGGCCAGTGCTGAGCACGATGAGTCAGCGCGGAGTACAAGCAAACGCGCCTCGCCAAAAATCATCGGCTTCATGACCTTTGCTGCCTTTGTCGCTGTTGGTAGTGTGCCTGTTATCCCCTATCTTGCCCATGTGCTGGCACGCGGCTCGAGCGCGGCTCATCCTCTACTGTTTTATATCAGCTCGGGAGCTACGGCGCTCACCTTTGTAGCAATTGGCTATATCAAGGGCAAAGTTGGTGGTGAGAATCCACTCGTTGCTGCCCTGCAAACGCTCGCGCTCGGTGCTATTGCTGCCGCCCTGGCCTATGGCGCTGGAACAGTGCTCGCTGGGTGGCTTGGCGTGCAGCTGTAGGAGTGGTCAAGAGTCTTATTGCCTTGAATCTTCGTTATGTGGTTATTTTCTCACCATAAATTCCTTACCTTTCATAAAAATGAATATACCTATTAGATATTCATTGTCTGCATAGGAAGCTAGGTGCAAGTCATAGGTTAGAAAGGCTGCTATTGTTACGCACTATCTAGCGCTAATGTCTCCACATATCTCATGACTCACTCTTTGGTAGCTGATCGATCAGCTCCAGTAGCTTCTCCCAATCAGCTCGCCGGGTGTGGTCAATATCGACGTCTACTGCATGGTCGCGAATCGCCGAGAGGAGCGGCTCGGCCTCTGGCGTGATCCATGGCTGCATCTCGAGCGGATAGGCCAGCTGGTCAGACATAAGCACTCCATCACCATAGTCACTCACCAGCGTGTCGATCGTATACTCTCGGCGAAGCATCCGCGCCCACGTGTGACATAGCGCGATAGCCTCTGCTCGCGTGAGGACTAACTCACTCATACCAGCCCATCCTTCCGTAGTCCATTTAGTGCAGCAGCAAAACGCGGGTCACTATGCAGCTCCTGAACAATGGCGCTCAGTGGTTGCCCCTGTGCCATGCGCCGTACAATCTCGCCCCGCATTTGGCGCAGGCTGCCAGCAAAGCGCGACTGCCGCGTGTAGTGCCGGCTGGTGCCAAGCTGACCCTTACCCGCCGCCTTCAGCTCAGCGCCGTAATCCATCAGCGCCCAGAACCACTGGCGGGGCTGCTCTTTATCCATCGTCTGCGTCACCAGCGCCAGCACTCCCTTATCTGCCACGCGCTCCTGCCCAGCAAAAAAGTGGTTAAAATACACCGTGCGGATATTGGTCTCTACAAAGGCGGTCGGGATTTGATGCACGTAATTCATGATAGCTCCAGCCGTGTTAGCACCAATGCCAGGTAGCGCCATCAAATCAGCCTGCGTGGCAACAGGTGCACCAGCAGCAATCGCCTGCGCCGCGCTGTGTAGGTATTTGGCTCGGCGGTTATACCCCAAGCCCTGCCAGGCCTGTAGCACCGCTGGCAACTGAGCCGCCGCCAAGGCCTCGATGGTCGGGAACCGAGCGGTAAACTCCGCAAACTTAGGCAGCACTCGCGCCACCTGCGTCTGCTGCAGCATCAGCTCACTGACTAGCACATAGTACAGCGTTGGCTGGCTGCGCCACGGCATCGGGCGGTAGAGCTGCTTGGCTTTGTGCCATATCATGGCCTGAAATTGTGCTGTGTCCATAAGTATAGTATACTAGAAGGATGAAACTATCTCGACTTATTCTTACAATCGCTATCGTCATTATTGCTGCGTGGCTATTTGGTGCCGTGCTGAAGTTAGCCGCATGGATCATCAACGGACTACTCTCGCTCGCAGCAATCGTCGTCATTATCTGGCTTATTATGATGTTTATCGAGAGCCGTAAGCAGAAATAATTTTCTGAGCTGCGCCGCTCTGTTGCATTAGCTTTATTATGATAACTTAGCCAAGAATAGCTGGCGCTGTTCGTTTTGTAAAGTTTCCTCTTCTTCGTCTTCGCTATGCTCTTGTGCGAGGCAATACAGTATGTAAGAGCTGCGCATCATTTTCCTTTAACCCTATGTAAAAGGTTTGGTTTTTATCTCACTTCCATAGGGTGTTTCTTGTAAAGCGAGAGTGACATAGGGTACTAGTATAGCAATACATTACTTGATGTATACGCACGCTCTACCTCTGTTACTATGTTTTCACTCATCGACCGTGCCTAGCTCATGCGCTATACTAAGAACAATGGATGATGAACTGTATCTTGATGAAGTCGTGGAGGTGGTAGCGATTTTTCGGCGCGGGCATCAGCCGTGCCAGCCAGTCAAATTTCGGCGCGGCAATGGCCAAGAAGTGACGATTCGGCGAGTCGGCCTGGGCTTCGAGCATCAGCGCGGCGCACGCACGGTGCATATCTTCGATGTGACAGATGAGCAGGCTGATTACCGCCTGGAGTTTGACAGTATTACACTGGTGTGGCGGCTCACACGAGAGGCCGATCATGTCTCATAGCAATATCAATCCCGCCTCACCACTGATGATGCATATCGATCTTAATAGCTGCTTTGCCACGATCGAGCAGCAATCTCGGCCGTTACTCCGCCACCGACCAGTCGTTATTGTTAATCGGCGCAACCAGCATGCGGCTATCGTCACCGCAAGCTACGAAGCCAAAGCGCGTGGCGTACACACCGGTATGCGCTTACCCGCAGCGCGGCTACTTTGCCCTGATATTGTTCCGCTAGAAAGCGATCCACCCAAGTATCGCTATGTCTACCACCGACTTGCAACCATCCTCAGCGACTACTCGCCCAGTGCCACCATGAAAAGCATTGATGAGGGGGTAATCGACCTAAGCCAAAGCCCGCCTGACATCCGGGCGCGCGGCGCACTGACGATTGGCCAGGAGATCAAGCAGCGCCTCCGTAGCGAGGTTGGCGACTACATGCGCTGCAATGTTGGCATTGGCACCAACCGCTGGCTAGCTAAGATTGCTGCCGGTATCAATAAGCCCGACGGCCTGACTTGCATCACTGCAGATAATCTCCACGCAATACTCGCTACGCTATCGCTCGAAGACCTCACTGGTATTGCCACTGGCTACAGCAAGCGCCTCCACCAGGTTGGTATCCAGACACCACTGGACTTTCTGGCCGCAGACGAAGCAACGCTCGAGCACATGGTGTTTCATGGCAAGCCAGGACGCGACTGGTATAAGCGGCTGCGCGGTTGGGAGGTAGATAGTGATGAGCGCCCGCTTAAGACAGTCGGGCGACAATTCGTCCTTGATCAGCCAAACCTCAATTACGATCAAGTCTTGCGCCGCTTCCACGTCCTGTGTGAAGATATCGCGGCTGCACTCCGGCAGCAATACGTGCGTGCCCGTGGTGTGCGCCTCTATGCCAAAAGTTATCAAACAGGCCGCTGGCACAACCACGAGCGCCGCGAGCATCCACTATGTGATGGCACGACGCTCTTTCATATCGTCAAGCGACTCACCCAGTCGATGCCACTGCCCGCCTATGAGATTGGCATGTCGTGTTATCTTCTCACAAGCGAGACAGACGCACAGCTCGCACTCTTCGACGACCCATCAGCTCGCCACGCTCTCACTGCCGCAATCGACGAGATCAACCAATTCTACGGCCCACACACCGTCCAGCCAGCCGATACTCTCGGCATTGCCACGCAGATGAAGCGCAAAATACCATTTGGTAGCGTGCGGTATTTATGAGCACTCATCGTGCACTATTGCCATCAGCTCATCGTGTACGACACCATTAGACACAAGCGCGCCACGAAATGGCTGCGCATAATTAAGCGGCTGGCCCGATACACTCGTTATCTTACCACCAGCCTCCTCAACAATAACATGCACTGCTGCCATATCATACGCATTCACTTTCTCGGCATAATACCCAACGAAGCGCCCCTCAGCCACACGGACACTCTTGGCCACTGCACCACTAATGCTTGCTGTGCTCACCTTGCGTCCGATCAGCTTATCATAATATTCATGGCGGCGAATATTTGCATAGCTACACGACGCAGCAAAGACTCCCTCTGTAAGCGTCTGGTAATTCACCTGCAGCCGCGTACCGTTACAAAAGGCACCATGGCCACGCACTGCCCAGTAGAGCCGATCTGTCATTGGTTCATAGCCAACACCGACGGTTGGCACACCATCAACTACCAGTGCGAGCGAAAACATTGCTGTGGGCACGCCCCAGGTAAAGGCCTTTGTGCCGTCGACCGGATCGCACAGCCACTTCCGCCCAAGGCCATAGCCCGTCGTGCTCTCCTCTTCGCCAATGACGCCATCGTCCGGGAAGGTCTCATGAAGGCGTTGGATCACCAGCGAGTTGATTGTTGTATCGGCAATTGTCACCGGCGTGCCATCCGCCTTGGTCTGACGCTGTTGGTCGCCATCAAAATAGCGGCGCATAATATCGCCCGCCTCGCGAGCGATCCGCTGCGCGGTATGAAGTTCTTGTTCGTACATGCTCATCAGTATATACCGTTGGCTCTTGTGAGTGCAATGCTTAGGCGCTTCATTGCCATAGCCAAGAGGTAAAGCTACTTGATCTCTTACTAACAGAACCAAAATATACCGTGTAAAAAAGAAATCACTCTCCCTTGCCATTACTATGCACCCGGTGTATAGTAGATAATATTACTAGTATTATTGAACCGAATAAGGATATACCGATGGCGAAAAAGCTTCTGAAAATTCTGGGTATCATCATAGCAATACTCTTCGTGTGCTTCGTGCTACTTGTGCTTTATATGAACTATCTCAACCAAAGTATCACTGGCGATGACGGCGTGGCAAAGGGTTACGCTGCGAAATTGAGCCCTAGTGGTACACTAGAGCAACGCTATACTAAGCCAGGCCCCTACCGCGTCGCACACCACACTCATCGCAGCGATAGCACAGCCATCAAAGAATATCATATCTATGCCCCGCAACGCACTACTCCAAACCAGACTTTTCCGCTTGTGCTAATGGTTAATGGTACCGCTACCTACGCGTCTACTTATGCGCCAATCTTCGAGCATTTGGCCAGCTGGGGTTTTATCGTCATTGGTAATGAGGATGGCTGGCCAGGCACTGGTGCAACGACATCGATCATGCTTGATGCTGCACTAGAGCTCAATACTGCAGAGGATAGCCCCATCAAGGGGTTCATCAATACGAGCAAGATCGGTATTGCTGGGCATTCCCAAGGCGGAGCCGGTGCTATCAATGCCGCGACAAAATATGGCAATAGTAACCGCTATACCTCCCTCTACACTGCTAGCGCTGTTAGCCATGACACCGCAAACGGCAACAACTGGCACTACGACACCAGCAAGCTCAAGACAGCCACCTACATGATGGCTGGCACTGGCCCAAGCGACAACCTCGCCATTAGCCCACTGGGCGACCTGCAGCAGAACTTCCGTGCCCTAAGCACAGATAAACCCAGCGTCATCGCGCGGCGCAAGACCGTTGGCCACAAAGACGTGCTGGAATATGGCGATGCCTACATGACCGCTTGGTTTCTCTGGACTCTGAGCGACAACACCGAAGCAAAAGCGGTCTTCGCTGGCGACAACGCCGAACTCCGGCACAACAACGACTGGCAAGATGTCGAGACAAAGCACATACGATAAAACTTACGCTACGCTAGCCAAGAAACGGCTAGCGTAGCTCCTCCATTGCTTATTGCTGCTTTTAGTCTTCCTGACGTAGTGCTCGCAAAACCCTCTCTTCTTCGCCTGGTGCAAATACCGTCATCGTCCCACCAATCACATCAACAGGTGTCGTCTCGCTGATATTCGGGATAATCCCATCAGTTTTTGACAAATCGTAGGTTGCATTATCATCAAACACAGTGAAGCGCGTTATCGGGTCTCCCGGCTTCCAATAGCTATCCTCAACACGATGAAGTGCCCACTTGATTGCAGCCACACCAAAGTGGCGAACCTTCTCTTTTACCCCCCCCTAGAAGGTCAAAATGTTCTTCAGGTTTTTGCGGTAAGGTGTCGTGTGTTCTCGTCATAATTGCCTATATTATACCACAGTTATCGCTCTATTGCGTCGCACACTGCTGCCACATACCGCGAGTCATCAACCGCATGACCAGCACCTTCTACCACTGTGCCATGGACGGCGGGAATGTGCTGCATAGCAGTATCAAAGACAAGTTTCATCTCTGGCCATTTGACAAGCTCCTCCGAGCCAACGAAAATCTGCACAGGACACGCGATGCGCTGCGCAGTCGCTACCAAGCTCACCTGCTTAGCATATTCGAGTCGCCGCTTACCGATCACGCGCCAGTCACGCTTAGACCAATACTGCACACACTCTGCAAATGATGGTGACAGCGAGAAGAGCCACAGCTCACTTGGTGCTTGCTCACACGCCGCTAAGAATGCAATACACGCCCCAAATGAGAAACCAGCCAGAATAGTCTCAGCTGGATCATACTGCCGATACCGCTCATGTAGCGTCTGCAACCACTGTTTTTGCATAGTGCGATGCCATTGGATTGGTACAAATTCTACCGCGTAGCCCATTGCACGCCAGCGGTTCATCAGTGTATCGTAATCACGGTCGGCGCGCCCTTCTTGGAAGCCCGGCACAAAGAGAATCGTTTTATTCATACAGCTATAATGCCACATTTCTGGCGGTATCACAATGGTTTCCTAGCTTGCTTTCAAGACCTTCTCCCTCCTGCCTACTATTCTGTCTGTGAAATATCAGAAATTGCTACTACGCCATAGTTAAGCTTTTCAGCTCCCACACTGGGAAGCGATTTTTGAGCGTACATATGTATCTTTACTATAGGGAGTCTTCTAGTTACTGACACCAGTCAGATATTCTCAACCAGTACCACGCGGCAAGAAGCAACCTATCGCTTCACCCTCTTCTCCGCTATACTAGATATATGACAACACTAACGAAATTCGCCCACTCTTGCTTTACTATTACAATTGACGGCCAGAGCTTGGTCGTCGACCCGGGTGTATACACCGACGATTTTGCTATGCCGCAGCAGGTAGCGGCAGTTCTCATTACCCATGCGCATCCCGACCATTGTAGCCATGCGCTCATCAAGCGTATTATACAGGCATTTCCTGAAGCAGAGATTATAAGTGTTCATGATATCATCGTAGATAGTACAACGATATCTCTGCCAGAGGGCACACTCTCTATTCACCACGCAACAGCCGCAGTGCCTGGCGATACGCTCCAGATTGGGCCATTCACGCTTGAGTTCTTTGGCGGTGAGCATGCCGTGGTGAGCCCAAACATTCCGCGCCTCCACAACCTTGCCGTGTTGATCAACAATCGCATCTACTACCCTGGTGATTCCTTCGCTTTGCCTCAGCGCCCCATCGACGTCCTCGCTCTGCCAGTGGCCGCACCATGGCTCAAGTTCTCCGAGGTACGTAGTTTCTTGCAGGCCGTCGTGCCACGCCTGGCTTTTCCTGTTCATGACGCTATCTTGAGTGACGCCGGCAAGGGATTGATTGATACACTTTGCACAGCAGCGGCAGCAGAGGTTGGAGTAGAGTATCAGCGATTTAATATAACAACATTACCTCAACAGGATAAGTAATCTTTATATTTTCTTGACAACTAATCGATATATATATCATCGTTCTTGGAGCCATCAAGCCTGATTGCTCTAGCCGCATATGCGGTTTCGTTGTGCAGTGGCAATCCTGCCCTGCAGCTATCTTCGAGGAGAAGATATGGCGACTGGCCGCCCCCAGAAGGGTATGACCAGAAAGAACCACCACGATTCGTTGTCTCAGTCGGGACAGCAGCGCTACACAAGCGGCAACAGTACGTCGCCGCGAACGACATACAGTAGCGCTCCCACGCCGAAGGATACGCCGTCGAAGGCAAGCACACCGCGGATGGGGCGTGGCGGTAACACGAACAGCAAGGCTCCCTACAAGAGCTTCTAGGCCGTTCGCTGCCACCTCCCTTCTCATTACTACAAGGAGGGGGGTGGCTCTATCCCTGTCATCGGTGATATATTTAGATATGACATTATGATTACTCATCTCTATTCATTCTATGATCTACCGTTCGATCATGATGTATGCCATGTGTATGAACACCTGGTTTTACAGCGGTTCCTAGCACTTCTTGAAAATCATGGTTTGTGTCGAGCGTTTGTCGGCAATGTGCACGGGCAAACAATTGAATCTACGATATTTTTTGAGTTAGAAGTCTACACTGCCCATAGCAAACAACTATTTGAAACAGCACTAAGAGAGACCAAACCATTAAGCCATGCGGCCATCCTGCAAGTACTTGGGCACATTGAAGCAGAAATGCAAGCAACCATAGTAGTTGACCAGTCCGCACTTGATATGCAGCTCACTGCATTAGCAAAATACATCAACGGCGCAATACAGACATCTACCATCACACCCCCAAGCCCACTGAGCATAACTGAGTCACCACACGTATTTGACAATATTACGCTCAGCATCGAAGTACCAGACGCAAGCGACGATGCAACACACGCTTTCTTTTGTTTCTACCCAGCTTTGCTGGATATTGCCCGTGATGGGCTACAAGATCTGGCCATCTATCCATCCAAAAGTGGCACATTTACTGCCTACTACGATGGCAATGCGGTAGCGCAGCAATTTACTATCAAAAAGAATGTACCATCATCGCTCACTGCGTTAGTAGAAAATATACTTCGCACTTTTCCGGTACATCAGCATCGTCACGCAATCGCACACATGGCGAAGGTATTTGCCACCGATCCAACGTATTTTTCCATACCACTCCACTTTTACGAAACGACAAACACTCAAGCAACGCGTGAAATGCTTGCTCGGTCTATCACGCCAGCACACCTCTATACTATTCTAAGCACAGCAACGGTGACGGTTAGTAGATCGTAGAACAGTAGTACCTACTTATTCTCTCGAGTCAGCACCCGCTCACTCCACTCCTGGCAGTGCCCGAAGCTGCTCTGCTTTGATAGATCCAAGAACTCGCCAGTGCTCCATTCCACCAGCCGCATGCCAAGCTCCTGAATGAGATAAGCAAACACTTCTGTTGGCTCCTCGCTACCTCTGACGAAGAGCCCCATAGTGATGAATTGTTCCCTAGGCTGTTTGCTCAGGCTAAATTCAATCAGCCACTCCCTCTTCTGCATAATAAGCCACGATGGATCGCTTGTATCGAGATGCGCATCACATGCTTTGGCAGCCTTTTCTAGCTCAGCAATCATCTGCTGACGCTCGAGCAGCACGCAGTCTTCCTCCGTCAGGTCGCTAACCGACTGAACATGACGTTTTGTTTTGATTGCGGTGAGATCCCAGCTCATGAGGTCATTGTCTCCTTGTGCACGTTTGTTTCATTTGCACCAGATTCGAATGATAGCGAGCCATCGCTCGTTTGTTTATAACCCCAACTCCTTCAGCTGCCCAGGTTCTACCTGCGCGGGTGAGTCCATCATGACGTCGACGCCACTGCCGTTTTTGGGGAAGGCGAGGGTTTCGCGGACGTTGTGCTCGCCGATTAGCTCCATCAGGATGCGGTCAATGCCAAAGGCGCAGCCTGCGTGTGGCGGCGCACCGTAGGTAAAGGCCCGCAGCATGGCGCCAAACTTCTCTTCCACATACTGCCGGCTATAGCCGAGCAACCCGAATACTTCGTACAGCACGGCCGGGTTGTGGTTGCGTACACCGCCGCTGCAGATTTCGTAGCCGTTCATCACCATATCGAACTGGTCGGCCAGGATGGCCAGCTTGTCGTCATCCGTCTGGGCAGCTTGCAGCGTGCTGAGCCCACCCTTTGGCATGCTAAAGGGATTGTGGCCAAAGTCGAGCTTGCGGGCGTGCTCGTCCCACTCGTAGAATGGGAAATCGATAATCCAGGCTAGCGCCACCACCTGCGGATCCTTCAGCCCAAAGTGCTCGGCAAACTCACTACGCAGCCGCCCCAGCACAGCATTGACCACCGGGCGCGTATCGGCCCCAAAGAAGACTGCATCGCCGTCCTTGGCCCCCGTTTTGGCTTGGATAGCGGCCAGCTCTTCTTCGGTCAGGAACTTGGCGATTGGACTCTTGGCCGCGCCATCTTGGTAGGTAATGTAGGCCAGGCCACCTGCGCCCTCGGCTTTGGCGATGTGGGTAAAGCCATCGATCTGCTTGCGGCTGAGCGACGCGCCGTTTGTGACGCAGATTGCCTTAATACATTCAGCGTTTTTGAACACGCCAAATTCGGTGTCGGCAAACACATCCGTTAGCTCAACTAGCTCCATGCCAAAGCGTAGGTCTGGCTTGTCGCTGCCGTAGGTTTCCATAGCGGTTTGGTACGGGATGCGCGGGATGGGCTGGCCATCGCCAGCTGGGAGGCTGCTGAGGTCGAGCAGTGTTTTGCCAGCAAAGTCCGTCACCAGCTGCTGCATCAGTGGCTCCATCATCTGGCGGACCTGCTCACCATCCTCCACAAAGCTCATCTCGAGATCCAGCTGGTAGAACTCACCATACAGGCGGTCAGCACGCGGGTCTTCGTCGCGGAAGCACGCAGCCAGCTGGTAGTAGCGCGGCACGCCACCAACCATCAGCAGCTGCTTAAACTGCTGCGGTGCTTGTGGCAGGGCGTAGAATTTACCCTCTTGCAAGCGGCTGGGGATAAGGAAGTCACGCGCACCCTCGGGGCTGGAATTCGCCAAAATCGGCGTTTGAATTTCGATAAAATCGCGCTCATCCATATACTGGCGCATGCGGCGGTACATATCGGCGCGGCGGCGCAGCATCGTTTGTAGCTTGGGGCGGCGCAGGTCTAGGTAGCGGTAGGCAAAGCGTAAGTCTTCATTCGCTTGGTTAGTCTCGCTAAAGGGCTGGATGGGCAGCGTCTCGGCTTTGTTCAGCACCTCTAGCTCACTGACGGCTAACTCAATGCTGCCGCTGGCAATATTGGGGTTGGCCAGGCCCTCACCACGCTGACGCACCTGGCCGCGGGCCCGCAGGACGTACTCGTCGCGAGCATGCTCTGCCAGGGCAAAGGCCGCAGTTTGCTCAGGGCTGACGACCAGTTGCACCAGGCCAGTATGGTCGCGCAGGTCGATAAAAATCAGGCCACCATGGTCACGCCGTGCATGTACCCAGCCGGCCACAGTGATGGTTTGACCGGTGTAATCCGGCGTTTGGTTGGCAAGTATTCGTTGTGTCATATCTGTTAGATTATACCACAATTTCAGGCATCATTCTGCTCGCCCATAGGGAGGGCGCGTGGCTGCGTGGGCTCGGGCAAGGCCACTGGCTGGCTATACACTTCGTCATCATCCGCCGTGGGAGCATGGCCAAGCAAGGCCTCGATGCAATCGTCCAGCGTCACCATACCCACCGTCTCACGATAGGTATTGACGACAATGAAGACCTGTTGGCGCGTTTTAATAAACGCACCCAAGGCTTGCTCGAGCGACTGCGCCCCGTCGATGTAGTATACGTTTGGGTCCATCACCGTTTGCACCTGAGCGGACACCGCCTCCTTGAGCGACATAAAGTCGCGGGTATGTAGCACACCAATAATATGGTCAATGTCGCCATCCACCACTGGGAAGCGGCTATGCCCGGTGCGGTGCAACTCATCGAGTAACAGCGGCCCCACCATGGCGTCTTGCTCGACTGTCTTGATAGCATTGCGCGGCACCATGACTGTCTCAACTGTCTTACGCGCAAAGGTTAAGCTCCCCAGTGCTTGCTCACGCTCGACTGGTGGTAAGACTGATGGCCGAGCATGACGCACCAGATGTTCAAGCTCAGCCCGCGACCCCAGGCGAAGGTTCGTCTCTACTGGCGGCACAAACGAACGGACAATGCGCACCACTCGTGGGAACCGCCCGGCAAAGCTCACGAAGCTCGGCTCAACTGCATTATAGAAGCGCTGGGCAATCGCGTGCACCCAGCCAATCCGCCCCACACCACCATAGAGCAGTGCCACCGCGAGCGCAACCAGCACACCACCACCAAAGTCAAATGCCCCAATGCTTGCCATCACCATCAGCACCAGCAATAGCGCCACCACGCAGCGCTGGAGCGAGACGAGATCATCATAGACAGCAATGCGCCGCAACTGGTGGATCGCTGTGCGATTATTCTGCTGGCGACGCCGCTCGAGCTCGTATTGGCTCACTGGCGGTATATCAGGCCATGCACTACCAGCCAGGATGAGGGCAATCACAAAGATAGCAAAGATGGTGATCATGAGCGTTTCCATGCCATCATTGTAGCGCACTCCCCTGATCGGCTCAATGCTTTGGCCTGTACAGCACCTCTGTCAGCTTGATTCGGCCACTCGGGCACGATATAATATGCAAGAATAAGGAGGAATGTTTCGTTTATGACAAAAAAATCATGGCTGATCTTTGCAGTGCTCTGCCTCGCAATCTTAGGTGGGCTCGTGTGGCTGTCACGCCAAGGTGAGTCGATCAATCTGTCGGGTGTCGACCCGTTGCAGGTACAAAGCGCCAGTAGCCAAAATGGCGACATCGCCGACCACACCCACGGAAGCAAATCACCCAAGGTAACAATCATCGAATATGGAGACTTCCAGTGCCCCGGCTGTTCGCAGGCCTCGCCTGCACTCAAGGCAGTCACTGAGAAATACAAGGATCACGTGCAGCTCATCTTCCGCAACAATCCTCTCTCGTCCATCCACCCCAATGCACTCGCGGCAGCAGCTGCCGCCGAATCAGCTGGCTTCCAAGGCAAATATTGGGAAATGCACGATAAGCTCTACACCGAACAAAATTCGTGGCAGTCACTCGATGGCACAGAACGCACCAACTACTTCGCCACCACTGCACAGGGGCTTGGCCTTGATGTTAACCGCTTCAAGACCGACCTCGCTGAGGCTGACCGCTCAGGTGCCCGGATTAAGAAAAAGATCGCCTTCGATAAATCCCTGGCTGGCGCTCAAAATGCTGCTAGCGCCACACCAGCTATTCTTGTCAATGGCAAGAATGTAACCAATCAATATGTCAAGGATGGCAAGCTCACCACCTCAGGCAGTTCAGATGCGCGCCAAGTGTGGGCCGACGCTGATGCCTTTGGCAAGCTCGTCATCGAGCCAGCCCTCAAAGAAAAGGGTGTCTCCTTGCCACAATAATTTTTACTCTAGTAAGCCAAAAAACCACCTCATATCAGAGGTGGTTTTATTATCAGTATTAGGTATTCTTGGTCGTATCTTGCGTAGTCTGTTGGGTGGTGCCTTGCTGGGTTTGTGTGGTGGTATTTGCTCCATTTGACGGTGCGCCTGGCTGAGCACCACTGCCCGCCGACTGCCCTGTTTGGCCTGGTGGCGACATATTCCCCTGGCTGGTTTGACCACCCATCATACCATGGCCACCAGGGCCACTTTGGCTCGATGTGCTGCGGCTATTGACCTGCATGCCACCAAGAAATCCGAGCGTTGCCGCCACAATCACGCCGCCGATCACCGCTGTGATCAAACCAGGGTTGGTCGTGCCTTTGGCCTGCACCTGCGTGGACGATGAGGATGTCGGCGATGTACTACGCTCCTCCGTTGCAAAGCCATCTTCTATTTTCATACATACTCCTTTCGTTATTATGGTTCGAGTATAGGGAGTAGGCGTTAAAAGAAGCTTAAAGTGTAATCTTGCTAGACCCATCGCATTGCCGCGCGCTTTTCTCGCGCTCAGCTCACACTCTTTTTGCATAAGCTTCGTCCGAGTGTGCTATCTAATAGGATGCAAGAAAAGAACACTGTTCTTGACGTAATATACTATCTTATATATACTTAGTATTATGAGTACAGTGACAACGAGTATAAAATTAGATGAAAATATCAAGCGCCAAGCCCAGGAAGTTGCAAAAAGCGCTGGCCTAACGTTGAGCGCGTTAATTAACAGCTACCTCACACAAGTCGTTGCAACTCGCCATATTGAACTATACGCCCCCGAGCCAATGACACCACAACTCGAAGCACTACTTACCGAAATTGAGCCATCGATAGCAACTGGTGACAACTTGAGCAAGCCATTCGATTCTGCGGAAGAATTTTTAGCTGATCTCAAAAAGTAGGTTATTGTAATGCGCCATATCAGTATTCAGTACCATAAAAAATTTAAAAAGCAATACCACCTACTACCCCAGCCAGTTCAAGCCAAGTTCGATAAGCGCCTTCGCTTATTTATTAAGGATCCATATGCGCCACAATTACGTACTCACCCTCTCAAAGGTCGCTTTGTTGGCTATTGGAGTATTAATATCACAGGTGATGTGAGAGCGATTTATCGACAATACGGCGATACAATTATTATTTTCGTGTTAATTGGCACTCACAGCCAACTTTATTAGGTTATGATTACTGACGCCACAACTCTGTACTCCTCTGCAAGAGACATTGCAAGACTGGTGCAATTTAAGAGAAATAGTCTTTTCTCATCAATATGAGAAACTTCATTAAGAAGTGACAGACATTTACAACTAAGCAGAGGAGTAATGAGGCCATAAGCCAATACAGACATACAGACAAAGTGATATTCTCTCAATACCTAAGCACCATCGTCTCTTTATTGTTGTAAAACGTTATCTACTACGTACTCTGCCTGCCAGCAAGGCGCAAGCCCACCGTAAAGGTCGTGCCACTACCAGGCGTACTGTCGACAGTAATTTTGCCGCCATGCTCGGTGATGATCTGCTGGGCAATCGCAAGCCCAAGACCATAGCCCTGGCCTCGGCCACCAGTGCGAGCTTGGTCGGCTCGGTAGAAGCGCTGAAATATCTGACGCTGCGTGGCGGCGTCCATCCCGATGCCTTGGTCAATGATCTGCACCCTAGCCCAGCGATTACTACTCGCAGCGGTGATGGTGATGGTGGTATGCTCCGGGCTGTACTTGATGGCATTGTCGAGCAAAATGGTAAGGAGCTGAACGAGACGCTGCTGATGAGCCCGCACCATCAAAGGTGGCGTGGTATCGTCAATGGCAATCGACTTCGCTTGGGCAGGTGCCACCACTAAATTTATCGCTTCACTCACCACAGTTTGTAAAGCAACTGGCTGCAGCTGCACCACCGAGCGGTCGTGCCGAAGCAAGCCAAGCATTGTATTGGCTAGCGTTTGCAGCCGCGTCGCATCGGTCACATTCGCTTCTATGACGGCGCGAGCCTCAGCGAGGGTAAGCTTGGGGTTGCGCAGCGCTACTTCGTTCGCAGTGCGCAGCGCGGTCAGCGGCGTGCGCAGCTCATGACTGGCATCACTAACGAACTGCGTCTGGGCGTGCATGTTGGCGCGGATCGGCCGCAGGGTGTGCTCCGCGAGAAGATAGCTCACTACACTGCCAATCGCTAACGCCGCGAGATTCACGAGCACCAGCTGAGCGATCAGCTCTTGCCGCGCCTCAGCCGCTCGCCGCTCAAGGAAGCGATTGACAGCATGGTCAGTAAAATGAAATTCTTGCTCCCTGCCAGCCTCACTCGGCGGGCGCTGCCGCTCCAATTGCGCAGCCGACGTCTGATAAAACACTAGGCTAAACCCGAGGCTCATTACCATGATAATCGCAAGGTAGGTACCAGCCAGCCGGAGTGTTGTAGTGCGAAAGCTCATTGGCGCTGCCTCATGCTGAGTCGTCCTTGATGATGTAGCCAAAGCCCCGCACTGTCTCGATGATTGGGCGGCTATCTGGGAATGGCTTCTCGAGCTTACCCCGGAGGTAGTTGATGAAAACCTCGACGTTATTTGGCAAGATATCAGCATCGAAGTCCCAAACGTGAGTCATGATGTTATTCTTGCTGAGGATTTGATTCTTGTTGCGCAGGAGGTGCTCGAAGATGGCAAATTCTTTGGCCGAGAGCGCGATGGGCTGGCCAGCTCGCGTCACGGTCTGCTTGACCGTATCGAGCTCAATATCAGCCACGCGCAGCACGGTCCCGAGCGCCTCTTGGGGGCGCCGTAGCAGGGCACGCACGCGAGCTGCTAGCACATCGAAGGAAAAAGGCTTGGGTAAATAGTCGTCTGCGCCGTGGTCGAGCCCCGCCACGATATCCTGCGTCTGGTCCTTAGCGGTGAGCATCAGCACTGGTGTGTGGTTGCCCGTGCTGCGAAGCTTCTGAACTACTTCGAAGCCATTCATCACTGGCATCATTACATCAAGAATAATCGCATCATACTCATCGGCCCATGCAGCATTGTAACCATCCTCACCATCAAAGGCAACATCGACGGCGTAGCCTTCTTGCTCTAACCCCTGTTTTATCGACTCGGCAATACGCCGCTCATCATCAACGACTAGTAGTTTCATATCCTTATTATACCGTGTTATTCATCATTATAGATCTTTATTGCACTGCCCTAAACTTCTCTTTTCAGATATCCGATGGCGTGCTAAAATGAATATTTCCCAAGAATGTTCAAGTTTATCATTACATATTGCGTAAGCTGTGTCAGTCACATTATCTCACCCTCTTAGTGTCATAGTGGCGATGCTTATCCTTCGTATTGCGGGCTAGTACCCCAGTGCTGCTTCGGGCCATAGACGGCGCATCATCTGTTGGCCGCGGCGGCTGACGGTGATCCACCAATCACCAGTCGTCATCTTGACCGTAATAAGTCCTTTGTTCTTGAGGTGAGTGAGTTGTGCCATTAGTTTTGGGCGGCTCATGCGCAGGCTCTGCTCTAGGCCAATCACATCATCTTCGCCATGCTCGTTGATCTGCTGCAAAACGAGAGCTTCATCTGTGGTGAGAGTTGGTTGCTGTGCCATTGTCGTATACTCCTTGTTTATGGTTGTATCTGTAGTATGCACGACGTGGCTTAGGGCAGTCTTAAAAATTCGATTTTTTGCTCCATTACGCTACACCTAGAGAATTAGAGGTGAAACATAACGGTATATTATAGCTTGCATACTGTGTTTTCTACCTCTGTTCATTCCTCTTATGCTATACTAATCATATGAATCCGCTTGCAATGATTGCCTACCAGACCAAAGACTATCCACGCCTGCCCGATGGAAGGATCGACTACACTGGCCAGCCCATCTGCTTTGTTTTCAATTGCGTAGTATGCTACGGTGATGAGATTTTACTAGCGCGGCGTAGCCAGCAAGAGGTGGAGCAGCCGCATATGCTCAATGGCGTCTCTGGCTTCATCGACCGAACCGATACAAGCATTACGGTACTGGCCGGGCAAGAACTGGCCGAGGAGCTAGGCATTGACCCGCGAGATACGACTATCGTGGTGGCGCAGCAACCCCTGATGCAGATCGATGCGGCGCATAGCCGCCAGTGGTATGTGTATCCGGTGCTTGTTGAGTGTGCGCAGCGCATAACGCCTCGGCTTAATGCCGAAAATAGCGCAGCAGCGTGGTATCCACTCACCGCGATCGATGCTCTGCCGCTGTTACCGTTTTATCATGAAACACTTCGCGCCGGCCTGGCAATGCGCCACAAGTAGGCTTTGCGTTAGTTGAGATAAAAGAAATAATAAAGAGCCAGACCCAAAGGCTGGCTCTTTATCTCTGTTACGATACGATTTAAACTGCCTGCGAGAGATCGTACACGGTATATTGCGTGCCACCATAGTCAACTTTGGTGCCAGCACTTGCCGCCCAGGTAGCGATGGCAGAGTTGCCGCCTGGCCCACCATGATGATGGGTGGTTTGCGTTTGGGCTGATGAGGATTTTGCAGTCGATGGAGCCGACGAATTCGTTCTTGCCTGCGTCGATTGCTGCCCGCCATGCCCACCTGGCCCATGCTGACTCACCACATAGTAGCGCACACTACCCTGACGTACCAGCTGCTTGAACTGCTCGAGCGTGAGCGTGCTGTCGCTGCCGTTAAAGCCACCGACTGCCATCACCGCCTTGCCTGTGGAGAGCTGGATTGGTGCCGATTCATTGGCGCTGTTGACTGCCGCAAGCCATGTTGCATTCTGCTGGTGTGACACAAGGTACGAGACAAGAGCGGCTTCTGCCCGGGCTGATTCGTTATTCGTGCCGCTCATTGCCGTCGCACCCGGGCCCGCTGTAGGAATACTTCCACTATGCGCCGTCGCTATTGTGCTCAAGCTAAAGGCTACTGGTGCAGCCACACTAGCTAGCACAGCTATAGCAAGAGCCGTCCGCACATACCACCGAGGGAGTGTCACCAGTGGCACAAGCGTCATCACAGCCGCTGCTCCACCAGTGATAACGACAAGCCAAGTAAGCCACGGCCAGGTATTGCTATAGCCAAGCATAATGACACTAATGATCGTCGTAAGCAGTATTGTCAGTGGCACAAGCCAGGCCAGCTTCGTGCGCCGCGTGTAAGCTTGCCACAGATACGGCGCGCCAATCCCTACCAGGGCAGCAACACACGGTGCCATCGCCACGACGTAGTATGGATGGATCGTCCCACTTGTCATACTAAAGATAATGATATGAATAAGCAGCCAACTCAGCCACAGCAGTACACCGACACGCTCTTTGTTGTGCCGTGGTGCGCGGCGCAGCAGCCACAGCACGAGCCCACCACCGATCACGGCTACCACAAGCAACCAGGCAATATTAGGGCCAAAACTTTCGTTAAAGATACGCAGCACCCCTGTCTCACCGCCAAAACCAACACCTCCTGGGCCACCACCATGGCCACCCATACCACCACCGGCCGGTGGCGTCATGGATGCTGCCTGCGTCGCCGTATGACCAGCCGACTGCGCGGCAGATTGGGTTGCGGTTGCCGCCGCTTGGCCCATCTGCGCTACCCCACCACCTGGCGCTTTGCCAGGGCCACCGCCACTACCCAGCAAGCGCCCAAAGCCATTGTAGCCAAAAATCAAACTCCAAATGTTATTATCATTGGTACTGCCCACCCACGGGCGATGAGCCGCCGGAGTAAGCCACACAAGCACGCTCCACCAAAAGGTCGAGACAGCCGTTACCACGCCAGCCACGCCAAGATGCCAGAGGCGTGTCATTAGCTTTGGCCGGGCGCACGCTAGATAGAGCAGTGCCATCACTGGTAGTACCAGTAGCCCCTGCAGCATCTTTGTATTAAAGGCTAGGCCAGTAAAGAGCCCTGCGAGGCTCAGCCATAACACCGGCTTCTTATTCTCAAAGGCGCGGAGGAAGGTATAGGCACTGGCCGTCAAGAAGAGTGTCAAGAAACTATCGGGGTTATTAAAGCGAAACATCAAGGCAGCTGCTGGCGTCAGCGCCATCACCATACCAGCGATGAGCCCTGCCTTGGCACCATACCACCGCTTAACTGCTGCATAGACAAGCATAACTGTCGCGACCCCCGCAAGCGCATGCGGCATGAGCATGCTCCACGACGAAAAGCCAAAGAGCCGACCACTAAGCCCCATGATCATCATACTGATAGGCGGTTTATCGACACTAACAAAGTTCGCTGCATCAAGGCTGCCAAACAGCCAGGCTGTCCAGTTTGTACTCGCTGCCTGAGCAGCGGCAGCATAATAGCTATTGGCCATGCCATTGATGGTCAAATTCCAGAGGTAGAGCACACTCGTTAGTAGCAAAAATCCAGCCACAGCTGCTAGCTCACCAAAGCTCGTCTTGCCATATTCGCGCCGCACCCGCGAGAGGCCCTTGAGGTCATCTGTTGCGGTCTTGATGATACGAACACGCGAGTCGGTGTCTTCGACCCACTCAACCGGCTCCTCGTGGATGGTATAGCCAGCGTACTCTGCCTTGACGAGCAGCTCGGTATCAAAGAACCAACCAGTATCCTTAATGCGAGGTAGAATTTTGCGTGCCGCATCGCGCCGAATCGCCTTGAAACCGCACTGAGCATCAACAAATTTTGTCTTCATCGTCCGGCGAATAATCCAGTTGTAACAGCGCGAGATAGTGTCACGCTTGAAGCCGCGGGTTGTGCGCGACTGCTTCATCAGGCGTGAGCCCGTCGCCACAGCTGCCTCACCCATAACTAGTGGGGTAATCATTGGGACGAAGCTGTCTAAGTTGGTAGAGAGGTCGATATCCATATAGGCCAGAATATCAGCTGAGCTCTGTAGCCAAGCTTGCTTGAGAGCTCGGCCACGGCCTTTCTCGGCAAGCTGAATGAGCTGCACCTCGGGGTAGCGTACCGCCAATTGGCGCGCTACCTCCGCCGTGCCATCCGTGCTGCCATTGTCGGCAATGATGATGCGCCAGCGATGCGGCACATGCTGTGATAAATACGCGTGCAACGTGCTCACCGAGCGCGCAATAACATGCGCCTCATTAAGCACTGGCAGCACAATATCGATACTGAGCGTCTGCGGATTAAGCGCACGCAGCACCGGCGCAGCGGGTGTCTCTACCACTGCGGCTGATTGGGTCATGGTTGCTGTTTTCATGTGTGGTATTGTGCAGGAGGGAGATGAAAGCTAGCTTAAAGAGGTTCCTGCAGAAGCGACGTGCTCGTATCAGCCCATTTATCATTTCTCGCTGTCTTATTCTTCCTCTAGGAAATTATGAAGGCTAGTATGCTACCTAAGCACCAATATTGAGAAAGTAGCCCAAACCATCTAGTCCATCAAGATAAAGGTAATAAACCTAATACAGCAGGAGATATACGGAACCAAGACAAAGGTTACACGCTATTCACTCGTGCGTTCTGCAAGCATTTGTGCAATCGTCTCTGGTGTCCATATCGTACCATCAGCAAAAACCACTTTTTCGATCCGCTGGCTTGTGCTCTCATGCAGTCCGTCGTATGAGTACGAGCCAAAATATCCTTGGATAATGATTTTATCACCTGTGCCCATGATAGCAAGCTCGAGACTCTCATACGATGAAAGATGGATACGTCGAACAGTCACATCACGCGGATTAATGCCTTCGCCAAACTGCAGTGTGTCAATGCCGTCATTATCACTTATCGTGTCAACACCATCCCCTCGCTTGAAGGTATAGATATCGTTGCCGCCTGCACCATACAGCACATCATTACCCTGCCCACCAACCAGTACATCATCTTTCTCACCACCAATGAGATTGTCGTCACCATCATCGCCATAGAGTGTATTAGTGTCTTGTCTGGCGCCCTGCACAGTGTCATTACCAGCCCCACTATGTACCGTGATACCATCATCATCAAAGGCATCAATAGAATCATCGTCAGCTGTGCCTTGTAATTTATGTGTCATGGTGCGAATTGCCTGCTCATCCCACACGGTGCCATCTGCAAAGACAAAGCGCTCGACACGATGACCTGGTACGGGACGGTTCCGTCCTGTCCAGTCACTCGAACCATAATAGTCTTTGATGCGAATACTACCAGAGCCTTTTATGTCTAAGACAAGATCATAGTCATTGCCTGGCGCGCCATACGAGCGACTCTCATAGCGTGCCGTTACATCGCTTGGCACGATACCCGCACCAAACCGTACAGTGTCAACGCCACCAAAGTCGCTAATCGTGTCATTACCATCACCGCGGTTGTAGATATATGTATCGTCCCCAAATTGAGAGTTGATCCGGTCATCACCTGTGCCACCAACAATCAACCCGGAGCCATTTATTTCATCATCACCTGCGCCGCCATAGAGCTTATTAGAATCACCTTCTGAACCGTTAAGGTTGTCGTCGCCAGCACCACCAAAAATTGTATCACTACCACCATCACCATATAGAGAGTCATCACCATCACCGCCAAAAATCATATCATTACCACCTTTGCCCATGATAGTGTCATTCCCTGCATCACCCATCAGTGTATCATCAGAATTCGTTCCTGTTACGTAATCATTCCCTTCTCGGCTCTCTACATAGACCGCACGCTTCGTCACGCCATAGTCTGGGACGTGATCATAACCATCAATAGAATCATCTGCTGCTGTACCAACGACATGCGCGCTTACACCAAAGACTATCTGCAGCCAACGCGCCATCGCATCAGGTGTCTCTACTATAGCAGCAAGTGTGTCGCGCGTTATTCTGGCCGCACCACTCAGTGCACTCAGCACGGCAATGTCGAGGCGGAGCGAAGTTGTCCATTGCGTAGCCGCAGCAAGTTGTGTCATCAGCACACGAGCAAAGGCATCGGCTTGCTCACCCATAATCCGGCTTGTTTCATATACACTAGAGGTAAGGATATTCACCTGATCGCGAATCACCTGTGCCACATCGACTATGATCTTCTTACCGCTTTCAGCGACAGAGAGCGTTATTCGCACAAGCTCTTCAGCTGTAGCACCTGGAATCTCAACGACGATGAAATGAACGCCATTGGCAATACCGGTATATACTTCCAGTGTCGTACGAAGTGCACCAGCCAATGTACTCGTGACAGAGTCTCCCTGTGGTACAGTGGCTGCTAGCGTACCATCATCAGTTAATAAGCTACTTGGGCGATGTGCATCGAAAGCCAGCTCTTGGCTAGTACGATTCACCGCATACCCGAGCGATGCTACGCTTGCAGCTGCCATCCACCCCATAGCTGAGGCATGCTCGCCATTGCGTGCCGCCACAGCAATGGCACCCTGCACATACTGCAATATTGCCATATAGTCACGGTCCTTTTTACGCAGCTCGTCACTATTCATATCCTTAATGTACACTGTACGGCCCAGCTGCACACCATACATACCAATGATATCGTGCTCATTGGTGTAGTCCGTTACTGAGGTATCATAGTCCCGCGGGTTGACATTTTTCAGCACTTGGCCAATCCCTACCGCGTCGAAGGTGACTGTCTTATATGCACCACCAGTTTTATACGCCATATACTGCGCCAGTCCACCACCGAGTGAATGACCGGTGAAGCTCTTAGTGCCTACATGAGCACCGCCACCAACTTTCTTGATCGTCTCGGTGTAGAAGGTGTAGGCATCGTGGAATTGGTTCAGCCCATCCTGCACAAAAACATTTCCACTCGATGCAATCGCAATATCCGACTCAATATCTTTCATCGCTTCCCAGATATTTTTATCAATATCTGTCCCGCGGTAAGCAAAGACAATGTCCTTGGTGGATGGATCTTGCACAGCAATAGCCGACATACCAGATGAAGTGGTTGTGGCGTTAATGAGATGCCAGGATGCGAGGGAGGAGAGGGGTTTAAGTTCAAGCAAGTTAGTTCTTGCGGTCAAGAGAGAGACAATCTCTTCAAGGGTTTGTTTTGATACATTATCTAACAAACTATTTGGTATTACTTGATAAGCAAGCGATGACAAGGCAAGATACTGCTCAACTTTCAAATTCATTTTTTCTCCTTAATTATTTCTTTATCATATATACGAATATCCTGGTTTTCGTGAAGTATTTTTGCTATTTCATCTTCTAAGAGCACTATGCTGTGCTTGGTACCATTTTCGTACCATCGGTATATCAGTTTAGTCTTAGCAGGAATATCTTTAATAATCTGCAACAACTGCTTGACTCGCTCATAGTGTACCAACGAAGAAGCATCGTTTTGCGCAGTTACTTCTAGCTTATAGAGTATACTTTGGCTATGCTTATGCGCCACCTCTTGAAATAATGGCAAAGCCTTAGTGTCTGTAATAGCATTGCCAATTTCGCCCGTTGCTATATCCACAGTAGACGCGTACGATCCAGCTATTATTTTATCGACCATCGGTTTTATCCTTGCCATTTCTTGCATGCCCCATAGTGTATCTACATAATCATCCCATGGGTCTGAAAGTGACATCATCACCTTGAAAAGAAGTTTTTTGTTCGCTACAGGATAAGCTACCGCCTCAAACCACCCCCGCACCGCGAACCCACTTCCGTTTCGTATTGGTTTATCGACAACGAATTCTTCTTTATACTTGTTATGTAAGTATGTCTTCATTGTCGCTTGAGCTTGGCCAGCCTCGATATCTAACTTAAGATAAAAACCACCAACGAGGAGAAGCATAACAGTTGTTGGAATAATGATGACATAGAGGATACCACGGAAGATGATAGTGGGAAAGCTTAGTTTGCTGTTATCGTTTGGTTTTTGCTTGTGCATATCTTCTGTTCTCAGTGATCCCTATTTTTGGCTACGCGACTATTATAGCACAAATGCAGAACTTATCGAGTTATTTCTTCCTATTCTGAAAGTTGCGGCATTGATGAAGTAGCAAGGTGTGAGGAAGGAGAGAGGTTTACACTCAAGGCGATTGGTTTTTAGGTACTTTCTTCATGATTTCTTTTAGAGATTTATTGACTATATCCTCTCCTTACTCTTTTTAAAGCAATCCTTGGAAGTTTCCTGCGCCGTTTTCTCGCTCATGCCTCCATACTCCTGACAAACATATCGCGCATCTTCAGTTCTGCTATTTACTACGTATCTCACAGCATAACTTTTCGGGTTTTTTGATTGGGCATACTCCATAAGTTTTCTTACGTTTTGGACATCTTCTTCTTTTACCTGATCCCCTACTACGACAATAGATACTTCATATATAATATGGTCCCCATACTTTCGCAACATCTCAGCAAAAGCTGGCGTGCCCTGTATCCCATCAGCTATGTCAGGAGCAATTGTAATATCTGGTATATATTTTACTGCAGGTATAGACAACTTTTTAACCATCTTGGTAAGATCCTTTTCTTCCTGCTCATTGTAAAGTGCCGAGAGATAGTTATCGCGGTAGAGCCGGTGATCTTTCTCTAAAACACGAAAGGTATAAGAGCTACCCTCTCTATGTGCATCTGCAACTTTGCCGCCCCTTCTTGCGAATCCACCTCCTTCAATTCGATAGTTCTTGATAATAAAGTGCTGGTGATATTTTTTCTCTAGGTAGGCGCGCATTTCAGTCTGAGCTTGATGAGCCTCTATAAGGTACTTACTATGAAATATACCGATCAATGTACCAGTTAATAGAAGTATGACGCATGTCGGAATAATGATAACGCGGAGGATACCACGAAAAAGAATGGTGCGGAAGCTTAGCCTATTATTCTCGTCTGGTTCTTTCTCGTGCATGTTTTTTGTCCTCACCCCTTATTCTCTAAAGCATTCATTGGCTTGTTTTTCATCTAATAGACGCGTACCTTCTACCTGTATATTGCACACTATGTCTGCGTCCATCTTCGTATCATGTATGCTGTAATGTATAATACGGTAGCCAACTTTTTGCTGATTGATATATCTAATGAGGCTCATGAGATAGTACCGATCCCGGTTATCGACAGCCAATTGATTTGTATTACGATTAACGCTTATTATGTAGTGTATGTCTTTTCCATAAGACGCTATCGCTTCTTCGTATGTTTTAGGTGTACCGCTCAGCGACTGTGCTGTATTGTCTGCAAGACTGACAGTGATGTCGGTCTGCGCCCATGAGTTATTTATGATATGATCCTTTATTAACTTATCATTCTGAGAGCGGGACCATATTACACCTGGATAGTTATCTTGGTTGCCATTCGATGAGGTGTTTACAGAAAAACGTATATGAGGATCCCGTATAGGGTAAGCATTGGCAGCTAGTACTCCCTCTACGCCGAGGCCACTGCTCTTCCGCTCTGGTTTCTCAACGATAAATTCCTCATTATATTTGTTTTGTAAATAAGTTTTCATTGTTGCTTGAGCTTGATTCGCCTCAATATCGGCCTTGAGATAGAATCCACCAACAAGGAGAAGCATAACAGCTGTTGGAATAATGATGACGTGGAGGATACCGCGGAGAAGAATGGTACGGAAGCTTAGTTTGGTATTATCATTTAGTTCCTTCTTGGACATATTCCCTTCTCCCAACAACCCCTATTTTTGGCTACGCGACTATTATAGCACAAATACAGAACTATTGAGTTATTCTTCTTATTCTGCAAGTTGTAGCGTTGATGAGTTGTCAAGGTATGAGAGAGGAGAGGGGTTTGCGTTCGAGAGAAATAGATTCATCGCTGTGGCGATAATTGTCAATTTTTCCCTGTTTTATGAGCGCCTCAATAGATGGCTTCTCGCTACTAGAGGCAAAACTACTTAGGGATGTACTATTAAGATAATGAGCTTAATACCAAGCATTATTCTCTTTTCATAGCTTTTCTCCCTTCATTTCTATATATTTCCTTACATCCTGCGGTGAGTGTATACCGCGTATACTTGTTTCTTCGACTAATGCAACATATACCGCGGGGTTCTCATAATTAATAGATAGCGACACACCAAGCTCTCGCAGCTTGACGATTATCTGGTATATCTGTGCGGCTACATCATTATGGACAACTCTACTCTTTATACGTACAGCGACATGTATATCTTTACCAAATCGCTGGAAGGCATCACGATACAATGGTATCTCTTTTCCTATCCTTTGGTTCACTGCAGGTATACTGTAGACTTCTATCGATGCGAGCGATGTGTCGGCACCAAATACGTTTTTTATCATAGGATCAATATCCTTTTTGAGGTGTTTTGCCCACATCATATCGGGGTATCCATCCCAATAGTTATTACTGTATGGACTGTCCCCCGGAAAACCCTTCACCATAAATCGAATCGTGTGGTCACTTTTAGCATACGCATCAGCCTTAGCAACACCATCTACCCCAAGGCCAGCTCCCTCGATTCGATAATTCTCTACTATGAATTCTTGGCCATACTTACGTTTGAGGTATGACTGCATATGTGATTGAGCAATATGATCATCAATGGTAGATTTTGTGTAGAATATACCAAATATTACCAACATGATAACTGTCGGAATGATAATCATGTAGAGAACACCACGGAAGAGGATGGTGCGGAAGCTCAGGTTGCCGTTGTTACTTAGTTTTTTCTTGTGCATATTTTCTGTTCTCGGGATCCCTATTTTTGGCTACGCGACTATTAATAGCATAATTATAGAACTCTCTAGTTATTCTTTTGAAGGTTGTATTTTATTATAGGCAAGTGCACTTAGCGCAAGATATTGCTCTATTGTTATGCTCATATTTACAGACTCTCCTTTTCTTGAAACATTGTGACTAATGTTTCTTGTGGTGTGGATTTTAATGCCGTGATTGTTATATCCAAATCAAATTTCTTACCTCTAGATGTTTGCGCTTGGTAGCGAATAGTAGTGTCAACGGTGTCTGGCAGATCTCTTGCAAGCTCTTTAAGATTATCGACGATGTGCATTTTTTCCTGATATTCTCGTGTTTGGTGCGTTTTTTGAATAGTGATATTATATGGAATTTGCTGCTTATATTGTGCTGCCGCTTGTGTAAAATGTGGTATTACACCATCAACTTGTATATCTTTCGTTTGTAGCGTCATAGACGATTGGATGGTTACACTATACACTACATCTTTATTAAAGATACGCTGAATAATGGGTTTGAGTCGATCAGTCTCTTCTTTTGACCATACAGCACCAGCATAGCCATCATGCTTCCCTGAGGATGACAGCATAACAATGAAGCGGATGTCTGTATGATTCTTCGGGTAGGCTGTTGCTTCAAACCACCCCTCTACACCAAGCCCACTTCCATTCTTTTCTGGTCGTTCGACGATAAATTCTTCACCATATTTACTATGTAGATATGTTTTCATTGCTGCTTGAGCTTGGCTAGCTTCAGCACACAATTTGAGATAGAATCCGCCAACAAAGAGAAGCATGATGACTGTTGGTACAACAATTACATAGAGAATACTACGGAGAAGAATGGTACGAAAGCTTAGTTTGATGTTATCACTTAGTTTCTTCTTGCGCATATTTTTTACCCTCACCCCCCTACTTTCTACTCTCTCTGACTATTCTAGCACGAATATAGAACTTCTGATTTTCCCTTTTATGAGCTATGTCAGTCTAGATGCCACATCGACGAACAGTCTCTATCCCACTCCTCATTCCTTATCAATCACCTCAACCATCAGTTTTTCTTTTGTTTTGCCATGCTCACTCGACGGCCGGAGCTCTGTATCGTGGCGCTTTAGTGGTGTGTTGATATCCTTTCTATCGTCTGCTCGTTCTCCTGCGTATTGTCGGCGTGAATGAGTAATCACTGCCTGCTGCACAGCATCACTCCCAGAGCTTGTTAGTAGTAGCGTCTCACCAGAAAGGGGCTCCTGGGCGTGTACTGCTGCAAGGCAAGCATAGTACTGATAGGCTGGCAAACGACTCATCTCCCCTGCCTCAATAAAGGGCCAAAACAGTGGTAGCAGGCGCTGTTCGTCTTGTGGGCTGCCGGTTCGAAAGCAAATGATCGTACCGACATTTGCAAGGATAATATTTACTGTCTGTTGGTCACGTTGTTGTGCAGTCGATTGTTCTGCCATAATCATAAATACACCGTATTTGCGACTTTCTGACAGCATCTGCACAAAAGACGTGGTAGCAAAATTCTGAAATTCATCAACATAAATATAAAATGGGCGACGTTGCACTTGTGGCATACGTGCTCGGCGCAAGCTCGCCAATTGGAGTTTTGCAAGGATCGTCACGCCAAAGAGCTCCGCAGTATCTTCACCGAGTCGTCCTTTCGAAACATTGCATATGAGAACTTTGCCAGAGTTAATAATATCATCAAAATCTATCGTCGACTTTGGTTGCTCAAGAATGCGCTTAGCTGAAGCAGAGAACAAGAAACGACCAATTTTTGCTGTAATCCCCGCTGTCATCTTTACCTTCTGCATGCCACCAGCTTTACCAAATTCTTGCTCCCAAAAGCTGGCTAAATTCTTATCTGCAAGCGTCTTGATGACACGCCGTCGATACTGAGCATTATTCAGCAGATCAAACACAGTAAAGAGTGTTGCGTCCTTCTGTGTGAGTGCGGTCTGCACTGCATTACGCAAGACATATTCGATACGATGGCCTCCGGCGTCATCATCGCTAAAAAGCTTGCGAAACACCGAAACAACTGACTCAGTAACGAGATCCTTTTCTCGAAGCAAGGCAGTCCCCTCGAGTCCTGGTGGTATCTCGAGAAGGTTAAGACCAAGTGGATAATCCAGATCATCTGGGTTAAAGTAGACAACATCCTTTATGCGTTTTGGTGGAACGTAGCACAGCATCGTTTCTGCCATATCACCATGCGGATCAATAATTGCAAGCCCATTACCTTGTTCCATATCCTGTACAATCTGATATTGCAACATGGTTGTCTTGCCACTACCTGTTCCTCCAACGATATACTGGTGACGAGCACGTTCCGCCTCGGTAAGACCAATTAGCGTCTCAATGCCATGATGACGATTGAGGCCAATTACAACCGAAAAATCTGGATGGTCTTTGAGAGAAATTGGTGCTGGCAATGTGTGGCTCAATGATACGATACGGTTGTCTACCTGACTACTGTCATGCAACACAAAGTGGTAGAGGCTTGCCAGCTCGGTTGAAGCAAGTGTGAGCGTGTTCCACGGCATAAATGATGGTAATCGGTTGACTGCATTATACCGCCGTATTGTTGCCAGAATAGGTATGTTGTATGTTGCTTTAAGCAGCTGATGTGGTCGCGCACTATAGCCAGCCATAGCGGTTTTCAACACTTCGGCATGGCGTTTTGCATCAGGGCTTGTCACTAAGATACGCAAATTGGCACGAAAGAGTGGCTTGGTAACTTTCTGGTAAATACTTTGCATCATTGCAAGCTCAAAGGTACCACGTGTCCATGGCCAGTCGCGGTCAATCCGTGGCTGGGAGCGTTGCACCGTATGGTGATGGCTCGTTGTAAGATGGCTTGTGATATCGCTCACTATACTTGCACTTATACCAGTTATCATTTTAAGCAGCGCCATTAGCTTCCCTCCACCACTCAACCTGTCGCGATAATTGTCCTGCAGAATATTTTCATTATGAATCAGTCTCTCTGCCGCTCGCTCCGCCCCACGTACCCGGGTTGGCGAGAAAACAAGCTGAAAGGTAATCTCCTCGTCGTCGCTCAGACCAGTCATTGCATGGATCACGTAGCTCAGTGGATCTCTTTGTTGGGATGCTGTGAGAAGTGTCAGTGGTAACATATAGTGGCCAGCCTCGCGAAATTCAACCACCAGCGTTGGCTTCGTGATATTTCGCGTGATCTCGCGCACTTTTGCTTCAGGAAGATGCGTCATGATAGCTTTCTGCAGGGCTTGCATTTTTGAACACTCAACCTGCACAAGATAGCGAACACCGCTCTGGCGCGTCGCAACAATCTCACAACTCAGTACTGATACGCGGCGCATTATACGCTCACCATATGACCGAGCTGCTGCAAATCCATGAATGACGGTAAAGAATTGTTCAACTGCTTCTGGTGTTTTTGTTGCTGTGGCTGGTGGCGTTATTTCGAGCCACACAAGCGATCGACGCATCAGATAGCGGCGGTTGTTGATACACCACAGGATGATAACAAGACACCACACCACTCCTCCCCCGATGAGTACACAAACACCTAGCGTGGCATACCATACGATGTCATGTGCGATGGAAGCTGGGGTGTCCATGATGATACTCCTGTCTTAGTATGAATAAAATGAGCAGATTGGGCTGCATCTTTTGGGAACGTGCGCCGGGAGACAACATTAAGCGTTGGTGCATTCATCTCAGAAATTGTCCATTCACCTGTTCCATCATCGACGTTAATGACGTAAGCAACGTGACCATAGCCGCCCTCATCCGTTTGGTAGACTGCACCAACTGCTGGCGTCTGATCAACAACATACCCATCGCGCCTCGCATAATCGTCCCAGGTGTTAGCATTGCCCCATGTTGTTGGGATGGGGCTGCCAGCCCACTTGCGCATTGCATACGCCCACCAGGTACAGTTACCCCATGCATAGGTGTTATCTGGCATTGCCTCGCCACGATAAAAACCCTGTTTTTCGGCTGCATGTGCGCTTGGTGTATGCGCAAGAAAAGATACTGTTGGCGCACCCAAAGAAAGTACGCTGATGATTGGCAGAAGAAATAGCACTACAATCGTCACGATACTGAGGAGAATCAACCGCCGCACTCGAAAGCCAAGACCAAAACGAAGTACCTGCATAATCACACCAATCATGTGCCATATACCTCTGCCGGGTCAGTTGTAATACGCGGGTGCTCATGATCAGCTGCGACAATTTTGACAGCAACATGTTGTTGATCGGCAATCAGCAGTGCATCACCTCGCTCGCACGTCAATAAAAAGCTATGCTCATATTCACTCAATCCAAACTCATCAACCACACCCTTGATTGTTGTTGTATCTTGGCGCATCAAGATCCGCATTGCACTTTGCGACGCAATAGCACGCCCGTATTCATTATGGAGAAAGTCGTTCGCTTGCTGCGAAATTATCGAGACGCCTAGGTAGTATTTGCGAGCACGCCGCACCAGTCCAGCGACAAATCGTGCTGACTCTTCATGTTGTAGCAGAAGCCAGCCTTCATCAATTACCAGCAAATGCTTTGCAGGGTGCGCCATTACACGGTGATTAACAAAATGAGCAATGATCAGCATCATGATCTGACGAAGATTTTCTGGCATATCCTTGATGTCAAACACCACTAAGCGGTTATCAAGGGTAACATTCGTGGGTTCATTAAATACATGGGCCAGCGAACCAGAGACATACTTCTCAAGCTTCTCGCATAGTTTTGTTTGGCGACGCTTGCGCAGCTCTGCATAGAGGTCTGCAAGCAGTGGTGGTTGCTGCTTTGCCTTTTTATAAATTCCAACAAGTGCCTTATCAACCGCTGCTTTTTCGCGAGCCGATAAACCCTCGACCATCAGACTAATAATCTCCATCACATCTTGCATATGCTCGGCACTACCGTCAGTGTCGCGATACGTTGTTGCTGTATCAAATGGATTGATCTTTTGCTTACTTCGTGTCGATAGCTTTATATATGTGCCATGACATGACTCCGTCAATCGCTGGTATTCTCGCTCAGGGTCAATCACAATTACTCGCGTTCCTTGCATCAACTGGCGAATAATTTCCACCTTCGTTGTGTAGCTTTTACCCGCACCAGATTGAGCAAACGTAATCGAATTTGCATTTGGTAAGCAAAATCGATCAACAATAACCAGCGAGTTATTTGACGCATTCACTCCATACAAAATACCTGTCTCATGGACTAATTCTGACGACATAAACGGAAACGTCAGAGCTGCACTTGAGCTATCGAGATTCCGTCTTTGCGCCAGCTGGTCATCACCACGGGGCATAATAGCCTGCAGCGCTTCAAGCTGTTGGTAGCGAGTCACTTTTGCATAAAACAGCTGCGCTGATAGATTTGCTTCGAGAAGCCGTGTTGTTTTGTCCAGTTCCGCTTTACTGTCGGCCCGGACACACACATACACCGCAAGCTGAAATAATTTCTCTTGCCCGCGCTGAATTTTATCGCGTAGTTCAATTGCCGACTCAAGCGGATCACTAATTTCGGAACCAACAATTTTGCCATCGCGCACCATTGCTCGACGCATCGACTCAAGCTCGGTAATCTTGCGCTGCAGCTTCGGTAAGGCGACATGCGCATTAACCTCGTGGAGGTGGTAGCTCATATCGCTATCATGATGAAACGTTATCAGGCTATCCATCCAGCCTGAGCTGGCAACAAATGGATAGCCAACAATTGCAAGCGTGCGCATATAAACACCATCAATGCATACATAGTCAGCCTGTTCTTGTAATCCAGCATACGTTATGACATCAATCATATCTTGTTCACCAAAGAGAATGTCTCGTTCGTGTTGCTGCGCAGTACGCTTCTTTGGTTGGAGCTGCACCTGTGCTTGGAGCCTACCAACCAGCTTTGTAAAACACTTTGTCATGATACCTTCTCCTTTTGCACAAGCGTCTGATGAATCATACGAAGCGCTTGCTCAGTCAGTGGCTGCGTTTTTGCCTGTATCGGGCTATAAAAGCTATAAAATAATTCAAGCACTGCCAAACTATCAAGCGGATATGCTCGCATACCCAGGCGCGCCATGCCTTTTGCAAGGATATCAGCTTGAAGCAGGAGCTGCTCACGAATAAACGAGTCATCTACCTTCTCAGTTGGCTGATATGGAATAACGATATAAAAGCGACGTGTCATAATGGTGTTATTCGCAATCAGAGAACGGATGAATGCTCGATAGCGTTGCAATTGCTCTTGGTACATTGGTACTGTCTCAGCCTGCTGCTGCGCATGTAATTCAGCAAGATAGGCATTCATCGTGATCTTGCGGGTCCGCACGAGGATCTGAATTGGCCAGCTGATCGAGTTGAGAAAACTCTCATATGTATCAATAATCACATCTTGTTCTTCCTCACTCCGCAGCTCAAAGTTTACGGCCGATACCGATACAATCATTCGATATCGTCTGCCCGGTAATTCCAGCACTCCATCCTGCACACCCTGTATTGCAATTTGCTGGCGAGCACTCGCTTTCTTAGTTGACTTGTGTAATCCGAACATGAACACCTCCTTTTTTATCAGTTGCTATGCGTATGTGAGCCGCGGGGTCATCAATCACAGCACGAGCTTTGGCTCTCGCCGACGCATCAAGATGAACTGGCCAGTGACGACTCACTGTACCAGGTGATGTGTGTACTGGCATATGCGCTTGGTCGTCTCTACCTTTATCTCTCTGGCGATATGCTGTCGTATTTTTATCTGCAACATAATACATTGGACGCTGGTTATAGCGAACAATTATACCAACCCAGTGAGCGAGAACGACTCCCCTAACCCGTATCGACAATATACTACCAACCGTCAACACAGCCGCTATGATGCCATATTTATACCACGCTTCACCCATCATTGGCGGCAACACGACAAACACCCCAGCCCCACACAATATGGCACTCACTAAAATAAGAATTTGCATAAAACCAAGGCAACCGATAATTCGATCCTCTACCGTAGTAACCTGAGCTGGTACAACTGATACTCTCATCATTTTCTCCCTTTTTCTTGTGGCGATACACGCTGATGCGATGGTGTATCATGCTGCACTTGTTTCGTCGTGGACACAGGCGGTGGTGTGCGAAGTGGCTGATAAGCTGGTTGTGCTTTTATCGATGGTACAGTTACTTGTGTCACCTTTGGTCGTAATGCAGTACGTATCCGCGTCTTCGCCATAAAGGTTTTCTGCCTCACCCGCGCCATTGTTCGCTGCGCAAGCATTGAATGAGGTCCAGCCACATAGTTGATACCATTGATAAACTGTCCGCCAAGCTGCTTCATCGAGCGAGTACCCATACCGACATAGCTCAGTTGCAGCATCACCCCCTGCACTTTGAGCAACATCACGATTGTCGCAATTCCAGTGACAATTGCCATTAGGACACCACTCCCTTGTGGCGCTTGAGCAAGGCCGACTAGCAGCGACGAGGCTAACTGCAAAATAACAACATGAATAAAAATAACGAATATCGTTGTCAAGTATGTTTTGAGAGCAGTTTCAGCAAAATCACGAAACCCTGGCACGAGCCAGAGCAAACTCACTAATGGCGATAGGACCGTACCAATGTAGAGCGTCACAAGTCGCATGACGTAATAAATAAGGAGCACGACTGCACAAACAACAAAAACGATCATAATACAGAGCGCTGCAATGCCCTGGCCAGCAGTCTTCTCTACGACGCCAGTCAATGTGCGCCAAACTGGTGTCGCACCAGATACCTGTCCAATCGCCGTTACAAGAACATTCGATAAGCTAATTACGCTATCAATAAGAAAGATTGAGCTATTCATGAGCAAGAAAATCAATCCAACTTGTGGCAATATCTGCTTTGTATCAACCTCTTCTAGCCCAAAGCTTTGCGCGCTCATTATCTGGAGTCCAAGTAAGCCAAGAACAAGAACTAATAGACTATTGGCAATGCCTGTCATGACAAGCCACAGATTAAAGACACTCTTATTTGTTGCCATCAGCGGTGTTGTAGTGGTAAAAAACTCAAGCGCATGCAGCACTGGTGCAGCGAGCGTATTAAGAATGGTTGAGCATAGTCCTGTTATCATTGCGATAACTGTCTCAAGGAGCCCATTTTGCTGCGACTTTGTTTGGACAGTCTCAAGGTGAGGCAATGTTGCATGCTCAGCAGCCTGCGGTGAACCATACGCCTGTGTCAGGACAGCAACCAGTGTCGTCGCTGCAAGCACAAGCACGAGCCCAAGGATTGCTTTCTTGACGAGCTCCTTTGCGTACTCCAGCTGGTCTGGCTTGCCGCGGCTCATCATATATTGATAGCCAGCATACACAATAAACAACACGCATATCAGCGAGGCGACAGCAGTAAGGATATGCATTGCTGGCGTTACAAAGTCACGCACCGTCTTGAGCGCACTCGCCGTATCAGCAAAGAAGAATAAACTAGTACCGCTCATCTCTCTAGCCTCCAAACGACTGATGTGCCAACGATGTAACAAGGTTAGTCAAGACATACGCGGCAATAACAACCACCAAGCCGACCGCCGACCAGGTAATAGTGCGCTTTGCTCGATCAAGCTGTTCTGGATTACCCGAGCTCGTAATATACGTGAGGCCACCAATAACAAAAAATCCAGTCGCAATTAAGCCAGCTAATCCCGCCACGACCTGGATAATGTTTCTGATAAAATTCTCGATATTACTCACCCCAACTGGTGCTGCATACACAGCACCACCCATCATAATTGACGCTCCTACAGCAACCCCAGCTGCAATGCAATAACTACTTTTTTGTGTCATAATTACCTCCCTTGACAGAAATAAAACTATCTTGTGTGTTTCTGTCATGTTTTACGGTAGCAAGCAATACAATAGGTGACAAGACGGCACTTTTAGGGAAGGTACCATACTTTGTGTGCGTTAGTTTCTTGATAGTGCAGCACGATATCAGAGGTTATCTGTCAATACACGCATCACATAATTGTTCAATTATTCCAATATATTAATTCATATTTTGTGTTACTCTTGCAGCATTATTGAGCAGCGTAAGTACAATAAGCACTATAAAGCTGCTCCCTTCAGAAGATAACACTATCGCAGCGCCATTCTCTTTTGCCGGCGCAGCACAACATCTGTGGGAGTCAACACGCTATGGGAACGAACCTTCTGACAAAAATGTACCTTATACTGTGCGCCAGCATCCTGGTTGCTGGCACACAGCTATTGATATATGCATTATGATTGGACTCTTTGGTGCATTCTTTATTCCCTTTCGACCTCTCTGACGAAGCAAACACAGACAACGGCAAGTAGCACTCGCCATCGCGAATTACTTGATGTATTACAGCACCAACAGTCGTCTAAAGACTAATACACGAGCATCTTCTGCCGTCGATCATACATTTTTTGCGACCGACAAATCTCTTCGCTGTGATCATGAAAATAACACTCAATATCATTAGCAACACCTAATAGTTTAATCCCCATCTCTGTTAGCCGATATTCAACCTGTGGCGGATTAGTCGAGTGCAACACACGCTGGACTATGCCACCGCGTTCTAGCTGCTTGAGGCGCTCCGTTAGCACTTTCTGCGTTATCTTTGGCAACATACGAGATAAGGTTGAGTAGCGTTTTGTCGTCGTGCCAAGTGATTGAAGAATTGGCAATGTCCATTTCCGAAAGAGAAGGCTTGTGATTAAATCAAGTGTTGCGTCATCTACCGTCCTTGTCATAATGTGCTCCCATTACATTATTGATCTATCTAGGCAAAAAACCTCTCTGAGAATTATGGTATATCATAGCCCTCTCTAGAACTAAACTAGCACGATGTCGCAAGTACGTCAACTTTATTTTAGGCATCACGAATCTACATCCACGCTTTACGAGGCAAGAGTATTTTCGAGAACACCAGACTCAGCATAAATACCGAAGAACCATCCGTTATCAAAATTTTACACCTTCAGACAAGCTACCCTTAGTCGAAACTCGAGTTATTGCCCCAGACTCGTATGTATTCATGTTACCATCTCCTCTCTAACGCTATCCAACCTGCCGCTACGGATGCTGCTACAGATAGCTCATTGTTCATGAGCATAGTTCGTAGCCCGTCAGGTGTTAGCTGTATTACTTCAATATCCTCAGTATCATCAAGATGTTGCCTATGCTTTATAGTGACATTATCAGCAAAGACGATCGCTATCTTGACACGACTATTCGTAGGGTCCTCGAAAAATGTAGGTCCCTCTACAAAAAGACTGGAGGCGCCTCCAGTCTCTTCATATAATTCCCTTTTTGCAGCAATTAAAGCAGATTCACCCGCATCAATCTTACCCGCAGGAAATTCTATAACACTTTGCTGCGCTCCGTGTTTATACTGACGCACCAGTAAAAATTTGCCTTCATGAGTGCGTGGAACGATCAAAACGGCGTTCATACCCTCTCGCACGTAATAATCATCGAGGACTTTGCCAGACGGGAGCCTGACGGTTTCAATATTTAGCTTGTACCACGGTGAGTCGACTAACTTCTTTTGACTTATAACGTTCCATTCTTGATTCATAGTATTATTGTAGTGCACCTTCAGATCTAGCACTACCATCAACCGTAGCATAAGTAGTATAAGCGGTGTCATACATTCATGTATAAACAAGACATCTGCGCCCTCGCGGTTCCCTTTCACATTGTGATACACTGTACATCATAGGACTCCAGCGACACACGACAAGTGAGCTCAGACGTGTTAGTTTTTATCTTTTCTCGTATGTAGTAAAATACTATACATGAATACTCAAGCGCACCACGTTATTACCGACGAACACTTGATCGATGAGGCGCTATCTCGCTCAGTTGCCGAAATTCTTCCGAGTAAAGACAGCCTCAAAAAGGAGCTACAAAGTGGCCGCCGTCTCACATTCTATCTTGGTATTGACCCAACTGCGAACTACGTTCACCTTGGGCATTCAACAAATTATCTGATACTCGAACGGTTCCACGCTCTTGGCCACCGGATTATTGTGCTAATTGGCGACTTTACCGCCATGATCGGTGATCCGAGCGATAAAACCTCGATGCGTGTGCAGCTAACACGTGAACAAGTGCTGGAGAACCTACAGACATTTAAGGCGCAAATTGGCAAGATCCTAGACTTTAACGATATCGACAACCCGATAGAATTCCAGTTTAATTCGGAGTGGCTCTCCAAGCTAACATTTGAAGATTCCGTGGAGCTTGCCTCCAACTTTACTGTGCAGCAGATGCTCGAGCGCGATGCGTTCAAAAAGCGAGTCGCTGCCGAGAAGCCACTCTTCGTCCATGAGTTCTTCTATCCGCTGATGCAGGGCTACGATTCTGTGGCAATGGATGTTGATGTAGAGATTGGTGGCACCGACCAAACATTCAATATGCTGGCTGGCCGTACATTGCTCAAGCGCTACAAGCAAAAAGAAAAGTTTGTCATGACAACCACACTGCTCGAAAACCCAGAAACCGGCGAAAAATTAATGAGCAAAAGCCTTGGCACCGGTGTGGGTCTCGATCTGAATGCCAAAGATATGTTCTTTAAAATCATGCAGCTGGCGGATGCGGGCATTTACCAGTGTTTTGTGGATTGTACGCGCCTGCCTATGAGTGAGATTGCTATAATTAAAAATCGGCTCAACGACGGAGAAAACCCACGTGATATCAAAAAGGATCTTGCTCGAGAGATAGTGTCAATGTACCACGGAGCGAGCGCCGCCGTTGATGCTGAGCAGCAATGGATCTCTGAGGTGAGTCAGAAGAATCTTGCCAAGGATATTGACGTCATTCAGGTGGATGCCCACGAGTCAATTATCGATATCATTGTTCGACTGGGCATCACAAAAAGTCGCGGCGAGGCCAGACGGCTCATCAAGCAAAATGCCGTGAAGATCAATGACTCCAAAGTTTCTAGCGAAGATACACCACTTGCTAACGGTGACATTTTGCGTATTGGCAAGAAACACACCCTCAAGGTAGCCTTGCACCCGAATCAATAGCATGATGCGGAAAACTGGTAGTATAGCAAGATGAAGAATTTATAAGAGTGGCTTGCCTTCATGCAGTCATCTTTCAACCTTACTATCATCGATAGGTGATAAGATATTACTAGTATGTACACCCGCACCATCGCCATACCATCCTCCAGCAAGACTCAAACACTGC
>CAUQKK010000005.1:0-116308 GCA_963519005.1 uncultured Candidatus Saccharibacteria bacterium | reverse complement strand
GGCGGTTGGTCGGCGAGGCCTCGATCCATACCATCGACTGGCGCAGCCGCGTTGCCCAGGTGGGCATCTGCATCTGGCGGCCGAGCGATCGGGGCCAGGGCTATGGCGCGGCGGGCAGTCGGGCTGTCATCGACTGGGCGGTTGGCCACTTGGGACTGCATCGCCTGGAGGCATGGATCGTGGCGGGTAACGCCGCTTCGCTCGGTCTCTTCCGCAGTCTCGGCTTTGTCGAAGAAGGCCGGCTGACGCAGCGCTACCTGGTGGATGGACAGTACATGGACATACTGGTGCTGGCGCGCATTACTGGGGTGTAAGGAGATGAGCACGGGGGAGTGGATGGTCGGCGGCGGCCAGCTGCTCCCTATTCCCTGCTTCTCAGTCCAGTGTCGCTGTTCTCCGTCGGCTGCTGCCGCTGGTCTGGCCTTCGAGCCTCGCGTTGCGGTTGGCTGCGGTCGTGCAAGCAGACGGAGCTTGGGGGAGAGGAGGCAGCGTGCGGCATGAGCAGCCAGCAGGTGGAGTGGAGCGCTGCCCTGCGTGGTGCGTCGTCAACCATGATGTTGATGGCGTCGTCCACGAGAGTGCTCATCTCCCCGTAGCAGGCGTTGTCCCCCAGCGAGGGCACGGCAGCGACGGCGTGCCCGAGCGGCAGGCAGTACCAACCGAGCTCTATCTGGTGCGCTACCAGTACGCCGGTGAGGTGGGCGAGTGGCTCTACCTCGGCGACGGGCACCACGGGCTGGACGTCAGCCCCGAGACGGCACAGCGGCTGAGATGGGCGATTGGCCGGCTGATGGACACCAAAGCCGCGCGTCGTTGAAACAGCTCCAGCAGTACCTACGCTGACTGCTGCCCTAGTTCGGGAAAGTGGGCTTCCACCAAGCGGAGGCGACGGTCAAGGTCGCGGTAGTGGCTGTCTTGTGTGGTGAAGACGCTCTCGTGCATCGTGTCGCGCACGCCGGCTTCGACGACCATCTTGCGGTTGATCCGTGCAATGTCGTGCTGGATGCTCGCCTGCGTCGCCTTCATGTCGGTGAAGTCCTCCTCCAGCTTGGCCCCCTGCTCCTCCACGGTGTGCTGCAGGTCAGCCTGCATCTTGGCGATGGTCTTCTGTGCATTGACGATGTGACCCTGCTTCTCGTTCATCTCGCCGTACTTGGTGCGTAGGTCGTCCAGACCAACTTGCAGATCAGCATGTTTGGCGACTAAGTCGTCTTGCCCTGCCTTCAGGCCGTCGTATTTGGCGACCAGGTCGTCCTGCCCTGCCTGCAGCTTGTCGAGGCGTCCATCAATTTTTTCAAACCGAGTTTCTATCTGCTCGAACCGCTTGTCGATCTCGTTGAATTTCTCGGTTACGGTTGTTGTGAGTGCTGCAATTTGCTGTGAAAGTTCTTCATTTGTCATACTTCTATTTAAACACAAAGCGGGCGGGTAAACAATGCCGAGACGCTTATTTGTGTCACATTCAAAACCGGCGCTGACCTGCGCAAATGCAGGGTTTTGCTGCATGTGTGGCACCCTTCTGCCGGCATTCTTTGTGGGTGGATTTTTTGCGGCGTCTCGCCCTGCTAGCCGACTTATCTGCGCACCACTTGCAATACTCAGATAATACTGATCGCGTTTGCTCTTTGTGTTCGCATTTTGCTATACTATGTCTATTCATGGCCAGCAAAGATGTACTACCGCTGTATCGTCGGCTGCTCAAGACCAAAGCAGCGTTGCTGGCTGTCTCCTTCACCCTAGTCGGTATTCTGCTCATCATGCTCAACGCCTGGCTGGCGACGCTGAGCCTGGGCGACTGGAGCTGGCTGCATCATCTGCCGCTTGATGAGGTCGGTGGCCCGCTGCTTGGGGCAGGCCTGGTCTCTACCATCCTGGACTACTCCTACCGGCGCGACCAGGAGGACGTCGCCATCCAGCGCACCCAGCAGGCCATCGTCGACCTGTCGCCGGCCAAGCTGTGGAGCGTCCTGTGCGAGGGCCTTGCCCGCCACCCCGGAGAGCTGGCTCGCCTGACCACGCCCGAGCGGCTCGACGATGCGGCGGCCATCATGGCGCAGCGCCTGGGTGACGAGCAGTTCGCTCGCGAGATCTATGCCGACATCCGCGACCAAGCCATCCGCGCCGCCGAGCGGTGGTACGACGTCGAGGCGCGCGTTCGGCTCTCTACTGCAGTAGAGAGGAGTACCGCAGGTACTCCTCTGCTCGACGTCACGGTGGAGTGGGAGTACACCACCGTGCCCAGTGGTAGTGAGCGCCGCTTCGCCTGCGTATCCGATAGGGCGGCATACAACGCGCTGCGCGGCGACATCCCTGCAACCTCCACCTGGTTCATGGCACCACGGCCTGGCATGGATGCGCGCAGCCGGGAGTCCTACGAGTTGCTCGAGCTAACCGTCGATGGCCGGCCGCAGCCGATCCGCCGCACCGTCCAGGCGACTGGCCAGACCTACCGCGTCCAGCTGGACGACGCGGCGCAGAGCGGTAAGCCGGTGAGAATCCGGCAGATCTTCCGTACCAGCACGCCTGCCTGGGGTCACCGGCTGTTCTTCGAGTTGCCACAACCTGCGCGAAACATGTCGCTGGCAGTGGACTACACCAACACATCCATCGCCGACATCCGTGTCAGCGACACCGTTGCTACGTTCCAGCCTTCCCAACTCGTCCGCACGCCCGAGGCAGCCGTTGGCAAGGTCATATCCCTCAACGCTCGTGGCTGGCTCCTGCCCAAGACCGGCTTCGCAGTAACCTGGACGCTCGAATCAGAGCTGCCCCACGACGCCGAGCATCATGAGGCAGCCTGATGGATTGCAGTCACTCGCCGCCGCTCATCGGGCTCACCTCCTCACCGATCGTCTAGCATCGTGACCTCGATGCTACTCATCAGTCTGTAGACCCTCAAGTAGCAGGTGGCCAGGCTGAGGGATGTGGCTGTTGGCGATCTCCAGAAGACGGTGGGCAGGAACCTGCGTGCCTACCGGCTGGAGAGAGGCCTGAGCCAAGAAGCCTTCGCAGACGTTCTTGGCGTCCACCGCACCTACATGGGCGGCGTGGAGCGCGGCGAACGCAACCTCACCCTCAAGAGCCTGGAGAAGATGGCAGAGCAGATTGGGGTGGAGCCTCTGACGCTCCTGCAGAAGTAGTGCAGGGTTGAAGGGGTTGGGAGAGCGGGGCTGTGGTGGGCACAGACATGCCTCCCAAGCTAGCCGCGGCAAGGAATCGAAACTTAACCTACTTGCGGCTAATCTGAATCAACCAAATCCAGCGCAGTACTCGCCCGCAACAGCACTACCCGACGTCGCGCCCTAGTGATTGCGACTCTCAGTAATCTCCGAGCGCTATCTCGCTCCGACGCTGACGCATTGGGTCGAATAAATGCACTAGAATTCCTTGAGTCACCATCGACAATTACTACGCCGTCAAACTCCTTGCCTTTCGCCTTGTGCACTGTCATCAACGAGCACCCATGAGGCTCTCTATAAGCAGCTTGCAGCGATTGCATTTCAAGTGGACGACGTAGCGCATTCGACGCCCCCAGATAACTTGCTTGCTCATCCCACAGATTACTCAAGCATTCTCCGATCTGATCGGACGCTCGAAATAGTCGAACAAACTTCACATCATTATATAAACTATCCAACTTGCCGATGTTGGTGTCAAATAGACTGCGAGATCGCAACCAATCATCTCCAGGACTACCGCTAAATGCTTGCATAGTTTCATAAGCCTTGTCGAAGTGCTTCGACAACTTATACTTCAATGCATCACCATGACCTAACCTGATCATATCTACAGACAATTTTTCGCTCATTGTCTTTGCATACTTTACACCACCAAACTTCGAAGCGTTCTTAACATCAAAGTACTCAGCGAGTAGTTCAAACGTTTGCATCAAAGCAGTGCCTTTTGGAAGTGCAGACCATTCCAGGATGGAAGCGACAACAAGCGAGCCAGATATCGTGAGGGCAGTATCCCACAGAACATCATGCGCAACTGGTTTGAGCAGACGCCCATTATAGACATGTTCTTGGGTAAGGTAGTCTGACACATTTGCAACCATCAAGTTGGTTCGCCCAAGAACAGCAACAGAAGGCCTTTCGATTCCTTCGCGTCGCAGATTTGAGAACATCCACACGACAGCCGCATGCATCGTCATATCAAAACTATTGGGATAATATGGTGCAACAACCACTTCAGATACCGACGGAAGAGGAGTGTTGTGAAGTAAGGCGTTAGCGTAGGTGAGAATTCCTGAATTTGGGCTTCGATGGTTATCACCGCCAAGATCAAACTCAGCCGGACGGAGGTAATCACGAAGATGCTTTAGTCTGTCAGCACTCACATGCTCATCATATTCAAAAATCCGTTGATCGGGATCAGCAAGAAACATCATGTGTGACCGCTGAGAAAGTGTCTTGACTAGCTCCCATTGTGAATCGTCGGTGTCCTGAAATTCGTCGAGAATGATCACCGGATATGTGTCTGCAATAAGCTCAGCAACTGCATTCGATCCCGAAATAAGTTGATTAGCAACCGTCGCAAACTCGCTGAAAGCATAGCGTCCTTCTCCTGACGCCATCCGCTTCAGCTCACTCGCCCAATGTCCCGAGAAACGCGATTTAAGAAGCGCTTCTTTGTTAGGTGATATGATCCGTGGGGGTTCTCCTGAAAGAAGCCGGCCATGAGTTTGAATGACATCAAGCGCAAAGGAGTGGTACGTACGCACTTCTATTGATCGCCGCTCCTGTTTGTCCAGTAGGTCATGACACCTAATCTCGACCTGGCGAACAGCAGCTCGAGAGAAACTCAAGAACAGAACCGCCTGGCCATCGGAAAGTTCCGATGCGTATGTTTTGGCCTTCACGAGGGATAAGGTTGTCTTGCCAGATCCAGGGCCGCCAAGTACCAGTACAGGATACTCAGACTGTAGCGCATTCTGGGCAACATTCGACAACTTCATGTAAGTGACCTACAATTCTTCCTCACCAACCTGATCACCTGAAGCCGAGTTATCTAACAACAACTCTTCCTGACTAAACTTGGGAACACCAATGTATCCTTCTGACGGCTTCAGATACTCATCAATAAAGAGCAGCGCATCACGGATGAACGGCGGCAGTTCTTCCTCACTTTGACACTGTTCGATGAGGAATCCAGCATAGCCAAAGCCGTAGGAGTCTCCTTTTCTTGCTTTTAGTACCTTCTCCACAAGATGTTTTAGGTCGACATCCTCAATAGATGGGTCATAGTTGGGATAGTCGTCGCGTGTCGAGACTTCACTAAGAAAGCGATGCAGCACCTGATGAGGTGTTTCCGCGACGAGTATGCGCTCGATTCCTTTATCTGGGGATTGCCAAAACTTGTCGAAAGTGCCTATACTAACTGCTGCGTCAGGGGAATCCGGGCTATTTGGTTTATCTCGCATGCCGAACACTGGCTTCCCAAGAGCTTTAAAAATTGGCCCAAATTTCGGCGCCTCTCGATCATTTTCAGCATTGAATAATGAAACACCAGCTAAATCAATGTGAGAGTAGCCTCTATGGAACTTCTCAAGCGCTGTCGACACCGCATTAACGGTCGCTACTTCGGTCGCACCTTCGACTACAAATACTGCCCTGCTGAGGATCGCCTCAGCAAACTGCCGACGTTGAGCGCGATAATTCTTTGGCTTAATTACATCAGCCTCAATCGGATTGCCTGAGAATTGATTCTCGCCACTACGACCTAAAATGACAACACTCTCGGCATCATACTGCTCAATAATGTATGGCGAATGGGAGGTGACTATAGATTGCCCCATTTTTTGGAGAACATACTTTACCACCCGACGTTGGATGTGGGGAGACAAAGCGATCTCAGGCTCTTCCATCACAAATATTGCCGAACTCTCTCCCTTCATGTCAGCAATGATCGTCAGCAACGCGAAAACGAGCAGATTGACTGCCCCAGTGCCTTGTCGGTTGAAAGGAACAGGATAGTTACTCGGTTGAGTCGCAACGAATAGCCTCACGACTTCACGCAGATTGTCTCGAGTTAGATTGGATGCATAGAAGGATGTCGGATCATTCTCAGAAGAGAGATTAACAAACTGACCAAGACGTTCCTGCAACCGATCGCGAATCGACTTAAGCTGCTCTATTTCTCCGATAGCTGGGTTAATCTCTTTAAGTGCCTGAAGAGTATCTGGCCACATCTTTGCGTCGCCTTCTTCTCCAAGGCGAAGGATAGTGTCCAACAGCGATCCTCGCTGGAGGCTCAAGGCTCGTGTTCCAGTACGCAATGCACGCAGGTAAATGAATCCGCAGATTCGCTTATGGGCACGAGTAAACACCGAGCGTCCTCCTCCCAATGAAGCCTTTTCCTCGTCGTCGAGGTCATCTGGATGTTTTACTGGATGATCAAAGAATGTTCCCCCAACGAAGTCATCTTCTTCGGGATCATATCGACCGACAAATACCACCGGCAACGCCCAGGTGACGTTCTCGTTGTCGGCACGCGAAAGGCCGTTAACTTCTTCATCAACAAATTGAAGTGAAGCATCATCCCAACGACGAAGATGTTGTCTGAAACGTATCTGATGGGTTCGATCGAGGCTTGTTAGAACCACGCGAATAACAATGTCCCGCGATGAGCCATCATCTTCTTCATATCTTCCATTATGAAAGTCGTGCTCGTCAATGACCGGACGTCGGTACAGACGTTCCGGACCCAACACCAGATCCAAAGCCTCGCAAACGGTTGATTTACCAATGTTGTTGCCACCAACAAGCAATGAATGTTGCCGAAATACGACATTCCCGTTAGCGATGCCTCGAAAGTTGTCAATAGTTAGCGTACGGATTTGCATTTTGGTTGCCAATGGGTGAGACGGGACAGGTCTCACCCAGATTATACCCTATTTGAGGCTAGACGCACCGTTTTCGGGTCGTTAATGTATCGATTTGGTAAAACCGCTGTTGTTCAGGATCGTCCTGGGTCGTCCTACCGTTGCGAGAGCCATCAGGCCTGAGTTTGCTGTTCGTTACCGCTCGGTCGCCAGATGCTTCTTGACGGTATCCCGCCCGAAGCCGAGCTCCAGGCCGATCTCGATGTAGGTACGCCCCTGAGCGTGGAGCTGCCGAGCACGCCGGAGGTCGTCGTTGGTGAAGCGTCGCCTGCGACGGGGCGGCTGCGAGGCCTGACGGCAGGTGGCACGGACAGTGGTCTCTGCGACGCCGACCTGGGCAGCGATCTGGCCGACATACATGCCCGTGCGGGCCAGATCGAGGATCTGCTGCTTCTTCGTTGCGTCGATCGGACGGCAGCTGGTGTTGCGTATGCGGCGGGCACTCGTGGTCTCGCTAGCCGCCGCAGTAGGCGCTACGCTAGCCGTACTCGGTTCCGGAGCCACCTCACCCGCGATGAGACGCTTGCGGAAGGCGAGTAGGGGCTTCCAGTTGTTTGTGTCAAGCTTGCTGAAGCGCACCATACAAAATGCGAACAAATGCACCTTTACTAGGTGCTTTTTTATTGCAAAAATGCAACTAGGTGAATAGCCTGAATTGACATGGCTAGATAGCTTACTGTGTATTATCTACCAGTTAGTAGCAAACACCCTTTAAAATTGATCCTATCAATAATGTACAATAAGGGCATACGTATTAAATCTATGGCATGCAACGAAAGCAACAACGCTCATGGAATACAGATATAAAATTGCCTACAATGTGTGCTTACTTGCAGCGCTGCTGTTGATCTATCACTCCATTAATACTGCATTTGGTGATGGTATTTCTGGTAAGACACCAGACGTTGCGGTTCATATCGTCATATTCTTTGTAGTAATGGCACTTATATTGGCGGCTATATACTGCCGTTATAAGGATATGGGCTTGAAGAAGTGATACATAGCGTTGGAAGGGGTGGTAACGAGTTGACTACAGAAACTGTGCATGATCTCACCTTACTTATCCTGCACCATAGCACCATAGTTACTATATAAGCCCTTACCCTAAGAAATAGCTCCTGTAGCTGTCTCAGCCGAAGACAGTCGCCCGCCTTCTATCAAGATGCGCGCTAACTTGACTCTATGTCATACTTCCTCGTATAATTACAACCGGATAATATTCAATCATTACAGATCTTCGGAGGTGCTACAATGATTCTGCCGGAAGAGGACATAATTTTAGCTGAAACAACCGTAACTAGAAAGCAAGACTACGAAATTTCGGTTTCGTCTATTTCTTCCGACGGCGCTATCGTATGGTTTACATCGAACGGAGATACAAACTCCGCTAGTATGTCAATTGGTCAAACTAAAGTATTTGGCCGATATTCATTAACTCTGATGGCAACCAAAGTCAACGAAAGCAATTCTAACAGCGACAACCCAAAACCTGGGGATAGTGCGGCGACCGCAACCATACATATTTCGGTATGAATAGACGTTATCATATTTGAAATCGTTAGAAGCATATACGCCGGACTTCCATTCCACAGATTCACGGGAATGGTCAACCTCGTGATGTTTTATTTAAATTTCATGCAAACATAAATACTTGTTTTGCCAACAATTTAACGCACACATAGTTATTATCGGAAGCTTGCGAGGAAAATTTTCAGTAGTATAGGTAGTATACTACACAGGCAATTGAAATATTAGGATGCTCACCACCGCGCTTTAGCAATCACCTCCTGATACCGCTCCACATAATTTTGCGCCATAATATTGGCAGAGAATTTTTGCTCAATGCTGGCCCGACAGGCGGCTGGGTCGATCTCGTCTACCCGGTTGGCATAGGCAAAGAACTCATCTTGGTTGCTCGCAAGGAAGCCATTGACGCCGTGGGTGATAATCTCGGGCATGGCACCGCGCTTCATTGCCACAACGGGTGTGCCGCAGGCCAGCGCCTCGATAACTGCCATACCAAAGGGCTCATCCCACTCGATAGGAAAGAGCAGTGCCTTGGCATTAGCCACGAAGTCGAGCTTCTTCTTGCCACTGAGGTTGCCGGCATAGGTGATGCGCCGATGCTTGAGGACGGCCGGGAGGATGTGGTCGCTATAGTAGCGAAATTCTTCGTTGCGTCGATAGTTGGTTAGGGGATTGGAGAGCTCGAGCAACAATTTGCGGTTGCTGCCGATCCCTGCAACGGTGCCCGCCATGCGGAGGCGCTTCTTGTACTGGGCAGCGTAGGCTACAGCGGTAGCTTGGCCTTTGTCTTGGGTGAAGCGGGCGAGGGTGATGTAGTAATTTTGCTTGCGCGAAACGAAAGGGAAGGCACTGCAATCGATGGCGTTGTGCACAGCTGGTAGCAAATGGGGACGGATCTCGCGCGGGGCTTTACGCGCCATTGCCTCCGAGATGCACGTCATGTAGAGGCGGCCAGGATTCATATACTTGAGCTGTGGGCGATTATCCATCTGCCCCGCCTCGATAGTTTGCGGCGTAGAAAATGGTGGCCCATGGAACGTATGCAACACTGGTGGTAACCCCGGTATGCGACTCACTGGTGAGAAAAAAGCTGGCCCAATATAGGGGTTGTGGTCGTGAATGATATCAAAATGGCCATCGGCTTCGATGGCGTGGAGGGCAAAATTGAGATGAGTCTGGAGGGCTTGGAGTGGTGCGTCGTAGTAGGGGTCGTCGATGGTATCGAAGAGCTCGCGCTTGTAGTATGAGTGGGTTGGCGTGCCGTTGCGCATCCGCCGTGCGCCATTGGCAAAGAGCTCTACCTCGACATCATCGCGTTGCTGCAGCGCACGCACCAAGCCTTCGACAACGAGCTCGATGCCGCCATAGCCTTTGATGGGCAGGGCCAGCCAGGGTGGGGCAACAACTGCCACTCGTAGTGGCCGTGGGGGGGGGTACTGCGGGGCGATCACTTGACGAACATTGTGTATCATTTTGTAGCATCATATAGCTAGTATAGCATAATCAAACAAAATGTGGAGTAGTAGGGTATAATACAGATATGGAGTCGTTTCATATCTTCAAGCCGTGTGGCGATCATCTCGTGGCACACCTCTACGAGCATTTGGTGATGCAAACGCTGCATCGACAGCTGTTTGAGGCAGGGTTATTTCAGGCGATTGACTACCAGGCTTATGGGGTCGTCTATTTTGATGCTGGAGTGATGGGGATTGATGTGACGCTCTATACCATGCAGGCCGAGCGCTTTGTGGCGCAGCTGCGCCAGCCAGTAGCGGAGTATGATGATGCGATGATCAACTGTGCGCTGCGGCAAATCATTGCCGAAAAGGGCTATCCGCTCACCTATCACGACCGGCTTGCCCTCCACGAGGCATTGCACCAGCTTGATACTGAGCCGTGGTATGATGCTCAGGATATCGACGTATTACACTGCTTGGGTGAGACAACACCACGTGGTATCATTGCTCAGCGCGAGGAGTGGGAAGCGGACGTTATGGAATATACCATTGATATATCAATCGATCTCGAGCCGGGTGACCCTCAGTCAGTTGTCTTCATCGAGCTTGCTCATGCAATCCAGGCCAATACTGCTGCGCTCCTGCAGCGAACGTATGGGTATTATAACCACGGATATGATAGAGAATATACTAGCGGGCGTTATACCCAGCGGCAGTACCTGCTCGTAACTGGCCGTGAGGATCATTCGGCCCAGGTCTACAACTTGTATGAGCTTATGATCCGGATGATTCGAGCCCAGGGTGGGTGGCAGCGCCTCTTAGAGCGCTTGCAGACGGTTGACTATCGAGAGCAGTCTGCGCCCTCCATCGTTAACATGATCGACGACCTACGGATGGTCGTTGGGGTGCGTGGCTGGCGTCGAATTGCCACGGTAGAAACGTTGGATGATTTGCTTGATCGCCTGACAATAACAGTGGTCGTGCAGTGATGAGGTACGACGCGGTGAGGTTCTACACTATGCACCGCGATTATGTACATTACCCTAGGCAAACCAGCCGCTAGTGTGATACTATAAGCAGTAAGGAAGGTCTGATATAATTCGGGCCGTTATTTTATGTCATGACAGATCCACAGTATATTCGTAATATTGCAATTATTGCCCACGTCGACCACGGCAAAACAACGCTGCTTGATGGCTTGCTCAAGCAGAGCAATACATTCCGCAGCAACCAAGCCGAAATGGCTCAGACGCTCATCATGGACAGCGGCGACCAAGAGCGCGAGCGTGGCATTACTATCACTGCCAAGCAGACGACGGTCTACTACCAACCTGCCGATGCTGAGTCAGCAGTTGACTACAAGATCAACATCATCGACACGCCCGGCCATGCCGACTTTAGTGGCGAGGTGGAGCGCACGCTTAACATGGCTGATGGTGTACTCCTCGTGGTAGATGCGCAGGAAGGTCCGATGCCACAGACAAAGTTTGTCCTGAGCAAAGCGCTTGAGCTTGGTCTAACACCGGTCGTGATTATCAACAAGATCGACAAGCCTGCGCGGCGCATTGCCGAGGTGGAGGACGAGTTGGCCGATCTCTTCCTCGAGCTTGCCACTGACGAAGCGCAGCTCAAATACCCGGTGTACTACGCCGTAGCGCGCGAAGGCAAAGCCTGGGCGGCACTGCCAAGTGATGCTAGCCAGCCAGCCAGCCTGGCACCGATCTTCCAAGCGATTATCTCGCATATCCCAGCGCCGCAGGTGGCAGATGGGCCTTTCCAAATGCTCGTGACGGCTCTCCAGTACGATACCTTCCTTGGCAAATATGCGATTGGCCGAATCCATCGCGGGGTAGCCCAGCGTGGCCAAGCGCTGACTCTTATCAAGACGGATGGTACGACTACCAATGCCAAGATCGATAAGCTCTTCATCAGCCGCGGGCTCGCCAAAGAAGAGGTGAGCGAGGCAGGCGCGGGCGACATTGTCTACATCGTTGGTGCAGCCGACGCACACATTGGGGAGACACTCGCCAGCCGCGACCAGCCGGAGGCACTACCTGTCATGGCAGTCGAGGCTCCCACCATTAGCATGTATCTTGGGCCGAATACTAGCCCGATGAAGGGCCGCGAGGGTGAATTTACTACCAGCCGGCAGATTGGCGACCGCCTCCAGCGCGAACTCGAGACGAATGTGGCGCTGCGAGTGGCGGAGTCTGGCATTGGCTTTGTGGTGTCGGGGCGAGGCGAGCTCCACCTCAGTGTATTGATCGAGACGATGCGCCGCGAAGGCTACGAATTTGAGGTTGGACGGCCAGAAGTTGTGACGATTACCAAGGATGGCAGCGAACAAGAGCCAGTTGAAGAGCTGCTGGTTGAGGTTGGCCCTGAGTTTGTCGGTGTTGTCAGCCAAGAGCTTGGCAAGCGCAAAGCGGAGCTCCGCAAACAAGAGCAAACCACCAGCGGCGCAGCGCGGATGACCTATACCATTACGACCCGAGCATTGATTGGTCTGCGTAACCGCCTCCTGACAGATACAAAGGGGACAGTGATTATGTATAGCCTTCCGCATGGCTATCAGCCGGTTGGTGGTGCATTGCCGCGGACGCGCAATGGTGTGTTAATCGCCTTTGAGCCAGGTACGACCACACCATATGCCTTGCAAGCGGCCGAAGCGCGCGGTGAGCTCCTCGTTGGAGCGGGAACAGAGGTGTACGCCGGGATGATCGTTGGCCTCAATAACCGCCCAGACGACCTCGAGATCAATGTCTGTAAGGCTAAGCACCTTACCAATATGCGCAGCAAATCAAGCGACGGCACCGTCCAGCTGACGCCACACACCCAGCTGAGTCTTGAGCAATCGATCGACTTTATCGAAGATGATGAGCTGCTTGAGGTCACGCCGCACGCCCTTCGCCTCCGCAAGAAATACCTCGACGCCAACGAGCGCAAACGCGCCGCCAAACAGCAACCATAACATCATAGGGAGAAACCGCCTATCATGCACAACGTCCGCCGCGCTTTTGCTGCGAAAATCATTGCTCTTACCAAAGATACCAAAGAGAATGCCAAAGCCGCTGCGGTACAGACGGTTGAGCTAGTGCGCCCGACGCCAAGCTCGCCTGACGAGACGCTGAGCGAGCTCTTTGATGAGGTGCAAACGCAGCAGATTTATGGTGATGGTAAGGCATTTGTCGATATGACACCTACCAAGCCAGCTCGGACGATTATGGCGCGGTATCGTCGGCAGCGTCGCCAACCTGGCTTCGACCTCGCGACCTTCGTTGGGCAGCATTTTTCTACCACAGTGTACCCGGCCTCGAGTTACCAACCAACCGACACCACTACTGCGCGCCAGCATGTAAGCCAGCTCTGGCAACAGCTCGAGCGGCGCAATCGCAAGAATCGGGGCTCCCTCCTTGCGCTACCATATCCATATATGACGCCAGGTGGACGCTTTGATGAGTTGTTTTATTGGGATACGTATTTCATTATGCTTGGCCTAGCGGCGGATGGGCGCTGGCGCTCTATCGAGCACATGATGCGCAACTATACCTACATGCTGCGCAAGTTTGGAATGATCCCCACGGCTAACCGGACATACTTCTTGAGCCGGTCGCAGCCACCCCTGTTTGCGGCGATGGTGCAGCTGCTGGCACGTCACCGGGGCAAGCGGGTCTATGCAGAGTTTTTGCCAAGCCTTCTTGCTGAGTATCGCTTTTGGATGAAGGGCCGTCGCCAGATTGCGAAAGCCAAGGCCGTTGAGTACCCAGCGTATCTCCGCGTCGCTGTTATGCCTGATGGGACGCCGCTCAATCGTTACTATGATAACCGCACCACACCGCGCCCTGAGTCGCATCGCGAAGATGTCCATACGGCGCATCATGCAGCCTCGGCGCACACAACACGGACATTCCTCGACCTGCGGGCGGCAGCCGAGAGCGGGTGGGACTTTAGCAGCCGGTGGTTTGCCGACCCCTGTCAGATTCAGACCATCGAGACGACAAAGTATGTGCCAGTCGACCTTAATTGCTTCCTCTACCAGCTCGAAATGACGATCGCCGAGGCTTACCGACTCATCAAGCAGCGTCGCCTAGCGCGGCGTTTCGAGGCAGCGGCCGAACGCCGAGCTCGAGCAATTCGCCGCTACTGCTGGCAACCTACCACGCAATTCTTTGAGGATTATGCTATCACCACTGGTCAGACCACGGGGCGACTCACGCTTGCCGCGGTGACGCCATTATATGTGGGAATTGCAACCGATGAGCAAGCTGCAGCGGTAGCGCAACGGCTCGAGAAAGACTTTTTGCAGCCAGGTGGACTCCTTTCAACCCTCATCACTAATGGTCAGCAGTGGGATGCTCCCAATGGCTGGGCACCACTACAGTGGTTTGCTATTGTGGGGCTGCGCAATTACGGCTATGATACACTGGCGGCAACCATTCGCGATCGCTGGCTTGCCACCAATGAAGCTGTCTTTGCCCAGAAGCGCAAAATGGTCGAGAAGTATGATGTTGTTACCGCCAGTGCGGGCGGCGGCGGGGAGTATCCCCTGCAAGATGGCTTTGGCTGGACGAATGGGGTGTACGCAGCACTCAAGGATGAGCAGCTCGGAGTAGCGCAGCAGTAGCTGATACATACCCCTGGGGAGATATATGACACAACAAATATTTAAAGTCAGTTTGTTGCTAGACTGCCCAGACTTTTTGCTTGGCAAAATGAGCCAGCGACAGCTGCCTTTTGCAGTAAACCAGACAGTGTGCATAAGAGAGGAAAATACTAGATGATTGCGATGTCGTGATTGATATTCAGCGGTTACTTCTGATTCTTAGCTAGTAGCTGCGGCAAGAGGTGTAATGCAGGAGACTAATGCATCGGGAGCGGATAAAGATTATCTTGTAGTTTCTTATGTATTATCCTTTGACACCTGCTGGGCTACCTCATCTGGCAAAAATCCCTTCTCATGTTGGAAGTTTGCCTGCCACTGATAGCCTTTGCCATAGCCGAGCTCCTTCATGAGTTTGGTGGGAGCATTGCGCAGATGAAGCGGTACTGGTGCATCGGCGTAGCGGCTAGCAAGAGCCTCTGCCTCGTGCATAAGGTCGGTGATCTCGCGCGATTTGGCCGAGCGGGCAAGCGCTGTGGCACAGTGGTAGAGATTGTAGCGGGCCTCAGGCAAGCCAACCCGTTCCACCGCTTGGAAGGTTGCGACCGCTAGAGATAACGCACCATTACCTGCCAGCCCGATGTCCTCACTGGCGAATACCACCATGCGCCGAGCAATGAATTTTGGGTCTTCGCCAGCGTCGATCATTCGGCTCAGGTAATAGAGAGTGGCACGGACATCGCTACCCCGCATCGACTTGATGAAGGCCGAGATCACATCATAGTGCATCTCGCCTTGCTTGTCGTAGCCCGGGAGCTTCTTTTGGGCAGCAGCTGTAACGGTATCGGGCGTCACTGTCTCAGCGAGACTCAGGGCAAGCTCAAGGTTACCGAGCGCCACTCGGGCATCGCCGCCTGATAACTCGGCGAGATAATCGAGCGCCTCTGGCGTGACGTGCTCTGTCTTGCCTAGGGTAGTGATGGCGCGCTGGAGAATAGCGTGAATTTCGTCTTTGCTTAGCGGTTGCAAGACGAGTACGCGCATCCGGCTCAGTAGTGGTGTAATAACCTCAAAGCTTGGATTCTCAGTCGTCGCACCGATCAACGTAATCAGCCCCGACTCAACATGAGGCAAAAAAGCGTCTTGCTGCGCCTTATTAAAGCGATGAATTTCATCAACAAAGAGAACAGTACGCAGGCCAAGATTCCAATTTTGCCGGGCATGCTGGATGACTCGCTCGACGTCCTTCTTGCCACTGGTGACGGCACTGAGCTCGATAAACTCAGCCTCCACCTCGCGAGCAATAATCCGCGCCAGCGTCGTCTTGCCTGTACCTGGTGGCCCCCAAAAGATGAGGCTCACGGGCTGCTTCTTCGTGACAATTTGGCGCAAAATCTCGGCATCGCCCAGCAAGTGTGTCTGGCCTATTACGGCATCGAGCGACTGTGGGCGTAGCCGCTCGGCCAGCGGTTGGCGTGATGACGATGACGAATCTGGCTCAGGCATAGCTACGTCTAGTATACCGGAAATAGACTGGCACGTCGAAGGGCTGCCAGTTTCGGTAATCAAATTATATCTGATCTGATACCCAGCTACCTATTGCGAGATAGCAAGACGGCCCCATCTCGCTATTTTGCCACAATGTGGTATGATAAAAGCAATAAGCTAGTCCAAAGGAGGAATATGGAATATATCATTATCGGCATCATCGTGGCGACGATTGTCTTCATGCTGAGCGGGATTCGGGTGGTGAATCAATACCAGCGCGGTGTGGTGCTAACGCTTGGGCGCTTCTCAGGTCAGCGCGCGCCAGGCCTACGTGTAGTGGTGCCAATCTTTCAGACGATTATGATGGTCGATGTCCGCTCGACGCCGATCGATGTGCCAAAGCAAGAGGTTATTACGAAAGATAACGTGACAGTTGGTGTGGACGCCGTGGTGTACTTTCGTGTCATTAATGCGCCAAAGGCCGTCCTCGAGACGACGAACTATATTTACGCTACCAGCCAGTTTGCTCAGGCAGCGCTGCGTGATGTGACGGGTAACATTGACATGGACGACCTGCTTGCCAAGCGAGAGGAGCTCAGCCAGCAAATCAAAGAGATTGTCGATGCTGAGACTGACAAGTGGGGGATTGACGTTGAGAACGTGAAGATTCAGAACATCGAGTTGCCAGGTGATATGAAGCGCGCTATGGCTAAGCAAGCCGAAGCCGAGCGTGAGCGCCGAGCCAACATCATCAATGCTGATGGTGAAAAAGCCGCCGCAGAGACCCTTGCAGAAGCCGCTCAGATTCTTGCTAACACCCCAGGGGCAATCAACCTGCGTACCCTCACGACACTTGAACGCATTAGTGCCGAGCCAAGCCAGAAGACGATGATCCTCTTCCCAGCAGAATTGACAGAGGTACTACGAGGTATTAAGCGGTCATGATCGACTTTCGTCAGAATCGAGCGCGTTGCATTGATGCGCTTGCGGGTGGGCTGGCAGTATTGACTGCGTATGACGAAGTGCAGGGCAGTGGCGATGAACCAGCGCCGTTTCAGCAGGAGTCGAACTTTTGGTGGCTCAGTGGAATTGAGCGACCAGGTTGGAAGTTGATTATCGATGGGCTACGGAGCCGCACAACACTCGTGCGGCCTCATCTCGACGCGGTGCAGCAGACCTTCGTTGGTGAACTCAGCAGTGAGGAAGCCAAGCGGATCAGTGGTGCTGATGCAGTGATTGACGCCCACGATTTTGAGGCAGAGCTGCGCCAGCTTGCCAAGCGCCATACGGTTGTATACGAAGTAAACGACCGCACCGACTACGGTTTTATGCTCAATCCCGCCTCGCGCGACCTGAGCAAAGTGCTACAGCGGATCTTTCCTTCAGTACAATCGTGTCTCCGTCAGCTGCGTGAACTGCGGGCTATCAAGCAGCCGGAGGAGATTGCTGCGCTGCGCCAGGCAATTGCGCTGACTATCGAGGCCTTTGAGGTAGCTAAGCAGCGCTTGCCAGACTGCCAGCATGAGTATGAGTGCGAAGCGGAATTTGACTACTTATTCCGGCGCCACAATGCTCGCCATGCGTATAGCCCAATTGTTGCTGGTGGTGCTAACGCCTGCACTTTGCACTATAGCCATAATGCGGGGCCGCTTGCTGCTGAGAATATGGTGCTGATTGATGTTGGAGCGCGGGTCGATGGGTACTGTGCAGACATCACTCGCACCTATGGCATTGAGCCGACGCAGCGCCAGCAGGATGTCCATGCTGCGGTGGTGCAAGCGCAGCAACACATCATAGAGCTGCTCGAGCCAAACCTCCCCGTGGCTGACTATATCCAGCAGAGCGACGACATTATGCGCGATGCCTTACAGCAGCTTGGCCTTTTACGCGATCGCCACGACCAAACCACCTTCCGGCGTTACTATCCGCATGCCACCAGCCACGGGCTTGGCGTCGATACACACGACAGCCTGGGCGCGCCGCGGGTACTACGCGCTGGTATGGTGCTTACCGTCGAGCCAGGAATTTACATTCCAGAGGAGGGTATTGGTGTCCGGATTGAAGATGACATCCTCATTACGCCGAGCGGCCACGATAATCTCAGCGCCAGCTTATCGACAAAATGGTAAAAAACCGCTATACTAGAGCAAATGAAACGACAATTTTTTGCCTTTATTATCCGCTGGGTGCTAAATTCACTTGGGCTGTGGATTGCCGTACGTATCTTTGGTACAGGCTATATCGGTGTCCAACCCGATATGAGTATTGCGGTGTTTTTGCTGGCCGGGCTCATCTTCTCAGTCGTCAATGCAGTCTTTAAGCCGATTGCCATCATCCTATCGCTTCCCGCCATTCTCGTCACGCTCGGTCTCTTTACCGTCGTTGTCAACGGCTTTATGGTCTATATTTCACTGATACTGGCACCAGGTCTCAAGATGACGTTTCTTCACTCCATCTTGACAGGCCTGATCATGAGTCTGGTAAACTATATAGTAAGCAGCGCGCTCGAGCTAAATTATGGGCGCACGCAGGAGGAACAACATGAATCTTGATAGTATTCTACAAACAATAATGATTGGCTCGGCCATCTTGATGATCCTGGCTATTTTGCTTCAGCAGCGCGGGGCGACGCTTGGTGCAGGCTTTGGTGCCTCGGGTGAGCTCTATACCACGCGGCGTGGCCTCGACAAGAACCTCTTCGAGGCAACGATCTTTTTGGCTGTTACCTTTGTTGGGTCTATTTTGGCGGCACTTTTGTTGCCGTCTGCGGGGTAGGGCATGGCGAATCGGCAGGAGAAGCACCTCCAGCGCCGTGAGACCTCGTCGGCAGTTGTGCCTCAGGAGGATGAATCGCTGCGAGCAGCCAAAGCAGCGAAATCGGTACCATCTCGCCGCAAGAAACCACGCCGTGACCTCAAGCAGCTCGAAGATAGCGCGACGCGCCACGTTGGCAAGTTCTTAGGGAGCCGCTTCGAGAGTTTGCGTCGAGCCCGGCGGCGAGTTGTGCTGTGGCTTGTCCTCATTGCAGTGATTTTGCTTGGTATTATTGCTCAGATCTTTATCCGCCGCGACGCGACAACGGCAACCGGTGGGACCGGCGGGACGTATATCGAGGGGGCGCTTGGCCCGATTGAGACGCTGAATCCTCTCTTTGCAACCAGCAGTGCCGAGCTTTCGGCTAGCCAACTTATGTTTTCCTCGCTTTATCATTATGACGCCAAGGGCTCGCTCCACACAGATGTTGCAACGAGTCTTGCCTATAACGAAGCGAGCAAAACCTACACTGCTCAATTGCGTGATGACGTCCGCTGGCACGATGGGCACAAGCTGACCGCCAAGGATGTTGTCTTCACGATCAACCTTATCAAGAACCCAGCAGTGCGCTCGCCCTTGCGCGTCAACTGGGTCGACGTCCAGGCTAAGGCGGTCAACGATACTACTGTGCAGTTTGTGTTGCCTGCCACGTATGCTGCTTTCCCGCATGCGTTGACCTTCCCGATTTTGCCCGAGCATATGCTAGGCTCAGCAACGCCAAGCTCAATGCGCCAGGCACCATTTAATCATTCGCCAGTTGGTAGTGGGCCGTTTAAGTTCCAGATTTTGCAATCGACCAACAATGCTCGCCGGCCAAAGACAGTGCATGTCGTTGCCTTTGATGGCTACTATGGTGGCCGACCCAAGCTCGATCGCTTCGAGCTCCAAGCGTATAGCACGCAGCAAGATATCGTCTCGGCTCTGCAGGCTGGTGAGTTGAGTGGCGCAACCGACCTCTCTGTTGTGATGCGCAAAGATATTCCACGCAACCAATACACCACAACCACTGTACCAACCGACCGCGGGGTGTATTTGCTCATGAATAATACCAATCCCATCCTCAAAGATCGTGCGGTGCGCAAAGCCCTCCAACTGGGCACCAACACCGCTGCGATTCGCACCTCGCTGGGTGAGGGCGTGCAGCGTCTTGACGGACCATTTATCCCTAGTCAGCTTGGCGGTATCGATGCGCCATCTGCAGATAAGCATGACAAAGCAAAGGCCGCTGCGATGCTGGATGAAGCCGGCTGGAAGCTCGCCGATGGCAGCAAGGTTCGCAGCAAAGATGGCCAAAAGCTGGAGATTATGATCACTACCACGAAGGGTGCGGAGTACGAAGCGGTTCTCGCTAAGGTAATGGAGCAGTGGCAGCAGCTTGGCGTCGCGGTGACGCAGCAAGTGATCGACCGCTCGGCAACGTCATCCACCTTTGTCCAAGGGACATTGCAGGGGCGAAGCTACGATGTTTTGCTCTACGAGTTGGCAATTGGTGCCGACCCCGATGTCTACGCTTATTGGCACTCCTCTCAGACTGGCTACCAGGGCTATAACTTCGTCAATTACACGAGTCGCACCGCAGATGCCGCGCTGGCCAGCGCCCGTACGCGCCTCGAGCCAAAGCTGCGTGCTGCCAAGTACAAAGCGTTTGCCGAGCAGTGGTATAGCGATGTGCCGGCGATTGGTCTCTATCGGTCGGCTAGTGTGTATGCTACAGGCCCCGGTGTACAGGCTATCCAACAGGGCGATACCCTTGTCTCCGGTGCAGATCGCTACGCAGATATCCTCCGTTGGACAGTTACCACGCGAGATGTTTACAAAACCCCCTAACATGCGGTATAATCAACAGTGTCGCGAGATATGCGGACGTGGCGGAATTGGTAGACGCGTCAGCTTGAGGGGCTGGTGAGCATTGCGCTCGTGGAAGTTCAAGTCTTCTCGTCCGCACCAGATATGATGCTTCGCGACACATGAGCACCACCAAGACGGTGGTGTTTTGCTTTTGTAAATAACAATAGGGGGGAGATCTTGTATTAAGATACTTGTACGAGCACTTTGCTTGGATGCTTTGACACTTGTATTAACTGGACATTTCTCCAGATGAAGCGTAAGAGTCATAGAGTGCCTGAACCATAAAAGTGCAATAATTAATCGGCGAACTGCTTGTGTTTTGTAAAAGGGTGGTGCATAATAAAGACAAGCTGGTACGCAAAAAGGGGTACCGTTGCGTCCAAACACAAATATCGTGCCAAAACAAACATTGTGCCCCAGGGTGGGCGCGTAGCAGCTACCGGCAAATCACCTCTAGCCAAAGAGGTGATTTTTTGCTATAGTCTATACCAGACGGGGCATTAGCTCATTTGGCTAGAGCGCTTCGCTGGCAGCGAAGAGGTGACCAGTTCGAATCTGGTATGCTCCACCATGGATCTTTAGCTCAGTTGGCTAGAGCGCACGATTCACATTCGTGAGGTCGCAGGTTCGAATCCTGCAAGATCCACCATTTTGAGATTATTCCCTTCTGGTGCTGAGCAGTAATCAGCATTGGTGAAGGTATAAGATAAGCGAGGATATATCTCGCTTATTTTTTATTATAATAAAAAAGCAGAGAGCTATCATGTCAAAACTATCAGATCTATGGAAAAATGATCCAAATGTAACACCAGATTCGCAATGGTGGGATCATCTCGTAGATGAATCGCTGAGTCCAACGACAGACGACGCGTATCATCGGTGCGTCGCTGAGCTGAACGACGCATTCATCTACTCTGCAATATCGGTCGAAGAACAGAAAATAGGGGATCGTCTAGCAGCCCCTCATTATTTTGAGGCACTTATTCATGCAGAGATGATGACTGAAGCGTTTGAGAAAGTAGCCCCCAATCACATTCCTAGAAACCCTAAATCCTTCGAATACGAATCACTTCGTGATGCTATAGAAAATGTCACAACGAAACTCGAATCTAGAATCGAGTCGCAATTTGCTCGAGACAGAATCTGTAAGAACATGGATTACCTGTTTAGCGATTGGCTAGTCAAGTTAGCTGATAGTGTCTCGAAGTACTCAGCCGCCTGGTTTGATGAGGATTACGAATGGGAGCACCATGATAACTATGCAACAAGTTTCGACGAGGGGCAAAGCGTTCTCGCATTCCTCGCAAGATCCATAGAACGTGGTGCTATCCGCGACAAAGACTTCATCAGTAAAATCTCAACATATCGTGACAGAATGTCTGAATTCGAAGAACGCCTCCGCCCACTCTTGCCAAAATTACGGGATCTTGAATTCGATAGTTTTCAACAAGACAACTTGGCGCCAGAATGGCGGTGGTGGAGACACTAGATATTACCAGCTCTCAGCTATATCGTCATTACAAAAAATAGCGACGGGAATATTGCTCGTCGCTATAATAACACCTGGTGGAGATAGAGGGATTCAAACCCTCGACCTCAGCAATGCGAATGCTGCGCTCTATCAACTGAGCTATATCCCCACGACTCCCTCTATTCAAGCACAAACGAGCGGGAGAATCAACCAGTAGCATTCCCGCCTGTTTCTGATAAAATAAGGATATGTTCAAAAAGTTTATCCAAAAGCGGCTCGAGACGTATGTGAGCCGGTATTTTCAAGCCCATCCAGAGGTCAAGTTAATTGTTGTGGTGGGGAGTGTGGGCAAGACGAGCACTAAGCGAGCGGTGGCTACCTTGCTATCGCAGCGCTACCGTGTGCGCATGCTTGATAATAACCACAATACCAATCTCTCGGCGCCATGTGGTATTCTCGGCGTAACATACCCCAGTAAGGTGCACAGTATTGGTGCTTGGCTTAAAGTGTTTGCAGCGGCTCGGCGGCGGGTTACTCAGCCAGCTGACGTCGATGTGATCGTTCAGGAGCTTGGCACTGATCGGCCAGGGGAGATTGCCGACTTTGGTCGCTACCTCCGGCCCGATCTCGCCTTGGTGACGGCAGTAACGCCAGAGCATATGGAGTTCTTTGGCTCAATTGAGGCAGTAGCGCAAGAGGAGCTCTCCGTGACGCAGTATGCGCGCCGAGCACTGATTAATCGTGATGATATTGAGGGGCGCTTTGCCGATCTGATCGCTAACCCACACTTTAGTACGTATGGCACGACTGGCCTTGCTGAGTATCGCTTTGAGCAGCAGAACTTTGATGCTGAGGTAGGCTATCGGGGGGGGATTATTGCGCCACCAAACATTGCTCAGCCATTCGCGGCGGCCATTAACGTGGTGGGTGAGCACAGCCTACGGCCAATCGTTGGTGCCGTCGCAGCGGCCTTGCTTTATGGCTGCACACCAGATGAAGTAGTAAAGGGTCTTGCACTGATCAAGCCTGTCCCCGGGCGGATGAACCCGCTGCTGGGCCTTGGCGATACAACAATTATCGACGATACATACAACTCCAGCCCGGCTGCCGCGCTGGCTGCTTTGCAGACGCTCTATAGCTTTGCACAGGCACCGCAGCGGATCGCCATCCTTGGTGACATGAATGAGCTCGGTGCCTCGAGTCAGGCCGAGCACGAGAAGCTGGGCATGGCCTGCGACTCACATTTGCTCGACTGGGTGGTGACGGTTGGCGGTGAGACAGAGAAGTATCTTGCGCCCGCTGCCCGCCGGCGTGGCTGCCAGGTGAAGGTATGTCGTAATGCGATCGAGGCAGGGCAGTTTGTCCGTTCGGTGGCACGGCCTGGTGCAGTGATTCTTGCTAAGGGGTCGCAAGGTGGGATATTCCTTGAGGAGGCCGTTAAAATCCTCTGTGTCTTGAGCGAAGATACGGAGCTGGTGCGTCAATCACTCGCTTGGCAGGCCATCAAAGCGCCGTATTTTTCGGAGTACGAGAACTTCTTTGATGGGCCAAGCCAGTAGCGCTGATACGCGATTTATGGTATATTCTTACGTGTGAGACTAGTGCATTAAGCGGAGAACTATCTATGCCAACAGAGAAAAAACCAAAGGCAACTAAGCGTAGCACAACGCGCAAGACGTCGCCAAAAAATGAGCCAGAACAAACCCCTGCCAAGGCTAATGAGCCAGTAACCCCAGCTGCAGAGCCAGCTCCAGTAGCTGAGCCTGCTACTCAACCGATATCAGAGCAGTCAGCTACTCCGGCTATGCAGCCAGCTCAGCCCCAGCCTCAATATCAACCACACATGACTCCACGAGCTTTGAGCGCTCAGCCAGCCAAGAAATCCCATCTTGGGCTTATTCTTGGCATCGTCGGTGGTGGTGTAGCTCTACTGGCACTTATTGCTGGTGTGCTATTGTACTTCTTCTGGTATCAGAACCCACACAAGGTAGTCACAGACGGCGTGGCGAATCTAGTAAGCGCACGGCAGGCGTCATACAGCATGGGTGGCGATATTACACCAAGCAGTACTAGCACTTCAGGCCCATCGAAGGCCACCTACAGAGTGAATCTGCAATACGCTAACCAAGTTGCTGGTGGTAATGGTGAGGTAACGATGGACCTCCCGCAGGTTGGCCAGATTACTGTCAAGGCCGAGATCTATGCGGATCGCGAAGCAATGTATTTCCGTGTAGAGAACGTCAAGGATGCGTATGATAAGTATATTGATGCCATGGTTGACCGAATGTTACAGCAACGTAGCAACTATTCGAGTATGACTGACGAAGAAAAAAATGCAGAGCGAAGTAAAATGCGCGACTATTACCATAAGCTCTTGGAAAAAGGATCGATGGCAACCATCAAAAAAATCGATGGCAAATGGGTCAAGATGACGCAAGATGATATGCGCAAAATGAGCCCAAATCGTACGACAACTCAGCAATGTACGGACGCAATTAATGCTATGTACGACACTAAGGCTCGCAATGAGATCGCTGCAGTACTTCGCAAGCACGGTGATGTCTTTACAGTAGAGAAACTCAATAAGCCAGCGCTCGATAACGGTGCAGTGGGCTACAAGGTGACGGTAGCGAGCCCGTCGAGCCACGAAGCTCGTTCGCTGAGCCGCGACCTTGGCAACACCCGTGTTGGGGAGCTGCTTCGCCGCTGCAGTGATGCGACATCAACCCGTGTGACAACACGCCAAAATGGCCGAACTATCAAGACCGAGCGACGTTCTGCTATCTCAGGGCCAGACTTGAGCCAGACAGATCTTGAACTCTGGGTGTCGCCATTCTCGCACGATGTGAAGCGCATCGTCATGAAGCCAACTAGCCAGTCGTCTCAGCAGCCAGTGACGATCAACGTCAACGATACAAAGGTTGACTTGCGCAAGCCAAGCGACAGCATTCCGTATAGTGAGCTCATGCAGGGCAGTGGCAGCAGCAAAGATAACGACAGCGATACGTCATCAACAGCTACTGGCGAAGCGTAGACAAAACGCCGCACATAAATCCAACCCCGCTTTCGAGAAAAGAAGCGGGGTTGTCTTTGTCCTCGCCCACTATGGTAGAATATGAAAGACATGAAACGATACAATCCTGCAGAAATCGAGCCAAAATGGCAACAGCACTGGGCAGACGACCAGCGCTACAAGGCGGATGACGCCTCTCCCAAACCAAAGTATTATGTGACCGGCATGTTCCCGTACCCAAGTGGAGCAGGGATGCACGCAGGGCACTTTATGGAGCATTCCATTGTCGATGCAGTGGCGCGCTTCCGGCGCAGCCTTGGTCATGAAGTGCTCTACCCGATGGGCTGGGATAGCTTTGGCCTCCCTGCAGAGAATTACGCCATCAAGACGGGCAAAACGCCGCAAGAGACGACCGCGACGAATATCGCCAACTTTACCACCCAGCTTCGCCGCGTTGGCGCGAGTATCGATTGGAGCCGCGAGATCAACACGAGCGACCCAGAGTATTATCGCTGGACGCAGTGGATCTTTACGCAGCTCTTTGAGCGGGGCTTGGCGTACCAAAAGGACTCACTCCAGTGGTGGTGTCCGAAAGATAAGACCGTGCTGGCAAATGAGCAGGTGATCAATGGCCGGTGCTGGCGCTGTGAAGAAGTGGTTGTGAAGAAGCCAATGAAGCAATGGTTCTTCAAGATTACTGAGTATGCCGACCAGCTCCTGGCCGACATCCCCGCGCTCGACTGGCCAGATAAGATTAAGCAAGCTCAGACTAACTGGATTGGCCGCAGCGAGGGAGCAGAGATCCGCTTCGCCCTTGATAAACCTGCAGCAGCTACAGAGAGTGACGTGGCCGCCAATATTACCGTCTTTTCGACGCGCCCTGATACGCTCTTTGGTGCAACCTTCTTGGTGCTTGCGCCCGAACATCCGCTGGCGCAGCAGCTCGCGCGTGGTGATGCCCGCGAGACGGTATCGGCCTATATTGCTGAGGCAGTCAAGAAATCGGAGATTGAGCGCACCAATGATACGAAGGATAAGACGGGAGTCTTTACCGGAAGTTATGCCATGAACCCAGCAACGGGCGAGCGAATACCCATCTGGGTGGCCGATTATGTCCTTGGTGGTTATGGCACTGGTGCAGTGATGGCTGTCCCGGCTCATGATGAGCGCGATGCCGCCTTTGCCGAGAAATACGAGTTGCCCATCGTCACCGTCATTGAGCGGCCCGACGATGACCCAGACACCGACCAGTGCTACCATGGCGAAGGGGTGCTCGTTAACTCTGGTGCATTTGATGGCACACGCAGTGAGGATGCCCGTGAGCAGATTGTGGCTTGGCTCGAACAGGAAGGCCGTGGCCATGCTAAGGTAACCTACAAGATGCGTGACTGGCTGATTAGTCGCCAACGTTACTGGGGCGCACCCATCCCAATCATCCATTGCCCCGAGCATGGTGCTGTGCCCGTGCCAGCGGCAGATTTGCCAGTGGTTTTGCCAGCGGTGCAAAACTTCCAGCCGCGTGGTGATGGCAAGTCTGTCCTTGCTGCCCAAGAAGAATGGGTGGCGACAACCTGCCCGACTTGTGGCGGCCCAGCTCAGCGCGAAACCGACACGATGGATGGCTATGCTTGTAGTAGCTGGTATCTCCTGCGCTATACTGATCCGCACAATGCGGCGGAGGCCTGGGACCCAGCACTGGCTAACCACTGGGCACCGCTTGATATGTATGTTGGTGGTGACCATGCGACGGCTCACTTGCTCTATGTACGCTTCTGGACGCACGTCTTCCGCGATCTTGGCCTCACAAGTTTTGCCGAACCGGTGCGGAAGCTCGTCTACCATGGCCTCATTCAAGCCGAGGATGGCCGCAAGATGAGCAAGAGCCTTGGCAATGTCGTCGACCCGCTGGAGGTGATCGATGCGGGGTATGGGGCAGATGCGCTGCGTACCTTTGAGCTCTTCCTCGGGCCGATTGACGAAAATTCGAGCTGGAGTAGCCGAGGAATTGCTGGCGTTTATCGTTTCTTGAATCGCCTCTGGACATTGGTGCAAGAGTTTGATGACTGGCAGCAACAGGGCGGGGCGCCTGGGCAGGTCGACGTCGCGCAGCTTGAGTCGATCATCCACGCCACAACCAAGAAGGTCACAAGTGATATCTACCGCCTGAGCTTCAACACGGCTATTGCTGGGCTCATGGAGTGCGTCAACGACCTCTACAAGCTCAAGACAACTGGCTTTACTGATCAGTGGCAGCCAGCGCTCAAGACGTTGATCCAGCTGGTGCAGCCCTTTGCGCCGCACATGGCCGCTGAGCTATGGCAGCAGCTTGGCTATGGCGACCAGCTCGATTTTGCAGCCTGGCCAGAGTGGGACGAAGCCAAGATTGTCCGCGATACGATGACTATCGTTGTGCAAGTCAACGGTAAAGTCCGCGCTAAGCTCACCACCGCGCCAGACGCTAGCGAAGCCGATATCACCGCCCGAGCCTTAGCAGACGACCGCGTCGCAAAATACCTCACTGGGCCGCCTAAGAAGGTTATCTACGTCAAGCGCAAGCTTGTCAGTATCGTTGTCTAGAAATAGTCACCTTTACTAACCTTGCCGTAAAAAACAGGGCGTCTCATGGAGCGCCCTGTTTTAGGTTGCGCGGTCACAGTCTCGTACTTTGTAGGTATCTACGGATCTGTCTAGTAGCGATGTAATTGTGCTGGTGAATCAGTTTTCTTACGTTTAAACTACGGGCATGCAAATCGTCACCATCCGCAGCCGAAGATCATCATCAAATTCAAAATTTGTCCAAGTTCCGTTCGGATTATTATAGCGAATCCAGGACTGATTCCATTTTCCTTGACCTTCTGGTTTTCCGAGACACTGCACTATGTCGTCGCGTGTCGCGGTGTTAGAAAATTGACTAAATAAAGAACCTGAATAAACGGAGTATTCGGCGTATAGATGCTGCGTGTACAAAAAAATTGCCTCCAGTCGATCGTTCTCCCACGCAAAGTCCACTCCAGAGTCACGTAGCAACCAATTTGTTTTCGTTTCATCGCATGCAAGAAATTCCTCATCAATTTCTTGGATAATAGGAGTGTAGCCTAATTCGTCGATGATTTGCTGCACTTCATCCTTAACACTACCATCACTTCGTCCGACTAAGTTGATATATTGATTAATATCTCCATCTATTTTTATCACCGTAGGTGTTCCTTGCTGAGACTAATAGTATATACCATATCATACAATATATGACATATATCTGTCGTATCAAAGCCATAACCTAGATGTCTTAGCTAGCGTGTTCTTGATGGGGTAACAAGGCGTAATAGCTCGCTTGGCAATTGGCCACAAATATATTTTTCTATACAAAACAGCGCAAACACTAGAGAATTTTGCGCTTTTAGCGTATAATAGCTACAAGTTTTACGTCAGCCTAAAGAGAAGGAGATTTTTACTATGGCTCAACCAAAAAAACAGAGTAGCCCACGCAAAACTGGCCTGCGCCGCAGCCACCTGCGCCTCAAGCTTGCTCGCATGGTCAATAAAACCTCACCAGTCAAGGTCAAGACGACCAAGCGCGAGACTGGCGCTGCCAAAGCAGCTCGCTAGCTTTTCGTCGATAGCAAAGAATTTTAACAAAAGAAAGAACCAACCAAATGGCTTCGAACCGTCATCTTGGGCGTATAGTTGCACTCCAAACATTGTACGAATATGAATTCCGCCAGCAGGCGAACGATCCGCAGGCCGTGCCACAAGAGATTCTGGCGCGCAATCTTGAGCGTTATGAGTCGATCATTGGCGATCGAGCCTTTGTCGATACGCTCGTTGCTGGGGTGATCGAGACGCAGGCCGCGCTTGACGCTCACTTACAACCAATTGCGCCAGAGTGGCCGCTTGATCAGATTGCTCGTGTCGACCGCAATATCTTGCGACTTGGCCTCTACGAGTTGCTGCACTGCCGCGCAACTGTTCCGCCCAAGGTGGCAATTAACGAAGCAGTGGAGCTTGCTAAAGCGTTTGGTTCAGATAATTCAAGCAAGTTTATCAACGGTGTACTCGGCACCGCCTATCGCAACTTGCCTGGGGAGACACCAGACGATGCCAACACCGTCACACTTTGACCGACACTTCAATCGGTTTAAAAAATATTTTGGCCGTCGCAAGCCGTCTATTCAGGAAATTGTTCGTGAACCGACGGCTGGCGGCATTGTATTCCGCTACAATAGCGACAACAAACTCGAAATCCTCCTAATTCAGGATGCTAAGGATCGCTGGACGATCCCCAAAGGGCATATCGAGAAAGGGGAGACTGCAGTGCAGACAGCTCGCCGGGAGATCGGCGAAGAAGCTGGGCTGCACGACCTTGATATGCTGGGCTGGCTGGGTAAGATTCACTTTCGCTACCGCCGAATGGAAAAGCTCGTCCTGATGACGACACAGATCTACCTTGCTCGCGTCCGCACCAGCGGCAATGAGATTCAAAAAGAAGAATGGATGAATGGTATTAAGTGGTTTCCCTTTAGTAAAGCACTTGACCTCATCGAGTACGAAGATATTGCTAAGCTTATGCTCAAAGCCAAGAAACGCATCCGAGAGGAGCGTCTATAACGACAGAAACGAAAGGAGTTACTATGTCTGGCATGCCAACTGGCCCGTATCAAGCGTGGGCACAGCAAGCACTCGGGTTTGAATATCGCGATATTCAGCTTTTAGTCACTGCGCTTACCCACCGCAGCTATGTCAATGAGCACAAAAAATCCGTTACTGAGCACAATGAGCGCCTCGAGTTCTTGGGTGATGCTGTGCTGGAACTTGCGGTAACCGACTATCTCTATCAACACTATGCCGAGCCAGAGGGTATCCTGACGAGCTGGCGCGCCGCGCTGGTCAATACAGAGAGCAACGCTGACTCAGGCGAAGCGCTGGGTTATGGCCCGCTCATCCGGATGAGCAGAGGTGAGAAGCATGGGAGCAAGCGAGCGCACCGGCAGATTCTAGCTAATGCGTATGAAGCCGTGATTGGCTCAATCTATTTGGAGCGAGGCTACGGGGCGGCAGCTGAGTTTATTGCCAAGCATACCATTAGTAAGCTTGATGCTATCCTGGCTGATGGCTCGTGGCGCGACCCCAAGAGTCATCTGCAAGAGGTAAGCCAACGGATTGACAGTGCTACGCCGGTGTACCGTGTCTTGGCAGAGGATGGCCCCGACCACGACAAAACCTTTACGCTTGGTGTCTTTGTCAATGACCGGTTGATGGGCCGCGGCACTGGCCCAAGCAAGCAGACTGCCCAGCAAAAGGCCGCTCGCGCCGCCCTGGCAGCCTACCAGCAGCAAGAGGCTCAGACGGAGAAGGTAGAAGAGCCAGCCAAGGGCTAAGCTAAGTTTTGAGATTCCGGCACGCAACAAATTGACATCGCTAGCCAAACAGTGTAGACTTGTACAGAACGAACTAACGCAAATATAAGTCAAGAAAAGGAAGTTTTATTTATGCTCGCAATTCGTTTGCAACGTCTTGGCCGCAAAGCCTACCCAGTGTACCGGCTCGCCGTACAAGAGGCTCAGCGCCATCCATCAAGCGGCCGTGTGGTGGCCTATGTTGGCAACTACAACCCGCACACCAAAGAAGCTCACATCAATACCGAGCTTGCTCAGAAGTATCTTGATAATGGTGCCCAGCCAACACCACGTGTGGTTAAACTGCTGGCTGCTGCTGGTGTATCGCTGCCAAAGTGGGTCAAGCAGCCCGCTGGGGACAAGCACAAGGCAGTCCGCAACCCAGAGAAGCTGCGTAAGCACCAACCTCAGGAAGAAGCAGAAGCCTAGAGCGGATTCTCTTACTACAAGTACACCAACTGCTCCACGTATTGTGGGGCAGTTTTGTAATTATCAGTAATATTTTGCGTGTACTCCAGGACAAGACTAGTAGAGGGATCAGACGACTCAACACTTAGCCATGCGTCGTATTTTGGTAGAATCCAGTCGGTATGCTACAATGAAAGCACAATCACAATAAATCTGAATGACAGCATAAGGAGGGAAAGAAGAAAGCTATGGCGACAATTGATCAACAGTTTGTCGAATATGTCGTAAAGTCGCTGGTGGAACATCCAGACGACGTGGTGGTCGATCGGGTGATCGACGAGAAGGGCGTCTTATTGACACTCACCGTCAACCCGGAGGATCTCGGCCGTGTGATTGGCCGACGGGGCAGTACGGCGCAGAGTTTACGTACCTTGCTGCGCGCGCTTGGCACGAAGAACAGTGCTCGCTACAACCTTAAGGTGGTGAACAATGATGAGCCACACACCGCAGCATCCCAGTCTGTGGATAACTTGACCACTGATACGGTGGATAACGATGATGAGAGCGAATCGGATTTTGCAAAAAAGTCTCGCCAAGAGCTTGCAGAACTCGACGACCTTGATATATAATACGATCAGTTCAGAAACGAACTGCGAGAAAAAATAAAAGCTCTTTGCGAGCAAACCAACAAGGTTTGAGAGCCTTATTTGTGCAAGAAAACTGCTGTGGAGGCAGTTTTTTTGTTGAGTGAATGTATAGTGCAGCAGAGGCTAAAGTGATAGCTATATGAGCTTATATAACAACGAGTTTTATATGCTATCCGGATGAAGTAGCGAGTGCCGCCAAAAAGGTTCTCATATACTACCGTAACCGGCTCAAGATATTCGTTAAGCCAGCAATGCCAGCAATAAGCAAAAGTAAGATGCCGATGATCACAATCAGTAAACCATAATGGGGTTGGTACCTTGGTGGATTGTAGTCGTGAGTATGGCGCGGATCGTGGTGGGTGGCTTCGGTATCAATCGAGATATTGGCAATCGCTGGCTCCACAAGGTGTCGAGACACCGCTGCTTCACCGTCGAACTGCTCGAGTGTAATATTCTCGTTGAGCGGCGTGATGGTTGTACGTCGGCTCGATAGTTCGAGGCGCTGCGCAGTAGTATTGCCTGTCTCTGATCCAAAGTCCATAGCATAACCAGTATAACAAATGAAAAACATAAGCGTAAAGACCTGAACCCCTTGCAGTATCTGTTAGACGCTGCTGCGGTAATTTGCTACACTAGGAGAGATGAAAAAGTTCCAAGTGATTAGCCTGTTTCCGGAGATGTTTTCTGGGGTATTTGAGGCTTCGATGCTGTGGAAGGCGCAGCAGCGGGGCTTAGCGGAGCTGACGACGATTGATCTGCGCCAATTTGGGCTCGGTCCTCGCCGAACGGTCGACGATACACCATATGGCGGTGGCGATGGTATGCTACTACGCGTTGAGCCGCTCTGGGAAGCAGTGCGGCACGCCAAAGAGCGCGACCCGACTGCCAAAGTACTCATCATGACGCCGCGGGGCCAACGGTGGAATCAGGCGCTTGCGCAGCAGTATAGCCAGACCGACCATGGTTATATCTTCATCTGTGGGCGTTACGAAGGGTACGACGAGCGAATTATGCAGGTTGTTGACCAAACGCTCCGAGTGGGTGACTATGTCCTGACTGGTGGTGAGCTGCCCGCCATGACGATTATCGACTCGATTGTGCGGCTGATCCCTGGTGTCCTTGGTGGCGAGATGAGCGCAGCGATTGAGAGCTTTAGTGATGGTCAGACGCTGGAGTTTCCGCAATACACACGCCCAGAGGTGTGGCAGGGGATGGCAGTACCCGAGGTATTGCTCAGTGGTCACCACGGCAACATTGCGGCTTGGCGTGCAGAGCACTCACTGCCAGTAGATGACTAGCCCTGTACGCATAAAAGAAACACCCGAGCATGCCATAAACACTCGGGCGTTCTGTTGTGGTGGATATATCGGAGAGCGACTGATACAAGTATGTATAAAAATGTTTATGTTTGTAACGTTCGCTCCTTCTATAGTAGCGAACATGTGGCACAAGTGCAAGGAAATGCGTGTAAAACAGAGTAATATCTGATATGATAAAGTTATGAAGCAGCGTATGATTAGATTTTGGCTTGGGTTATTTCAGGCGATTTTTCCAGAGCATGTGCGGCGCGATCCTGCGTATTGGCGGCGTCTTGCGCTTGGTATCGTCGTAACGTTCTTGATTATCACGCAGCTCTTTACCTTTGAGAAGTTTGCTGATATTACCAGCGGGTGGCATATGGCTGGCGGGGAGATAATGGCTGCTCTCTTGGCTGGCTTGTTGCCGCTGCTTGAGCTCGGTAGTTTGCCATTTTTGCTCTCGATGGATATGTCGCGAGGGTCACGCCGTATTTCGCAGGCATGCCTACTTGCAGTCAGCGCAGTGTGGTTTGGTGTGGCACTGTGGTGTTTTCTCGCTGTGCCGATGAGCGAATCGGGCCTCTTTGGGGCGACCTTACCATTACTCAATGGTTGGTGGACGGTAGTATTCACGGGCTTACTTGGCGTGGCAGTGGTGCTTGTGGTGCGCGAAGCAAATGGCTCAAAATCCACTCGTGATTGATGAACTATCAGCCTAGAGTGCCTCAATAGTAAAAATTCGCTATTAGCTATTAATTATCGTATCTCCTCCACACCCTCCGAGGAGCACCACTGTAGTCGGTGCTTTTCGAGAGTGTTAGATTTCAGTGCTGGGTCGAAATATCGCAGTCCGATCAACTTTGATCTGTCAGAAAAATAAAAAACTTGAAGAGCTAATACTTAAAATAGGTAAAGCCCGAGTGAGAGCGTGATCGAACAGACATCACAAATAAAGTCGCGATAAAAAATTACCAGCCGACAAAAGGCTGGTAATAATGATAGCTTGGCTGGGCCGGAGGGATTCGAACCCCCGAATGCCAGGACCAAAACCTGGTGCCTTACCACTTGGCGACGGCCCATCACTGCGTGGCGCCTCCGTATTGTACCATGCTTGCGAGAGTGGATCAATAGTGCGTAGTTTGTCAGGGCTGCGCTTTATATTGAATGTAGAGACTCTGTGATTGATCGACTTTTGGTGGGTTGCGGTGTTGCTGAATAAAAATAACAACAAATTGCTCCGACCACAGTCACATGCTTCATATAACAGAGGTCGTGCCAGTGTATCGGTTGTGAATATTACGCTTGACCCACAGTATATAGAGTAGTATAGTGCATAGTAAGCGCTATATATGGTGTCTATGACACTAGTAACTGATGCTTGCACAATCATAAAAAACGAGGATAAATACTCATGCCGTGGCGCACGTGCTGCTACGGCAAGTAAAGGGAGGGATATGTATCACACAATTACCAAACGCGATGGGCGCATCGTGGCATTTGACGACACAAAAATTATGGCAGCAATCGAACGAGCTGGCCTGGAGACGGGTGAGTTTGCCGAGGAAGAGGCTTATCAGTTAGCTCAGGCGGCGATTGCCCAGGCGCAGCAGACTATAGCGGATGATACACTCACGGTGGAGCAGATGCAGGATGCGGTAGAGGACACCTTGCTGCGCTCGCCATATAAAAAGACCGCCAAGGCGTATATTATTTATCGTGATCAGCATCAAAAGCTGCGCGAGATTACTGCTAGTGCGCATGTTGACCTGATTGACCAATATTTGCTCAAGCTTGACTGGCGGGTTAATGAGAATTCTAACATGGGCTACAGCCTCCAGGGCCTCAATAATTACATCTCAAGTGAGGTGAGCAAAACCTACTGGCTAAATAAAATCTACAGCCCAGAGATTGGTCGTCTTCATCGGTCGGGCGATCTTCATATTCACGATCTTAACCTTGTGAGTGTGTATTGTGTGGGCTGGGACTTAATGGATCTGCTCCGGCAGGGCTTCACTGGTGTGCCAAACAAGATTTCGTGTAAGCCGGCCCGACATTTTCGCACGGCACTCGGCCAGGTCGTGAACTATTTCTATACGCTGCAGGGCGAGGCAGCTGGTGCTCAAGCCTTTAGCAACTTCGACACCTTGCTCGCGCCGTTTATTCGGGCAGATGGACTAACGTACGATGAGGTGAAGCAGGTGCTGCAAGAATTCATCTTTAATGTTAATGTGCCAACACGTGTTGGCTTCCAAACGCCGTTTACGAACATCACGCTTGACCTCGAGTGTCCTAAGCATATGGCAGGCACACCTGTGATTATCGGTGGAGAGATGCAAGAGAGCAACTACGGCGACTACCAGGATGAGATGAATACCTTCAATTGGGCATTGCTTGAGGTGATGACGGAGGGTGATGCTAATGGACGGGTCTTTACTTTTCCGATTCCGACGTATAATATTACGGCTGATTTCGACTGGGATAATCCTGTGATTGACAACCTGTGGGAAGCCAGTGCAAAATACGGCATTCCATACTTTAGTAATTTTGTGAATAGTGATATGAGCCCAGAAGACGCGCGTAGTATGTGCTGTCGCCTGAGGATTGATAATCGCCAGCTGGAGTATCGTGGTGGTGGCCTGTTTGGGAGTAACCCAATGACGGGGTCAGTTGGTGTGGTGACGATTAACCTGCCTCGCTTGGCACTGAAGTCGAGTGACGAAGCAGCGTTTCGTACTGGTCTCGTCCACCTGATGGAGCAGGCGCGTGATAGTCTCGAAGTTAAGCGCAAAACACTTGAGCGTCTGACTGATGCCAACCTCTACCCATATACCAAGTTCTATCTGCGCGATATCAAGCAGCGCTTTGGTGAATACTGGAAGAATCATTTCTCAACAATTGGCCTGATTGGCATGAACGAGGCAGCGCTTAATCTCCTTGGTTCGGATATTGGTCAGGCTGCGGGGCGGGAATTTGCCGAGCGGACGCTCGATCTAATGCGCGAGACGCTTGTGAAATTCCAAGAAGAAACTGGCAATAACTATAATCTTGAGGCAACGCCAGCTGAGGGCACGACCTACCGCCTGGCGCAGATTGACCAGCGCGACTACCCAGAAACAGCGCATTTTGCCAATGGTATTGGTGCCGCGGTGCCAGCGCCGTTCTACACCAACAGTACTCACTTGCCAGTCAATTATACCGACGACCTCTTCGAACTACTTGATCTCCAAGACGAGTTGCAGACCAAATATACTGGCGGCACTGTCATCCACTTCTTCCTTGGTGAGCGAATGGATGACCCTACAACACTCAAAGGGCTCGTGCGAACAATCTGCCACAATTATCGCTTGCCATACTTTACGATCAGTCCGAGCTTTAGTGTCTGCAAAAATCATGGCTACCTGCGTGGGGAACATGAGGCGTGTCCGCAGTGCCAGGAGCCGTGTGAGGTATATTCGCGGGTGGTGGGTTATTTGCGCCCAGTGCAGCAATGGAACAAGGGCAAGCAAGCAGAGTTTGCGCTGCGCTACCACTACGACAAAGCAGCCGATACAATCGATGCCTAAATAATAGGAAGAAGGGAGAATGACGATGGTTCAGATCGGTGGTATCCAAAAGTTCAGCACAGTCGACTACCCAGGCCACACCTGTGCGGCGGTCTTCTTGATTGGCTGCAATATGCGCTGCGGTTACTGCCATAATCCAGAGCTCGTCTTGCCTGAGCAGTACATTGGCTGCATCCCTGAGGCGGAGATTCTTGATTTTCTTGCGCGGCGGGTTGGCTTGCTTGATGGCGTCGCGATCAGTGGTGGCGAACCGACAATGAGTGAGGATTTACCTGGCTTCATTCGGGCCATCAAGCAGCTCGGTTTCCTCGTCAAGCTCGATACCAATGGGACCCACCCAGCAATGCTGCGCCAGATGCTGGATGAACAACTGCTCGACTTTGTGGCAATGGATATTAAGGGACCACTGGAAAAGTATGTAGAAATTGCCGCGCGGCCAATTGACACTGATGCGATTATGGAAAGTATTAACCTCATCCGAAGCCGGGTCGATCACGAGTTTCGCACGACGATTGTGCGGGGGCAGCTTGAGCCAGCAGACTTCGATGCGGTCGGGCAGATGGTGCAAGGTGCACAGCGCTTTGCCCTGCAGCATTTTATTGCAAGCGATACGCTGGTGAGTAGCCGCTTTTGCGATGAAACGAGCTTTACCGACGATGAGATGGCCCAGGCCCAGCACATTATGCAACGCTATGTAACAGAATGCGTGGTGCACTGATGCAGTACTATACAGGGACAATCCAGCAAGTGATTCAGCACACACACGATGTAGCAACGCTGGTGTTTGATGCCAAAGGCGACACAGCATTTCGCTATACCGCCGGACAATACATTACCGTTATCAAGCCAGAGTCGCGCACGCCTGAGGGTAAGGCATATAGCCTATCAAGTTGGCCCGGCGAAACACATCTGAGTATTACCGTGAAGGATATTGGCGGTGAGTATTCCCACTACCTATGTAGCCGGCAGGTGGGCGACCAACTAACTTTTTCGGCGGCGTATGGGTACTTTAATCCACTGACAGATCGCCCACTCGTGGGGATTGCAGCTGGAGTCGGTATTAGCCCGGTGTGGAGCATTATCAAGAGCGAATGCGCGCGTGATCCGCATCGGAATATTCAGCTCATGTATAGCAATCGGACTGTCGACGATATTGTCTTTGCGGCCGACCTTGCTGCATATGAGGTGCGCTACCCGCAGCTGTCGCTTCACCACTTTGTGACACGCCAGGCAACAGTCCCGCCTAAGATACACCAGGGGCGAATTGACCTCGATACGTGTATCAACCCAGCGGCACACTACCTGGTGTGTGGTTCAGTTGCATTTACGCGAGCGATGTGGCAGGGACTCACTGCGCGCGGTATTGCGAGTAAATGTATTGCCACAGAGGTGTTTTTCGAATGAGTGAGCAGCTTGCCAAAACACCAACCAAGCGCTCGCCGGAGGAAATTGCAGCCTGGCAAGAAAATGCGCGGCGGATTGCGCAGGAGCGGATTGGCCAAGTGGCCTGTAATGCATGCCCACTTGCCCGCATTTGCAGTGTTAAGAATCCCGAAGCCTGCAATCCGAACCAAATTGCTCAGCAAGCTGGTGGAGAATACACTGGTGGCGACAGCGCAGAGGTGTCATACAAAAAAGTCCTTGACGACGACCGTATCAATGTTGTGATTGCCAATGTCAAGAAGAAGGAGCAAACCAAGCCAAAAGCACAGCGACCTCCTGAAGTACAAAGACCCCCAGCCAATACGATCAACATGCCGCCAGCTAACGTTATCAAAGCTCCACCAGCACGTCTGAAGATGGAACAATCGACCAAGCCAACAGTCATCCAGCAGATCATCAATGCGGTTGGGAAGTTGCTTGATGTCCCAAAGGCAAATCAGCAGCCTGCTCGACAGATACAAAAGTAAGCTTAGATGTGGATTAAATCCATCACACAAACCCCGAGCAGTGGTATAATAGGGGTATGAATGCCATTGTTCGCTTGGTTGCTGATGGGCTTATGATCCCGATTGTCGCTGTAGCTCTTTTTGCACTGTTTTTTCGTGCACCTCAAGCCCAACGCTACCAACGTTACACGCGCGTATTTATGGCAGGCTTGACGTCCTATTGGTGTGCGAAGGTTATTGGTGCGCTCTGGCAGCCCGAGACACTCCGGCCATTTGAAAAGCTCGGCACCGACCCAGGTGCGCTCTATCTCAATAATCCCGGCTTTCCGTCCGATCACGCACTCTTTGCGATGTTTCTTACCTTAGCGGTATGGTATGTGACTCGCCGGCGGCTACTCACCGTAGCACTATTTGTTATGACGGTGTTGGTGTGTCTTGGCCGCGTGGCAGCACTGGTGCATACACCGCTCGATGTTGCTGGTGGGGTGGCTGTTGCACTGCTGGGCGCTGTATGGTACGTGCCACATCACAAAAAATTCTGGCGCAGACTAGCAAAATCGGCAAAAACATAATATAATAGCTCCCAGTAAGGAATTGGAGCTAGATAATATGGACGAACAGATATACGCACGCACCGCCGACCCAGATGAGGTGGCGGAGGCAGCGCGCCAAGCTAAAAAAGCAAAAACTGCCAAGACGGCGACCATCACCAAGACGGTGCTTGACGATGGGCTCGACCACAGCCGAGCAATCGACAACCCCTTTGCTCGGGGTGGTGTGCTCGATACATCCGAAGACACCGAGCATTTTGTGAACTTATCGTGGCCAGATATGGGGCAGATTATGATAGGTGCGGCCATTACTGGCGTGGTGACGAGTGCAGTGTTGCTGCTCGTTGCCAACCTCGGGGTGTTTGGTGCGGTTTGCGGTCTTGGTAGTGCCAATCCAGCAAGCTGTGGCACGCCTACATTCTATACAGTCTTGAGCGCAATGGTTGTGGCAGTGATCGTCGGGCTTATATTTTTGGTGCAGCGCCGGGTGTATCGTCCTGCTCTTGTTATGCTTGCGACGGCAGTCGGCCTTTGGCCAGTGCTCACGTGGCTGGCAGCATCGTCATGGTATGTCGTGGTGCCGGTTATTACGATTTTGATGGCACTGAGCATTGGCGTATTTTCGTGGATCTCGCGCCTGCGCAACCTAGCAGTCACACTTGGTGCGATGGTGGCGATCATTGTATTGATGTATCTTGCAACACTGTAGATAGCTCTGAGTCTCACATTATCTTGCTCAGCGTTGTTTACTGTGCTTAAATGAGCAACCTCTGTTTTCTATGCTTCATTTCTACTTCTTTCACGTAGCTCTCTTGTCTGAATTTTAAATTACGACACTGGTTTTACATATCACCCGAACAACATGGCGAGAGCGGCTTAGATTGTACAAGCATCATATGCACACTTCTTTTGTGCGGTATAAGTGTCAAAATTCTCGAAAATAGCAATATTTCCTTGTGCGCTAAAAAGACACATCCACGAGATCAGCTGACACACCACGCTCAATAAAACAACATGAGTGGCTGCTCCCTAGAAAATGCTATACTAGAGATATGGAACTTTCTCTTGTGCTTGGAATCATTCTTATTATTGTCCTCGTTGGTTGCGGGGCAGTGCTGAGTCTGCTGCTGGCGAAGCTTAATGAGCTGAAAGATCAGCAACCAGTGGCACTTCTCAAGAGCGACGTGACGGAGCTATCGCGCACTATAACCGCTATGCAGCAGTCGGTTGGGGATAAGCTCGAGCGCTCGGGTGCTGCTATGCAAACGTCAGTCCAGAAGCAGCTCTCCGAGAGTGCCAAGCTGGTGGCCGATGTAACGCAGCGCCTCACGAAGCTAGATGAGACTAATCGACGCGTCGTCGACGTCGCAGATGAACTCAAGACGCTGCAAAACGTCCTGCAAAACCCCAAGCAGCGCGGTGTCTTTGGTGAATATTATCTGCAGAGTGTGCTTGAGAATGTGTTGCCACCAGCCCAGTATCAGATGCAATATCGCTTTGCCGATGGCGAAGCGGTCGATGCAGTGATTTTTCTTGACAAGGGACGCGTGCTGCCGATCGATAGCAAATTTAGCCTTGAGAATTACAACCGGATGATCAATGCCACAAATAAAGACGAGCGTCAGCAGCTGCTCGGCCGCGTTAAGCTCGACCTCAAGCAGCGTATCGATGAAACGAGCAAGTATATTCGCCCAAATGAAGACACAATGGACTTTGCCTTTATGTTTATACCCAGCGAGTCGCTGTATTATGATCTGCTTATCAACAATGTAGGGCAAGGTGGCTCAAGCCGCGATCTTATTGAGTATGCCTTTCGCGATCGACGGGTGATTATCGTTAGTCCAACCAGTTTCTTGGCATATTTGCAGACGGTGCTGCAGGGGCTACGCAGCCTCCAGATCGAAGAACAGGCCAAGGATATTCAGCTACGAGTTGGTCAGCTTGCGACGCATATTAAGAAGTTTGATGAATTGCTGGGCAAAATGGGCAAGAGCCTCGCCACAACAGTCGGCCACTACAACACAACCTATCGCGAGCTCGGTAAGATGGACAAGGATGTCGTGCGTATTGCTGGTGGTGAACGCCAGAGCGAGCCACAGTTGCTCGAACGACCTCAGCGTGGGGATGAGTAGCTGCTAGATCGATCTTGACGAGCCTTGGCCCAACGCAAGTATGGTATACTCGGCAAAATTAATCCCTACGGAGATACCTCACGTGTAATTTGTCAAACAGAGGTAGCGATAATCGTAGCAAAAATCACAACATATTTTTGAAAATAATGATTTTACTATATAACATTGCTTTGAGCAAAAATGACCTCTGGAAGATTGGTATGTACGATCAAAATAGACTATCTCGCTTGCAAAAAATATGGATAAAGTTATTGTCTTGTGTTTGGCAAAGCAGAGTAGCTGTGATTAAATAAGAACAGCTAACGAACATAAGGAGGGAATATGTTGGCAACACGAGCAACAAAACAAGCAAAAGCTGGCTTGATGCTTGGGCTAACCATGGCGTGCGCTATAATGGGTACAAACTTTGCCATAGCGCAGGCAGCATCGGCAGTCGATCATCTGCCGCGTGATGTACAAGCTCATTATAAAAAAGTGTGGGGTGATGAATTTGACGGTAATAAACTCGATACGACCAAATGGGCTGTACCGACCGGTTGCTTTGACCTTGCGTCGGGTATGGAAGGGCGCTTCCAGACAGACATGGTGCGCCAGTACGATGGCAAACTCCATCTCCTCGCGCAGTATGATAAAAATGCTAAACCATGCCAGGCTGGTCATGCTGCCTTCTCGACAGGGATGGTCAACTCGCACTACCTCAGTGACTGGAAGGACAAAAGTGTCGCCCATGCCTGGGGCCCCGGCACCTACTATGAGGCGTCTATCAAACTGCCAGAGGGCAACAAGAACGGTGGTGCTCGAGCGACCTGGGCATCATTTTGGCTCACCAGCACAACATTCAACTGGCCAACCAGTGGTGAGCTCGATGTCTTCGAGTCGCGTGGCTACGACCCAAGCTGGCTGCAGGCCAATATTCATACGCAGCCACGTCAGGGGAACAAAGAGCGTTCGCATCAGCACCAGCGCGTACTCGATCGGAATATCGTTGGTAATACACAAAATACCTTCCATACCTACGGTGTCTTGAATAAGAAGGATGGGACGATCGAATTCTACTATGATGGGCGCATGGTACACCGCGTGGCACCAGATGATGCAAACTGGCCGTTTGCCAAGGCAGCCAACAAACTCTTCATTCGCTTGAATCACCAGATCGGCGGCCTCAATGAGCCATACAAGAAGGCTAGCCCTAAGGATTACGAAGTCGCGAAAGATATGCAGGTCGATTATGTGCGGGTCTACCAAGAAAAGACTGCTGCTGATAAGCCACAAGATGTGGTGGCGCATGTGCCCGATTGGCGTCTCCGCAACAAGCTCAATCAAGCCATTGCACAAGTGACCCATACAAAGCGCGGCGACGCACAGCCCATGCTTGCCTCAGATCTCGAAAAACTAACCACGCTCGACCTCAGCGTCCGCGATGGCGCAGAGTCGTGGGAGAAAATAAAGAACCTCGAGGGTATTCAACATGCAAAGAATCTCACCTTTGTTTCTCTCAAAAACACCGAAGTGAAGGATCTCACACCACTCAACAGCCTGAAAAAGCTGAAGAGTGTCGAGCTGAGTTGGCCGTTGACGATTAATCGGTAGATTAGCGTACTCTATAGAGAATACAGGGCAAATGCCTTGTATTCTCTATGAGAAAGGTTTATATCTTGAATACAATTTTTTGCGGGTATCAATATAATAACCATCGATCGAATCTTCGCTGTTTGTCCAAGCCTCGGTGATGGGCAATATATACAGACGAGTTGGTGCTACGCCTGTGCAGTCTGAAGGAGTAAGCTGAAATTGCTGAGCCTTACTGTTATAGATGGCGATTGCTTCAGTGAGTTCGCTATCTACTACTTGACGAGCGACACCGCGATAGTATAAGCCAACGCCATGACCTTCTGGGGCGGTTGAGTCGTAAATTGTCATAAATACACGGTGGTTATGTTCGATATTTTGTGAGTGCTGAGCAGCTATTGGTGACCACCAATATACTGCGCCATCTGCATACGCAAAAAACACTGGCGTATTCCACGGCTGACCATCCGGAGAGACAGTCGCAAGATTTGCGTAGGCGTTATTGTGTAAGAGTGCTTGTGTCGAATGATTCATAAATAAAGTATAGCTAACTATCACTTAATAGCTCGTTGAATTTTTGTACGTTGGTGAATATAAGCATGGGGGAGGATGTGCTCGATTGCCTGCGGGCCGTTTGTAGTCAAGACAGTAATACCTGGCGCATAATCGTGAAAGATCTGACGGCATTTGCCACACATGTCGACAATTTCGATCTTTCCCGTGTCATCATTTTTACGTACAGCGACGATCGAATCGAAATCATAGATACCTCGATTAATAGCGATTGCCAGTGCAGCTGTTTCGGCGCAGACGAAGCCAAGAAAATGATCGATGTTGACTGCAGAGATCACCTCGCCAGATTGGCAACGCAAAGCTGCTGCCACAGTGTGAACTGGTGGTGTGTGTCGCTGCTTGAGGAGTACCTGGGCGATGGTAAAAAGCTCAGTATCGTTATGCATATGGTGAACCTTGGTTATAAAACGAATAGACGAGACTAAAACTGCCGCAAAAAGTCTAGCTTGCCGCTCTCGAAATGCCGCACGTCTTCGATGCCGTATTTCATCATCACCAGGCGGTCAATGCCGCAGCCAAAGGCGAAGCCGGTATAGGTGTCGGGGTCGATGTTGGCTGCCCGCAGCACATTGGGGTGGATCAAGCCGCAGCCAATCAGCTCAACCCAGCCTTCACCGCTACACACCTTGCAGCTGGTGTCTTTGCCTTCGCAGAAGGGGCAGCTTAGGGCAAACTCAAAGCTTGGCTCGGTGAAGGGAAAGTAGAAGGGGTTGACCCGCACATCAAGCTGCTTACCGTAGTAGCTTTGCAAAAATTCCTGCAAGGTCGCAATCAAGTTGCCAACGTTGACTCCCTTAGCTACATAGACGCCCTCCACCTGGTAGAAGGTGTGCTCATGTCGGGCGTCGAGGTCTTCATTACGGAAGACGCGATCAGGCACGATGGCAGCGATTGCTTCACCCGCATCCAAATTGTGGCGATAGGTGGTCAGCACGCGGTTTTGCATGGTGCTGGTATGCGCCGGCGCAATCAGGCGGTCGCCCTGCGCGTCTGTCTCGACGGTCATGAAGGTATCGTAATCATCGCGGGCAGGGTGGCCTTTGGGGAAGTTGAGGCTCTCGAACATATGGAACTGATCATCGATCTCGCGCGACTCTTCTACCGCAAACCCCATGCGGTAGAAGATATCAGCAATCCGCTCGACCTCTTGCATTAATGGATGTGTTGAGCCCTGGTTTGTTGGCAGTAATGGGGGAATAGCCGTGTTGATATCCATCGGTGCAGTGACATCGATCGGTGTGCGCTCAACAGTCTCAAGTTCCTCAAGACGGCGCTCAATAGCAGTTTGCACAGCTTGCTTGAGCTCATTAACACGCTTGCCAAATGGCCCACGCTCCGCTGGGGGGAGTGATGTGATATGTCCATACAGTGCGCGCAATTCCTCGTGGCGCAGTACTTCGCGCGGGGTGGTCGATTGGCTCACGGCCAGGAGTAGCTTTTGCTGGATAGCGTCAAGGTCTGTCATACTGTCACTCCGTTATTGTTGTCCATTGATAGTTAGTGCAACAAAAAAGCCAAAGGTAAGCAGTGCAAGAAAACCAACAACCAGCCACACCCCAGCTAGTGTCGTTGTTTGCTTGGTACCTTTGAGATATTCGGATTGCTCGACGCCAGTATCACCGCTTGCTGGTGCGGTGCCATCACCAGTGTGGCTGCTGGCAGCTGCTTTGGCGCGGAGATCAGCCGCGATGCGCTCTTGCAGCTCACTGCGCGTTTGGTCTTGTTTCATATATTGTCCCATGTCTTTAGTATAGCATTATTTGGCACGATCGACATCTGATATCGCCGACGAACAGGGTGATGTGATATACTAAAGGCGTAGTATCAACTAGTGAAGGAGGGACGTATGGCTACCAAAAAAGCCGTTTCGACCAAAAAATCGGCCGCGAAAGACTCGGCCTCCCAGCCCCAGGCTGCACCAACCGTAAAGGCTGCATCGACCACATCAGCCACCAAGACAGTTGTCCGTAAGCGACACGAGCCAGCTTTGCCGAGCAATTTACTCAACATTATTTTTGCTGAGCTGCTTGGTACATTTATGCTCACCATTGCCGCAATTGGTGCGGCAACTCAATTTGCACCACTCTATCTTGGCCTCACACTGCTTGTGATTGCTGTGGCGGTGGGTGCGGTATCTGGCGCACATATCAACCCAGCGGTCACCTTTGGCCTCTGGACGATGCGCAAGCTCAAGACGGCGCTGGTACCATTCTACTGGATTGCCCAGCTGCTTGGTGGCGCGCTGGCTGTCGTTGTGCTGAATGGTTTAAGCGGGAGTGCCTTCAAGCTCAGCTTCGAGCACTTTACTACCTTTAGCTGGGCTGTCTTTGGTGTTGAGCTCGTCGGCGCAGCAGTGCTGATGTTTGGCATTGCGGCTGCCGTATCACGCGTGGCCGAGCTCAAGCAAACAGGCCAGGCAGTGGGGATCGGTCTATCTTTGGCCGTTGCCGCTATCGTGGCTGGTGGCTTGCTGACTCAGGTGCAAGCTTCGGTGGACACATCGTCAGTCCAAGATATCAAACACTTGCCACACGAATTGCGTGCAAAGAGTGCAACACTCAACCCAGCAGTGGCCATTGCTGCAACAGAGGCACCAGACAGTAGCTTTACTGGCGCACAAGCAAGCCGTGGTGAGACTGGCTATAGCCGCTTGAGCCTTGAGGTAATTGCTGGTACCTTGATTGGTGCTGCGCTTGGTGGTAACCTCTACCTGCTGGTAGCGGGTCGCAAAGCAGAATCATAAGCAGCGCCGCGCATCAGATTGAAACCAAGACCACTCTCTTTAGTAGAGTGGTCTTGCTATATTGGCAACTATTCGCCATACTATAGCGTATGAAAGATTATCCCTCATCTCAAGCCGGAATTATAAAAGTAATTGCCACGCTTATTGGTGGCATCGTTGCAGTCAGCGCGATTGCCATTGCAGCTGCCTTCTTGTGGCCCGCTCAAAAGGCAGAACTACGCACAGCAGATATCAAGCGACTAGATTATGATAGCTCGATGGCGGCTATCAACCAGCAAATTACCCAGGATGCAGCAGAGGCTGGCCTGCGCAATGAATGCCGCTCGTTTGCCAAGACGCACGGCAAGAAAACAGCGAAAGCTATCTTGCTTATCCACGGCATTAGCGGCTGCACCAGTGATATGGCCGATATTGCCAATGTATTCTACGAGCAGGGCTACAACGTCTATGTGCCGCGCGTGCCGCAGCATGGCTATGCCGACAAAAAGCGCCATGGTCAGATCTCCTTCAGCGATATGGTCAACTATATGACCACGAGTGCTCGCCAGGTCAGCGGCCTTGGTGAGGAAGTTGGGGTGGCGGGCCACTCTGGTGGTGGCAATATGGCAACGTGGCTTGCGCAGTATGGTAATGGACTCTTCTCGCGGGTGCTGCTCATTGCGCCATTTTATGAACCATCGGCCAGCCAGGCTCCCAAGTGGCAGATCCCGCTCATGCGCAACCTCTACGGTAATAATATCCTACCAGACCGCTACAGTGGTAATGATGAGGTGAATGGCCTGTCATATCGCGCCCTGGCAAAGTATGTCACGCTCAAAGAAAACTACAAAGCCAACCTTGCTGCACCAGGCCTCAAGCATGTTGGTGTGGTCGTGAGTGAAGGGGATCATGATATCGACCCAGACCTCGCGCACGACATCCCGCAAAAAATGGCAACCAACAACAATGCTTCCTTCCAATACAAAAAATTCCCTGCCAGTATGAATATTGGTCACGACATGACACGGCGCGCTTCGCCGGGGGTGAGCGCTCATAGTAAGGAGATCTTCCAAACCTACCTTGCTGCGTACGAAGGGAAATGACGATGGAGGCGCTGATAGCCTTTGCTGGTTTTGGCTTGTTTATTATTCATGAGCTAGAGGAGATTGCTCGGTTTGTGCCGTGGATTCGGCGTCATGAGCATGACCCGGCATTTGCTGGGCAGATGATTATATCGAATCGCACAGCATACCCATCAACAGAGACAGTTGCCATCATCATTCTTGAAGAGTCGATTGTTGCACTGGCTCTGCTTGGTGGCGCAATCGCTCTGCACTCACTTGCGCTGGTATGTGCAGTTATTCTTGCAAATATGCTGCACTTGGCTGGGCATCTCGTTGACGCAGCCAAGTATCGAAGCTGGACACCTGGTAGCGTCACGGCGCTTGCTACACTGCTTGGTAATGGTGCCTGCATAGCCTATAGCTTTGTTGCTGCACCACAGGTGATTGGCGTATCGCTGATACTGACACCTGTCGTCGGCTTACTGCTGATTGGCAACCTATCGTTTATGCTGAGCCGGTCGCAGGCGATTGAGCGGTGGCGCGTGAAGCATCTGTAGCAATAACAAGCGCAGCCGATAAGTAAGTTGCAAAAACCAGCAGAACACACTGCTGGTTTTTTACATATCAAGACCATTCCGTCATATAAAAGAACATACTATTGACATTATATCGAGCTACGGTATACAATAAGAATATACGATATATCGCACTACGATACATATGACTTCGATGTACTAATCGAGAAAGGATAGTTAATGGATAAAACAACGAAACGACGGAATGACGTAAAAATTCTGCTAGCATACTTTGCTGGCTATATGGTGGGTATGACAGCATTGTCGTATGTACTGGAGCGATTTGCCGCTATATCATCGACAAGTGTGCTTGGACTCATCATCAATGCTGTAGCAAGTGTGCTTCTGCTTGGCTATATTGTAATGAAGAAACGAGCTGAACTTGCTGCTGCATGGCGCACTGCACGGCAGGCACCAGGCAAGAATAGCTGGTTTGTCATCAAGTATTTTCTCTTTGCATATCTTGCAACGATGCCGGTAGCACTCCTGCTTGCTGCGCTGCAGGTGACTAACCAAAACCAAACGGCGCTCGTTGGCCTCTTTGGTGGAGCGCTGTGGTATGCGGTGTTTATGGCGGTGGTATTTGGGCCGATCGTTGAGGAAGTTGTCTTTCGGGGAGTTATCTTTGCTCGCTTATTGCAAAAATCTCGTATTCTTGCCTATGCAGCATCAATGATACTCTTTGCACTTGTACACGTAGCACCGTACATGCTCACAGGAGGAATCAAGAATGGCCTAGCAATTATTAGCTATTTGCCGCTGGCGTTCTTCTTGTGCCGAGCCTACGAGCAAAAGAAGAGCCTCTACGCCTCAATGGGTGTACACCTCCTCCAGAATAGCCTCGCGACGATACTTCTTGTGCTCGCAACCCGAGGCTAGACAAGGTATAATACATATCTGAGAAAGCGCACATGATCCAAGCAAAGCTACGACGTATCTACTCACCGATGACCGAGACAGGGTTCTATATCCTATTTTGTTTGCAGGCGGAGATGCATGGCTATACGATTGGCCAGCGTGTCAAGCAGATGACGGACGGCCAGGTGCAGATTAGCCCTGGCACAATGTATGGCACACTCGCCAAGATGGAGAAGGACGGTATAATTCGCTTCGTACGAGAAGAGGACAAGCGCAAAATCTACCATATCACACCACTTGGCCAAGAGATATTGGCTTGTGAGCTGCAGCGGATTGAGCGGCTGTATAACAATAGCAAAGGAAGGAAATAACTGAATGTCACGAATTATGTGTCGCTACTATGTGTTGCCCGAGTATGGGGAGGAGGAGGCGTTTTTTGCTGAGCAGCATCGGCAGGGATATGCCCTCAAACGCTTCATTGTCCCGTTCTTTTATATATTTGAACCATGCCCGGCGGCGCAGTATACGTACAGAATCGACTTTCAGAATCTTACTCGGCACGAAGAAAACGCGCAGTACCAGCAGCTCTATGCCGACTATGGCTGGGAATATGTTGCATCGGCCAATGGCTTCCATGTCTTTCGTAGGCCAAGTAGCGAAGCTGAAGAAGACGATATCTTTAGCGACAACGAGTCTCGCCTGGCAATGGTGAAGCGCATTAGCAAGCAGCGTATGGGACTGCTGATGATGATCGTTGTGTTGCTCTTTGCCTATATTAGCTATAAGCTTATGCAAACGCCAGCTGTTTTGCAGCGGCCTGAGTTCTACGGGTTGGTACTCGTCGCATTCTTTGATGGCTATCTTTGTGTGCGGTGCTGGCGGGGGCTGCGCCGGCTGAAGCGTACGCTGATTGCCGAGCAGCGGTAGAGCTTGTAGCACAAAATTCCCCTGTTGTTTGTAAATTTTCTCGCTGCACTCCCTATGATTATGCTAAGAGCTCATCTGATGCTTGTATGGAATGCTTCAAACGGATGAGTAGTTGGGCAGCCTTTGTAATAGGAGCAACAGGGGAGGGGTAGCTAAGCAGAATTTGAGGATCATATTCTCAAAAATATAATAAAAATACTGCAGCTCAGTCAGCTGCAGTATTTTTATTATGGGTAGCTAGAGTCAGCTAGATTTCGGCAGTTTGGCGACCCTCATAGAGGTTGAGGTACTGCGTGTAGACTGCCTGGTGGTAGGCTGCCATACCGCCATCGGTTGACCCAACCATATTGTGGCCGATATTAAGCCGCTTTGGCAGGTTGTAGTGCTGGAACGATGCATTGTTTGCCTGAGCCATGCGCTGCGGAATGCTTACCGCTAAACCGTTATCGACAGCGTCATCATTCTCACTCGTCACTGTTGCAACGCGCTTGAGGCCCGGTGCAGCGAGGTCTTTCTTGAAGTTTTGTTTGACGATGAGATATTTGCCAAGTGCACGGTACGACAGGCCGCTTGGGCTGAATTTATCTGGCAAAATATTGTAACCATACATTGTACGCAGGAAGGGCAGTTGCCACTTGGGGGCCTGGCTGGCTGCTGGCTCGTAGAATGGGGCAAGCAGCAGCACATTCGTAAAGAAGCCGTTGCCATACTGGGCAAGCCACGTTGCCATATCGCCACCACCAGAGTGGCCAACGATGCCAAGCTCATCACCCAGGCCGCTCACTTGCTGGGCGCTCGTCTTCATGAAGTCGGCAATGTCTTTGGTAGAGATTTCGCCATGGCGCTTATTGTCGGTGTGGCCATGCTTAGGCACGCGTGGCACATAGACATTGTAGCCTTGGCTGTAGAATTCATCTGCCAGCTTTTGGTAGACGTTGCTGCAGCCACTGATGCCGTGAATCATGAGGACGGCCTTTGCGGCGCGCTTGCCGTGAGTCTTGGTGAATGTGCGGCACTCTGGGCGAATGGTACTGTCGCTCTCTTCTTGCTTGATTTGCTGGTCGATGCTGCTCATTGCCTCGTTGTAATTCTTGCGGCTTATATTGGCTGAGCGTAAATCGCTACTGGCGGCCGCTTGGCTCGGTGCCAGGAACGTTGTTGCCGCCACAAGCCCTGTCACACTCAACAGGCCAGCAACAACCCAATTCTTTAGGCTGATATAGTCTGGTTTTGTCATGTCAGTCCTCCTTTAGTACTCTCCAGTATGCCGGAATGTTGCGTCAATTGCAAACACTGGTTATGTATCTTGAAGCAAGCGCACACCAGTGTAGCAAGAGTGCCAACAGAGGTCATATCGATGTAAAAACCACAATAAAACCGCATTAAGTATACAAATGCGGTTTTTGGTATATCACCGGTAGCGAGTATTAGTCGTGATGAAACTCAAGTCGCTTGAGCCGCTCATACTCATCGAATTGGTAACTGACGCGGATACTTGTGCCGGTATCGTCGGTGACGCGGGCGTGGTGGACGCCATTGTCATCGTCGTTCATCTCGATGCTCCAGCCTGGCATCAGTTCCACAAAGCCCTCCAGTGACCATGCAATGTCGTCCACCTGTTGCAGATAGCGTGGCAAGCGTGAGTAGAAGTAGTCGAGCGTGATGGGAGGTACGGGCTCGGAAAGGTTCTCCAGTAGCAGCACAATCCGCGAACCGCCACCAATTGGTGAGCTATAGTAGTAATACTCGGTGCCAAAAATACTGATGGCGGCACTGCCGATATCGTGTGCCACGCCAGCGATTACCATTGCTTGGTCGGTACCATCTGGCAGCGTATAGGCAACCTCGTCTGCAGTGAGTTCTTCTTCGCTATGCTTGAGGCCGTAGTCGTGCACGTTATGGGCAAGCTCCACTGCGCTCCCATATCGTGACAGAGCATTTGAAAAGCCCCATAGTAATGTTGGCGGTTTGGCAGCGATAGATACAAGCAGGTGCGCCTTGGCCGTTACCTTACCTTTATCTCCTACCATAGCAAAGTATTGTTTACTAAGATCAGCTTCGTGGTTGACGGACTCATCGTTTCCTGCTGTGCGCCGAAACATTTCAGTCATCAGCTCTTGGCGGAGCGCGCTATAAATACAGTTACGCTGGCCCATTCGTCGAATACCGGTATGCATATAAACCTCCAGATTATGTTCTTGTATGCTTTTGTAATTGTAGCATAAGCAGACGGATAATGTAGCACATTCTGGATAGTATCGCTATTTTATGTCAATATAACAGAGGTAATGCACTACACTCCCGAACAATATTGACAGCACTATAGAAGATAGATACTATATATGTATAACTATACATATAAGGAGGAGTGTGATGGCCAATAAAACAATCTATTTTTCGCACAACGACGAACGCTATATTGAAGGGACTTTGCCTGGCCTTAGTATGAGTCTATCTGCAGCACTGATGGCGGGTTATCGTTTGTTAGTTGAGCGGCAGCAAGCAACACACGATGGCTTTCATGAAATACAGCTGCGCGTTGGCAAGGATGGCGTGTATCGGCATAAGATTTTTATGGGCCGTAAGGTATATAGGACAATAGCAAAGGACAAAGCAGCTCTTCGCGAACAGCGAGTGTATCTTACGCAAAAGGGCCGCTATGTGTACTATGAGCGCAATCACGCCGACTGGAACTATTGGCCTACAGGCACGCAGCGTAGCACGCAAACCAACGACAATCCAGCGACGGTCAAACAATGGGGGCGAATGGAGGTTGTTGATACGATCGATGAGCTCGCGGCGTATATCCCAGAGCGCGCTGTGCAAAATTTGCAACAGAGCCTGGAGCAGCCAGTGGAGCATTTGGATATTTGAGAGATAAGACGGTAGATAGTTTCGTATCTTTTATATGTAGTAGCGTTGATATACGACGAAAGAGAATACGGTTTGTAGCGCAGCTTTACCCCGAGATGGTATACTATAACTCAGTATGAAAGTCAGCCTCAATGTTATAAAACAACTTATTAACTTTGAATTACCGCCGGTGGATGAGTTGGCACAGCTCATCAATCGGCAGCTTGGTAAGGTAGACCGGGTAGAGAACCTGGCTGAGCGTTACCGCGGTGCGCGCGTGGTGCGCGTGGTGGAGTGTGCTAAGCACCCCAATGCCGACCGCCTGAGCGTGACGAAAATTGATGACGGTATGGCCGTGCCGGATGTGCCGCGCGATGAAAACGGCCTGGTGCAGGTGGTGTGCGGTGCGCCCAATGTGCAGGCTGATATGTGGGCCGTGTGGCTACCGCCTGCAAGCACGGTGCCAGCTAGCATCCTCGAGGGCGAGCCCTTTACGCTTGATGCCCGCAAGCTCCGTGGGGTGCTTAGCCAGGGTATGCTGGCCGCGGCTGATGAGCTGGCAATTGGTACCGACCACGAGGGGATTGTAGCGCTGACGCCGCGCGACCTACCAGCAGGTAAGGCCTTGCAACCAGGGGCTGACTTTGCCGCGCTGTTTGGTCTGGATGACTATGTGCTTGATATCGAGAACAAGATGTTTACCCACCGGCCAGATTGCTTTGGCCAGCTGGGTGTGGCGCGCGAGATTGCTGGCATTCTTCATCAACCATTTACCAGCCCTATGTGGTATAACCTGGAGCAGGTATTTGGTGATGGTGATAGTGTGCCGCTCGCGGTTTCGAACGATATCCCGCAGCTTGTGCCACGCTTTATGGCGGTGGCGATCCGCGGTGTGCAGGTAGCACCCAGTCCGTTTTGGCTGCAGTGCCAACTGGTGGCGATGGGGGCAAAGCCGATTAATAACATTGTGGATGCAACCAATTATGTGATGCTCATGACGGCCCAGCCAACCCATGCGTATGATTACGATACGCTCCGCGGTGGGCAGCTTGGCGTGCGTATGGCGCACCGGGGCGAAACGCTGGCGCTACTGAATGGTAAGACAATTGAGCTGACGCCAGACGACATAGTGATTGCTGATGGGCAGGGCCCGGTGGCCCTGGGCGGCATCATGGGTGGCAGCCGCACTGAGGTATCGGCTACAACCACCACGATTGTGCTGGAGTGTGCCACCTTCGACATGTACGCAGTGCGCAAAATGGCCATGCGCCACGGCGTGTTTACTGATGCGCTGGCCCGCTTTAATAAAGGCCAGTCGCCCCTGCAGAATGCGGCTGTACTGAACCGGCTGATTGGTATGGTGGGCGGTGAGCAGGCCAGTGCGGTGGTGGATATACATAATGATAATATTTTTGCCGAGAATCAACTGGCTCGACAAGCAATAAGGCCAATCTTTATTCGAGAGCGTCTTGGCGATATACAACTAAATAATAATGATATAAGAAGAATGCTTGGTAATGTAGAAATTGAGACATCTACACGTACACTACGGAGCAGTATTGAGTCTGAGAATGAGTTTGGCGATATCCGCTATGAACGCACAGAGTGTCAAGAGGATGATGCGTTATATGTCACAATTCCTTTCTGGCGGACAGACCTGGAAACCAAAGAGGATATCGTTGAGGAAATTGGCCGGCTGCATGGCTTTGATACTGTGCCGCGCCAGCTGCCCATGCGCCGTATTCAGCCAGCACGCAAGAACCCCCGCCGTGAACTAAAGCGCGTTGTGCGCGAGGCATTAGCCAGGGCGGGTGCCAACGAAGTGCTCAGCTACAGCTTTGTGCACGAGCGCGTACTGAGGGGTGCAGGCCAAGACCCAGCCCAAGCCTTCCGCCTCTCGAACGCCCTCAGTCCAGACCTCCAGTACTACCGCCTGAGCGTGCTGCCGAGCTTACTCGATAAAGTCCACGCTAATATCAAGGCAGGGCATAATGAATTTATGCTGTTCGAAATCGGCAAGGGCCACACTAAAGCACAAATGGGCGAGGACGGCCTGCCAGCTGAACAATCGCTGATCGATCTTGTGTACAGTAGCAAAAAGCCACACGCTGGTGCCGCCTTTTATCGGGTGCGAGCAACGCTAGATCAGCTGGCGCATGATAGCGGCCTGGCTCTCGTGTATACGCCAGCCACAGCAGCTCAAGATGATCCGGTGTATACACCTTTTGATATCAATCGCTCGGCTCATATCTGGGTAGAAGGTAGCGAAGCGGCTGGCCAGCCCGAGCGGCAGCTTATTGGTGTGGTTGGTGAGCTGCGCCCGGCAGTGGTGAAGCATTTCAAGCTACCTGACTATACTGCAGCGGCATCACTTCGCCTTGATGTGATGGAGCAGGTATGGCGTGATACGGCGGTGCACTACCAGCCAATGAGTCGCTACCCTACCACCGCCCGCGATATCTCAATCCAAACAAGTACAGAGGTTACCTATGATGAACTCATGCAAGCAGTCTCGAGCGCTATGACTCGAGCTAGCGAAACATACCCAGATGTAACGATCCGCGATCTCACGCCACTGAGTATTTACAAAGCGACGCCTGATGCATCGCACCACACCACGACATTTCGCCTAACGCTATCGAGTAACCAGGCAACGTTGAGCGCCGAACGTGTCCGTTCGATCATCCGGACAGTGTTTGCACCCGAGCAGCATGTGCTGTTTCAGGGTGTGGACTTTGGCGAATGAGGTTGATGCAAGCGACGCTGCGGTAGGCGATTGCGCAGGCGGAGGAAGCTCCGCCGCGTGGGCCGGCCAATCAGTACGCCAAATGACGCACCAGCCGCAATAGCAATAGCAATGAGGACAGCACGCACCAGCAGACCTGCCTCGCTTGAGCCAGTCGTCACGACGCCCATGAGCCCATTGTAGAGCGTGACACCTGGTACAAGTGGAACAATTCCGGCATTGACAATGGCTAGGCTGGGCATATGCCATAGGCGTGAGGCGGTCGTTGCGATAAAGCCAATCACTAAGCCTGCCGCCGCACTGGCTGCAATAGCAGACATGCTCCAGCCAGTGATGGCAAGGTATATATCATAGCCAAGCATGCCAGTTGCACCAGCTAGGATGATGCCGACTGGCTGAGTGTGGTTGCCGAGGGCAAAGGTGGCAGCAATAGCAGCTGCTCCGATATACTGATACATCGTGCCGGTCAGCTGCAACTGATCGGGCGTGGCAACAAACTCAATCCCAAAGCGCCGCGCTGTATACAGGCCAATCATCACACCGATCACTACGCCCATTGTCATCATCGCCACCTTAAGCAGTCGACCTGTCGCCGTTACGTAATATTCGTCGATTGCGTCCTGGAAGGCACCGACGATCATCATCCCCGCCACCAAGAGAACGATGCCGCTCACGGTGATGATAGTTGGGTTGATGATACCAAGGACATCGAGATAATGGTTGGTGGCAAGCCACGTGATGATGGTTGCAACCAATGTAATAACGCTTGCCGCGATGATTTGAGTAAAGAACACAGGCAGGGCAATGCGATTTAAGCGAGCCAGCAGCCACATAATCGCCACACCCATCACAAAGGTGGCAAAAATCACTGGCAACGACGCTGTATAGAGCAAGGCTGAGCCAGCACTGAGCCCGCCGCCTGCCAGATAAATCACCCAGGGTGGATAGCGCCGTGGCTTGGCAAGGATAGCATCGAGCTCGCGCTCGGCAGCATCGAGAGTGAGCGCTCCATCGGCAATGGTCGCAGCCAGAGTTTGGAGGCACTGCATATGTTGGTAGTTGATCTCGCGCGGTGGAATGGTGCGCAGGAGCGTCAGTGGCTCGTAATCGTTACCCCTGTCTTGCGATAAAATAAGCTGCGACGAAATAACGTCGATATGTACTTTGCGGGTACAGTAGGTATCCGTAATACTGAGTGCCATATGAACGACATTTTGGGCTGGTGTGCCCATTGAAATGAGCTGGTCAGCAATGCTCATTGCGAGGCGTAGGGCACGCATATTGGGTGTGAGGGCGCCATCAAGCTTCTCGACTGACGTTGGCTGTAAGGTGGCAGTACCGCCAATAGCGAGGCGGGCAAGCAGGGGCGAAAATAAGGTATGGAGACGGTTCATCGCTTTTTAGTATACTGAGAAAAATCGTCATTGCAAGAGGTGTGTTGGCCGACGGTTGTTCGCGTGTTGTTTCCGCGCAGCGCCAGGTGGTAGAGAGTGACAGGATTAACAAGGAATATATAGCAAAAACTAGACAGCATTTATCGTCTCGACCTCTGTTATCTAGCAGTCATACTGGCAAGTGTGCTATACTGGGCAAGATAGATTAGTCGATGAAACAAGAGGAGTTATGGCAACAACTAAGACACAACGCTGGATTATTATTGTTATTTTGGTCGCGACGATTGTCGGGACGCTGGGGTCATTTGCGGCAATGATTCTTGCCTCGGAGAATTACAAAAATGACCAAGCCAAAGCGCAAAAGGCACAAGAAAAATACCAGAAACTCATGAAGGACTACCAAGCCAAGACAGCTGCTCAAGCACAAGAGTTGTCAAACAAATATTACCCAACCTTTAGCCAATATACGAGTCGAGTTGGGGAGTTTGATCGGGATAGCGTGAAGGAGCTCTCCAGCGAAGACTTGGTGGTTGGCGATGGTGAGGAAATCAAGGATAATACGGCATTTGCGGCCTACTACATTGGCTGGAATCCGAAAGGCAAGGTATTTGACCAGTCTATCAAGGATGGCAAGCTTAGTGCACCATTTGCCGTTGAGGGTGGGCTCAAGAGCGCGAGTGTCATCACTGGTTGGAAGGAAGGCATCAAGGGGATGCGCCTTGGTGGGGTGCGTGAGCTAACCATCCCCTCCGACAAAGCATACGGCGAGAAAGGCCAAGGCAATGACATTCCCGCCAATACACCACTCAAGTTCATCGTGATGGCAGTGCCAAAGCCAGCCACAATCGATACTTCAGAATTACTAAAGGCATATCAAGAAGGTCAAGGAGGGAGCAACTATGGACAGCACTACCAATAACCAAACTCAGATGCCGACCCACGACGTGGTGATGATCGGCGCAGGGCCAAGTGCCCTGGCTGCCGCGGTGTATACGACGCGCGAGAACCTGCAGACGGTATTGTATGAAAAAGCAGTGATTGGTGGCCTCGCAGCAATTACCGATAAGATCGATAACTACCCAGGCTTTGCAGACGGCGTGTCGGGCCTCGACCTCGCCGAGCAGCTGCAGCGCCAGGCAGAGCGCTTTGGGGCACAGATTGAGCTGGGTGAGGTATCGAGCCTCCGCAAAGATGGCAATGATACGATTGTGACAGTCGACGGGCAGGATGTGCGCGCCCGTGCGGTGTTGATTGCCACTGGCAGTGCATATAACAAGCTTGGTATCCCTGGCGAAGATGCATTGTATGGTCGCGGCGTACACTACTGTGCCACCTGCGACGGTGCGTTTTATAAAGGCAAGCGACTGGTGGTGATCGGTGGCGGCAACTCTGGCCTGCAAGAGGCGATGTTCTTGACTCGCTTTGCGGAGCATATTGACCTCCTAGTGCGAAGCACAATCAAAGCGAGTGAGATCCTGCAGACCGACTTGCAGCCCTTTATCGAGCGCGGGCAAATCAGCGTCCATCTCCATACCGAATCGACTGAAATTATCGCCGAGGATAGCAAGGTGACTGGTGTTGCGGCGGTCAGTAATGGCCAGCCAACTACCTTCGCCTGCGATGGAGTATTTGTCTTTGTTGGCCTCAAGCCAAACACGGGCTTTTTGCAGGGTACGCCCGTCCAGCTCGATGAGCGGGGGTTGATTATTACCAATGAGCACCTCGAGACGACGATGCCTGGCGTCTTTGCCAGTGGCGATGTGCGTAGCGGCGCAACGATGCAGATTGCTACAGCGGTGGGCGAAGGCGCAACGGCTGCTTTGAGTATCCGCGAGTATATTCAGCAGCACAAAGCATAGAATAGACAGCACTAGTGTGGGATAGCTAAGAGCCTGAATCTCAAAACTCAGCTCTTCAGTGTTGCCCCCTTTTCTATCTAACAAAGTAAAAAATCAGTCATAATGGCTGATTTTTTACTCGTGTGAAGAAGTTGATATACCTAGAGAAGTGGTGGCTGTATAGTATCTTTATGAAATGAGAGAAGTAAGAGCTTCTAGGCAGCTCTCTCGGTATTAATCTTTTCCATCAAAATTAAATTACCATTTCATACAAGCTATCTATATACTCTATTGAATGACGAGATGGAGAGGCTTAGCACTGGTGAGGTGAGGTACTTTATGAAATAAGTATAATTGCTAACCTATGTATAATAGACCTACCGCTGCTTGTTGGATGGCACGGAGGAGGAAGGATTTGTGCTCACACTAGAGTGGTCGTAACTTTATTGCTCACTATAACGCCGCAGCTCAGCAAGAAACTTATCTGGATAGTTAGTAACGACGCCGTCGATGCCGCGCTCGGCAAGCTGCTGCAGGGCGCCTGGGCGATTGACCGTATAGACGTAGGTAAAGAGATTCGACCGACGTGCAATCTCTATCGCTAGTGGATGTGCATACAAGCGATGAAACCCTACTGCGGTGAAGTCGAGCTTTCGCTGGTAGGCCAAGAATGCAAAGGGATTATTGCGGTGAAGTAGAGCAAGATTGGCCTGAGGCGCAAGCTGTCGAAATTGCCGAAGCTCGCGTACAGAGAATGACGAGAGCAGTACATTATCCCAATCATCTGGCGATGTGGTGGAGCGTGTGAGGAGCTGATACGTTGGCTCAGCGCTACCGTGCCCTTTGAGCTCAATATTGAGCAGCACAACGCCAAAAAAACGATCTAGCACTGCTGCGAGTGATGGGATAGGCTGCTCACTGGTGAGGGCCTGCAACTCGGTATACGTCAGGTGGCTGATTGATTCATTTCGGTGGTGGGTACGTAATAGGCGATTATCGTGTGCAACCACAGGAACACCGTCGCGCGTCAATCGCACATCTAGCTCAAGCATATCAGCGCCCGCTGCAATACCCGCTGCCATAGCGTCGATAGTGTTCTCTGGTGCGAGCCCGGCCGCACCGCGATGACCAATGATTAACATGCTAGCAGTATTATACCATCAAATGGGTTGGTGATGAGAATAATGTGTTTGCAGAGCAAGGCTGCACCGCTGGCGCATCTTCTTTTGCTATTACCGAGTAGATTTTGCTAAAATAAAACAGATAGCAACAGAAAGGAGCTAATACAAATGGCAGATTTTAATAAAATACTGACGCCCGGCGACGTTGACGCTGGTGTTGTTAATGTAGTGGTGGAGATTCCGCAGGGGAGCTACCACAAAATCGAATGGGATCGCGACCTCGCAGTGATGAAGCTCGACCGGGTCGAGCCAGCAATCTTTGCCAAGCCAACCAACTATGGTTTTATTCCACAAACCCTAGATGAAGATGGCGATGAGCTCGATGCGCTCATCATCACCGACCAACCACTGACAACTGGCGTCGTTTTGGAAGGCAAGGTGATTGGCGTGCTAGAGTTTGTAGACGATGACGAGGTGGATGATAAGGTGATCGTTGTACCAGCAGATGACCGCAACACAGGTGATGCAATCAACTCGCTCGAAGATCTTCCTGCTGCAACCCTCAAGCAAATCGAGCACCACTTCAACCACTACAAAGACCTCAAGAAGCCCGGCACTACTGTGGTGAAGGGCTTTGGTGATGCTGCGCGCGCCAAGCAGATTATCCATGAATCTATCGCGCGTTGGGATGAGCGCTAGATAGCATGTTCGATCAAATACAAAATACCCCACTGGGGTATTTTGTATTTATGATAGTTATTTATTCTTTGACTTCTTCGAAGCAGCCTCAGGCTTACTAAGTGGCATAATTTTATCCGTCAGGCTAATCGCACCATTAACAGCTTGAACGCGGATTTTGTTGAGCTGGAGACGGAGCTTGTCGCGTGCGTGGCTGGTAGTAACGAGCTGTGCCCAACCTGGCTTGGGGTATGAGAGCTTACGAGTAAGGACTTCGATAACATCGCCATTCTCAAGTGGCCGCTCAAATGGCTCCATCTTGCCATTGATCCGGAAGCCGTAGGCGTGCTTGGCGATATCAGAGTGGATGGCATAGGCAAAGTCCAGCGGCAAAGCCCCCTCGGGGAGGTTGTAGATATCGCCTTTGGGAGAAAAAACGAAGATGCGGTGGCCAAAGAGGTCAATTGATAGTTGCTCGCGAGGGATATCCTCGCCAGCGCGCAGGCGAGCAGCGATCTCTTGCAATTGCGTAATCCACTGCAGCTGAGCCGGTAGGTTTGACACACCGCGCCTGGAGTCGCCCTTAAGATACTCTTTACTGTCTTTTTGTTGCTGGTAGTGGAAGCTGGCAGCAAGGCCGCGCTCGGCATATTCATGCATATCGCGCGTGCGGATCTGGAACTCGACAATCTGCTTATTGGGCGTGATGACCGTCGTATGGAGGCTCTGGTAGCCGTTTGGCTTGGGGATGGAAATATAGTCTTTGATACGAGCGATCATCGGTTGGTAGAGCGAGTGGAGGATGCCCAGCACTAAGTAGCACTCTTCCTTGGTGTGGACAATGATGCGTAGCGCCATGAGGTCGTAGATGTTATCGATACTACCGCGCTTTTGCAGCTTGCGATGCAGGCTATAGAGGCTCTTGACCCGCCCATTAATCTCAAACTCAAGCTTCTCATCCTTGAGTGCCCGCTCGACCTCGAGGCGGACGACGCCAAGCTTGCGGGTGCTTTTGCCTAGGCGTTGCTTCATGACCTTCTCGAGCCGCTTGTATTCTTTGGGGTCGAGGTAGCTAAAGGCGAGTTCTTCTAGCTCCATCCGCACGCGCCCCATACCGAGCTGATCAGCCATGGGGGCAAAGACCTCGAGTGTTTCTCGGGCGATCTTTTGCTGCTTCTCGGGCGACTTGAATTGCAACGTCTGCATATTGTGCAGCCGGTCGGCCAGCTTGATGATAATGACGCGCACGTCCTGTCCCACAGCAATAAGCAGCTTGGTAAGGTTGTCTTTTGTCTGAGGGAGATAGTGGTCAAGGTCGCGCATACCAGCCCGAGCTTGACTCACCTTCGTCACGCCGTCAACGAGGAAGGATACGTCATGTCCAAAAAGTGACTCAATGTCATCTAGTGATGTCTCGGTATCCTCGACGGTGTCGTGGAGAATACCCGCGATGATGGTGTCGCTGTCCATCCCCCAGTCAATCAAGATAATTGCAACGCTCAGTGGATGGGTAATGTAGGGTTCGCCGCTCTTGCGCTTTTGTCCATGGTGTGCCTGGGTGGCGAAGTCGATCGCATGGTCGATTTCGTACAGCTGATCTTCGCTATAGAGGCCGCGTGCTTTTGTCAGGACGTCTTGTTTGGTCACCATAAACCTAGTATATACTGCCAAGAAGAAAAGTGCTATTGCCCTTGATCATTCCACCTGCTATAGTGATGCTTAAATATGCTTATGCTAATGGAGGGAGAAATATAATGAGGCAAAGCAGGGCAGTATGGTGGATGCAGCGGAGCCAGAAGGGTTTCACGCTCATGGAGCTGATGATTGTCATCGCGATCCTGGGCTTACTCGTAACGCTGTCTATGACGGCGTATTCGGGCTATCGGCGGCGCTCAGTCGATGTCGCAACGCGTGCGGCAGCCACCAGTGCACTTGAGGCGATCAAGACGCACCACGCCAATGCCAGCGCTAGTGGTGCAAGCTATAGCACTAACCTCGAGCAAGTCGGTTACCGTCCGCCAAGTGACACCACCGTGCAGGTCACGCTGAGCGCCGATGCCACCAAATTTTGTGTTCAAGCCACCGACCGTCATCTCACCGACATTCGCTACTACGCCACCACTGGCATGGCGCGACCACAGGCAGGGAGTTGCCCAGCAAATATTTGAAAATATGATATAATGTAGTTATGCACTTAACCCAATTGATACGAGACTATGCTAATAAAAACCCTTACCTAACAAGAGCTGACCGAGCAGAAGTGACGCTATATAATGATGCAGGTGAATGGGCTGTGGCTGTCGAATATATTTGTGCAAGATTGACCGATTATTTAGCAGAAGAACGCAGTGCACTATCTCAGCAAGAATTGGATGAGTTAGAGTCGTTAGTTGATGCAACGAAAAGTTTGGAAAAGTTTGATGACGATTTCTTGAATGATGTTAAGGAAGTGTCAAATACCTACTCTTCGCGCACGTCAGTCTAGCACTCCCTCCTTAGCTCTCGCAAACGCGAAAGAACGCCGTCCGCCGTCTTTACAACACACGTCAGACGCCGTATAATGTCTGGCATGGCTGTCATAGCACCAATTATTTTGAGTACAAAAACTGATGAATACAAGGCTGCGGTAGAGCATTTTATGCCGTTTGCCAAGCGGGTTCATATTGATATTTCTGATGGCGTATTTGCGCCCCGCCAGACGGTAGGGATCGGCCAACTGTGGTGGCCTCAGTCGTGGACGGTCGACATCCACGCTATGGTGGCGCGCCCCAGTGTGTACGTTGAGAAACTGATCAAGTTGCGGCCCAGTACCATTATTTTTCATGCCGAAGTCAAAGAAGATTTGATCCCTGTCTTGCAGCAGGTCAAGCAAGCTGGTATTCATGCTGGTGTGGCCTTGCAGCGTACGACAGTGCCCGAGACGGTGGCGTCGTATATCGAGACGGCTGACTATGTGTCGATCGTCAGTGGTAAGCTGGGTGAGTTTGGCGGTAAGGCGCGGATGATGCAAATAGAGAAGATTCGGCTGGTGCGAGCCATCCACCCTCGGGTTGAGATTGGCTGGGATGGTGGCGTGACGGTAGATAATGTCTTCCATATTGCCCAGGGTGGTGCTGACGTGATTAGCGTTGGTGGGGCGATCAACCACGCCAAAGACCCGCAAGCAACGTACAACAAACTCCTGGCTGAGATGAATCGCCAGAGTGTGATTTAAGGCCCACGCTATGCTACACTAAGGAGCGTGACGCACATACCATTTCGGCTTCGTTCTGCTTATCAACCGACCGGCGATCAGCCACAGGCGATTGCCCAGTTACTTGGTGGCCTGGAAGCTGGTCAGCGCGAGCAGACATTGCTTGGTGCAACGGGTAGCGGTAAGACCTTTACGATGGCAAATATTATCGCTCAGCGTGGCGTGCCGACGCTTGTTTTGGCGCATAACAAGACGCTCGCGGCGCAGCTCTTTAGTGAGTTCAAACAGTTCTTTCCAGACAATGAAGTACACTACTTTGTTAGTTATTTTGATTATTATCAGCCAGAAGCATATATTGCCAGTAGTGATACATATATCGAGAAGGATTCAGCTATCAATGAGGAGATCGACCGCCTCCGCCATGCGGCGACTGATGCATTACTCACGCGCCGCGATGTGATTATTATTGCCAGTGTTAGCTGTATCTATGGCCTGGGTTCGCCAGCCGATTATTATGAGCTATCCGTCACAGTACGCCAAGGAGAGCGGCGTGTTCAGGATAAATTTCTGCGCCAGCTGATGGATATCCAATACCATCGCAATGATATCGATTTTGCACGCGGTGCCTTTCGCGTCAAGGGTGATGTGGTCGATGTCTTTCCGGCAGGGCAAGAGACAGCCTATCGGGTGGAATTTTTTGGAGATGAGGTAGATCGGATTACGCACATCAACCCGCTCACTGGCGAGATTCTCGATGAGCCAGCGGAGTTTACCATCTTTCCGAGTAGCCACTATGCAACGCCTAAGGAGAAAATTAAGCAGGCGATTGACCGGATTCGGCAGGAGTACGAGGAGCGTGAGCAGTGGTTTGAGGCGCACGGCAAGCTGCTTGAGGCGCAGCGCTTGAGCCAGCGCACCAAGTACGACCTGGAAATGCTTGAGCAGACTGGCTTCGTGAAGGGGATCGAGAACTATAGTCGCTATCTCACCAACCGCGAAGCGGGTGAGCAGCCAGCTACCTTGCTCGATTACTTTCCTGACGATTTCTTGATGCTGATCGACGAGAGTCACGTAACCGTCCCCCAAGTGCGCGCGATGTATAATGGTGACCGCGCTCGCAAAGAAGTGCTGGTGGAGCATGGCTTTCGCTTGCCAAGCGCACTAGACAATCGCCCACTGCGCTTTGATGAATTTGATAAGCATATCAACCAAGTGATTTATGTCTCTGCCACCCCTGGCGATTACGAGCTCGAGCGCAGCCCCGCACCCGCTCAGCAGGTGATTCGCCCCACTGGTTTGCTCGACCCAGAAATTATAGTTCGCCCAACTGAAGGACAGGTAGACGACCTGATTGCAGAGATTCGCGAGCGTACCAATCAGCAGCAGCGCGTACTCGTGACAACGCTCACCAAGCGGATGGCTGAGGACCTCTCTACTTATCTGACGGACCTTGGCATCAAGACAGCCTATATTCACAGTGAGATCGACACGCTCGAGCGCGGCGACATTCTGCGTGATCTGCGCATGGGTCTGTATGATGTCCTGGTGGGGATCAACCTTTTGCGTGAGGGGATCGATTTGCCAGAGGTCAGCTTGGTGGCGATTATGGATGCCGATAAAGAAGGCTTCCTCCGTAGCGAGCGCAGCCTTATCCAGACAATTGGCCGGGCAGCTCGCCACGTTGAGGGTAGGGTCATTATGTATGGCGATAGTATTACCGACAGTATGCGCCGAGCGATTGACGAAACCAAACGCCGACGCGAAATTCAGCAGGCATACAATCGCGAACATGGCATTACACCGCGTGGCATTAATAAAGCGATTGACGAAGGCCTGCGCTCCATCATCCCGCAAAAAGAAGATGACGCGCCCAAGCTTGACCTGCGTAAAATCCCCAAGGACGAATATAAGAGCCTCATCAAAGACCTGACTGGCCAAATGAATCTCGCCAGTGCCAATCTTGAGTTTGAGCGAGCGGCTGAATTGCGAGATCTGATCGCCGAAGTGAAGAGTAAGTTGTAGAGCAGTAGCTGAGTAAACCCACGATCGGCATGCGCACAGAGTGTATAATATGATGTAGTATGCCTATACGTGATACTCACGCCCTGCCAGAACAGGTGATATATTTTTTGGCAACGATTGATCGTCGACCGAAGTTTATCCAGTGGTCGATTCTTATTGGACTTGCTATCTGCAACGTTGTATTGCTCTGCCTGCCAGTGATATTCTTTATCGTTTGTTATTGCATCGTGTTTTGGAGGACGCGTGGTTATTACAAAACAGTTGAGTTTCAAAGTGTCAAGCAGAGGCTTGCCAAGCAAATACAAGAATACAACGACTTCAATGCTTTTTTGCCCGAAACAAAGCGCTTTATTCGTCAGCAGCAGTCGAGGCTCTCGCATGCGCATGTGAAAAATAGCACACTTACAGTGTATAAAAATGCGCAGCTTGACCCATACCGCTATATCGTCAAATATTTTTTTGCGCAGCGCACAATAAACGAGGAGACAGTGCAGATACTCGAGCAAATCCTCCAAAAATACGACACAATTAAAAAGACTGAGGAAATACTGCGGAGCGAATACAACGAGATTATGGACTTCATTGATGCCAAAATGTACGTTGGAGCCTATATTTTCAAGAAAATGACAATGAAGCAGCTTGGGTCGAATACATTACCTAAGTTTGAAAAGAATTATTTCCTTGTATATTCATTTAAGTACACCTCGCCCGCCAAGCGCAATAACTATTCGTTTGATATCACTCTTACAGAGAAAAAGCTCCAAAAATTGGCAGAATATCTCAGCCAACAGATAAAGTATCGCAAATCTGCGCAATTTCAGCGTCAGCTCATGACGCCAAAGCTCAGACGGTTTATCTTGCGCAGAGACAACTACGAATGCCAGAAGTGCCATGTCTCGCGCCGGGATGAAAAGCACCTTTTGCTCGAAGTTGACCATATTGTACCAGTGTCAAAAGGCGGTATCACGACCGAGCAAAATTTGCGAGCGCTCTGTTGGCGCTGCAATCGAGCTAAGGGTGATAAGCTGGAAGTAGCCTAACATTAGCATTGTACCCTGTGCTACCCATACTTTTTACTGACGCATTACCCGTTGCTCATTGATATATAGCAATTCCACGCGCCAAATGTGGTACAATATACCCATAATGAGTAGTATTACCACTGAAGATGTGCAGCACCTTGCACAATTAAGTTCGATTAGTCTTGGTGATTCAGCCGACGTCGCCGCGCTGCGCCAAAACCTCGAGGATATCCTGCACTACATCGAGCAGCTATCCACTCTCGACACGACCGGTGTTGAGCCAACCTACCAAGTAACTGGCCTGACCAATGTATGGCGGCCCGACATAGTAGATGCTGGCGACGTATCGCGCGAGCAGCTATTGGGGCTAGCCGCCGAGCAGGCAGATAAGTGTGTAAAAGTACCAAAGGTGTTGTGATATGAATATTACAGAGAGAGTTGCTCAGATCAAACAAGGTCAGACATCGGCCACCGCTCAGGTGCAAGCAGCCTTGCAGCGGGCACGCGATGCCGAGGAATACCACGCACTGCTGAGCCTGACAGAAGAGCGGGCGCTGCAGCGGGCGCAAAAGATTGATGAGGCGCTGGCGCGAGGTGAGGACGTTGGGGTGCTGGCTGGTGTGCCATTTGTCGTTAAAGATAATTATCTTGCGTATGGTGCACCAAGTACGGCAGCCAGCAAGATGCTTGAGAATTTTGATACGCCTCTTCAGGCAACAGTGGTAGATAAGCTTGAAGCAGCTGGGGCGATCTGCATTGGCAAGAGCAACCTCGATGCCTTTGCGCATGGTGGAAGCACAGAGAACTCATACTTTGGCGCTACGCACAACGCTGTCGACAAAACAAAAGTCGCTGGCGGCAGTAGTGGCGGCTCGGCTGTGGTGACGGCGCTCGACATTGTGCCATTTGCCCTCGGGACAGATACGGGAGGCTCGATTCGCCAACCCGCTAGCTTCAATGGCGTGTATGGTATCAAGCCAACCTACGGCACAGCGAGCCGCTATGGTGTCGTGGCAATGGCCTCGAGCACTGATACGATGGGCTGCTTTGCGCGCAGTGCTGAGGATGTTGCTGTGGTAATGAGCGTTATGGCTGGCCAGGACCTGAAGGATATGACGACGTTGCCCGACTTCTTCACGCCTGCAACAGAGACGCCGCAACAGCTGAAAATCGGTATCATCAATGAAGCAATGGGTGATGGTGTTGATGCGGAGGTACGGCAGGCGGTTAGCCAGTATGCCGATGCCCTGCGATCGCATGGCCATACTGTTGAGACAGTCAGTATGCCGATGCTTCAGCATGCCCTTGCTATCTACTACATTGTTGTGCCGGCCGAGATTTCAAGTAACTTGGCACGCTACGATGGTGTACGCTATGGCCACCGAGCTGAGGGAGTTAAGACACTGGCCGAACTTTATGGTCGGAGTCGCGACGAAGGCTTTATGCCAGAGAACAAGCGGCGCATTATGATTGGGAGCTACGTGCTGAGTAGTGGGTACTTCGATGCGTACTATCTCCAGGCGCAAAAGGCGCGGACATTGCTCATCAACGAATTTAACGCCCTGTTTGAGCAATACGACATGCTTCTTTTGCCAACAGCACCAACTCCTGCCTTTGACCTTGGCGAAAACAGCGACGACCCGCTCAAGATGTATCTCGCTGATATCATGACAGTGCCAGCTAGCCTGGCCGGGTTGCCAGCGCTGAGTGTGCCAGCAGGGGTGAGCCAAGCGGGCTTGCCAATCGGTGCGCAGTTGATTGGCCCCATGCAGAGTGATGCAACATTGCTTGCCGTGGCATCCCAAGCGGCTACAGAAAGGAGCGCCTAATGTCTGGCAGTGTCACGATCCTTTTGGTGGGTATTATCATCATTGCTGCGATCTTGGTCGTCGTCGTTGCCCTGACCCGTCAGGGCGGCAAAGTGCTCAATGTTGAGAAATACCAAGCACGTTGGCTCGCCATTGAGAATAGCCTCGATAAATCCAACATTGGCACGTATCAGCTAGCTATCTTCGAGGCAGATAAGTTGCTCGATCTCGCTCTCCGCGAACGTGGCTTTGCTGGCGATACGATGGGCGAGCGTATGAAGTCGGCCCGCGAACAATGGAGTAATAGCAACCACGTATGGGGTGCTCACAAGGTGCGCAACAAGCTAGCACACGAGACCAATGTGCGGCTCTCGCGCGAGATTGCCTTACGGGCATTAGCCGCGTATAAACAGGGGTTAAAGGATTTGGGAGCGATATAATTATGGCAGTTTCTCACGATGTTTTGCAAAAATATGAAGTGACGATCGGTATCGAATGCCACGTCCAGTTGGCGACAGACACGAAACTCTTTAGTCCAGCCGATAATGATGCCCGCGATGCCGAGCCCAATAGCAAAGTCCACCCGATCGACTTCGGTCTGCCTGGCATGCTACCAGTGCTAAATCGCCACGCGGTTGATCTTGCGATTCGAGCCGGTAAGGCACTCAATGCACCCATCGCTCGTGTCTCGCGCTTCGATCGCAAGCATTATTTTTATCCAGATCTACCGAAAGGCTACCAGACGAGCCAGATGTATCAGCCGATTATCTTGGCGGGCTATGTGGATGTGCCGCTTGATGATGGCAGTACCGCGCGCGTCCGGATCGACCATGCTCACATGGAAGAAGATGCTGGCAAGCTAACACACCACGATGGTTACTCGCTAGTTGATCTCAACCGGGCGGGTACACCACTGATCGAGATTGTCTCACAGCCTGATATTCACTCAGCAGCCGAGGCCCGTGCCTACGCAGCAGAGCTTCACAAGCTCATGACCTATGCTGGCGTCACACACGGTGATCTCTACCATGGTAATATGCGTTTTGACGTTAATATCTCAATTGCGCCAAAGGGTTCAGATCAGCTTGGTACACGTGCTGAAGTGAAGAATCTCAACAGCTTCCGCAGCGTAGAAAAGGCAGTGGAGTATGAATATGCCCGTCAGGCGGATCTGCTCGAGCGCGGTGAGCGTGTCGTGCAAGAGACCCGTGGCTGGAGTGACGATAAAGGCATCACCACAAGCCAGCGCAGCAAAGAAGATGCCCAGGACTATCGCTATATGCCCGACCCAGACATCCCGCCGATCGTCTTAACAGACGAAGAGATTGCTCGTGTCCAGCAGGATGTGCCGACGATGCCGGGTGAGTACCGTGCGCAGTGGCACAGCCTTGCGCTGGATAGCTCGGTGGTTAATACTGTGCTCAGCCATCAGCTACTGGCTATTTTGCTGAGTGATATCTACCCACTAGAGCATAATGCTGCGTCGATTTTGCAGAGCCTTGGCGTCGATGAGCTGGTGTATGAGCGGCTTGTCAAGCGGATCTTTAACTGGTTTGCTTCCACGCCGGAAGAGTTGATGGATATGAGTAAGGTTGAATCGGGTTTTGTTGGGCCGCGGCGACTCTTGCTGCTCTCACAGTTGGTGGAGGACAACAAAGTCAGCTCGACTGGTGCGAAGGAGCTCTTTCTCGACCTTTTTGACGAGCAATATACTGGCACAATGCCTGAGGCGATTGCTGAGGCAAAGAACTTGCTCCAGGTATCAGACGAGGGGGCGATTGGCGCAATTGTCGATGAGGTGATGAATGATCCAGCCAGTGCAGCGTCGATTGCGGATATCAAGGCTGGCAAGGATAAGGCAATTGGCTACCTCGTCGGGCAAGTCATGAAGCGCTCCCGCGGCAAAGCCAACCCAGCTCTGGCGCAGAAACTGATTCGCGAGAGGCTGAAGTGAGCAACTAAAGGATATACAAGGAGAATCATAATGAAACAACCAACAAAAGCTATCATCGCCGCCGCGGGTTTTGGTACGCGGTTCTTACCTCAGACGAAGGCTATGCCTAAGGAGATGATGCCGCTAATTGATAAGCCGATCATTCAGTATGTGGTGGAGGAGCTCGTCCAGGCGGGGATTCGCGACATCATCATTGTGGGGAGTGCCAATAAGCGTGCGATCGAAGACCACTTTGATGTGCCAAATGAGGATCTACTAGCTAACCTCCGGGCTGGTGGGCCGAAGAAACAGCCATTGATTGATACCGTCAAACAGCTCTCGGAGATGGCAAACTTTATCTACATCCGCCAAAAGGGCCCATACGGCAACGCAACGCCGCTAGCCTGCGCAGCACACCTCATCAACCGCGACGAGCCCGTCATCTATACCTTTGCCGATGACTTCATTGCTGCTAGCCCAAGCCGCTTCCAGCAGATGATTGCTGCATCGCAGGAGCTCGATGGGGCAGTGCTGTCGTGCAAAAAGATTGTCGATGATGCTGAGTTTGATCGCTACGGTGTTGTGGCTGGCCAGCAGCTATCGGACGGTGTTATTAAGATGAGCAATATCGTTGAAAAGCCAGGCAAGGCTAATGCGCCATCTGACCTCGCTAGTGTCAGTAGCTATATTTTGCCTGGCGAATTCTTTAGCTACCTCGAGCACGCCAAGGAGCATTTTGATGGGCATGGTGAGTTTACTGTCCAGCCTATTATGCAGCGGATGATTGATGACAGCCACGCGTTCTTTGGTGTGGAGATTACCAACGGTACATATTATGACACTGGCGATAAGCTAGAGTACCTCAAAACCGTCGTGGATTTTGGTCTCAAAGACCCCGTGCTTGGCCCAGAGTTTGCAAAATACCTGCGGGCTCGCTATACTGATACTCAGGCATAGTATATATGCTACTAACATAAAGGAGATACCGCATGGAGTGGGCTCAGATATTAGTTATCATGTTATCGGTATTGCTGGCGCTGCTGCTGGTGCTTGCGATTGTCTTGACGGTTATATTGATTCGTATTACTAAGCGGATTAGTGCAGTGGCAGAATTAGCTGAGCGCGTGGCAACCAACCTTGAGACAACAACTGATAATATCACCCGATTTACTTCGCCCTTTTGGCTGGCTAAGACGGCTATGCCTTCGATCAAAAAATTGTTTATTACCAAACGTAATCGATAAAGGAGAATATAAGAATGTCGAAAGGTAAATTTGTCCTTGGTGCAGTCCTCGGTGCTGCTGCTGGCGTGGTAGCTGGTCTATTGACAGCACCAAAGTCGGGTAAAGAAACACGAACCGACCTCAAGAAAAAAGCGCATGAGCTCAAGCAAGATGCCGCTACAAAGGGTGACGAATTGCGCGCTAAGGGCGAGAAGGTGTACTATGAAGCACGTGATGCTGCTCGCGACCTGCACGACCGCAGTGACCGTGCTTTGCGCAGTGCTCGCGACGAGTTTGCTAAGGGTAAAAAGTAGCCTGTAAGCTACAAATGGGTACGGCGAGTATCCTCCTAGGGGGGGAGCAAGCTCGCCGCACCCTTGCAATTATTATGACAGAGCAATCACTACCGTCACAGCGCCCATCAGACAAGTCAGCGACTTGTGAGAGGCATGATCATCCTGGGTCAGTTGCCGAGCTTACACGGCAGGTCAAACAAGCCAACGAGACCGATGCACGCAAGGCTACCCTCGAGGATTTATTTTACGATTTTCATCGAAGCCGCGCAGAAGTCTACAAAATGAACTTCATCCGCGGGATATTTTTTGGCTTAGGGAGCGTGCTTGGCGGGACGATTCTTGTGGCGCTGTTTGTTTGGCTGCTCAATGCTATTGGTCTCTTGGTGCCAGGCTTGGCAGACTTCATTGATAGTGTTATTAAAGTGATGAACGCACGGCACTGATATGCTATACGGAGGCAAGGCTCCCCATTTATTCTGCAGTAGATCATCGCACTCCACTAGACGGAGTGATGAACGACTGGTGCACGCAACGCGAGAGTAGTTAAGTTTATTTTTGCTAATCACAACGATGGAGTGTTGGCCTTATCGCTCGTTCATTTGCTATACTAAGGAGGTATGACCTCTCACTCATCATCAGCTTTGCAACCATCGGATTTTGTTCACCTGCACAACCACACTCATCATTCGCTACTTGATGGCCTGACGAAAATTGGTGACCTTGTGAGCACCGTCAAAGAGTATGGTATGACAGCAGCGGCCATCACCGACCACGGGACGATGAGTGGGGTGCTGGACTATTACAAGACAGCCAAGGCAGCAGGCATTAAGCCAATCCTTGGCATTGAGGCGTACGTCGCTGCTCGATCACGCTTCGACCGTGATCCTGCCAAGGATAAAATGCGCTACCACCTGACTATCATTGCGATGAATAATCAGGGGTATCACAACCTGATGCGGCTGAGTACAAAGGCAAATCTAGAGGGGATGTACTATAAGCCGCGGATTGACCACGACCTCCTCGAGGAGCTCAACGAAGGGCTGATTGTCCTAAGCGGCTGTGCAAGTGGTGAGATTGGCGAGGCACTGCGCTATGACGACTATGCTAAGGCGGTCGAGATTGCTCAGTGGTATAAGCGTGTATTTGGCGACCGCTACTATCTGGAATTGCAAGACCATGGCCACCCCGAGTCTAATACACACTGGGACGTACAGGCGAAGATTAACGATGGTCTGCGCCGTATGGCTGAGGAGCTGGATATCCCTCTGGTTGTGACGTGCGATGGTCACTACTTGACGCACGACTTTCAAGATGCACATGAGATATTGCTCTGCGTGGGAACGGGCTCGTTTTTGAGCGATGAAAAGCGGATGAGTCTGAAAGACTTCGAGCTCCATTTGACCGACCCACGTGATATCATTGCTCGCTGGGGAAGAGAGCTACCCGAGGCTATCACCAACACCAAGCAGATTGCCGACCGTTGCAATGTTGATATCGAGCTGGGCAAGATCCTTATCCCAAAATACCCATTACCTGAGGGTGAGACGAGTGAACATAGCTACCTGCACAAGCTTGTGTATCGTGGCTTAGCCCAGCGCTACAATGGCGCAAAGCCCGAAGATACTGCCGATCAGCTCCCCGAGCAGATCATCCCCACCTTGGCCGATAGCGTGCGTGAGCGAGCCGAGATGGAGCTAGGCGTCATGGCAAGCATGGGGTATGAGGGGTATTTCCTCATCGTGCAGGATTTCATCAACTGGGGCAAGAGTCAGGGGATTGTCTTTGGGCCAGGCCGGGGCAGTGCCGCGGGGTCGATCATTGCGTATGCGCTTAATATCACCGATCTTAACCCGCTCAAGTACGGCCTGCTCTTTGAGCGCTTCCTCAATCCTGATCGCATTAGCATGCCTGATATCGATGTCGACATCCAGGATACACGACGCGATGAGGTGATCGACTATTGTGCAAATAAATACGGTCACGACCACGTGAGCAACATCGTCACCTTTGGTAAGATGGCGGCTCGGGCGGCGGTGCGTGATGTTGCGCGCGTGTTGGAGGTGCCGTATGCCGAAAGTGACCGCCTGGCCAAGATGGTGCCACCACCTGCTCAGGGGCGGCACATTCCGCTGGCAGTCAGCACCAAGGAAGATCCTGACCTTAAGCACGAATACGAGACAAACCCAACCGCCAAGCAGGTCTTTGATTATGCTATCCAGCTAGAAGGAACGATTCGCAGCCATGGGGTGCACGCGTGTGGTGTGGTGATTGCACCCGACGAGCTCGTCAAATACATTCCGCTGGAGCAAGCCCAGAAAGGCGTCGTGGCGACGCAGTTCCCGATGGGTGAGGTGGAGGATCTTGGCTTGCTCAAGATGGACTTCCTTGGCCTGTCAAACTTATCGATTATTAACAATGCAATGCGGATCATCCGCAAAGTCTATGGCGATACGATCGACCTCTCCACGCTACCGCTTGATGACGAAGCAACGTACAAGCTCTTTCAGCGGGGTGACACGACAGGGGTATTCCAGCTTGAGTCGGCTGGCATGAAGCGCTATTTGCGCGCTCTCAAGCCATCGCACTTTGAGGATATCATCGCAATGGTGGCGCTGTATCGGCCAGGGCCTATGCAGTTTATCGATAGTTTTATTCGGCGCAAGCATGGCGAGGAGGAGATTACCTACCTCCACCCGGGGATGAAGAGCTCACTTGAGAACACGTATGGTATTTTGGTCTATCAAGAGCAATTTATGCAGATCTCCAAGGAGTGGTGTGGCTTTACTGGTGGACAGGCCGATACCCTGCGCAAGGCCGTTGGTAAGAAAAAGATCGACCTAATGAAGAAGGTTAAGCCGGAGTTTGTCGAAGGAGCAGTGAAGGTCGGTGGGGCAACGCGTGAGATGGCCGAGACGTTTTGGACGCAGCTGGAAGAGTTTGCTAACTACTGCTTTAATAAAAGCCACGCGGCGTGCTATGGGCTCATCGCCTACTGGACGGCATATCTCAAGGCACACTACCCCGATGCCTTTATGGCAGCCTTGATGACAAGTGACCACGATGACGTCGACCGGCTGGCCATCGAGATCACCGAGTGCAAGCATATGGGCCTGACGGTACTCAACCCTGATGTCAATGAATCATACGAGGAATTTGCGGTGGTGCCGGGCAAGAAGCAGATTCGCTTTGGTATGGCAGCAGTGAAGGGTGTTGGCGTGGGAGCGGTGGAAGAGATCGTTAAGATGCGTGACCGCGATGGGAAGTTTGCTACGGTAGAAGATTTTGCCAAGCGTGTTTCGACGAGCAAGTGCAACAAGCGAGTTTGGGAGTCGCTCATTAAATCGGGTGGCTTTGATGCGCTGGGTGATCGCTCTGATCTTCTCTTTAATCTTGAGAATGTCCTTGCTTTTGCGAGTAAATTACAGAAGGAAGCGTTGAGTGGCCAGACTGACCTCTTCGGTAGCCTCGCCGACAGTTCTACAGAAGTTATGCCGTCGATTGAGCTTAAGCCAGCGCCTGTCAAACACACTGACAAAGAGCGTCTCATGTGGGAGCGCGAGCTGATTGGCCTCTATATTAGTGCGCACCCGCTCGACCACTACGACACGTTCTTTGCTGAGCAGACCGTGCCACTGCGCACTGTCTCACCACAGATCGACGGCCAGACAGTGACGATCGGTGGCCTCGTGACGCGTTTGCGGACGATTGTGACGAAGTCGGGCAGCAAGATGGCTTTTGTAGGGGTTGAGGACAAGTTTGGTGAGAGTGAGATTATCGTCTTCCCGAATCTGTATGAGAAGCTTGCTGGCCAGCTGGAACAAGATGTGGTAATCACTGCCAGCGGCAAGGTGAGTGCACGAGACCGGGATGGTAATCTTGGTGATGAAGCCAAGCTGATAGCCAATGAAATCACCGTCGTGACCGATACCGACTTAGCCGAATACCAAGCAACTGGTCGCACGATGTCTGCGCCAACCGGCCCAGCAGCTACGCCGCGCCGCCGGTCATCATCGCAAAAAAATACCCAGCGCTCAGCACAAGCATCGGCACGTGCAGCCGCATCAGTGCCAGTAGGGCCGCCGCCCAAACCGCTCGATACACTCCCAACGGTCTACGTGCGGGTCAAGAACCCCGATGATATGGCTGCTCTTACGAAGTTTAAGCAGCTGTGTACGCAAAACCCGGGCCAGCACGATATTATTATGATGCTCGGTGATGACAAAACGTCAGCGATTCGCCTGCCGTTCCGGGTCGACGCGCAGCAGCAATTGCAGGATGAGCTTGCGCAAATCCTTGGTAGTGACTGCGTTGTTGTTAAATAATGCCGTCCCCGCGAGGGGGGTGACTCGCGCCACCCTGGGAGTCTGCAGATTGCGCGTGTCAGATAAGAAACTTCGAACAATTGCGTCTACGACCAGGGTGGCGCGAGGCCAGATACTTGCAAGGCGAGCGGAAATAAGCTCAAGCACAGGCAAGTTGCAGGCGGTGGCTTGGTCGTGCCACCTGCTGCTAGTATAACCCGATATTTGCTACAACGCAAACAAAATGGGTACATATCGTACTGCAATTATCCAGCAGTTGTGAGCGCATAGAGCGCAATACCGGTTGCGACTGATACGTTAAAAGACTCCTTTTGCCCATACATCGGAATCTCGATAATGTCATCCACGAGCGAGAGCGTCTCGGCCGGAATACCATGGACTTCTTCGCCAAGCAAAAGGATGAGCTTATCTGGTGGCTGATACTGCGAAAGATTAACAGAGGTAGAGGCTTGCTCGAGCGCGACGATGCGATAGCCGGCAAATTGTGCGAGGTCGAGCTCTGGCTGGTAATCAAATGGCACGAGAGCTTCAGCACCAAGCGCTGTCTTGTGGATTTGCTGGGTGATCTTTTCGCGGATGTGCGGCAAACGTGGGTCGGCTCGCACTGTTTCTTCAAGGTGGTAGGCACAGTGCGGTGGGGTTGGCTGAAGGGCAAGATCGGGGTAGGGTGTGTAGCCACTCAGGATGAGCTGCTGCACGCCAAATCCTTCGCAGGTACGAAAGATCGATCCGACATTGTGCGCTGAGCGAATGTTGTGTGCAATAACAATAATCTCTGGCATAGTTGTATTATACCTGAAGTGCTTTGGACTTACCCCCTATATTTACCACGAGCTTTTTGTTACACTAAGAAGGATGAATGAAGATGAAGTCCAACAACGTCGTCGCCAGCAAGATGAGGCGTCGACCGAGCAACGCTCGCGCATTCTTGGCCTCAAATACCTCGATATGCGCCCCATCGAGGAGACACTGCCACTAGCACGCGACCTAATGACGATCGAGGAGATGCACAACCTCTATATGCTGCCGCTGACTGATGGCAATGAGCAGGAATCATATCAGTTTGCTGTTACGACACAAACACCCCAGTCGGTTATCCAGCGGACGCGGCGCACGTATCAGGACCAGGGGCTACCTGTCGAATTTTATTTGATTAGCCTCAGTGCTTATCGCGTGTTGATGAACCGCTTTGACCCACCAAAGAAGATCGTCTACGATGATATCAAGATTGCCAAAGCGGGCGACAGCGAGACCATTGCCGAGGTGAGCCAGACGCTTGGCCGAGTCAGTAGTGAGGAGGTTTTCGACTTCTTGATCAACCAGGCGGATATGCTCGGTGCGAGCGACATCCACATCGAGAATGAACGCCATGATATCCGGATTCGCCTTCGTGTCGATGGTGCACTCCACCCCGTAGCGACGATTAGCCGGAGTCGCTATCGCGTGATCATGGGTGAGCTCGCCAGCCGAGCTGGCGTATCGAGTGCTTCGATGGAGCCGCAGTCAGGTCACATCCAAAAGGACGTAACACATGGCAACGCAACGCACTTGCTCAACATCCGTGTTGAGACTGTGCCAACCATGTATGGACAGGATGCTGTGCTGCGTCTCTTTAATTTCGATGAAAGCTTGCTTAATCTTGATTTGCTGGGTATTCCGCCCAAGCAGCGCCAGCAGATTGATGAAATCATCAGCCATCCGCGCGGCCTTGTGCTGATGGTTGGGCCAACGGGCTCAGGTAAATCTACCACGCTTTACAGCATGCTCAATGCCCTTAACACGACTGATCGTAAGATTATTACGCTAGAGGACCCAATCGAATATGGCCTGGCTGGCATCTCGCAAATCCCAATTAATACCAACGCCGGTGGAAGCTTTGGTGAGGGTTTGCGCAGCGTGCTTCGTCTCGATCCAGATGTCGTGATGGTGGGTGAGATCCGCGATGTTGATACGGCGCGCACTGCCATTCAAGCATCGATTACTGGCCACTTGGTGATGTCGAGCTTCCACGCTAATAGTAGTAGCGCGGCCTTTAGCCGGATGATTGACCTGATTGGCGTAAACCCGATTTTTGCCAGTGCTATCCGCCTCGTGGTGGCGCAGCGTTTGGTGCGGCGCCTCGTTGATGAAACCAAGGAAGCCTACGAGCCAGACGATGCCACGCGGAGCTATGTCAAGCGAGTCCTGGCTGATATTCCTGAAGAGATAGAGCATCCCGATCTCGACACCTTCAAGCTCTGGCGGCCAGTGCCAAGTGATGATGCGCCGTTTGGCTACAAGGGCCGCATGGTGATTATGGAGCAGCTTATCGTCACCCCAGGTATTCAGAAGTTCATCCGCGGTGACTTTACTGATGTCCACCCAGACGTCATCGAAAAAGCCGCTCAGCGCGAAGGTATGCTCACCCTCGAGCAAATCGGTGTCCTTGCTGCTCTGCGCGGCGAGACAACGCTTGAGGAAGTCGGGCGGGTGATATAACGCGCTATCTTGCTGAAGAATACTTAGGGCCGATCTGTGTCATGTATTATATAGCGGATTTTTGACAAAGTATCATTTTTTGCGTATTATACTATGGCATGTCGCATGAACAGATTGACTATCCACGAGAACCCGAATCACTTCAAGTGTCTGTCATAGACCGTAACCCTAGTGGAGAAGAGCTTAGCATAACGCTACCAGACAGTGTTGGTAAAATGCCGTCTAGTGAGCGTGAGCCGAGCCTGAACGAACAGCAATTAGAAGAAGATATAGCATCACTCAATGCGAGTTTTACAGTCTTTGGTGGTGTGCTTGAACACTTATCGCTTGTGATGCAACAGCATAAGGAGGCGGCTATAGCTATGCAAAATACTGAGCATACGCTTCGGCAGTGTCACTTTACGAGTGAGAGGTATAAGTACTGTGTGCGTCGTGCACTATTGGGCGAAGCTAACTCGTGGCGTACAACAAATATGCGATTATATCCGGCGGCAGCAGAACGTGCACAGCAATACATTGATAAGCAGCGTGACAAGCTAGCGATGCGAAGCGTGCGCGCAGTTAAGGCAGTGTTTGTGGCTGGCGGAATAGTGCAGGTACCAGATTGGTGTCATACGGTTATTCCAAAGCGTACTGAATGGCAGCAGGATAAAGCTCTGCTGCCATCGGCAGCTAACGATATATACCAAAAGTTAGTTCAGGAGGCGTTTGATTGGGCGGTGGCACAGTGCGAACGGATAGCCTTTGATGAGCTACAGCAACCATGCTACGATGACGAAATTGCAATCTGTAAACCAGAGAGTCAACATCTCGATGCATTGCAAACAGAACATACGGCGTTAGTTATGCAGGCTCGGCAGCTTGAACAATCGCGAGACGAGGAACATACAACGGTACCGGCTAATACATTGCTGTCCTTCTGCCACTATCTCACAGAGCATGTACCACAAATTAGCCAGACGCAAATCGCGCTCTTACAATGGTTTGATCGATCGGATAAGGTGATAACTCACGATATAGCACAGCGCTTGGTTGATCGCCTCTGGCCAAAGAGTGCACAGCACGCTGATCGTCAGTTAATTGATATGCAAACGGAACAGATCATTGCCGAGGCGGCTGAGCGGCTAGCCAATGCATTGGTAGTATACCAACCGACAGCTGACCAATTAGCAACCCATAATTCGTCAAATACAATGTCTAGCAATAAACGACGCAGCATGGAAGGCTCAGTAGGCCTGCTACCTAACAAGTCGAATCAGCCAGATAATGTCACGTCGCTGCCAGTATCAGAACCACTACACCTTCGTGCAGAAACCGAACGTATGTCGCTTGATTACCTTACCTTGCCGCACAAGCTTGTACCATGGCTTGAGGTGGATAGTCGTGATAGTACGGTGAGTTGTAAAGTTGTTATCGATAACGTACCTGGGGCGCTTGTGGTTGATTGTCGTAGCAAAGCACTGCAAGAAATTGAGCGTCGGATGGACGGCTACAGGTCAACACCGTGGGATTATATAGCACCAAATGTACAGCAACGTCTCACACACTATGCTCAGGTGGCTATGTCGGACGGTGGTTTAATTCATGCTGGTAAATTCTCAAGCGTTGATAAAAACGGCGAATCAACTTACCCGCACCCTGTGATTTACAGTAAGGACGCGAAACACAATGTGATGCGTGTCTACATATCGAACCTACGCGTTAACCAGATGGACGATAGACTTGCGAGTGTGCGTGAGCAACTCACAGCAATGCAGGTGCACGAATTGATTATGTTGATCGGTGTTTGTGACAAGCAGCACCAGCTAGCGACATTGGCAGAAATCACTGGACGTTCTCGACGAGAGTTACGCAAACAGCGCGTAGGTAGCATCTAAAGAGAAGCTATAGCTATACAGGAATAAAACTACGTGGCTTTGTATGCTACGTAGTTTTATTTCTTGGGCTTACTGTCTCTTGTGTTAGCGAATATCAGCCTAACAAATAACCTTCGCCACAGCCTCCACTACGCGCTCATCAAATGGCGAGGGGATGACGTAGTCTGCTGTGGGCTCATCGACCAGCGCTGCCAGCGCCTGGGCGGCGGCGAGTTTGTGCTCGTCGGTGATTTTTTGCACGCCGTTATCGAGCGCACCACGGAAGATGCCTGGGAAGGCCAGAGCGTTATTGACTTGGTTGGGGAAGTCGCTGCGGCCAGTGGCGATGACGGCAGCGCCGGCTGCTTTGGCGCTATCTGGCATGATCTCTGGTACTGGGTTGGCCAGGGCAAAAATAATCGGGTCTTTGGCCATCATCCCGACGAGTTCTGGAGTCAGCAGCCCCGCGCGCGATACACCAATGAAGACATCGGCATCTGCCATGGCGTCTTCGAGCGACCCCTGCTGCGCGGCGTCAACATAGGCTAGCAGGGCGGTTTTTTCGGCGTTGAGGTCGGTGCGGTGGCTACCCACGATACTTTTGCTATCAACCGCCACAATGTGCCGGGCGCCATAGGTGTGCAGCAGCTTGATGATGGCAGTGCCAGCAGCGCCAGCACCGACCACGACGAATTTGCTATCGGCCAGGCTGCGGCCCGTCAGCTTGGCGGCGTTAATCAGCCCTGCTAGTACCACCACAGCCGTACCGTGCTGGTCGTCGTGGAAGACGGGGATATCGAGCTCGGCCTTCAGGCGCTCCTCAATCTCGAAGCATTTGGGCGCGGCAATATCCTCGAGGTTAATCGCGCCAAAGCTTGGTGCAATCGCCTTAACCGTAGCAATAATCTCCTCTGGCTGGTGCACATCCAGCACGATTGGCACGGCATCGACACCAGCAAAGTGCTTAAACAGCAGCGCCTTACCTTCCATAACCGGCATGGCTGCCTTGGGGCCAAGGTTGCCCAGGCCCAGGATGGCCGAACCATCACTAATGACTGCTACGAGGTTATTTGTCCAGGTGTAGGTAGGTAGGCTAGCGGGGTCATCTGCAATTGCCTTGCTCACTGCGCCCACACCGGGGCTGTAGTAGCTGCTGAGTTTATCACGGTCAAGCTCATCGCTATCGCGTAGGCTGGTGGTAATTTTGCCCTTATATTTTTTGTGTAGGTCGAGTGCAAGTTTGTTATAATCCATAAACTCTAGTATACCGCAGACAGGCAAGAAAGAGAAAGGAGTAGTCCAAGGATAAACAGCCGTTATTGCAATACTTTCGCGCCAAATGCTATTATATGATGCATGATACAAACCGAGCAAGGAGCCCTCCTCGCTGCAGAGGCCGCCCTCAGTGCAGAAGTGCGCGCCCAGATCGAGCAGCTTGTGGAACTTGCACAACCACTGATCGATAGCTTGCGAGAAAATAGTGCCGACGATAATGCAGACAAGCGGGTATTTCCTATTCAAGATTTGCCCGAGATAGGGAGCCAGTACGCTTCTGAGCACGGCCTAGAGATATTCCTCAACAAAGCTCGGCAGGCTGGGGTCATCAACAAAAAACAGCTGCGCACTCGTGCGCTGCCGTCTGCTGGTGAGGTCTATGCATACGACCCGCAGACGATGTATGACCTAGTGCGCAATGATGCTGCCAAGCGTGTGCTCCAGTATAAATTCCAGCAAGCGTACGAGAACAGAGCTGCACAGGTAGTGAATGGCCGCGAAGGTGGAGCAAGCGCAGCCCAAGAAAACACCACCAGCTAAACTAGTTGCTATATATACCAAAGTGCGGTATAGTTTAGATTATAAATCCAAAATAGGCATCATCCACCAGTGATGATACAGAGAAAGAGGAGGAAAGAATGCGTAAAAGATATGATGATTTGGGAGGTGTTGATAGAGTACTTACTGCTGCTACTGTAGCTGCTTTGGGTGCTGGTGCTTTGGTAGGCTGTGGCTCTTCTGAAGAAGCACCACGAAACGCAACACAACCAACTGCTGCCACTGTCGAAGCAACATCGTCAGCAACAACACCAAGCGCAAATCCATCCATCGAAGCGCCAGCACGCAACAAGACTTCGCAGTCTGAGCGACCTCACTCTACTGACAAAGCAACGGAGATACCATCGTTCCCAGCATCTCCAACCCAATCGCCTGAGCAGCAGTCGACAGAAAAGGCTCGGCCTGGTGAGAAGAAGCTGTCTGCAGAAGATAATGAGGCCTTTCGTACACAAGTCGATGAAGCGCTAAAAAACAGGACAAAAATCAATGTTTTGCGTGGTCTTTTGGTTGTTCCAACAGGTGAAGATGGAAAGAGTACAGTGTATTCTAACCTTTTCGTTGGAGATGAGCATGGTAATATTACAGGTGATGTGTCACCTGATAAAACCATGACCTTCTATGTGCAGGACCAACAAGGAAACTGGTCTACAGTTGATTTAAAGACTCCAGGCAGCTACAGAATAGACGAGCAAGGCAATAAAGCAGAGAAACTACCAGTTCAAAAAGTAGAGTTTTACAGTCGGGAGCAAAATGGAGCAGATAGTAAGCTCGGCGATGTATATGAGGTTCGTAATGGTAAATTGACTGTTGTAAAGGGTAATTTTGAAGATGGCGTGTGGGTGCTAATGGCATCATCAGTTGGTATTGATACTTCGTCTAAAGGACAGACAGATAAAGCTGCATATGAGGCAACACACCAAAAAGTAGGATAGAGAGAGGTTCTTTGTTATAATAAAAAACTTCTTCGTGGTGCTGAGCGGGGCTGTTGCTAGTTCGCGTTGAGCGATGTTTGGGGTATTGATGCAAAAGCACTTTCTCCCTCTTCTCCCTGCACACAAAATATGGTACAATCAATAACTGAATTGTCATCTAATAATTAAATAGAGAGAAAGTCATGAGTTTTGCACTGATCCAAAAAGTCAATGACCAGCAGAAGAAGCCTGCCGTCGTTGATGTGCGGAGCGGCGACACAGTCCGCGTCCACCAAAAAATCAAAGAAGGCAACAAAGAGCGTATCCAGATGTTTGAAGGCGTGGTGATCCGCACCGACAACAAGGGCCAGCACACCAGCCGCATTACTGTGCGTAAGATTACCAGCGGTGTGGGGGTAGAGAAGTCGTTCTTGTTGCACAGTCCACTTGTTGAGAAGGTCGAGGTGATGCGCCGCGCTAAGGTGCGCCGCAACTTCCTGAGCTACCTGCGTGGCCGCAGTGGTAAGTCGGCTCGCCTGACTGCTGTACAGTTCGACCGCGAGGCGGTTAATAATGTGCACGATGCTCATGCCGAGGCCGAGGCTGCCCGCCTCAAAGAAGAAAAGGCCAAAGAAGCTGCCGAGAAAAAGGCTGCAGAAGACGCCAAGCAAGCTGAGCTTGACGCTAAGGCTGCCGAGGTTGCCGCTCGCCACGAGGCTGCGTAGAGTAGCTACTATAAAAAAGCTTTTGTATCCGCCTCTATATCAGGGGCGGATTTGTATGAGAGCTAGTCTTTAGCCTGCTCAGTCTTGGACGCTTGTCTTGTGATATTCTGACAGTAACTTCTCTTGAGTGTGAAACGAGAGCATGATGTAATGGGCAAGGTGCGGAGATAACACACCAAAGTATCAAAGTATATTTGCTGAGGTAGGTATATTATAATACGCGATAGGCCTGTGGCAGCTAGATTGTATCTGATGTTATACTAGATAATATGAGTATCTTTACCATTGTTTCGATTGTTATACCAATTGTCTTGGCGAGTAGTATACCACCTATCTTGCAGCATTATGGCTATACGCACGAGCGGCGCTACCGCTGGCTCCTGTATTTGGCGTGTGGGTTGTTCTTTATCTCGTGGTATGTGCCATCACCGTTGATCGATGGGCAAGACACGGCATTTAATACCCACTTCATCGGTGGTGGGATATTTACTGGCTGCCTGTGGCTCTACGTCAAGCATGCGCTGGGTTGGCACCGGTATTGGCTAGTGGAGGCATTTTCGCTGTTTGCGCTGGTGTCGGCACTTGGCTGTATGAATGAGCTATTTGAGCTGCTGGTGGCGAAGACTGGCGTGGCTCGCTTGCCGCTGGATGATACCAATTGGGATATCGCGGCCAATACTGCTGGGGCACTGCTTGTTTGGCTAGTGTGGCTGGCTGTAGTGGGGTGGCAGCAGATAGCTCGTCGCAGCGCATAAATAGCTAAGTAGCGAGGCATAAAGCAAAGCCACCGCCTGAGGGTGGCTTTATGCTTTCGTGTACCGATGCTATTATTTTGTCTTGCGAGATTCTGCTTGCTCGGTGAGGATGGCGCGAATCGCCTCGAGATTCTCGTCGATCGCAGCCACGTGCCGTTTGATTTGCTTGGTGCGTCGGCCCTGCCGGACGACCCAACAGATGCCACAGATAAACAAGATAAAATACACAACGTTAAGTGCGACTGCTAGTATGAGGAGTGGTGCTGGCCCGGTGATTTCCATAATAAGTACTGATAATCCTTTCGTGTTAATGCTGTATAGTTCGGTGTTCTATCTTTTGTGTGGTGAATGCTATGGCACGCATTGCCAGGTTGGTTGAGCTTGCGGACGGTCGACGATGGCACGTGCGCCGTGATGGCGGGCTGTACAATATGCCTGCATATTGAGGCTGCCCTTGGGTGTGAAGGTGAAGCCTGAGAAGAGCGATATCGAGTAGGCGAGATTGTAGCATGACCACCCGTATGGATTGCTCTTATCAAGCGTATACGCACCTGTATGGTGCTGATGCGTACACACCTCGTGTGGCTGTATAGTATACACTGGCACTGCTGCAACTGGCCCGGTGGGGATGCCAGCACACCCAGGAATGGCACATGCAATCACTCCGGTAGCAAAAAGCGTGTGCCAAAGCATTTTTGTCATATTCCTCCTTATGATGAAGTAATAGTTGCTAAGCCGAGGGCGTGCCTTGATTGTAGTGGATTATCCGCACTCTCGCAACAGAAAATAGGCGAATCAGCAAGCAATACGAATAAAAACAGAGATAAAGGTTGTATATTATACATCATATACTGCACGCGGTACTCAATAGTTTGGCATGGTTGCTGGTATAGCGCGGCACTGAACTACCCTGCAGCTCGGCAGTATACATGACGCTACGAAATATGAGACAATCGTAGTATGATACTTGGAATCGACGAAGTCGGGCGTGGGCCATGGGCGGGGCCGCTGGTGGTTGGCGCAGTGGTACTGGGTGGTGTGGCAATAGATGAGCTGGACGATAGTAAGAAATTGACGAAAAAGCGCCGCGAAGCCCTTGCTCAACTCATCCAAGAGCAGGCAGCGGCGTATGCGCTTGGCTGGGTAAGTGCGACGGAGCTGGATGAGGTGGGGATGAGCGAAGCCCTCCGCCTAGCAACGCGGAGAGCGGTAGAAGCGGTGCAGCAACAATGCCGTGAGAAAGGTGTTACTCTCACGGAGATCGTGATCGACGGCAGGGTGAACTTCTTGGCTGGGACGGCACTAGAGCAGTATGTCACGATGCTACCCAAAGCAGATGCATTGGTGCCAAGTGTCTCGGCGGCGTCGATCATTGCGAAGGTGGCGCGCGACCAGTATATGGCTGCGCAAGATGCACTCTACCCTGGCTATGGCTTTGCGGCGCATGCCGGCTACGGCACGGAGCAGCACCGAGCAGCGATTGCCGCCCATGGAGTGACGCCACTGCATCGGCTGAGCTTCAAGCCACTCCAGCATTACCGCAATGATAGCCCTCACTCAGCAGACCAAGCACACACCACGCAGCAAGCTGATACAACGACCACGCGTGGCCATGCTGGCGAATCAGCTGCAGCCGCCGCTTTGCAGCAGCGCGGCCATCAGATTGTGGCGCGCAACTGGCGGACGAAATATTGTGAGATTGATATTATCTCGAAGTGTGGTGATACGCTGTATTTTGCTGAGGTAAAGCACCGCACGGATGATTATGCAGGCGATGGCCTCGCGGCGATTACCCGTAAGAAGCGCAACCAAATGCACTATGCTGCGCGGTTCTATGCGCACCACGAGCACATCACCACTATGAATCTCCAGCTCATTGCGATTGCTACTAGTGGCAGCCCGCCGCGGGTGGTGCGGATTGAAGTTGTTGAGTAGTTGTGATTTTGTGACTAAGCTACATAGATCTATAGCTTTTTCTGTGCGATTACACCTTCTTACTGCTTCACTCGGTAGAGTGCAAGAATTCTCTGTTTTCTGACAGGTTAGCTTGCATTGGCAAAAAGCGAATAGTATCGGGAAATGCAAGGGCACGGTTCACGCCTCGCTATACCTTCGTGAGTGCTGCCACAACCGCTGGGCCATCGCGCTCAATGAGCTCGACGCGGGCAGTGATGTCTGTGATGCCCATATCAATCACGCGGGTAAGGGCTGGCTCCTTGCGCAGTGGTGTAAAGAAACGCTGGTATTCGCTCAGCTGTTGGTGCGAAGCGAGGATATTGCCGGCATAGCGTGGGAAGTAGTCGAAGCTCTTGTCGCTGCCGAAGTGCTCTTCGACCCATGGCCAATTATCTTGCAGCCATTGCCACGTAGCGTCGCGTGCATCACGGTTGCGCAGCAAGTAAACAAACCAAAAGACAGTATCCTGGGTGCGAACTGTCTCGGTATCCATCATGAGAGCAAGGAGCTTGCGAATACTTGCGGCGTCGCGCGTACTCGTCACGGCACTGGCGATGTCTTGGCGCAAGTCGCTGCTGGCCGTTGCCCGATAGTGCGCCAGAAGCTCATCAATCAGCGGCTGTGGCTGCTGGCTATGGCGGACAACGCTACTGGCAATCAGGTTGCGTAGTTCGCTATCGAGAGCCAACAAGCCGCCCGCTGCATAACGCTGCTGCGCCTCGGCAATCACCGCAGGCTGCTCGCTATAGAGCATGTGCGCGATGATCGTTGAGCGCAGCTTGGTGTCGTTCTCAGGCTCACCAGGGTGCGCACTCCAGCCAAGGCGATCATAACTCTGCTGGGCAAGCTGGCCCACGAATTGCCGCAGTGCTTGCTCGGCAGCGCTATGTGGCTCGACGAAGAGCTTGAGATGGGCGATCACTGATGACATTACACTCCAAACATGCTCATCTGTCTCATTGCGATAGGCATCGAGGAGAGTGAGTAAGCTGGCGCTCGATACGCGGCCACTCCGCGCTAGCAACAGCTGTTGGGTGAGTAAGAGTGAGCGGTCGACGACAGATAGCTCACCACGCTGCACCTTGCCAAGCAAGCGCTCTAACAGTGCGTCGTCATACTGCGTAATGAAGTGCGAGACATTGCCGTGATTAAGAAGGACTGGCTCATCTAGACTGTGCTCCACTACCGTGCGCTGCGTGGTGAGCAGTGCTGGAATAGCTGGTGATGAGCTATGGAGGGGGATCTGCCAGGTAGTGTCATCGGCCGCGTGTGGGCCAATAAAGAAGCGCTGCTGCTCGAGTACTAGCTGCGAGCCGCTGAGCGAAGCTGTGACAACTGGGTAGCCAGGAGTGCGGATCCAGTGGTTCATAAGTGCAGCAACATCGCGCCCGCTGGCTTGACTCAGCGCATGCCATAGGTCATCGCCCTCGGCATTGCTATAGGCATGGGTAGCAAAGTATGCCTGCAGGCCAGTACGAAAGGCGGCTTCGCCCAGCCAATGCATGAGCATGTAGAGGAGGCGTCCACCCTTGGCGTAGACAATCGCCCCGTCAAAGAGTGTGCTAATTTCATCCGGATGATGGACAGCTGTTTGGACGGGCTGTACGCCATCAATCGCATCACGGCCAAAGGCTAGCGCACCCTCGTGGTTGCAAAAGTCTGTCCACACGTGCCACTCGGGATGGATGGCGTCGACCGCCAGATATTCCATCATGTTGGCAAAGCTCTCGTTGAGCCAGAGATTATCCCACCACTTCATCGTGACGAGGTTACCAAACCACTGGTGGCTGAGCTCGTGGCTAATGACGGTGGCAATGTACTGCTTATCGGCGATGGTCGTCGTGGTTGGATCGGCTAGCAGGGCAGACTCACGGTAGGTGATGAGCCCCCAGTTCTCCATCGCACCACTGCTAAAGTCTGGTACTGCAACGTGATCGGACTTAGGCAAGGGGTAGGGCGTGTCGAAGTACTCATTAAAGAACTCGATCGAGTGGATGGCATGCTCAAGAGCGAAATCAAGGCTCGCAGGGGCTTGCGCTGGCGTAGCCCAGACGGACACTTCCACGCCATCCTTCGTCTGACCCGTGATGTGTTGTAGCTCACCCATCACGAGCGCCACCAGGTAGGTACTCATGCGCGGCGTTTGGGTAAAGGTAGTAGTGAGCCGACCATCGGCTTCCTGCTGCAACTGGACGGGCATATTGCCAAGCACCGTGATACCCGGCTCAGTTGTGACGGTTATATCAAAGGTCGCTTTGGCGGCAGGCTCATCAATACAAGGGAAGACCTCGCGCGCATGATGGCTCTCGAACTGCGTCATAAGCAATTCTTTCTTCGCACCGTCGTGCTGATAATAACAGGGGTAGAGACCATGGAGTGAGTCAGTAATCGCTGCTTCGTATGCGAGTGTAATGGTATGAGTGCCAGCACTCAGCGTTGGCAGGTGCAGCGAGATCTCGTCCTTATTATGCTCCACAGAGGCTGGCTGGCCGTCGATCGCCGCGCTGGTGATCGTGAGGTCTTTGGCGTGGAGCTTAATCGGTGTATCGGCCTGCGTTGTCTCGCCAGTGATCGTCACTTGCCCTGTGAAGTGCCGCTGCTGGCGATCAATATCCAGCGCCAGCTGATAGTGAGTTGGTATAAAAAAGTCGATGAGATGAGTAACCTGTTGCATAAAACTAGTATACCGGAATGTGCATGAGCCTACCAAAAATTGACTCTATGCTATGATATAACTATGAAATATCGCCGTCGCCGCGTCATAACAATGTTTTTGCTCGCTGGCCTTATCATTGTTGCGCTCGCGATATATGCAGCGTGGCAATTGGCGCAATCAAATAATTCACCACAGGGTAACGGCGAGGCACTAGCAGTACTCGAGGCGTTGCCTGTTAAAGGTCGTGCACCCAAGACTGGGTATGCGCGCAGCCAATTTGGCACGGGCTGGGCAACGACAGGTGGCTGCGATACGCGCAATATCATCCTCGCACGCGACCTCAAGCAGGCGGTGGTGAGTGGTAACTGCAAAGTAGCGAGTGGTCAGCTCGACGACCCATACACAGGCAAGCGCATCACCTTCCAGCGAGGGAGCGGCACGAGTACTGCAGTGCAGATCGACCACGTTGTAGCTCTCAGCAATGCCTGGCAAACCGGTGCACAGCAGCTCAGTAGCGAGCAGCGGCAGCAGCTTGCTAATGATCCACTTGAGCTTCTGGCGGTTGATGGCCCGGCCAACCAGCAAAAGGGTGATGGCGATGCTGCGACGTGGCTGCCTAGCCATAAGCCGTTTCGCTGTCAATACATTGCCCGGCAAATTGCCGTCAAACGTAAATATCACCTCTGGGTTACCACAGGCGAAAAAGCCGCCATGCAGCGCGTCCTCGCTACGTGTCCTGGGCAGGGAGTGCCTGGCTAATGCAGCCAAAGCTTATTGTATTCGACCTCAATCATACCTTGATTCGCGACAACTCTTGGCGCAATCTCAATCTCGCCATGGGCATCACACCAGAAGAAGATGCTGCCTTGATGGCGCGTGCCGCCTGGGGTGAGATAACTGATGCTGAGGGCCAAGCCTGGTTGTTGCAGCGGTATCGGCAACGGGGCGACTGTCGCCGCGTGGTGGTGCGGCGTATCCTCAGCCAATATACCTACATGCCGCACGCCCAGATGGTTGTTGCAGTGCTTCAAGCGCGGGGCTACCGTGTGGCTATTAACTCTGGTGCGATGGATATCTTGGTAAGCATGGTAGCAGAGCAGCTTGGCGTCGCGCTTTGGCGCGCGAGCAATCATTTTATCTTTGATGATCAGGACATGCTATGCCAGATTGATGCGCCAGATAACGATGCGGTGGCCAAGGTGGAGCAGCTCCACCAATTGGCTGCCGAGCAGCAGGTCTCGCTGGGTGATTGCTTGGTCGTAGGCGATGGAGCGAACGACGTACCGCTCTTTACAGTGACAGGCAATGGGGTAACCTTTGCTGGCTCACCCGCTGCTAGGTACGCACGATGGGTTATAGCTGAACTCCGTGATATGTTGACGATTGTTGAATAAGAACCTCCGCCATTCCATTTGACATCCTTCGCGCTATTCGCTACACTGGTGGGTAGATATCCGGCCGGCAGGTCGGAGTTTTTCATAGAAAGGAGTAATGTAATATGGAAGACCTTAATATCAAGCAGCTCGCACTGGCCTTGCGCACAATCGCAGACGAGAAGAACTTGCCTGAGGAGACTGTCCTGGGTGTGATCGAGCAAGCAATTGCTGCCGCATGGCGCCGCGACAATGGTGAGCGCGACCAAAACGTTCGGGCTGAGCTCAACCTCAACGACGGTACAGCAAAGGTATTCGTCATTCGTGAGATCGTTGAAGAAGTTAACTTCCCATCGACAGAGGTCAGCCTAGAAGAAGCACGGGTGACAAACCCCGACGCCGAGCTAGGCGGTACCGTTGAGGAGGTACACAATGTGACGAGCTTTGGTCGTGTGGCAGCCCAGACTGCCAAGCAGGTGGTATTGCAGCGCCTGCGCGAGGCTGAGCGCGAGGTGGTGCTGGCAGAGTTTGAGGACAAGATTGGTACCGTTGTGACGGGTATTGTCCAGCGGGTTGAGCCACGCGTCGTGCGCGTTGAACTGGGCAAGGCAACTGGCATTTTGCCGCAAAGCGAACAGATCCAAGGTGAGCGCTATGTGCCAGGCAGCCGCATTAAAGTATTTATCAAGGACATCGAGCGCGACAATCGTGGCCCGCAGCTTATTCTTAGCCGTGGCAACGAAGCCTTCATCGAGTATCTCTTCCGCCAAGAGGTACCAGAGCTCGAGACAGGGGCGGTTGAGATTAAGGGGATCGCCCGCGAGGCAGGTCGCCGCACTAAGCTGGCTGTTCTGAGCACCGTGCCAGGGATCGACCCGGTTGGTACCTTTGTTGGTGGGCATGGCACGCGGGTCAACGCCGTTGTTAATGAGATTGGCGACCAAGAAAAGATCGACATCATTATGTACGACGAAAACACCGACACGTACATTCGCAACGCCCTCAGCCCTGCTGAGGTAGTGCGGGTCGAGATTGACCGCGAGCACAAGCACGCCAAGGTATATGTGACGGAAGACCAGCAGTCGATCGCGATTGGCCGTAGTGGGCAGAATGTCCGCCTGGCGAGCCGCCTTACGGGCTTTGAGCTTGATATCGAGACAGCAGCAAGCCAGCCTGCCGAGCGCAAGCCACGCAAGAACATCGAGGATGATCTCTTTAGCGCCATTGAAAACCAAGCGTAAAATTGCAAAGCGCTGCGACACGCCAACCCTACTCATAATAGAGTAGGGTTTTGTATATTATTAGCACTCCACCTTGACGAGTGCTAATAAGCAGCGTATACTGAGTAGGGTGGCTTTTTGGCCACAGATTTTGGAGGACGACATGGAAGATGATTTTGCAGATTTTATTAGTCATTTGAGTGACGATGCTCGCCTGAGTGTCCAGTACGCTGACGCAATTGCCCGTGGATACGGTAACCCTTATATTGGCACCGAACACCTGCTCCTTGGCATCCTGAGCCAAAGCGCTAGCCTGGGCACCAAGGTACTGGCTGATGCTGGCATTACGCTGCGCCGGGCGGAGGACTCACTTCACCTGCAGCCGCTCAAGAGTATTACGGTGCGAACTGGCGGGGCAACTGGCCTGTCTGAGACAGCTCTACTGACGCTCCGGATGGGGTGGGAAATTGCGAAGGAGTATGAGCATGATGAGCTCGGTACAGAGCATATTCTCTATAGCTTGCTCAAGCAAAATAACGCCCGCGCAACCGTACTGCTACGCGAGATGGGGGCAGATACCGAGGCGATCGTCCGCAACCTCGAAGCTCACTTTGATGATATGCGCGAAGAGAGCCGTGGTGGCACGAGCACCCGTACCGACACGAAGCGGCGGCCAATGCCGCGCGGTGGCAGTGCCCTCAGCAAATACAGCATTGATCTCACGGCTAAGGCGGCCGATGGTGAGCTCGATACTGTGGTAGGGCGAGCGCGCGAGACCGAGCGCCTTGTGACGATCCTTAGCCGTCGTACCAAGAACAACCCCGTCTTGCTGGGTGAGCCAGGGGTAGGTAAGACGGCCATCGTTGAGGGCCTCGCGCAGCGGATTGTCCGCGAGGATGTGCCAGATAATTTGCTCGACAAGCGAGTAGTTATGCTCGATATGACGGCGATTGTCGCTGGTACTAAGTATCGGGGGCAGTTCGAGGAGCGGCTGACGGCACTGATTCGCGAGATTACCAAGCAGGGCAACATCATTGCCTTTATCGATGAATTACACATGCTTGTAGGAGCTGGCTCAGCAGAGGGCGGGGCAATGGACGCAGCTAATATCCTCAAGCCAGCGCTAGCCCGAGGTGAGCTGCACCTCATTGGTGCGACGACGCTGGAGGAATATCGCAAGCATATCGAGAAAGATAGTGCGCTTGAGCGTCGCTTCCAGACAGTGCTCGTTAAGGAGCCAAGTGTGAAGGATACGGTAGCAATCCTCAAGGGGCTGCGCAGCTACTACGAGAAGCACCATGGGGTGAAGATTAGCGATGATGTGATCGAGTCAGCAGTGTATATGAGTGACCGCTATGTGGCTGACCGCTTTATGCCCGACAAGGCGATTGATGTCATCGACGAAGCAGCAGCGCTAGTGCGCGTCAAGAAGGGGCACAAGCCAAGCAAGCAGCGCGAGTATGTCCGTGAGCTCAAAGCACTCAATGAGAAGATGGAAGACGCCGTGGCAGCAGAAGACTACGAGCGTGCTGCTCTGTATAAGCAGCGCATTAGCCAATTGACTGACCAGCTCGAGCAGGCCCGTCGCGAGCAAGGTCGCAAAACTCCACTAGTACTCACCGAGGACAATATTGCTCGTGCTATTGCTGTGATGACACATATCCCGGTCGAGAAAGTCCGCACAAGTGAGGCGAAGCTCCTGCGTAATCTCGAGAAACACCTTGGCAAATATCTGATTGGCCAGGAAGAAGCAGTTAGCAAAGTGGCTCGGGCTATTCGGCGCAGTCGTAGCGGGGTGGCGAGCAGCCAGCGGCCGATCGGTAGCTTTGTCTTTATGGGGCCAACTGGTGTCGGCAAGACCGAGCTGGCGCGCGTGCTTGCTCGTGAGGTGTTTGGCTCGGATGACGCACTGATTAAGATCGATATGAGTGAGTTTGGCGAGAAGCATACCGCGAGCCGACTTGTTGGTGCGCCTGCTGGTTATATAGGCTACGATGATGGCGGCAAATTGACGGACAAAGTGCGGCGTCAACCCTATAGTGTGGTGTTGTTTGATGAAATCGAAAAGGCTCACCCCGATATCTTCCAGATGTTGCTGCAGCTCCTTGAAGATGGCACACTGACTGACTCGACCGGCCGTGTTGTGAGCTTCCGTAACACGATCATCATCCTTACTAGCAATCTCGGTGCAGATAAAATGCAGCACAATCGCAGCCTCGGCTTCCAGGCCAAACTAGCCGACGAGGACGATACAGCACAGCAGCAGCGACGCAATGAGTCATATACTCGTGAGGCACTGGAGCGATTCATGCGGCCGGAGCTAATCAACCGGTTTGATGCAATCATCACCTTCCGCCCACTTACTAAGCCAGAGGTTGGGAAGATATTCGACTTGCAGATTGCCGAGCTTAATCGGCGTTTGGCGCGCCAGAGCCTTGCCGTTAAGGTGTTGCCAGCGGCAAAGCGACGGTTGATCGCTCAGGGCTACAGCCGCACCTTTGGGGCGCGGCCGCTGCGGCGTACGATTGAGGACGAGCTGGAACATCGCCTTGCAGAGGGAATTTTGGCCCGTCACTACACCAAAGGGTCGGTCTTGACAGTTGGAGTACGAAAAGGGGAGCTGACGATTGACGCACGTAGCGAAAAGGCCTAAGCGCCTCCTCTCAACACTGGTCGGCCTAGTGATGATCGGTGGCATGGCTTGGGCTGGGCTGACCTATGGCCCAGAGCTCTACGATGCCGCAGTGGCGAGCCGGTACCAGCCCGATAGTGCAATGCAAGCGGTGATTGATCAGCTTGAGCTGACCGACAAAGGTCGGCAGCTGCTCTATGCGAGTCAGCCACAATTGCAGGACAAGGCCGAGTTTAACAAAAGCTGCAAATCGACAGAGCGCACAGCAGCTATCCTTGGTTGCTACCACCTGCGCCGGATTTACGTCTACAATGTACAGAATCAAGAACTGACTAACGCCGAACCCGTCACGACAGCACACGAGCTCTTGCACGCTGCATATGAGCGGCTTGGCCCAGGTGAGCGGCACCGGATCGACCAGCTTATCGAAGCAGAGTATGCCAAGATCAAGACCAATCCGGTCATCGCCTCAATGGTGAAGTATTATGACCAGGCCGAACCAGGCGAGCGTAATAATGAGCTTCATTCTATTATTGGCACGCAGATTGGTACAATCAGCAGCGAGTTAGAGCAGCACTATGGTCGGTATTTTCGTAACCGTGCGGCGATCGTCGCACGTAGCGATGCTTACCAAGCCGTCTTTGACAAGGTCGATCAAGAAGCCAAAGCGCTCAGCAAGGCAATCAACCAAGAAGCTACCCAGCTCCCCACTGATCAAGCACAGTACAAAGAGATGGCTGAGCAGCTGTCGGCTGATATTAAGGTGTTTAATGCGAGAGCCCAAAATGGTGGCTTTCGCGATGATGCATCATTCCAGACAGCACGTAAGAAGCTCTTGGCACGTCAGCGAGCGCTTGAGGCGCAGCGGCTAGCGATTAATCAGCGCGTTGAGATATATAATGCGAAGATCACTCGGCTCAATGCCTTGTCGGTACGCGCTAATGAGCTGAACCAAAGCATTAATGGCATTGAGCAACCTAAGGAGCAAGTGTAATGGCACGAGCTCGCACGGTGTTTGTTTGCCAGCAGTGTGGTGCGCGCTCACCAAAATGGACCGGTAAGTGTGAACAATGCGGCCAGTGGAATAGCCTCGTCGAGCAAGCGCCAGCTCCGGTGGGTAAATCGGCCGTGGCGCGCAGCGCTGGCCAGGGTACGTTGCTACAGCCGCGGCCAATTACCGCCGCTGCAAGCCAGGATGAGCCAGCGGCACGACTTGCAACGGGCATTGCCGATCTTGATGCAGTGCTAGGTGGTGGTATTTTGCCTGGTGGTGTACTTCTTCTGGCGGGGCAACCAGGCATGGGCAAGAGCACTCTCTTGCTCCAGGTGGCGCATGCGGTTGCTCGGCAGCAAGCGGTGCTCTATATCAGTGGTGAGGAGTCGGCTGGGCAGGTGGCGCTGCGGGCGACGCGACTGGGTGCCGACCAGCACGAGGCATTGTCTTTTGCCGCAAGTACGAGCGCCGATGATATTGCGGCTACCATCCGTACCAGCCAATACCAGCTGGTAATTGTCGATTCGATTCAGACGCTGAGTCTGGCTGAGATCACTAGTGCACCAGGCACTGTAAGCCAAATTACTAACGCCAGCAACGTTATTATTCAAGCGGCCAAGCAATCAGGGACGGCGGTAGTGCTGGTGGGTCATGTGACGAAGGAAGGGTCAATCGCGGGGCCCAAGGTACTTGAGCATCTCGTGGATGTGGTACTGCAGTTTGAGGGCGATCGCTATGGCGGCTTTAAGGTGGTGCGGGCCATCAAGAATCGCTATGGTAGCACGAATGAAGCGGCGATTTTTGCTATGGGTGAGCATGGTCTGACAGTGGTCGAGAACCCCTCGGCAGCGCTACTTGCCGAGCGCCAAAATGCCGATGGATCGGTGGTACTGGCTACCCTTGAGGGTAACCGCCCTATCCTTGTCGAGATCCAAGCACTTGTCAATCCAACCCATTTCGGGTATCCTAAGAGGACAGCCAGCGGATTTGATCTCAACCGACTCAACCTTTTGATCGCTGTCCTCGAGCGGCGCACCAAATTGCAATTATCCGATAAAGATATCTATATCAACGTTGTCGGTGGGCTCAAACTGGCTGATCGGGCGGCCGACTTAGCCGTCGTCATGGCAATTGCTAGTGCTGCTGCTGGCCGACGCCTTGATGATGGCGTAGTAGTATTTGGCGAAGTGGGCCTTGGCGGTGAAGTGCGCAGTGCCCAAGCGGCCGAGCGGCGCATTGCTGAGGCGCAAAAACTCGGCTTCACCAAAGCAATTGCTCCGCATTCTGGCCTTAAGACGCCCTTTGTTCATGATGTGCGCGATATCCGCAGCGCACTCATTACCTATCTAAAAACATAACAAAAGGAACAACATGCAATTATCTACTATTGTGTTGCTTATCATCACACTTATTATCCTTGGCGAAGTCAGTTATCTTCTGGCTCGATTGCCGCGTAACACACTCAAGACGAAAGGGCGAGCGCTGTTAGTCGATACGTCGGTGCTAATGGACGGTCGCATTACGGCCGTTGCCAAAACAGGATTTATAGGAGACACGCTGGTGATTCCACGGAGTGTGGTGGGCGAGCTGCAATTTCTGGCAGATCACGCAGACAGCGACAAGCGAGCTCGCGCTCGTTATGGCCTTGATGTCGTGACAGAGCTGCAGGCAATGGATGAAGTTGAGGTAGAGCTCTTGCAGGATGGTAGTAAGGCGCGTGAAGGGGTTGACGAGCGGCTGCTGAGCCTAGCTAAGCAGCATGGTGCATGGCTGCTCACGATCGATTATAATCTCAACAAAGTCGCTGCTGTGGAAGGGATTGGCGTGCTCAACATGAATGAGCTGGCGCAAAGCATCCGGATGGCGCATTTGCCTGGCGAGCACCTGACGCTAGCGCTCCTTCAGAAGGGGCAGGACGCTCATCAGGCGGTTGGGCACTTGCCTGATGGGACGATGGTGGTCGTAGAGCAAGCCAGCAGCCAGCTGGGCCGCACCTGTGAAGTGGAGATTATTCGCAACCTTCAGACCGCTGCAGGTAAGATGATCTTTGCCAAGCTGGTCAAAAAGCCAGTAGTTCAGCCAGCCAAAGCGCGCTCAGTTGAAGCATCATCAGGAAAAGCAGTAGCGCAAGAAGAGTCGGCTACTCAACCATCTACTCAGCCTAAACCAGCAAAGACCTCGCGTTCTCGCCAGTCGTCACGAGCTCGCACTGCTCAAACATCGGTAGAGAAGGCAGATGAGAAAAATGACCAGCCAGCCTCAAGCCAGCCTCAGCGAACGGCGCGTGTGGCTCATGAGAAAACAAAGCCAGTAGAGCAACCACAACCAAAACAGCTAGCCAAGCGTACCTCTCGCGCACGAGCCGCTACAACTCCGAAGTCTCCGCAGGCTGCTTCATCCCCTCAATCTAGGCATACCAAGCAATCAACAACGAGCCGCACCTCACAGGTAGCTAAGCAAGCTGCCTCCAAAAAACGAACCACTCGCTCATCATCACGTCGCCGTGTTGACCACGAAGCGGCGCTGCTTGATTTGGTAAAAAAGCAGACGGATTAGCGTTGTTGCGAAGCTAGCAGATAGTAAAGAGATATTGTTTAATTTTTGATACGGGATTCTCAGGGTGTTATACTGATAGTAGTAATGCCATGAAAGGGGAAGCAATTATGTATACCTATCGAGACTTTCTCACTACCACCCTCACCGCCGCCGCGAAGATTGCCGTCGCAAACTTTGGCAATCTCTCTCACTCGGTCAAGGCGGGAGATCGCAATCAAGTCCTGACAGAGACCGACCTGGAGATCGGCTATTTCCTGACGGACGCAATCCGCACAACATACCCTGATCATAATATTATCGACGAGGAACTGGGCTGCGCCGATAACGGGTCGCGCTACACCTGGGTGGTTGACCCGATCGATGGGACGAGCAACTTCGCGGCGGGGCTACCACAGTATGGCATTATGCTTGGGCTGCTTGATCACGACACTCCAGTGGCTGGTGGCATTGCTCTGCCTGCCTTTAGCGAGATCTACATTGCAACCAAGGATGCAGGTGCCTGGTGTAATGGCCAGAAGATCCATGTCTCGCGCGAATCCGACCTTGCCAATAGTCTCGTCGCCTATGGTATTGACGGCCACCCTGAAGACCCAGCCCGAACAAAGCGCGAGGCTGAGCTACTTGGCGTCATCGTCCTCTCGATCCGTAATCTCCGCTCGTCTAATAGTGTCGTCGACCAAACAATGGTTGCGAGGGGTGCCTATGGCGCCTGCGCCAACCAAACAAGCAAGATCTGGGACAATGTCGCGCAGCAGATCATTATTGAGGAAGCGGGTGGCATCTATACTGATATTGCTGGCAACCCCATGGATTACCACAACGCCCTGAATCGCTCTCACGAGAACTTCACCTGGCTAGCGGGAGCGCCGGAGTTGCATCGGCAGTTGGTGAGGGTGGTGAAGCCTTTATTGGTTGCCGCATAGCCCTCACTTTCTTATGTGGTTGTGAATCCTAATTATACTCTCATCTTAGACCTCAAACCACTGTATCCTCATTGCAAAATAAGTCTTATGTTACAAGTAACTACATGCTACTCGAACAAAGGCAGTGCAATTCTGAGCATAGCAATAAATCCTCCATTATGAAAAATCCTGCAGCTGTAGGTGCAGGGTATTATAACTATTCTTTGTTAAAGATGCACTAGCTCGTTCGCTGGCCATGAGCGGTGTTTTTGTCACTGTAGTATACGCTGTCTGTCAGTGTGGCAGTCACGGTGAAGTTTTTGCCAGCAGAGGAGGGTATAGAGACGTTGGTGTCACCATCGCTGTTGACCTGACGTGTGCCAACGAGCTGGTCACCCACCTTCACCTCCAGCTGCTGGAGTGGGTGGCTACCCTGGCGGTAGTATACCGTCGCCGATTGTCCACTCGAGCTTACGGCGACGGAGACACTTGGCTTGGAGTCGGTACAGCGATGGGTGTCGTCATTGCTGGTTGCATCATAGCCATCTTGAGCTGAGACAGTCTCTTTGCCCGACGAGTCTTTCGACCGAGTAACAGGGATATCCACACGAGCTGACTCTGGTGTACAGTTTGTGGCCTTTTTCTTAGACACCCGGTCGAATGACATTGTGTTGCTGCTGCGGTTAGAGTTTTTGTTGTAATACGATGGATAGATCTCGTTGTTGATCCGCTGGATACCGCTTGGTGCAGAGAACCAGTCGCTGTATGATGCTTTGTGTTGGCTGACATAATATTGCGTCGCATCGGCCATAGTGTAGTCGAGTAGCATAGCGGGGATGAGCGAGTTACCGTTGCGGAGCGGTGACGTATCAGAGTTGCCCAGCCAAACCGCCATCGATAATGCTGGTGTATAGCCGACTGTCCAAATATCCTTTGCTACCACCTTGCCATTAATCTCGGAGTTTGATGTACCAGTCTTGACGGCGGTTTTTGCCTTGAGGCGGTTCATTTGTGGCATGTAGTCTTGCCCACCACCAAGGTTAGCCCGTGCACTGGAGTCGCCCAGGATATCGTTGACGATGTAGGCAGCTTGCTGGTCGATTACCTGCTTCGTAGAGGCTGTGTACTGCTTAAGGACTTGGCCAGTACTGTTGGTTACTTTGAGAACAGTTGATTGCGGGGTGTAGGTACCCATCCGCGCCAAAGATGCGATGGCATTGACATGGTCGACGAGGCGTGTACCGCAGCTCCCGATAGCGCTCGATAAACCAGCTTGGGCATCTGCGCCTTGGGTGCAGTAAGCACTGTCGCCCATCTCGCGAATGGTTTGCCAGGTGCTGCCGCGCCTATTGCGCTCATTCTCTTGCATAGCTTTGATGGCGGGGATGTTACGCGAGCGAGCGAGGGCTTGGCGGAGATTAATGTTGTTTTGGAACTTGCCATCGGCGTTTTGCGGCGTCCAGCTGCCAAAGCTGATCTTTGAGTCGGAGAGGACAGAGCCACTCCCGTAGTTGGTTCTACCGTTACCCTTGTTTTGGAAGAGCTGAGCATAGACGAGTGGCTTGATGGATGAACCAGGCTGGATAAAGGCGGTAGCGGCATTGTTTTGACCAAAGACGTCATAGTTAAAGTCTCGACTCCCAACCAGTGCTACCACTTGACCTGTTTTATTATCCTCGATAGCAGCTGCGCCATTGGTAAAGCCAGCATAGGTCGCACAGTTAGTATTACCACAGTGAGAATTAGTAAGCTTGCCATTAAACATACTTTGCATACGAGTCTCAAGCTTGCCTTGAAGCGTCGAGTCAAGCGTAGTCGTGACAGTGAGACCGCCTTTGCCAACGGTCGATTTGCCCAGCTCTTTTTCGAGCTGGTCGCGCACCATCAGGACGAAGTGCGGCGCTTTTATGTCGGCATATTGCTCAGCCTTTGGTCTCACAGTGTCAAGAATGGGAACTTGCTTTGCTTCGTTAGCCTGCTCTTTGGTAATGTAATTCATCTCAACCATACTATCAAGCACCTTGTGCTGGCGTGCAATGAGGGCACTATTACCTGGTACGTAATATGGGTCGTAGAGTCCCGGGCTGTTAGGGATACCAGCAAGCAGTGCTGATTCGGCTAGGGTGAGATCCTTGGCTGGCTTCTGAAAGTAGGTGCGGGCAGCCGATTCGACACCATTGCGGCGGCCACCATATGATGCTTCGTTGAGGTAGAGATTGAGGATTTGATCTTTGTTGTACATACGCTCGACCTCAATCGAGAGAATCACCTCCTTGATCTTGCGTGGTATACCATCGAGGCCGCGTTTTTCGATTTCGCTCTTCTCGAAGAAGGCTTGCTTAACGAGCTGTTGTGTGAGCGTCGAGCCACCCTGCACAGCATTACCCTGCGAGTTGCTCAGGAATGCGCGAGAAATACCAGCCAGGCTAATACCGTGATGGTTATAAAAGTCGCGATCTTCTACGGCAATTGTCGCTTTCTTCACATAATCGCTAATCTGGTTGCCATCGACCACAAGCTTGTAATCGCCGTTACCTTTATCCTCCCAGAGGAGCTGGCCGCTGCGATCGAGATATTTGGTAACAGTGGTCTGGACGCGCTTGTCTATCTCGCCTGGGCGAATTGCATCGAGGTCTTTGCGATAGTAGGTGAAGAGCCCGGCAATAATAAGGGCGAGCACGAGGAAAAAACCACCAACTACCTTGAGGATGGCATAAGCCCCACGTTTGCTAAATAAGAATTGTGCCACCCGGCGTGGATGCATCCGATAGAGTAGTCGCTTGAGGGGCTGCTTGGGCAAGCTCGCCAAGTACTCCGCTTTGCGGCGGGCTTCGGCGTCTTTTTTGGTGCGGCGCTTGGCTGCAAGATTGGAGTAGACGCTAACTCGATGTGATAAATTATTTTTGACCACGATCTCTTATTCCTCTAACACACGATATTCTTTCGCATTATAGCATTATGTGGGTGGATAGGGCTAGTCTTTCCCGCCGCGTGACTCCTCTTTCGTGCTAAAATAAATAGCAATACATGAGCATAAGAAAAAGCAAGAGTGGAGGACATATGACCTTAGCAGAAGAATTAACCTGGCGCGGATTTATCAACCAAACGACATTTGCCAATATTGATGATATCAACGAGCCGCGCACTTTCTACATTGGTGTTGACCCCAGTGCACCGAGCATGACGATTGGCAACTTGGCCGTCATGATGCTGTGCCGGCACTTCATCGACCATGGACACACACCACTGCTGCTTGTGGGAGGCGCAACCGGCATGATTGGCGACCCAGACGGTAAAAAGCAAGAGCGTGACCTGCGCAATGCCGAGACGGTGGCGCGCAGCGTTAAGGGCTTAACGGCGCAATTTCGGCAGATATTCCGGGATCAGGACTTTGCGGTGGTCAATAATGCCGATTGGTTTGCAAATGTGAACTACATCGAATTTTTGCACAAGATTGGTAAGCACGTCAGTATGACGCAGCTGCTTGACCGCGATTTCGTGCAGCAACGGATCGGCGAAGGCGGGACAGGCATTAGCTATGGTGAATTTAGTTATGCATTGATTCAAGGTTATGACTTCTTGCATCTGTACCACGAGAAGGGTGCGACGCTGCAATTGGCTGGTGCCGACCAATGGGGTAATAGCGTGACAGGCGTGTCGCTCATTCGTAAGCTCGAGGGTGGCGAAGCTCATGTCTTGACGGCGCCGCTCGTAATCAATAAGCAAACAGGAGTAAAATTCGGCAAGTCGGAAGGTGGTGCAGTTTGGCTTGACCCAGCGCTGACGAGTCCATACAAATTTTACCAATTTTGGCTCAACTGCGATGACGAGACGAGCGAAGACTTGATCAAGATCTACACGTTGCTTGATCAAGCAACTATCGAAAGATTGATTGACACCCACCACACTAACCCTAGCACGCGCACCCTGCAAAAGACACTCGCACGAGAAGTAACCGATATCGTCCACGGCCATGAGCGCCGCGAGAGTGTGGAGCGAGTAACCAGTGTGCTCTTTGGTGACAATGACCTATCGACACTGCGCGAGGAAGATCTTGACGCGCTGGCTGACGAGATCCCAACCGTCTCACCTCAATCAGTAGTAACCGCTCTGGTGGAGGCTGAGGTCTGCGCTAGCAATGGCGAAGCACGCCGCCTCATCAAAAACAATGCCATTAGCCTTGATGGTGCAAAAATCACCAGTGATCAACCAGCGACCAGCCCAAGCTTGATCAAAAAAGGCAAAAATAGCTTCGTGCTTGTGCGATAGACGGGTGTTCTCGATGGCTATGCTCGGCAGAATGGTAGCAACCGATCATTCAATTATGTATTTGCCATATTTTATGGTATGATAATGGCACATTAATTAGCTACAAGAGGAGAATTTGTCATGAAAAAACTGATTGCATTTGATCTAGACGATACGTTGGCAGTAACGAAGTCACCTGTGAGTGACCGGATGGCGGCTTTGCTGGGGCGATTGCTGGAGAAGTATGATGTGTGCGTCATCACTGGTGGAGACTTCAAGCAGATCCAAAAGCAGGTGACTAGCCGCCTTGATGTGTCGCCCGAATTACTGGCTAAGTTTCACGCTATGCCGACGTGTGGTACGCGCTATTACCGCTTCGACCCGCACGCAGGCGAATGGCAACTGCAGTATGCCGAGGATCTGACGGATGAGCAAAAGGCGCAAATTGTGAGTGTGCTTGAGTCGACTGCACGGGAGATGGGGATCTGGTGTGAGCACCCAGCAGGTGAGATTATCGAGGATCGCCAGAGCCAGATCACTATATCTGCCTTGGGCCAGCAAGCTACTCCGGAGGAGAAATACGCTTGGGCAGAGAAATACAAGGATGTTCGGCCGGTCTATCGCGACAAAGTGGCGGCACAACTGCCTGGCCTCGAAGTACGGATTGGTGGCACTACCAGCACCGACATCACCCGCCCTGGTATCGACAAAGCCTATGGCATGAAGAAGCTGCTTGAAGCTAATGGGCTAGAAAAAAGCGAAGTCCTCTTCTTTGGCGATAAGATCGAAGAAGGCGGCAACGACTACCCAGTCCGCGCGATGGGTATCGACAGCATTGCCGTCAATGGCTGGGAAACAACTGCCTATGCATTGGACGGGGTTTTGGGCGTCACAGAGTAAAAGTCTTGGCTCTCACGCGCCGACCGATACGGTGAGGGCTTTGCTGCCCATAAAATACTCACCTGCAAATGGTGAGTATTTTATAGCAATGAGCACTCAATAAGCTTGCACTACCTATTTGCTGAGCTTCTTATAACAAAACCGCGCAAGCTCTGGCGCAATGGCGCTGTATGTCTTGCCGGCGAGCAGACCTCCAGCAATGAAATCCTCCTGTGTAACGTCGGCAAGGGCAATGCTTGGTGGAGTAAAGTTGTCCTTTTCGTCTTCTGTGTCAAACTCAAAATCTATTAGCACAAGCCCAGCCAGATCTTCGATAAACACGTCAATTTCGGCGAGTGTGTCATCGATCACGATGCGGTAGCGGTCCTTTGCGACGCGCTTTGCACTGCAACGTGAGAGTGCTGCGAATTCTTCCTCCGTCAAAGGGATGGTTTGCTCAATGTGCTCAGACGCATCACCTGCTGCAACGGAGGTCTTTTTGGTGATTTCATATGTTTTGCCGTTTTGTCTGAGCCGAAGGTGAGAATGCGCTGGCGTGTCTGGGATATAAATATCAACAATGCGAGTTGGCTTGGTTGTTTTGATTTCTTGCGGCAGCTCTTTTGCGAGGAATGTACGCTCCCGTTCTAACTGTTGACTCATTGCTTCTCCTTTACTATATCAATAAGTTTAAGCTTATTATCTTGCCTGTTTCGTCTGTTGGGGCTATCAAGCATTTATTGCGCTCAATAGATTTTATTCTTGATGTAAAATTATATTTGAGAAATAGAACACTTCGGTAGAATTCTTGAGGGAGGATACGAAAAAAGAAAGCGCCATGCTCCAAATTATAAAAAAAGTGCCGTAAGAAACGGCAACAAAAACAAACCCATGATAGTTGGTACGGATGAAAGGACTTGAACCTTCACGCCACGAGGGCACATGCTCCTAAGGCATGCGTGTCTACCAATTCCACCACATCCGCATAACAAGGCTATTATACCAAATGAGCTGGTGTATCTGCAACCTTAGCTGCGTCCATCAGCTCGGCGGAAAAAGGTGAGGTGTGCGTTTCCATAACTACGATTGTCCACCACAACAATGTCGTTTGCTAATTTTGGCCCCTCACCTATTCCTGTATGTGATAATACCATAAATCCGCCCGGTTTGAGAAGGGTAAAAAGTCGGCTAACTGTTGTAAGCTGGAGATCGTGGTAGGGCGGGTCGGCAAAGATGATATCGAAGGCTTCGCCATAGTACGTATCAAGCCATGGGCTGACGCCAGCTTTGACTGCAGTAGCGGATGGATCAGCACCGAGCGCTGCGATATTTTTGCAGAGGATGGTAAAGGCAAGGCGGTCACGCTCAACAAACACTGCCTGGCGTGCTCCACGGCTCAAGGCTTCGAGACCAACCGCACCAGTGCCCGCAAAGGCATCGAGGATACGGGCATCTTGCACTACATCGCCAAGCGAATTAAACAGCGCATTGCGCACTCGCTCGCCCATTGGATGGGTGCGGCGGTTATCTGGCGCATCGAGCCAACGCCCGCCATAGCGCCCAGCGATCACTCGGACTTTCATGATGGGTAAGCCTCGCATAGTGCGCTGTACCATGCATAGGCAACAGTGCGGACGATCTCTGGGATGAGCTCATTGCGCGTCTGCAAGGCTAAGCCCGTCGTCCAGCCATTACGCCAGAACGTATGATACATATCCAGTGCATACACCCGCTGCACTGCTCGCAAAAAGACTGCCTCGAGGCCAAGCTGCTGCGCCTCGGCTACCCACTCAGGCGACGGGCAGGTGTCGGCAAAACGGGCGGTACGCATCGAGGCGGCCACACCAAGCTCAAAGAGAATATGTGTCGCAAAGACACCCTTTGCCCCCCAGTATTCCCAGTTTTTGTTGATGGTATCGAGCCCCGTCGTCCCATGGATGAAATTCTTATCTAAGACGGTAAGGCGCTCCTCTTTGGGGCGACCCCAGAGTTCCTCGATTTTGTCACTCAGCGGATAGTGATGAGCCGGCGTGAGACCATCGACGATGGCGTGCGACATCCAGGCTGCCTCAAAGGCGGCACGCACCGTGTTGTTTTGGCGTAGCGCTTGGACAAGATTGTAATGATGATCGAGAATCATAACGACGAGGTCGCGGTCGTCTGGCTTGGTAGGGTCGATGTAGTGCCATGGTTCATCGACGCTGGGGCTTTTGCGTTTGATACCGTCGGGACCATTATTGCCCTCGAAATGGAGAATGTCGCGCGAGCTCGGAAAATGGATAATGGCAACATGGTGGCCGCACATCTGGCCTAGGTCGCGCCGTGCGAGCTGGTCGATCCGCTGATGAACACCAACCAAGTGCCCCGACTGGTCTCGAAAGGTTGTTCCACTGTACATATCTCATATAGTATAGCAGATTTTGGCGTGGCTGAATCGTTACTATGGATGTGTTTTGTCGAGATTATCCACGTTTCATTATTTTGATGGTATTCCATGCTGTTCAGTGGGTGTAGCGAGCTGATGCTATGCGAGCAGGAGAGGTCTGATTGATTTTGCTTGTCCACCCGCTCTTGTGTTTCTTCTCCGAAAATACTACGCATACCTAGTATTCCTCATACTATATAGATTTGATGACTTTATGTAACAGACAGTAGCTGTACTTCATTAGATGAAATGATAAAGATTACTATAAGGAGAAGGTTTGGAATGTGGGCGAAATACTCTAAAATGACATTCCCAACCCTAAATGGGCGAGAACGGAGAGAATGAAAAAGGTAGAATTATAAATAATTAAGATTACCTCAGCTTAATTGAGTGTCGTGAGCCGTTGATTGCGTTGTACGGCTGCCTGGAGCTCTGGGTAGTGTTCGAGTGAATCACCACTGGTGATAAAGGCTTGCGCTGCTTTTTGGGCTCGGGCAATTGCCTTACTGTCGGCCAGGCTCGCAATGCGCAGATTGAGCGCGCCATGCTGAGCTTTGCCGTAAATTTCGCCCGGGCCGCGGAGCTGCATGTCGACTTCTGCTAAGTGAAAGCCGTCGCTAGAAGCCTCCACCTCGCGCAGACGCTGGCTCGGCCTACTGTGGTTATTAAGCAAAAGATAGCAGTAGCTCTGGCGTGCGCCACGTCCCACTCGGCCACGCAGCTGGTGGAGCTGGGCAAGACCAAATCGCTCGGCATCCTCGATCATCATCACTGTCGCATTTGGCACATCAACACCAACTTCTACCACTGTGGTGCTCACGAGAATATCATACGCATGCTGGTGAAATTCTTGCATCACCCGTTCTTTGTCAGCAGGCTTCATCTTGCCGTGAAGCAAGCCAATTCGCCATCGGCCTAAGGTGCTACTCTTGAGGTGGCGTACAGTTGTCTCAACACTGCGCGCGTCATTGTCTGGGTTGTCATCGATGAGGCTGCAGACGACATAGGCTTGGCTGCCAGCCTCGAGCTCCTTCGTGACGCGTTGGTACAGGGCTGGGCGCGAGGCGGGAGAAATAATCTTGGTGATGATCGGCTGGCGACCCGCCGGGCGCTGGCTAATAATGCTAATATCAAGCTCGCCATAGACGGTTAGGGCAAGGCTGCGGGGGATCGGTGTCGCTGTCATAGCAAGTAGGTGTGGCATATGGCCGGATTTATCAAGGAGCTTCTGGCGCTGCGCCACGCCAAAGCGGTGCTGCTCGTCGATTACTACAAAGCCAAGCCGTGCAAAGTTCACCGAGTCTTGGATGAGTGCATGCGTCCCCACTACGATATCTACCTTGCCGCGTGCAATGCGCTGCACAAGCTCAGTGCGCGCGGTGCCAGTCACGCTGCCAGTTAGCAGCCCAACTTTGATACCGAAGGGCGTAAGTAATGCATCGAGCGTGGCGGCGTGCTGACGGGCAAGAATCTCTGTCGGTGCCATTAGGGCGGTTTGGTAGCCAGCACTGGCAGCCTGGCGAGCGGCCAGGCCAGCGACCACTGTTTTGCCACTGCCCACGTCACCTTGGAGGAGGCGATTCATTGGTGTACTACGCTGAAAGTCTTGCAAAATATCCCAGGCTGCTCGGCGCTGATCATCCGTGAGAGCAAAGGGCAGGGTGCTCACAAATGACTTCACAATAGCTTGCTCAAACGGTATGGCATAGCCCTGGAGCTGAGCATGCGCCTGGCGATTGAGCTGGCTAGCAAGCAGCAAGCTAAAGAGCTCCTCAAAGGCAAAGCGCTGGCGTGCCCGTGCGATACCCTCTGATGTAGTAGGGAAATGCATCGCAAGCAGCGCCTCGCTCCGGCTCATTAAGCCTTCGCGTGCAACAATGTGCGAGGGAAGTGTCTCGGGCAGCATTGTTATCAGTGGTCGTAGCTCAGTGAGCAGTTTGCACACCAGTTGGCTTTTGAGGCCGTGTACTGCGTGGTAGATGGGCAGCAGGCTAGTGCCATGATGAGCAAGCTCTTTGACACGCTCGGCACTTGGGTTGGTGAGTTGATAGCGGCCATTCTTATACTCAAATTGTCCCCGAAAGTAACATTCATCCCCACTCGCAAGCTGCTGTACTCGATACGGCTGGTTAAACCACACGGCGTTGAGCTTGCCCGAGCTATCTGCGAGCACTGCTGTGGTAATGCGGAGGCCACGCCGCACCGTGCGCGTACTGATTGATTCGCAGCGCGCCGTGATCGTTACATTGCCTGGTGTCAATGTTGCGATTGAGCTCGCCGCAGTAAAATCATCGTGCTTGCGTGGCAAAAACATGATGAGATCATTGACAGTCAAGAGCCCAGCCTGAGCCAGTTGCTCAGCTGTTTTTGGCCCAACGCCTTTGATCTGAGAGAGCTGTGTCGATAAGTTCACATTTTTATTGTACCGCACCTGGTGTAAATGCGCTGCCCTGTGCTATAGTATAAGCAGTAAGCTAACGGGGGAAGTGTGAGTAAAATTGCAAATTATTTACGCAGTCATATTGCCGGGTCTGTTTCGACTCGGGCCGATTGGCGTGCGTCAGTCAGTGCAGATGCCGGTATTCTAGCCACAACACCAGAACTTGTGGTAACACCACGCGTCGTGAGTGATATTCGCAAGATCACCCGTTTTGCCTGGCAAATGGCCGAAAAAGGCCACACGATACCGGTCGTCACACGCGGCGCTGGTTGTGGTGCGCTGGGCGGTGCCGTGGGGCAGGGGATATTGCTCGATACGGCAGCCTTTGACACAATCTTTGAATATGATGGCAAATCGCAGCGGGTTCGCGTCCAGCCAGGTGTACCAGCACGCAGTGTAGCGGCAGCACTGAGCATGCATGGTGCTGGTGTTGGGCCACTGACTGGCCAGCGAGGTACAGTTGGTGGAGTTATTGCAGCTGGTGCACGCGGGACGCTCCTCAGCCGAGCGACCGATCCAGCTGAAGCGATTGACCAGATCGAGGTTGTACTCGCCAACGGTGACGTTATGCAGACAGAGCGTCTCTCGCGGCGTGAGCTCAGCCGGCGCAAGGGTTTGCCTGGGTTTGAAGGGGATATTTATCGTCGTGTCGATGCGATTATTACTGATAATGCAGCGCTGATCGAGCAGATTAACCCCAATGATACGTCTGGTTATAGTGGTATTGCGCGGGTTAAACAACCGGACGGGACGTTTGACCTTGGGCCGCTCTTTGTGGGGAGCGAGGGAACGCTAGGGATCATTGACGAGCTTATTCTCAAGACAGAATTCTTTAGCTTTCGCAAGACAATGGCAGCTTTGGTATTTCGGAGTAGTAGCGAGGCTCAGTCAGCGATTGATGATATTGACGCACTCCAACCAGCGCAGCTTAGCTATCTCGACGCAGCGATTTTTGAGCAGCTCCGCCGCGATGGCAAGAAGTATGCTTTTTATGAGGCAGCTGCCCAGCAGTTTACGCCGCAGGCAGTTTTGCTCGTGACACTCGATGACTTTAACACCCGGACACGTGCTCGCAAACAGGCCAAGCTTGAGCAGCTGCAATCTGTGGGTGAGATGGTCGTCACTATCGCTGAAGATGACAGTGATAAAGATGTAGCGGCAGGGTTTGCTGCGCTTGATCAGTATCGCTGGCCCGATGCCGCGCATATTGGGGCACCGCGCTTGTTTGAGGGGTTTTATGTGCCGCCGCAGCGCTTCGAAGAATTTGCTCGGGCGCTCATGCCGCTTGCTCGGGCGTTGCAGTTGCCGCTACCTCTTGCTGGCTATCCTAGCTTGAATCTCTACGGCGTCTATCCGCGCCTCTCGCTCCGCAAAGTGAGTGATAAGCAAAAGATTTTTAAGCTCTACGACGAGCTCACTAAGCTGCTTGCGCTATATGATGGCCATTTGGTGATGAGCGGTGGTGAGGGTCGGCTCAAAACGCGCTTCGTCCGTGCTACGCAAAACCCAGACCTTACAGCTCTCTACCAGCAAATCAAACAGCTCTTCGACCCTCACGGCATTCTTAATCCTGGGACAAAAACCACCCTGCAAGCCCGCACCATCACTGCAATGCTGCGCAATGAATATACAGTGGATTGGCAATAAAACTTTGCGGGAGAAATACACTTGCTATCTGCAGTAATTGATTTCTTTATCATGCCTCAATAAAATAGAGGAAGAAGGAGGCTAATGAATATGAGTGTCGATCAACGCATAATATCCCGTAACCCCGCCACCAACGAACCAATCTGGTCTGGAAACCTTGCGGATGACGCTGCGATTGTGCAGGCTGTTTCTGTCGCAACACAGTTTGGGCTTGCTGCTGGCATTGTCACTCGTGGGTGTGCACAATACGAAGCGTTTTACCAGCAAACAAAAGCAGGTATCGTCAACTGGAATCAGCCACTAACTGGCGCAACGACTGCGGCACCATTTGGCGGAGCGAAGGCTAGTGGTAATTACCGATCGGCTGGATTCCTGTCGGTTGACTACTGCTCATACCCATGCGCGTCGATTGAGGATGCGTCACCAGCAGTCCCAACGACGTTGCCGGCTGGGGTGGTGTATTAAATAACTAAAGTGAGTTGACATAGATAGTAAATGGTGTATGATAGTGCCATGAAACAATCCTACTCTGTAGCGCAATTGCGAAGTGTCCTGCTCTATCTATCAATTGGATTGCTAACATTGTGCGCACTTCTCGGGATTCTTGCAGTATTATCGCAAGAAATTGATTGGCGAATCCTATTCACGACGTTTTGCGCCGCAATCGCATCATTAATTGCTATGAGCAACATATCGCGACTTACGGATAACCGAATAGTTATAAAAATTCTATCCATTATGTCGATCATCCTCAATGTTCAGTGGTTTACTGGTATGTTTGTTATCCAGTGGAATCTCTATCGGTTTCTTAGTTTTTGTCGTCCGTCTGTCAGTACGGGGAGTCGATATAATAGACATTATAGCGACTATAGCAGCTACGACTACGAAGGTCATGTTCAGACACGAATATGCAGCGACTTCCTCTCGATTACGACGAAGCTTACGCTCACAGCATTAATTATTGCACTGCTCATTACACTTAGCGTAAAGACCTTGTCATACGCCAACAAAAACTCTTTCATCATAGGAATGAAAATGATGACGGTTACTTGCGCTAGTCTTTTAAGTATGGCATGTTTGAGTATGGTATGGTTTAATGTGCGAGATACGTCAAGTACGCTACGTTTTTTGATAGTTTTTGGTATACTCACTGTATTTGGTTTAATAGTAACGCCTATTTTGGTGCATCTAGAGAAGGTACAGCGCTACCTCCAACCTGCACAACCAAATACACTAGTACAGAATGAGCAGCAGCTTCGGCACGAGATTGAACGCCAAGTGCGAGCACAAATTGCTGCCGAACAGCAAACAGCACAAGCGGAGGAACAAGCTCAAGTACCTCCCACAGCTTCGAATGAAGATGGTGCAATGCATGATGTGCAGCCTGATTGATGAATTAACAATGGGTGGTTATACTCCCGATAATGATGGGTGGTGCTGAATGCAAGAGGTGATGGGTGTTGCAGATCGACAGATAATCAATAATTTGAGCGACAGGGTTACCTGTGTATGCCATCAGAGTTCAATGAATGATTAGAGTATTTCCGATTTAGTGATACTCAAAAATACGACACAGCAGTTAGCCATTTAATGTAATAGAAAAGAGGAGGTGTACATATGCCCCGCAGGCGAGGAGCTATCATCACAATAGGCGATGAGGTGCTTAACGGAAGTACGCTCGATACTAATTCTCACTGGCTTTGTACACAAATTGCTGGTCGTGGTGCGCTGGTTACGACGGTAGTTACGGTACACGATGACCCAGTTGCAATAAAAGACGCGTTGGCATATTGCATACGCACGGAGCCAGACTTGATTTTTACCATTGGAGGTCTTGGTCCGACAATTGATGACCGAACTGTTGAGTCAGTTGCTCGCGCCCTCGAGTTGCCGCTCGAGATTAATCAAACTGCAATTGAATATATTCAGAAACGATATTGTGACCTAGAATCACAAGGAGTAGTTGATCGTGATGTGTCTGCATCAGCAAGGAATGCTCGCAAAAAGATGGCTTTGCTGCCCACCGGGGCAGTACCAATCTATAATCCGGTTGGTGCTGCACCAGCGGTCGTTATTGATATAGATGATACAATGTCTGTTCTGTGTCTTCCGGGTGTTCCTGCAGAGGTTCGCGCGATAGTTAGTAGGCATGCATCCGGTATTTTGGAACGCCGCCTCGGTAGCGGATTTTTAAGAACGATGACGATCATGACAAGTACTAATGATGAGTCGGTTCTTGCAGAGGCATCTGCTATGCTGACTCGTGAATTTGTGGACGTATATGTAAAAACTCGTCCAATTCGTCAAGAAGGAGGAAAGATTGGTGTGACACTAACGGCGTCTGGAAACAACCAAGCAAAAATTGGCGTTATGTTAGATACAGCGTTTCAGAGACTGACAGTTCTTCTTGAGGGATACGACGTCAGTATTGTTAGATGTCATGTTGATAATGCAGATTGACGGCAACTCAATAATTCCCTATCATCAGACTATGCAAACAATTCGCCATAAATACCGACTGTCATTCTCCTATCTCTTGCATTAGCGATACTATCGCTTGTCAGCAATATCTACTTCCCCCAAGAAATGGAAGGACAGTTGCAGCTATACTCTTGTATCCGCAAGATATTTAGTAAGTTATTTAATGCAGGTGTTGTCTGGGCTGCGTTGCCATTCTTGGCAGGGTGGAGATCTCAAAGCTTGGTAAAAGCGGCGATCAGTGGCGCTGCTATTGCAGAACTCACACTGCTACTCCATTACGGTATCGGCTATCTTATTGGGGTGTATGGCTCCACGATATTTATGGCGAATTCATTTTGGTTTATTGCTGCTCTTGTGTTATGTGCACCACTGGGGGTATGCGGCTGGATCGCAGCTTTGCCAAAAAAGTCATCCTGTATATTCTGTTTTATCCTGCCAATAGGGGCAATTCTCGAGCCTATTGTGACTCGAAAACTAATACCATACTCGATAGTGCGGCCATGGCCTGAAGTATATTCGGATTACGTTAGCGGTACAGTACTGTTGCTTGTTGGTATCGTTGGTATAATTCTTGTGAGATCAAAACAGGAAAGTAATGATCAAAGATAAGGGCTAGAGTATTTATGGCTGTTTTACATTCCCTGATGGGGGATATATACAGCCAGGTGATGGCACAGTTGGGTCAACAAAAACAGAGTAAGCACTCACAACCCTCTTTTTAGGTTGAATGGCCTTCCTAAATTCCTCATAAAATAACGAGAGTCTATCTACTGTCTTGTGACCAAGAACTTTATCTATTGCAAGACGCCCAATGCTTTTGGGCGTTGACTGGTCGTCTGGCCGAGCTTCTACGTCGCTTTTTTTGGAAGTATTCCAAGGCAGTAGGTCATTTTCGGGTTGCTTTGGTAAATCCTGGGGGGGGTAGAGCTTCACACATAGTTATATTTAATCATAGCTAAGCTAGTAGCGCAATGCTGCAGTTGAGGGGTTAGTCGTTGTGGATTGATGGCTTATCAAAATAGCCTATACACCCCTTCTGCGAATAGAATAACCTATCTATCAAAAAGCACTACTAGAGGTACTTAGCCTCTCTTTAATAATAAATGCTTTGTTATATTTCGGACAACCGATACAAAAAAGCACCAGTCTTCTGATTAATACAGACTACATCAAGCTCCGCATCATTTCCGCGAGAGCGCGTTATACAGCGAGCATCACGCGCAATAGCTTGTAGAAAAAGATCGCGAGCAGTTGGCTGCCCAAACGTTGGGAGATGAAGAAAGTTACCACCAACGGCATTGTCTACATCGTCAGCACGCGTCAGACCAGCATGAGCAGACTGGTCGTCTGGTGATTCCCAACGGCTACAGCCACGTGGGCAGTCTCGAAACACCCGCTCCGGCAAGGATATTGTTCCTTGGCCAGGTGTGGGGCGGATGCGCCCAATTACTGTCCCATCGGGGTCAGCATGAAGGCCTAAATAATGCATTGTATTGCCTGAGTCGTAGGTGATATCAACGCGCTGCGTCACCTCCTCCGTCACAATACGCGCAAAAGTACCCCGGGCGCTCCACGGGCCGTAATTGAGAAATAGTGTCAAACAGACAATGACGACCAGGGTAAAGATGAGACGTTTGTGGCGATGAAGAAAACGAGCAGGCATAGTAACTGCATTATACAATATAGTTGCAGAAATGATGAGTTAATCCGCTGCCCGTGCTCCCATAAAATTCGCCCATTCAGTGTATCCTTGAGTTCCATCGCTGAGCATCGGGCGCACGATACGGATATCGATTCGGTCGATGCGGAACCCAGCCTCCTCGAGCATGCGACGCGGGATGTCTATTGTCTTGTAATGCTGAAAGAATCGCCCAGACTGTGCGTAATCGGTGGCTGTTAAACGCTCAAAGCGAAGCCCCTGGTCGGATATAGCAAAGTTTGCAAGGAATGCACCACCAGGAACAAGGGCGGCACGGATTGACGCAAGAACGGCGGGAAGGTCTTCTTGCCTAAGATGTATGAGACTGGCAAGCGCAAACACACCAACAAAGCTGTTATTATAATCTAGTTGTCTCATGTCAAGGCATCGAGCCGTTACTTTTGTTGGTGCTCCTCGACGATGCAACTCTTCTATCATTGCTGGGCTATTGTCGACTGCTTCGACGTCATAGCCTTGTGAGGCAAAATACCGACTATACTGGCCTGGCCCACAACCTAAGTCAAGAACTCGGCCGTGCGGTGGAAGCATTGCAACAAACGAACGCGCGAGGTCTTCATTGATAACTTCAACGCCATCCTTCAAACCATACGTCGGTGCTAAACGGTTGTACGCGGCGAGGGAAGAGTTATATAGTGCTGTAATTTCTTGCATGTTAAGCCTCCTTTTCTATAGTAGCAGATAATTTCCGTGCTAACCATCGTTGTAATGGTATATTATGTGGACGGCAGGGCAGTATAATATCTTGATACGCTCTTATAAAGAAGTGACAGACATGGATATATTTTGCGGAATAACGTGGAAAAATAACGGTAATCCTCATTACGAGATCATCCGTAATGGTGTCATTACTGCGATCAACTTGTCCGCCGGAATCCCAATATCACAGAGGGGCGAACGGCACTGCACTGGCTATTATGACTTTTCTTATGGCACTACTGGAGCACATACTCCTTGCCCGCATGCCGCTCAGATGACCAAAGGACATCAATGTCGGTCTTGTCAGTTTCAAGAAGGTTTCGTAGCGCTACACAACACTAAACACCTGAATGCTGTGCCGCCACAACTACGCAGCTACGTATCCCAAGAGCATTACCTCTATTTGGCTGCTTTTGGAGGTGGGGTTGTAAAAGTTGGTACAGCTGCACGATCACGCCATCCAGCCCGTTGGTACGAACAGGGCGCGTTGGCAGCTATGAGGATTGCGAGCCGACCTGACGGAATAGCTATCCGTCAACTGGAATCTAGAATATCGCACGCTCATGGTATCGCGCAGACAGTTCGCGGTAATTTGAAGACCAATCTTATCTCTACTCTGCCTTCTGCAGAACAGGTAACGGCTGATCTGCATGCTGTTTCTCGTCTAGTTGCAGACGACCGAGATATCTCAGTTTCAGACACGATTTGGTGCGATATGCTGCCGACGATCGTCAACCTGAAACAGAAGTCTGAAGAATGTCGCATCCTGCCTGCTGGTTCGATGTCATGGAGCCTCCTTGACGGACCTTATGCAATTGGCCAGTGCTTAATTTGGCATGGTTATTTGAGCAATTATTTGCTAGATATAAAGCCCCTCGTTGGACGGAGTGTCGTGTTTACGGACGTAGGCGAAGGTGAAGCTCCTTTACAGGCGTCGTTATTTTGATAAATCAAATTTTAACATCTTTCATCTGACTACACGCTACAACTGTAAGAGCCTGCGCACTGCGCACACGTACTACCTCCAGTCGGCGACACGCCGATGAGCTCTACAACACGAACAACGCCCACCCTGGTGGGTGAGCGTTGTTCATCATCTGAGACCACATCTCAGCCTGTTTCGACTGGGGTGGGTTTGGGTAAGAGCTTGCTGGTACACCTGGGCAGCATCAATCCGAACAACTGGCTACCCCTGCTCGCCTTCCG
>CAUQKK010000004.1:0-137066 GCA_963519005.1 uncultured Candidatus Saccharibacteria bacterium | reverse complement strand
GCAGTGTTTGAGTCTTGCTGGAGGATGGTATGGCGATGGTGCGGGTGTACATACTTACAATTATAGTTTAGCTCTATGCTTTGCTACAATAAAGCATATGCATAAACCATTACGCGGTGTTAACTTGGGTGGGTGGCTGGTGCTTGAGCGCTGGATGACGCCATCGGTCTTTGCGGATACCGACGCGAGCAACGAGCATCAGCTGATGATGCAACCAGATGGCCCGGAGCGTATTACCAAGCACCGGCAGGAATTTATGACCGAAGCGGACTTTGCCTGGCTGCATGCGCACGGTATCGAGGCGCTGCGTGTGCCAGTTGGTTACTGGGTGCTAGAAAGCCAGGACGGCTACCTCGAGGCTACCAAGCAGTTGGACTGGTGCTTTGCGATGGCTCAAAAGTATCATATGCGTATTTTGCTTGATTTACACGCAGCGCCTGGCGCGCAGAATTTGGGCGACCACAGTGGGAGCGGCAACCGCATGCCGCAAACAGGCTGGTACCAGGCTAAAAACCGCCGGGTAACCCGCCACATCCTCAGGCAGCTCGCCGAGCGCTATAGTGCAAGCCCGCAGCTCTGGGGGATTGAGCTCCTGAACGAACCCTTTACGAAGGACTGGTTGCAGCACTGGCTATTGCGGCTATGGTCGCGCCGCACAACCCGTCGGTTACGCCGCATTGTACCGGGCACAACGCGCATTATTATTAGCGATGCCTACCAGCTGCCGCGGTGGCGCCGGGCGCAGCCCCGTGACTGGCTGGATATCCACCACTACCAGTGCTTTGGGGTGGCCAACTTGGCGCTGGTGGATTATGATCAGCACGCGAGTGCTGTGGATGAATTTACCCACATGCACCAGTCGTTGCAGCGCCCAACCATCATTGGTGAGTGGAGCGCGATTTTGCCGCCCGCTATTGCCATGACTCCGCCGACGATTGCCGCCTACATTCTGGCGCAGCAAACAGCCTTTGCTAGCGCTGATGCCCACTTTTTCTGGAGCTATAAAACCGAATCGAACGATGGCTGGAACTACCGTTGGCTGGTAGAGCAGGGTATTATGCCATAGGAACTGGGCTGAGGTTCCTGGGTAGGTAATCTCGCCTGGAAATGGATATCATCTTGCGCTTGTTGTATTGGATGTGACCGAAGCATGTGTGTTGAATCAAGAGGTGTACCATACCTATCACGCTGACGCGCGGGTTGCAGTTGATGATTTTTCGTTTGATAGTAATCATCAATAATGAGGATGAGAGGTACTGGGCGAATAGGTATCCCTTCCAGCCATCGGCCAAATCATGTATAATAAATCGAGTACGACAGCCAAGAAACGGAGGAAATGAAGAAGTATGGCAATGGGTATGAACCAAATGAAGATGCTGAATGACTTGCGCAAGGCGCAGAAATCGCTGGCGAAGGAGATCGTGGAGGTCGAGGCAGGCGATGGCGCGGTGATTGTGCAGATTACTGGCGAGCTGAAGATTAAGAGCGTGAAGATCGACCCAACTAAGGTAGACCTGGATAACATCCACCAGCTGGAGCACTGGATCGAGATTGCAATCCGCGACGGTATGGCCAAGGCGCAAGAGATTGCTGCCAAGAAAATGCAGCCACTGATGGGTGGGCTTGGCAACCTCGGGTTCTAGCTAGTATGGCAGATATTCTGCCTCAGGCCCTGCAACGGGCAATAGACGAACTAGGGCACCTACCAGGAGTGGGTGCACGCACGGCAGAGCGCTATGCGTATTTTTTGCTACGGGCCGATGGACGGACAAGCCAGGGGATTGCCCAGGCCATCACGCAGCTACATACTGCTGTTGCGACCTGCCCCGTCACCTTTGCTCTGATGGATCCTGACCAAGATGTTTCGCCGCTCTATAGTAGCCCAGAGCGCAATCGCACGCAGATTGCTGTGGTGGAGGAGCCGCTCGACATCGTGGCACTGGAGCGTACTGGCCACTATAAGGGGACGTATCACGTACTGGGTGGCGTCATCTCACCGATTGATGGGGTAGGGCCAGAGCAGCTGCACATCCCCGAGCTGTTGGAGCGGATTACTCATGACGCAGTAGAAGAGGTGATCATTGCTACCAATGCAAGTGTGGAGGGTGAGTCAACCGCGCTCTTCTTGCAGCGGCACATTGCTGAGGCGGGCCTAACGGTACGGATGACGCGCTTGGCCCGCGGCATCCCCGTTGGCGTTGACCTTGAATATGCCGACCAAATCACCCTCGGCCACGCGCTGGAGGGGCGGCGCGCGGTGTAATGAAGCGACTATTGTGCTGATTCTGTGTGGAGACGCCGCTGCTCTTCGGCGGCTTCTTGCTTCTCGACGAAGTCGTAAAGACAGTCGCTGACAGCACTTTCGAGCGTATTAAGATTCTCAACTTGTTGGGCCAGTGCCTTCATCGGTGAGTCTGCTTCACGTGCGGTGGCCTCTTGCAAAAAGCGAAATACGTCATGATCATAACCAATACATTCAAAATAAAGCGTAGCGAGTTCGGCGCTTGGGTTGTCTCGCAGCTGTTGCGTGACCCACTGCTTGACTTTCTCACCTTCTCCTAGCTCATCTTTGAGCAAAAGCACATAGAAATGGATCTTCTCTATCTCATCTGTTTGATAGAAATAATAGTTCACCATGTCCCAAGCGGCCTTCCGAGCGACCGCTTGCTCGCCGTGCTCGGCACAGAGCCTTACAAGGTAGTAGTCGTCAAATAACTGTGAAGAAGATCGCTCTGATGGATGCTTGGTGATGATGGCAATGTAGGCATCACGAATCCGCTGGTCGAAGATAAAGCGCTGGTCGTTCAAGGAATTAACAACAGCGTGGAGTGTATACCCTTCATCCTCGGGCACAATAGCATAAGTAGAGGCGCGAGCTTGGCGTGTGCCGTCCGGATCTTTGCTATGTATGACATACTCAGCATCGATTTCTGCCTGAATATAAGGACTGATGACATACCGTTCGAGTTGCTGAGCTTTTGCAACGCCGTCATCGTCAAACTCGAGAAGGAGCTTGATGATCATACACAGTGTTTGCTGAGCTGATGAGACATATTGACTAACTTCTCGATCTTGTGCGAGTGTTGTTGTCGCAGGGTTATACCCAAAGTGTCGATAGGCCATCTCTTGGCAAAGGCTCGCAATCGTGCACATGCGAGCGAAGTCGCTTGCATCATGAGTATGTGAGTGGAGTGTATTAATATCATTGAGAAGGTGATAAAATGGCCAATTGATATCATCACGCTGCATATCTCTGGCGGCAGCGGTGCGAGCATCGAGCGATTCGCGTAGCTCCTGCAGGCGGGCTACTCCATCTGGTGTATCGCCCATTCTAATATACTCACGATATCGCTGATGAAAGAGCTCGTGTGGCTCAAGATCGGCAGGGATTGTTTGGAGCGAGACAGTGCCAGACTCATCGCGCTGGAGCTCAAGAGTGCTTGACCGCATTGCTTGTGTCGGCTGCGAATCTGGCAAGATGACGTCAAGAAGCTCCCAGACATGCTGCTTAATCTCGGGAAGCTTCGCAGCAAGACCAGGGATGTCTTGGCTGACCTTTTGCAGGTCGCGCAGGAGATCAGTGGTGAAGCGTCTACACTCGAGAATAGTCTGCTCATCGCAATCACTATCGAAGTAGGGGTCACAATTGGACTGATGTAGAGCGGTGGTGAGATTAGAGATTATTCCCCATATATCAACATCCCAGAGTATTTCGTCCTTCGCGATCGTTTGCTCGAGCAAATCACGATCGAGCAACTGCTCGCGATACTCTGCGATGTAATAGTCGATCATCGCTTTTATCTTGACTGGGTCGATTGGGAGCTGGCTTGCCTGTAGTTTTTGTTGCTGGGTAGTAGTGATATCGTCTGAAGGATTTGTCATGATATATACCATAGCGGGGAAAGGGGGCGCTGTCAACCAAAAGAAACCTCATCCTTCCAGAATCTAGCTTTGTCGCATTCTCGGAGTGGACGCGATAACCACAGAGGTTTAAAAAGAAAACAAAAGATGGCCTCATCAAGAGAAGAAACAACACGCGTTTATTTGCTATACTAAAACAATGGCAAAATCAAAGAAATGGACGAAAAAGCTAACACGTTGGGCACAGAGCAACCGCTGGGGGCTGATGAGTGCAGCGCTAGTGCTTGTGCTGGTGGGTGGTGCGTATCTCGCGTGGCAGCATGGTATGTTGGCACGGCTTGTCAAAACGCCACAGGACACTGCAAATGTAGCGCTCACGAGCCAAGATAACACCTTACCCGCCTGGATGCCAGATACCGTCAAGCGTTGGCAGGGCGAGATTACCAAGCAGGCCCGGCAGTATAATATTTCGCCGCAGCTGGTGGCGATTATCATGACGCTGGAATCCGGTGGTTACCCCAAGGCGCACAGTGGTGTGGCGAGTGGTTTGATGCAGGTGACGGATAGCACGGGCAAAGAGATTGCGGCTAAATTCGTGAAGCCGGCGCGCACGAACTATGATTTATTTGATCCTGCAACGAGCATTGCCTTTGGCGCGGCCTATCTGGCGCATCTGCGCGATCAACTGTGTGTGCCGCTCGGCAATCTATCCGAAAACGAGTGCGTTGAGCTCGTTGCTGCTGGCTACAATGGTGGCCCGGGTGCAGCGGGCAACTTATACCGTGGCCGCGGGCTGGAGGCCATCGAGACCCTCAGCTACAGCCGCGATGCCATGAACCTATGGCGCGAGCGAGTAAGCGGCAGTAGCCCCACCTACACGCGCTGGTTTGAGCGTGGCGGCAAGAAGCTGGTAGAGAAGGCGCAGGCAGGTAGCTAAGGAGCGTTAGTGCTAGTATAAAACCCTGGTATTTTGCTTGGCTATTTCTCTGTATCATTCCTCCAAGAGGCAGTGAAGGTGAATATTTTTGATACTGCTCATATCTTGCTATCTTGCACGGAGATATAAGTAATTGGATACTACGCACCTATTAGCCTAATTTTATCATAAGCAAAGATAAACAAAGCTGATAGAGATAGAGCTGATACAACAGTTAGTAATGTTGAGAGATGACAAACAACACTAAGTTACAATACACCAAGAAGCTACTCGCTCGCTAATCCTCGGGCGATACAATGGTGTTTCATTGATTAGTCTTAGATTTTTGGTGCAGCATACGCTTATATAATTGAGGAAACGTCTGCGTTTTGATGAGTTCTCCATCGTAGTAAATATGGGTTTTTGGTGAAGGTGCGCTATCCTGCGTGCCACCCTCGTGGGTAAGCACTGCTTCATGATGGGATGGGTCGATCGAATCGTGAGCTGCAGTATGTGTTGGTGCGGCATTAGCGGCTTCTGCTTGAGCGGCAGTAGGAGAGAGAACGCCATTAAGTGCGCTCATTTCTTCAGAGGTTGCTGGTTGCCCCTCTTCCCTATAAGGAGGGAGTGGGAGGCCGTGCCGGTGGATGAGCTGCGCAGTGTCGAGCAGTTTGAGAGATCTCTTGCCAAGTTTTTGTAGGAATGTAGCCAGCCTACTCTCATGTAGTGGAGTGGTCTCGCCTGCGCTTGATCGGTATTGAGTATTCTCATGGTTTGTCATAAAAGCCTCCTGTGTTAGTGCAACTAAAACTACCATACCATATTCATGTCATACTATGCAAACAAAAACACCCCACTTCCATCCAGAAGAGGGGTGTTATGCTGATGTTTATTTAGCAAAACAGCAATTCGTATTTTGTGCCCTTAAAAGCTTCGCAATAATAATGCATAGTTTTGATCCTTTCTTGATTAGCTACGACGCATACTGCCAAATGCGGTAGTACCACACCTCGCTAATTACCCAGTGGAACTATCTTATCACCGGAAAATCTTCCGAAGCAGATCCCATTCGCTCATGGTGCTTCCTCATAACCCATTATTGTTGATTGTTAGTGTATGACCTGCCGCGGTTTGTATACCAGGCCATAAATCCACCGTACCATACCTCGCGCCTGCTGGCAAATTCTGCTACACTAAAGAGGATGTTTGACGAAGTGATACGCGCGGTTCAACGCGCAGACAAAATTATTATTATCCAAGCCGAAAACCCCGATGGCGATAGTGTTGGCAGTAGCCTCGCGCTGGAGGAAATCCTGGGGGATATGGGCAAGCAGGTGACGCTCTATTGCCCGGTGGCGGTGCCCAAGTATTTGCGATATATCCGCGGCTGGGATCGCATTACAGATGAGTTTGATAGCAGTGCCGAGCTGGCGATTATTGTTGATACTAGTGCCGATGTCTTGCTGAGCAAAGTGCTCGACGCACCGAGTGCCCGAGCCTTCCTTACGACGCATCCAGTGCTGGTGCTAGACCACCACGCGACGGAGAGTACCTTGAGCTTTGATCATACACTTGTCAATCAAGATGTGGTGGCGACTGGCGAGCTCATCTACAATCTTGCGCAGCATGCTCAGTGGGCGATCAACCCACAAGCGGCAGAGAATCTCCTCATCGCAATCATGAGCGATAGCCTAGGCCTGACAACACAAAACACCACAGCCGACTCCATCCAGACCGTCGCAGAGCTGACCCGGCTGGGCGCAAGCAATGCCGCCATTGAGGTGCGTCGCCGTGACTTTATGAAAAAAGCGCCAGAAATCCTTAGCTACAAGGGGCGCTTGATCGAGCGGATCGAGTATATGCTAGATGGCCGCCTGGCACTCATCCATATCCCGTGGGAGGAGATCCAGGAATATAGCGATCAATATAACCCCAGTATGCTTGTGCTGGACGAGATGCGCCTGGTGGAGGGAGTGGATGTGGCGATTGCTATCAAGACCTACCCTGATGGCAAGCTGACCGGCAAGATCCGCAGCAATGCGCCAGTAGCGGCAATGATCGCTGGCTACTTTGGTGGTGGTGGCCATGCCTATGCAGCGGGTTGGCGGATGTATGAAGACTACCAACTGGCGATGCGTGAGATCGTCGAGGCAGCCAGCCGGGCCTTTGTTGAGTATGATGAGAGCGAGGCAGCCCATGGCGATTAAGTTTGCTAATACACTGACCCGTCACCTTGATACATTTGTACCGCTTCAGCCTGGCAAGGTGTCGCTCTACACTTGTGGACCAACAGTATATAACTATTTGCATGTTGGCAACTGGGCAGCGTATATCTACTGGGATATCCTGGTGCGCATGCTTCAGGCGGAGGGCTACGAGGTGGAGCGTGTAATGAACATCACCGATGTCGGCCACCTGACAAGTGATGCCGATGAAGGCGAAGACAAGCTCGAGAAGGGTGCGCGCCGCGAGGGTAAGACTGCTTGGCAGATTGCTAAATTCTACGCCGATGACTTCATCCGCGGGATGAACGCGTTGCACTTAACACCGCCGAGTCAGCTGGCCCGTGCCACCGACTATATTGACGAGCAAATCCAGCTTGCCGTTACTCTCAAGCGCAAGGGGCACACCTACCAGACGAGTGATGGGATTTATTTTGATACCAGTACTTTCCCAGCCTATGCAGACTTTGCCCGGCTCGATCTGCGAGCCTTGCGGGCGGGGGCACGGATTGGCCCCAATAGCGAGAAGCGCCACGCGAGCGACTTTGCCCTATGGAAGTTCTCGCCAACTGGCGTCAAGCGCGACATGGAGTGGCCCACGCCACCGGAGCTGCTTGACCAGCTACCAACAGACGGCGCGCCAGTGATGGGCTTCCCGGGGTGGCACTTGGAATGCTCGGCGATTGCAATGCACTTCCTTGGTGCGACGCTCGACATCCACACTGGTGGGATTGATCATATCCCTGTGCACCACAGCAACGAGATTGCTCAAAGCGAAGCTGCGACGGGCCAACCCTTTGCTCACTACTGGCTGCACTGCAACCACCTCAAGGTTAATGGCACGAAGATCAGCAAGAGCCTGGGCAATGGTTATACTTTGACCGACCTCGCTGAGCGGGGCTACACCCCCATGGAGTACAAGTTATTCGTCTTACAGAGCCACTACTCGCACGAGGGGAACTTTAGCTGGGAAAACCTCAGTGCAGCGCGCAACCGCCTGCGCAAGTGGTATGAAGTGGCGTGTCTGCGTCACCAGACGTATGAGAGTCTGGATGATGACCAGCGCAAGAGTGACGAACAATCGGGCCATGTATCGCTCCTGGCAGCAAGTGGAGCAGTGCGCGAGGCGCTCGCAAATGACCTGAATACCCCCGAGGCGCTGCGACTCATCGACGAAGCGTTTGATCAGGTGCTAGCGCGGCCACTGGCAGCAGTGTACCATCGTGGGCTAGAAGAGTTGCTAGTGGCGATTGATCAGCTACTTGGTCTCGATCTCCGTGAGTCGACACCAGACATTACAGATGAGGCTAAGCAGCTCATTCTCCAACGCCAGCGTGCGCGCGAAGCTCGCGACTGGCCCACAGCCGACCGCCTGCGTACTGATCTCACCGCGCAACACATCGCTGTGCGTGACACACCGCAAGGGCCAGTGTGGTGGTGGGCAGAGAAATAATATGCGCGAAACTCTATCAGGAGAGACTGCCACACCGCAGGCAGAGCAAGAACCATCGCTGTTAGACCAGAAGATTGCCGCTCTAAATGCGGTGTATGATGCAGTGCGGTGCAGAGCATACGAGAATAGCGAATATAGTAATCATGATATTAACGAAGCGACGATTATACTAGGCGATCTCATTGCGTGTGAAGCGTACCTCAGTGCTGGGCTGCCACCTGAGGATCTGCCACTGACTGAGCTGACGGCCTATGATGTAGACAAAACCCTCCCAGAGAATATTGACCTTGCCATCGCGGCGTACCTGCCAGACTATGCCAAGAAGCTGCCAGGCCTTGGCTACGACGGTAGCGGGCTGGCTGTGAGCTATGATAGATATAACGCATCCGCGGAAAAACCCGACGCAGCATGGCAAACACTCGAGCTCGGTGTGGCTGATGAGCCGATGGCAGCAGCGTCGCTTGTCGATCCGTTGCGTGCGCTGGTGCTGATGCATCATTACTACAATCTGATTGTCGCACCGATTGAACATGGCAGTGAGGGGAGGCTGCGCTATGATTGGTCATTGCCCAATACACTCGAGAAAACAGGGGTTATTGCGCCAGTTGTGCAGCTGTGTATGCGAGACCAAACAGTGGTGTACCGCTGCGTGCCGAGAGAGGATTATGACGCAATGAACCATGCATATGATGGCAGTGCAATAGTATAAAATGGCGATGGTGTATATAAGATGATAGTGGTATACTATCACCATGACATGGAACAGCATTACCTCACAAAAATTTGTCGAACTTGTAAATTACTGGGTCAACCAAGATTGGCCACTCACGGAAGATAAGTTGACAGCGGCTATGGAGAAACTAGGCTGGGACGAAAGTGACGCGAGTAGTATTGCTAAAGATATTCCAGTTAACCAGCCGAGACTGAGCGCGACCACATCCGATCCGGTTAGAGGGCTTGACATAATCTCGTGGAGTTTAACAGATATTGATACAACAAAATCAGTTGAACAAGACAGATTTATGAACGACGCTTTTGTCGGTTATGTGGAAGCTGGCACTGCCGTTTGGGGTAGGCCCCGAATCAAGCGTGATGCTGAGCGTGAAATTGCATACTGGAAGACAGAAAATGGCTGTGAGTTTCAAATATCCAATCGGCGTTCAGCTATCGCCATACACATCTTTTCTCCGCAGTATGCGAAAGTATACAATAGTATCTAAGCATGACGGTTTCAACGATGCGCCAAATCTCCTGGACACAGTTTGAGAATAGACTTGCTCGCGCACTCATGCGCGCTGGTGATCGCGTACACATTGTACTGATCCCCGAAGTGTCTACAGAATATATGACACAGTACCTTCATTACGCCGTTAGCGACACGGCTATTGTCTGTGAACTACGTCTGTCTCCACAGACGCGGAATGTATCGAGTGCGTACAAGTCCAGTGCTATCAGCACTATGGTTAATCAAGGGTGGCAGCAAAGTAATGAAAATGAAGTTTACTCGCGTCATCTCCTGCTGCCGACGTATAGTTCGGCGTATGCCTCACTCACAGCACAATCGGTCCACATCCTGCGTGACATCCTTCAGATCAGTGAACCAACTTCATTGACGTACTACGCATGGCGTGCTCCTGAAGAACTAGAAGATGGTCGTTACTACTCCGCAGAAGAAGTAGATGAGCTGGACGTGGGTGAGGATCCGCTTGAGGTTGATCTGGGGATTGAGATGGCGTCGAGGCGACCGAAGTTATTATAATATTATTACATAGCAGGAGAATAATATGCCAACGAATCCAGACAATAACACCCAATCAGATAGTCAACGCGAGCTTGCAGCATACACACAGAAGCATGCACGGTATTTCATCGATTATATGTCAAAAGTACTAGGGCATGACCTTCATGGTATGCTTGATTATTCAGTGAAGAGTCTTGCAGTGGTAGATGATGTGCTTGATGTACTCTATCGAGAAGCTGCCGATACTACATCAAAGAACCATATGTTTGTTCTTGAGACAAAAGATGCGGTAGCGATGGATGCAGGTTGTTATATCCTTGAGGTTGCCAAGCGAAACTTCGGTGGACGCTACGCATGGATTACTGAGTGGAATGAGCCGACAATCATGACAGGAGAGCCAGAGTATAGTGTTTCTCTTGGTGCGTGCAGTAAGGCTAAGGGGCGGATTGATAATGGTGATGAGGACAATATCCCCTTTTTCTTTGATGGGTATGTCGAGAGGGTTACACATCCACGGCCTGGACAGGAAATATTTATTAGTTAGGTATTTTAAGTCTCTGTTCTTCGCTATCTTGTATGGAGATGTATCGTAAGATTCTTACTGGCGTGGCTCTCGCTGTAAGGTTTCTATCCCTCGCCCTTAATCTTCTCCACCAGCTTGGCTAGTGGCTTGGTAGATTCTTCACGGGCGCGGGCGTTGTGTTCGAGGTAGTCGTCGAGCAGGACTTTGCAGCAGCCAGCGATGGGGATGGAGATGAGACCACCGATGATGCCAAAAATATAGAGGCCGATGGTGATGGCAACAAGGACAACGAGTGGCGTGAGATCAATTTTGCGCGACTGAATGGTGGGCGAGATGAAGTTATTCTCGATCTGCTGGTAGATGATGAAAAATGCTGCAAAGATGAGGCCACCTGGCAAGGCATTAAAGGCAAGCAAGAGGGAGATCATTACCCCAGCGATCGTGGCACCAAACATAGGGATGAGCGCCAAGACGAAGGTGACGGCAATCGTGACGAGCGCAAGGTTGCTCGGAATAGTCGAGAAAAAGAGGCTGAGCACAAAGACCGCCGCCCCAGCAAACAGCGCACCGATGCCCGAGATGGTAAGCTGCCCCGTCACATAGCCTGCTACCACAGCATGCATGCGATGGGCGACCTTCTTGTGGCGTTCCATCGTAGATTGGTCGCGGTAGAGCCCCCAAAAGCGCTCTGCCCAGGCTGGCCCTTCCGTCAGCATTAAAAAGGTAAGGACAAGCACCAAGAAGCCCGAACCAACCGCCGAAAAAACAGAGCTAATACCAGCAAGGAGGTTGCCACTGAGGCCGCGCGTCCATGACTCGACGCTGCCGCGTGCGCTCTCGACTACTTGATTGACTTGTGCCTGGATATGATACTGCTCGGCAAAAGCACCAAAGCTATGCCACTGCTCGCCCGCTGTATGGACCATCCCCGGCAGGGCATCGACAAACTTGCTCGTCTGCTGGACGATAGGTGGCACCACGAGCACAAGAACCACCCCAAGTAGTGCCACGATGCTAATGAAGGCGAGGGCAGTGCTGAGTGTGCGGCTGCGATTGGGTAGGCGCTCGACGATGGCATTGACCGGCCCATTGAGCGCCAGCGCGAGGAACCCTGCCGTGCCAATCATAATCAAGGCAGTCTGCGCCAGATAAATCGCGAGAATTGCAAATGCAAAACCAATCACCACCAGCCAAAACCGCACAAAGGTCTTCGTGTCTATCTCTATCCGTACTCTCATGCTCTTTAGTATATCACGATTTGCTGATGGATTAGTGGCAAGGATACAACGGTGGGACGATGCTGACCCTCTGTGTGTTTTTACTCGAGTAAGAAGCGATCTAGATGATGCTGACAGTGTATAACGTTTGTCCTATATGCTTGCACACCATCAAACAAGATTCATGGGAAAGTATAGCACGCTTTGGCTGTGCTTTGATATTACTCTACAATCACTGTCATCCGCACCATCAAACACAGCAAGACAAGTCCTGTGCCAGCCAGCACCGAGACGGCGATGGTCATGCGGTTGGGGTAGTAGTCGATCGTCTTGGGCTGCTTGGCTTGGCGCGATGAGGGGCGAGTGGCTGGTGTGCTGGTGCGCTTCGATGATTTTTTGGCTGCGGCCCTAGTTTTGGTTACAGTGGTGTGTGGAGCTTTTGTCATGGCTCTAGTATACGCCGATGCGTGGTGATTTGTCCAGAATGCTTATGCTTGGTGTGCTATAATAGATCTATTATGACATACCATGCCAAGACTTCTCAGCAGACGATGGCTGATCTATCGTCTGGCGTCCGTGGGCTTGATGACGCTGCTGTGGCTGAGCGGCTGGAGCACTACGGCCCGAATATTATCCGCGTTGCACACGAACCACTGTGGCGGCGGCTCATCAAGCCATTTTGCTCGGTGTTTATGCTGGTGCTGTTTGCGGCAGCGGCGATTAGTTTCTTCCACCAGGCGGTGGTGGATGGGTTGATTATCTTAGCGATTATTGTGGTGAGTGCGTTGATCGACTACACGCAGCAGCTCTCTACCGAGCGTATCATTCGCTCGTTGCAAAAGAAAGCTCCCTTGCAGGTGCGCGTCCGTCGGCACGAAGGGGAGCAATCGCTCGATGCCGAGCAGCTTGTGCCAGGTGATGTGATCATCGTGGAAGAGGGTGATAAGATTCCGGCTGATGCGCGGGTGCTCGAGGCGCGCTCGCTTCGGGTGGACGAATCGCAGCTGACGGGTGAGTCGCTCCCGATCGAGAAAAACAGCGCAACTCTACCGATGGCAACGGCACTCTATGAGCGGCGGAATTGTTTGTATCAGGGGTCGTTTGTAATTGGTGGCAGTGCGCTTGCCATTGTGACGGCAACTGGGAATGCAACTGAGTATGGCAAACTCGCCGCCCTCTCGGGTCAGCCACGCGAGGCAAGCCCGGTGGAGCGGACGATTGATAAGCTGGTGAGCCAAATCATCATCGTTGTGCTGGTGGCGTCAGTGGTGGCGCTGGGGCTGGCGCTGTGGCGTGGTATGGAGCTCACGGCGGCGCTGCAGTTTGTGATAGCACTTGCCGTTAGTGCAGTGCCGGAGGGTTTGCCAGTGGCAATCTCAGTCATTTTGGCCATTGGTATGCAGCGGATGGCGCGGCGCAAGGCGTTGGTGCGGACGATGGCGGCAATTGAGACAATTGGCGTGGTGACGACAATTGCCACAGACAAGACGGGTACCCTCACGCGCAACAAACTCACTGTCCAGGCCGTCTGGGCGCCAGGCAATCGCACCGAGCCACTACTCCAGACACTGGCTGGCAGCACCTTGCCCAATAGCCGAAGCAAGATGTATGACCCGCTTGATCGAGCCTTTGCCGCCTATTGCAATGAGCAGCGCGTCTCGCGGCCGCAGCGTCGGGCGGGTTTGACGCTCTTTCCCTTTGAACATAAACTGGCGATGAGTGGCACACTCCAGGCAGTTGGCACTGGGCAATATCGTCTGTGTGTGAAGGGCGCACCGGAGGCAATTATTCGCCATGCCCGGCTTTCCAGCACAGATAAGCGCGCGATGCTCCAGGCGTTGCAGCAGCTCACGGGGCAGGGGCATCGAGTGATTGCCTTGGCGTATACGGCACTTCGCGCGCCGATTGATTCGCTGGAGCAGCTGCCAGCCCGTCAGGGGTTGCAGTTTGTCGGGTTAGTTGGCGTGGCAGATAGTGTGCGGCCAGAGGCTCGGCCGTCGATTACTCGAGCTCGCCAAGCGGGTATCACAGTGCGGATGATTACTGGCGATCATTTCGAGACGGCGTATCAGATTGGGCGGCAACTTGGCCTTGTACGAGGGCGCGATGAGGTGTATGATTGCCGGCGGCTTGGTCAACTAAGCGACGGCGAGCTGGCTACTGTAGTGGCCCGGGCGCGCGTCTTCTCGCGGGTCATACCAGAGCACAAGCACCGCATCCTCACGGCGCTCAATGCAACAGACATCACCGCCATGACAGGCGATGGCGTTAATGACATTCCCGCGCTGACCAATGCTAACGTCGGCATCGCGATGGGCTCGGGAGCGCAGATAGCACGCGATGCTGGCGATATTATCTTGCTCGATAACAACTTTCGCTCCATCATCAGTGCCGTGCACGAGGGGCGGACGATCTACGCTAATATCAAGCGCATGGTGGTGTATTTGCTGGCGACAAACCTTGGTGAAGTGCTGGTGTCGATTGGCTCACTGCTGGTGGGTTTGCCTATCCCGCTTTTGCCGGTGCAGATCTTGTGGGTCAATTTGGTGACGGATACAACGATGGTTATTCCACTGGGCGTCGAGCCAGGCTCATCCCAGGCGATGCGGCGGTCGCCATACCACCCCAAGGCGCCACTACTCAGCCGCTTTATGCTAAGCCGGGTTGGGCTCATCGCGGTGGTGATGGCGGTTATCACATTGGGGCTCTACAGCATGTACTATCACTCGCACGGCGAAGGGTATGCGCGCACTATTGCCTTCTGTGCGCTGGTGGTGATGCAATGGGCCAGCGCTCTCGCCGCCCGCAGCGACTACGAGCCCGTCTGGCAGCGCGCTCGGCGGTGGAGCACAGCATTCTATAGTGGCTTGGCAGTGTCGATTGTGCTCCAGCTGGTCGCATTGTTTGGGCCGCTCGAGCAGTGGCTCCATGTGGCACCTATCTCGTGGAGCGATGGCGTCTTCGTCTGGATCGTAGCGTTCTTCGTCCCGCTTGCGATTATCGAAGGGCATAAGTGGCTCGGGCGCACCTACTTTGGCAAAGGGCACGCTGTGGTGCGTTCGCGTCGGCGGCGTTAAGGCGCCATTTTGCACCCTTGCTATTGTTTTATGACAAGTGGTGTGGTTTCATACATATATGACAACACACCATGAAACTACCCCCCCTCGATTGCTGACGCCTATGACCAGCATCCGACACCTACACCGATGACGCGCCTGGAGGCGATCGAGTATATAGTAAGTAAAACGGATTTTGATTATCCTGAGACACCATTTCGACGGAGAGATCCCTATACGGTAACGGCTTCTGAGATTAGCCAGATGACAGATGACGAGCTACGGGATTATACGAAAGCTTTGCAAATCGTCGAGATTTTTGAGGCAACAATGCCGCGTGAACACCGCGCTGATGAATAAGACTACACTATGCAAGCGTGAATGGCCAAGTTATTTTTTGCGTGGTGAGTTTTTTCTTGCTGATTTTTGACAAATTACAGGCGGAATACACTAGAGTGTAATAAGTTGAACTAGGGATAAACTGAGCAAGAGAAGGTTTGTAGTTTTCTTATGCCCTCAGATGGTTGTAACGGTAATAAAAAAGCCTGCCTCAGCAGACGAAAAATGCTATATGGCTGAGCGTGAAGGTCTGGAACCTTAAAGCGGCTGCAGCTTAGGTGAAGTCGCTTGCTACCAAGCATCTTGTAGCAAGCGGGTCATCCCACAGCACATCAGATCAAAATGGGATAAATGGGACATTTACGGTATTATTTTAGTATGCCCAAAAAAGAAGTCACTGTACAAAAAATGCTAGCCAGACTCAGAAATGACCCTAAGTTTATTGACATATGGGCACGAGCCTATCATCATCCCGAACACCGGGGCGCTTGCATACAAGAGGCTCGCCGACTGTTCAAATTATCTCCCTACTGGGAGGAAGTGATATTGCCGATTCAGTTTAACTGCAGCCCAGATGGTGTCGTCATTGTAGAAATGAATCAACCGGTTCATGAGTCGTACGATAAAATAACCCAGCGAATGATGTACACCATTCCAATCTACCCAGAGAGTACGCTGGAGGATGTCAGAAAAGCCTACGGTGACATTATCAAAAAATACCGACAACTAGGCTACAAGGTTGATGTCCGGGCCTCAACTCAAGATGAGATACAATATAGGGCACTCGCACTTCATGAGGCCGGCAAGGAGAACCAAGATATCGCTGAGGCGATTAGTGACGAATTCGATACTATAATACTCAAGGAAGAAGTTCCGAAACTTATTCGGAGGTGTTATGGGAAACAATAGCAAACTGCAGATTACTCAGGTAGCCGTAAATGAGCTACGATTTAGCGAATATAATCCACGGCGATGGGCTAAGGAGCAACTGTAAGAACTAAAGGAAAGTATAGCCAAGTTTGGTCTCGTGGATCCACTCATAGTCAACCCCCCATCCGTCACGCAAAAATATTGTCGTTGGCGGAAACATGAGACTCAAAGTTCTGCAGGAAATGGGTTATGCGCATGTGGAGGCAGTTTTTGTTAACCTCACAAGAAGATAAGGAGAAAGATCTTAATATCCGCCTCAATCACACAGGTGGCGACTGGGATCTCGATCTATTGAAGGAATTCGATGAAGAGCTGCTCGTCGATATTGGGTTCGCCGATAAAGAGCTGGACATTATATTCGACGACTATGGCGACTCGGAGGAGACAGATACCTTTAACTTGCAGCAGGAATTGCGCAAGGTTGGCATTGGTAATGTCACCGTAGAGAAAGGTCATATATACCAGCTCGGCGACTCTCGACTTATGTGCGGCGACAGCACTAACGCAAGTGACTTCTCGTTGCTTATATGTCAGGAGAAAAGGCCGATATGTGCCTAACCGACCCGCCATATATCCTTGATTATTCCGGCGCAATTCGTGGCGGTAAGCCGGTGACAGATCTGGGGTCGCGGCGCAATCGTCGCTACCTAGAAACCGAGTCGCTGCCTAACAATTTTACTGAGTTGTGGATGAAAAATATTGCAGACCATGCCAAACCTGATTTTTCGATTATCTGCTATGAGAACTGGAAGAATCTACGCATTATCTGGAGTGAGATGGAAAAATATTGGAAAGTCAGAAATATGATCGTATGGCACATTCCGGGCCGTCATCAAGGCTTTGCTTCGCAGCATAAATTCTTTTCCAAACATGACATCGCTATGGTTGGAGGATCTGGTGAAGTAGCATACAATACCGACGAGGAAGAAGACCCTCTGTAAGAAACGTATGAAACAGCACTATACGCCATATCGGGCAAGCCTGAATGGGAGGAGTATGACAAGAACAAGCCGCCGCTCCCTACTGACTTTATTGAATTTGATGCTAACGACAAGAAAAGCTCAGGACAAGGCGTCATCTTCGGGGTAAAACCTTTAGAAATTCTCATACCCTATATGAAAGTTCTCACAAAACGGGGCGATTTAGTGGTTGAGCCTTTCTGCGGCAGTGGATCAACGCTTATCGCAGCAGCAAAACTGAAGCGGCGTTGCTATATTATGGAGAAATCTCCCGTCTATGCCGAGGTCTCTATCAGTAGATGGGAGAAGGAGACGGGGTTAAAACGACAGCTCATACCCCCTAGAGAGGGCAGCAATGACAAGAAAGACGGATAGGTTGGTAGCTAGCTTGCTGTCCGAGCTAGAGAAACACGGTATCGTCATGGACGCCTGTAGCAAGGTGGGTATTGGTAGCAGTACCTACTATCGATGGAGAGACGAAGACGATAACTTCAGGCATAGGGCGGAATCTGCTATTGCTGTTGGCCGCCGCAATATCACCGATCTTGCTGAGTCGAAGTTAGTTCAGAATATACGCAATGGCAATCAAAGAGCAATCGAATTCCATCTTCGCGGTAACGACATGCGCTATATGGCTCAGTCACGAAAGGAGCTAGAGGAGCAGATACAAAAAATTCGAAAAGAGAACGATACCTCCTCAGCAATGCGCGCTCTTCAGACTGCACTCACGGGAGCAATTACTATGCAAGACTCGGAGCAGCTGATGGCAAAGTATAGGAGAATGAAGGCGTCAGGGGTGTCGCTAAAGCCATCAGCACTAAAGGTATCTTTTAGGTAATCGTTAAAGTACCAAGCAATGATATTTTCAAGCTCTTTACCTTCTGATCGCAGAAATTGTTCATACATCATTACCTGCATAAGGGTACTTTGATCTATAAATTGGAAATGTGCACCCTCAGGATACTCTTCGCGCCCAGTGACTTTCATAAAGCGCTCAACGACTCCTAGCTGTGATGAGTAAGATGGTAGAGTAAGGAGCATGTGTTTGTTTGCGATCGGGAAGATATGTATAAAATTACTTAATACCGACAGATTATCAGAATTTTCTTTGAGTCATTTTTTACTATAGGTAAACCTAGTGGTCTAACCATCGCGCGATATATCAACAGTTTCTTTTTGAGTATCAGACAGTGTTATTTCAGTCGCAAATAGCAAGCTGCCTTTGTTTTCTTTAAAGAAGTTATCATTCCATTCGGCATATCGTTGCTTTGCAAGTAATTTTATTTTGTCATCAATACCTGCCCCTGGGATTGGTCTCGACCGAGCAATTAGCTGCAGGTAGTTTGGATTTGCATCTGCACTATTTATATAGCATTCCAATAGATCGCCTACATCCTCTTTTGCGAGGCTTTGAGGCAGGTGAATATCTTGACGTTCATTTTTTTCGAAATGTTTTTGGATAATATACTCAGCATTCTCTGCGCTTAATAATACCAGCGTTCGTATGTCTTGATCATATTGCTTTACGATTTGCTTATTGGCCAGTATACTCGACACGGCAACCTTTGAAGAACTGAGTGCTTGAAGCATTATATTTGACGTAATTTTATCGTAGCACTTGTGCTCTGAGAGCATCTTCAAAAGATCTTCGTGATAGTCGAATTTTACGTCTTTGACTATCTCAAAGACATTATTTTCGTTTATTCTACTGAAAAATAAGCCAATAGCCTTAAGCAGTTTAGGTTTTAGTGCAATGATTCATTCAGCTTTTTGTTACCGATATCTTTTGGAAGAACCAGGTTATTAACATACAGATAAACGTTGTATAGCTCTAAAATATCGTTCATAGTGTAACCTGTTTTATTTTCATCAAAATTTTCTAACAATTCTATGACTGAACTGATATAGAAGACAGTTGCTAGGTCTCTAGGGCCATAATACTTAACTTTTTCGTCCATTAATTCTTCATCCTCGACCTCTACGTATTTATTGTAGAGGGCGTCAATCTTTGATAGTAGAGCCTTGCGAGTTGGGGTTGACTTGCCATTTATCCAGCTATTAAGGATCACCAAAGATGCCCCTATATCATTAGCAAGCGACTGCTGCGAAAGCCCACTGGCGTCCATAATTTCTTGTAATTTCTTTTTATAATCTATATTCCTATTTATAATCAACTTTATAAAGTTAGTTAATACTTTATAAAAGTTTTATTTACAGTAGCTGAATTGCACTAGCTTTCATCAACCAATAAGCCCTTTTCTCTCCAGCGCCCAATCTTAGTTGACTTAAGCATATCATACCAGGAGATCGCAGAACCAAGTCACAAAACAAACCGTCCAGCCGCTCCAGGCCGGGTGTTAACTCCTATTCAGTGAAACTTTACCAACAGAAGCAAACTAGGACAAAATCCTGTTCGGAAGGTCTCCACAGTCCGAACCGTCGAAGCTTTAGCGATGGCTTGTTATGACATGACAGTCTGCAGGGTTGTGCTTATTCGAATCATACATGCAATACATACAGTCTAGGATAATTAAAAATATGTTATAATACAGTAATGAATAATATGAGCTCCTGTGATTTAAATTATTTTATAGATGTTTGTAGGGGCTTGGGTGAGTTGAGTCTTGAAATTGGATCATCTGGAAACTTAAGTATTAAGGGCGAGGAAGAACTTATCTACGTAACACCTTCTGGAATAAATTTTGAAGATGTGAGTCAAGACAGATTCTCTGTCATAAGCAATGGAGTGCCGGAGGGCAACTCAAAAAAACCTTCATCGGACTTGAATTCACATGTTAAAATATATGAAAAGCGTCGCGATATTCGCGCAATTCTCCATACACATGCCCACCCAATCACATTAGCGGCTATAGTTGGCAGATCAATTCCAGTCTTGAGCACTATGCATGCGGATTATTTTGGAGATAGGATTGAGGTCGTGCCTTTTTCGAATCATAGAGTGAGTGGCTTCGGGGATGACAAGTACTTTAAGAATGGTAAGGTATTTTTACTAGAGAAACATGGAGGTCTTTTGTTATTTTCTGATATAGATAAAAAGAGCATCATAAGTACTATGCGTGCATTTCACGAAATATGCTCTCTATATGTTGATATTGTGTCCATGCCAAGTGTGATAACGGAAAATATTAGTGAAATTTCAAGAATCGATCTTTCAAGCATTCACGAATACTATCAAATAAATTATGGACCTAAAGATGGAAAAGACTAGTCATTTCGTCGTACACCACGCGCCCATAGATAAGCGCAAGGGGGAGATTGTCGGCCCAGGCGGAGATAGAGAGCTGAGTGAATACGGTATTGAGGTGGCGCATAGGCAGGCTGATAATATCTATAGAATGATGGGCACCGTAGCCCTCAATGGAATGGGTGATATGATCATATCAAGCCCCCTGCGGCGTGCCGTTCAAACTTCTGAAATTATAGCCGAAAGATGTGACTTGGACATTGTTTTTGACCCTCGACTGAGAGCTCAGGACTTCGGGTGCCTAGATGGTCTGACGTTTAGCGAGATCGCAGAAAGCGTGACATTACGACATCATCTATGGGATTTTATCCCGGAATTGTCCAGGGATGGCTATAAAAGTCATGGCGGCGAATCAAACAAGGAAATGGTCGATAGAGTTGCTGATTTTACAGAAAAAATATTTCAAGACGATACCGGCAGCCCAAAAAGCTCCCTAATAGTCACACACGGAACCGTGATAGACTCCATGATAGCACGGATAGATCGAAAGAGGTTAGACCAGATAGAAGGAATGAACAGAATATTCGAAGGTCGAATTCTTAGACTATCCAAAGATAGATATGACGCTATCGGAGATCAACTAGCTGCATTTAGCTTCATACCAAGGCTAGCTCATGAAAAAACCATTGAATCTAAGCTAGAAATCATAAGAGACTATGTAGAGAGGTGTCCGCGTATTGATGAACAGAATCATCTGAGCAAACTACTCTCAATACTTGAGCGAGAGAATATTATATAACACCCGGGTAAGTGTATGGATTTAGATAACTTATTTTATAGAAACCAAAAGCAGATTACGGAATTGGTTGATAAATTTGGCAAGAGGGTACTGACTAGCAAGGAATCGGATTCCGTATTTCACTCTAGATACCGTGACTTCAAATATAGCGACGAACTAGCCAAGATCAAGTTTGACTATGAGCCACAAAATACAAGTGATTTTATAGACGAATTCAGTAGTCTATTTGAAAATACTATAAACTTTGACATGCCCGGTGTAATGTACAATATTCATCCAAATGTAAATATTTATAGCCAGGTCGCTAGTTTTTTCTCGAGCCTCGCAAACCCAAACTTCTGCATGGATCTACCGTCCGGTAAACTGCTGCTGATTGAAAAGGCTGTGATAAACTATCTTAATCAGCTTGCTGGCTGGGATGCGAATAGCTCAGGTGGTATTTTTACATTTGGCGGCAAAGGGACTCTATTATATGCACTGAAGGTAGGTCTTTCAAAGACTATACAGGGCTCTAGTAGAAGGGGAGTATGGGGGAGGAATTATGTAATTTCAAATAACCTAGGACACCCCTCTCACATCCAAATATGCAACTGGCTGGGGATTGGTCGAGAGAATTGCATAAGACTAGCAACCTATGATGGCATTGTTCGAGTCGAGGATATTGAGTCTTCTTTTATCTCAATAATAAAACAAGGTGGTCGTCTTCCGCTGATTATACTGAATGGCATGACAACTAATAACCATACTTTTGATGACGTGAAGTCAGTTAGGGCTATGGTAGATAATATTGTTAAAGTATACAGCTTAGACTACACTCCTCATATACACGTAGATAGTGTGCTGGGTTGGATCTATCTTTTATTATCTAGATACGATTTCAATAAGAACCCCCTAAATATTTGCCCTAGAGTATTGTCGGTGCTAAAAGCAAAGACTATAGCATCTCAACAGATCAAGTTTGCGGATAGTTTTGCGGCAGACTTTCACAAGACAGGATACTGTAGCTATGTAAGCTCAGTATTTCTTGTAAAAGACAAGCGTTCTCTGTTTGCTATTGAAGGGAAGTATTCAGAGGATGAGAATATGACTTTCTCCGAATATGCTCCCTATGATTTTACGCTTGAATCTTCAAGATCGCCACACGGCCCAGTGTCTGCCTATAGCACACTCAAAACTCTTGGGGTGGAGGGCTTTACCAAGATACTAGCAAATCATACAGAAGCCTTCTTTTTGCTAAAGAGCAAGTTTAGCAAAACCAACGCTATCGTATGCAATTCTGAGGAAAACTCCAATTTAATTTTTCTAATTCTTAAGCCGGAAAAATATCGAGATCTTAACATCGACATAGATACTAATCAAGACATTGCCGACGAGATCAAAGATTTTAATACAGGCTTTTATAGCTTCCTCTTAGAAAAAGCCAAGAAGCATAAAATAGGAGTGTTTTTCAGCTGCTCTCGTTCCTATAAGTATATGGGCAAATCTTATGGATGCCTGAAGCTATATAACTTCAACTCTCATTTTGATAGAAAGACAGTAGAAGAGATATATAGCAAAATTGATACACTATTAAATGAATATGTTCGCTATATAGGCGACAGCACGGGCATGAAAAACCATAATTTTTTTGACTATGCAGAAATAAAGGACGTTAAAGATGTTTGATTTGACAAAACAAGCAGCCATTTCTAAAATAGAACGCTCCACCGCTCGAGATTGGGGGCAGTCAGTAATACTACGCAACGATCACCACGGCGACAAAGTGATATATAGAGAAAAGTTTTTAATATTTAAACCAAATGCATCGATAGCGCTTGAGAGCCATGATAACTATGACGAGATATGGATTCCAGACAGTAAAGTGGTCTATTATCTCGAAGATGAAGTTGGCGACATAAAAAGACACGTAGCTACTAGATACGAACGCGTTCTTATTCGTCGCGGCAAAAAGCATAAGATTATAAATCCGGGCGCAGTTGAGCTGTGTATATTTGAGATGCAACTTGGACGAATCGAGTCTGGTGATAAAAAATTATATTTATCCGAGGATAGTAGCTATGGCAAATAACAGAGAGAAATCTAATACTGTCATTCATGATGAGTTGGCAAATTTTTTAGTAGATAGGATTGACGCTGACATAAAGTCCATTTCTATCATTGGCAGCTACCTCATCGATAGGTGTGTTGGACCGGGGTCTGATATCGATACAGTGGTGGTTGTTGGCGATCTTGATAGCGCAAAAGCTGAATTTCATGATAAGATATTTTATAAAAATACGATTATTGAAGATTCCCAAGGTCGTCGACAAGAAATGAACGTAAGATTCGGAGAAATACCTATAGACATAACAATCATCGATCCGGATAGCACCAACCCTCCCAATAACCCCTTGACGGATTATTATGAGAACTTTTTAGGTCTATGTGAAAGTGGACTTTCTATATATGGGGGGTCGCTTCGTGAGACTCTTGACTATGATAGTAGAATCATAGAATACGAAAATGTTCGCGACCGCAGACTACGGTTAGTTGAAGAAAAAATAGACTTAACCAGGGAAAAGATAATTAACCAAAGGCGAAGTGATTTGCATATTATATACGAAATGCAAAGATATGTATTTATACGAGAATGCATAAGCCAAAGGATATTTAACCGATTAAGCATTAAAAGGCCAGAGTTATCAATACCAGAATTTGACGAAATATTCGCAAGAGAACTGGGCCTATGTGGCATATCTCTCGCTATATCTCGCTCTAAGGACGAAAGCTCCTCAATAGAGTAATCGCATCCTCGAGTTTCTGTCTACTGTCCTCATGCGTCAAGTGCTTTCTGGCGTCCTCGATCGAAAGCCACAAATTTTCTATACCCTCATCATTTTCGTGCTCTTCTCGGTTGGGCTCTGGGGTTTCGTTTTCGTCCACCAATTCCAGCAGATAATGATAAACCGTCTTTCGATATCGCTTGCCGTCGTCCTCGTCAAATTCATAGGACACCTCACCAAGCGGAGCTCTAACCTTAACATGATAGCCAGTCTCTTCTAAAACCTCGCGAACTGCTGCCTCTTCTGGGCTTTCACCAGGCTCAATGGCCCCCTTTGGAAATACGATTTCACCGTATTTGGTTACATTTAGTGTGAGGATCTTGCCTTTTGAGCAGCAAACTATTCCGCCGGCTGATTTTTTGTGGATGATGTTTTCTTCTAGCATAATCACTATTGTACCATGATTGTATGCTATCCTCCAGCACCTTTCCAGCCGGGCCAGGATAGATACGTTCTCGCGTACTATGGACCACGTGATCCATTATGGTACAGGAAGGGGTAGTCATTCAATTAAATTGGAAAGATCCCAGATGCAACAATACAAAGCTGTCGTGCTGCGATCTATCAGGCGCTTCGCCGACAATGATAAGTTGCCGTCGCCTAGTCAAGGTGGCTCGTCTATACGACTGTACGCAAGATGGGCTGAGCTTTCCAGTAGAGAGGAAACTGGTCAATATCTAGGGAGGAAGATACGGTCAGCAGATGACGCGATAAGCTTTGTACTGCAATTTGCAGGAGTCTGGCACACTATAGGAAAAAGTAACCATACATATAGAGATTTAACACTAGACGCAATACTCAGTATAGATGCTATTATTAGCATTGATACTATACACCAAATTATCACGTCTGATCCGCGATATGGCAACCTAATAAATACGAAGGAGTCAGACCTTGTCCTGTTCGAGCGTCCGAGGGTACGTGATATTCATACTATCGCAAAGGTAGGAAATGAGAAATCACCCGAATTTAAGGAAGCTATGGTAAAACAATTTATCTATTTATTTAACAAAAGACGAGAAGCGAAAGAATAGAGGCCCCAGAAGCTCATAAGTCACGGCTGTGCAACACGAACGCTACGGCTCCTTAATATCTTTTCAGCCAGTTCAAGCTTGCGGTTTGATTGGCTATAGTGATCAAAAAATATATCTATATCATCGTCACTTCTCCATGTTGCACAATTATTATAAAGCCAGATTAATATTCTAATAGCAGCTTCAGCGTACTGCTTGGACCAGTTTAGGTAGTAGTCAGGGGCGCCTCCCGTGCTAGAGACACCCTGATGGACATAGATATTACGAGTCTCCTTTATCAGGAATCCTTGCTGCTCCCAATATCTCTCTCCAGGGATATAATTTTTAAATATATCCAATACCTCAGCCTCTCTGCGAGTTTGGCCATTTGCTTTTCTGGTGGTAATTTCTAGACACCTCTAAAACCCCAACAAGCCAAGATTTACATCTTCCGCGTCCAGTGCAGATGCAAATTCCATAACAACACACCTCAACCGCTCAGCAGCGGCAAAATTATTATCCTGAAATGCCCTCAGCAAGACCCTAAGAAAGCCCTTTTTGCCAGTATCTAGAGCATTAAGCTTTTCTGAAGGCAGGGCATGTCTCCTTGTTGTAGACCAAAATATTTCAGCCCTGCCGTCTCTCTCGGCTATAAATATGCCGACACTACTTATAGCCGTCTTATTGCTGCTCGGACCATACAACAGATTGCGCTCCTGATAATTAAATACTTGTACAACATTAATACAGTCCATGAATCCCTGAAAGGTTCTGGCGGCTTTATTAACAGCCGCTTCCATATTGCGATTGGCGACCTTAGCCTTAACAGTATAGGTATTAGACTCGTTATCAAGCTTCGGAAATACTTCACTCCGACGCCATCGATACTCTCTTATATCACCAGTCTTCTTTACTGTCCTCCAAAAATCGCGCTCACTACACCAGGTAAACTTAATGCCGGAAAGCGTAAGCCGTGTTTTAAATAAATCTGTTTTTGTGCTTTTTGATAGAAAATATATCTGAAAGTAAATTGTAAAGGTCTTGTTCTGTTGGTGCTGCGGCTTTACCGCTAGCGCCCGTCTATCATATTCATCATTGTTGTAGACCATATTAAGAAGCTTACTGTCAAATTCGGCACGCATCGCGATTCTGTCGTTGACTTTTTTGTGCAGTGTTCGAAACAGCAACTCTGCGGGAATATTGTAGGGGCCATAAAACCATCCAGGAGATCTCACGCCCACAAGGCGATCATCTGTTTTTTGATCTGCAAGCCATTCACGATATGCGTCACGGCACTGCATGTATAGCTCTTTATCGCTGCTCTTACTCATTGATACTTATTATATGTCAAATAGCGGATACTAGCAGAAAGTCACAGAACCAAATCACAAAACAAACCGTCCAGCCGCTCCGGACTGGACGATAATTCCTATTTGACCAAGCTTTACAACAGAGGTAGTTATTCATGGTAGCTAAAGATCACGGAACCTTGTCACTCACTCTGTTATACAGCTTGGCTGGGGTGGAGGGATTCGAACCCCCGCATGACGGGACCAGAACCCGTTGCCTTACCACTTGGCGACACCCCATCGCTACAGAATACTGTAGCACAGGCAGGGGTGGTTTTCAAGCTGTTTGCGTCGAAACTACATGGCTTTATAGTATTGCCACTCACCCTCTTTCTTGTCGTTCATTCGAAGAATGGTAGCTTGTCGCCAAGCAAATAAGTTCTCTAGCTTCGCACACGAAATGAATAACTCAATAGAGATATTTATTCTCTCATTGCGTTAGCGGGGAGTGAATAGAGAGTGTAACCTTAGTAGGTGTTATTAACCAAGATGGCAGGTGTGTGATCTAGGAGTGTTAAAATTCATCCTTCACTTCGTGTGCAACATAAAGTGCTGCCAGTGCAAATAGCAGCGACATGAGCGACACCAGCACGGCCGTTGGCATCATAAATATATTGAGAATAAGGCCAATAATCGCAAAGAGGCCAATCACCAGCGCACTGCACACCGCAAGCACCCACCCCTGTTTGCGCCGTTCGCGCAAGGGGAGGACCGCAAGGCTAGCAATGATTCCTTGAGTAATAACGCATAGCAATGCCACGACAAGATAAACTCGCCGCGTAGTCAGCGATGAAGATGCTTGTGGTGCAACCATCATCAGCAAAGTACTTACCTTTGATGTCAAGGCCTGATACAGCTGGATAAGCAAGGATACGCCGTACCCAGCATTAACAACTGCAACCAGCAACATCATAATCCAGAGGTTATCACAAAACCACTGCTTCATGGCAGCGCTCATGCGGGGGAGAGGTTGGCAAAGTTTGGTGAGAGTAGTCGTGAGTGTATTGATCATAATGCTAGTATATCACCTTAGGATAAGTCGTCAATTTTGCTGCTTGGGGAGTAGGATATCTCCTCCAACATCAATCTCCCAGAGCCAGCGCAAAATGTTCGTTGATACTAGCAAGCTTTTGCACTTTGTCCAAATGAAGTAATAGAGGAAGAGCTACTGCTAAAGGTGGTTCTGAAGTATATATTTGGTACCGTCTTTGCTATTGTCTCCTGCTATAATTCTCCCCAGAAATAGCCGCAAATATGATAAAATATCTCCATGAAAGCAGAGCAGCTGCAAACAATGACGTTTAAAATCACCGGTGGGAGCGCAGTATGTCTCAATAGCCGGATTGTTGTGCAGCAAGCCCTGCGCGAGATTGCCTGGCGAGCGGGGCTCTCGGCGGTACGCTCGGTGAGCCACGACTATGTACCGTATGGCATTGGTGTGGCCCTTCTCTTGCCCGAAGCACATATCGCAGCGCGCACCTGGCCCGAGACTGGTCTGGCATACGTGACGATGACGACCTGCCAACCAGTTGAAAATGAGATGATCTCCAGCCTCGAGCGCGTCCTGGGCGCTGCCTTTGTCGCCGAGCAGGTTGAGACGGGTGTAGTGAATTTGTAGTAGTGGGGCAGGGCAAAGCAGGGTGCTCTTTCTATCTTTCTAATGGGCTAATTCTCGTCGTCTTAGCAAATCTATTGAACAAATTGCGTACATACCTTGTCAAAACACATGTCCCATGCTATAATCAAAGCGCGTCATTATGGCATTTTTTACGACGTTTTTCACGATTATTCTGCAGTGGTATGTGTGGGTGCCAGTGGTGATCCTCCTCGGTTATTTGACGTGGCGCAACAACCGGCAGGTTGATGTGCTGCGCGAGGTCGAGAGTGAGCTGCTTATCCTCGAGATTCCCCGTGCCAACGACAAGTCTGAGCTCGCAGCTGAGCAAATGTTTGCCAGCCTCCATGGTATCTTGCGTGATGCACGCGAGCTCAAGATTAATGATGGCTACCAAGAGCATCTCAGCTTTGAGATTGCGTCTGTTGGTGGGCAGATTCAGTTTTATGTCTGGACGCCGCGTGCACTACGCAACTTCGTTGAGAGTCAGATATATTCGCAGTATCCCACGGTGCAAATCCACACTGCCACAGCCGACTATACAGCACACGAGCAGCAGCATCATGTTGTCTATACAGCAGAGGTTGTGCTGGCAGAGAGTGAATTTTTGCCGATCAAGACCTTTCAGAGCTTTGAAGTCGATCCGCTAGCCGGTATTACAGGTACATTAGCCAAGTTAGAGGATACGGATGATGAGATTTGGATCCAAATTTTGGTGCGCCCCGTGGCAGATGACTGGCACAAAGCATCCGATGCGTGGGTGAGGCGCGTGCGCGGCGGTGGGTTCTTTGGCGAAGCATTTCACCCAAAGGCGCGGTGGTTTAGCCAGTTCCTCATGGCGCTGTGGCAACCACCCGAAGGCAACATGACGACAGTAACGGAGCTCTCTGATCGCGACAAAACCCGCATCGCCGAAGCCGAGAAAAAGGCCGCCAAGCTGGGCTACCAAGTCAAGATTCGCGTTGCATACCTTGGCGATAGCACCACTGATGCGCGGCTGCGCATGCAGGCAATCATCGGTACCTTCAAGCAGTATAACAGTACCAACCTTAATGGTTTCACCATGAGTCACGACAGCTTCCGCAAGGAAGACCTTAACCGCTATAAGTTGCGCCTCTTTGCCGACCGCGGCTTTTTGCTTAATATTGAGGAGATGGCGAGTGTCTTTCACTTGCCACACACCAATGTTGAGACGCCCAATATCGTTTGGGCAAGCAACAAAACTGCTGAACCACCCAACCGTCTACCTGTCCTCACTGGTCATGCAGCTGACGACGAGAAGATCTCGGCCTTTGGTCTGACCAACTTTCGGGGAATCAACCACCAGTTTGGCATGCTGCGGAGCGATCGCTCGCGCCACGTCTACATCATCGGCCAGACGGGAGCGGGGAAGAGTGGCCTGCTCGAGCTCTTTGCCTTGAGTGATATTTATCATAATCAAGGCTATGCCATTATTGACCCGCACGGCGACTTTGCCATCGAGAATATGAAGTTCATTCCCGAGGCACGGCTAAATGACGTGGTGTACTTTAACCCTGCAGACGTCGAGCACCCGATTGGCTTTAACCCACTGGAAGTTACCAACCCAGCGCAGAAGTCGACAATCTCATCAGAGGTGATTGGTGTGCTCAAGCGGATGTTTGGTGACAGTTGGGGGCCGCGGCTGGAATATATTTTGCGCTATACTATTTTGGCACTACTCGATCGGCCCGAGCCTACCATGCTCGATATCACCCGTATGCTGACGGATAAAAAATTCCGCAAAGAGACGATCGGCTACTGCAACGATGTGGTGGTGCGGCAGTTCTGGAATGTGGAGTTTGCCAGCTGGTCGGAGAAGTTCCAGACGGAGGCCATCGCGCCAGTACTCAACAAGGTGGGGGCTTTTACGGCGAATCCCATTATCCGCAATATTATTGGTCAGACGCACTCGTCATTTAATATTCGCCAGATTATGGACGAGGGCAAGATCTTGGTAGTGAATTTGTCGAAGGGGTTGATTGGCGAGGATAATGCGGGAATTCTTGGTTCATTCTTGGTCACGAAGATCCAGCTGGCAGCGATGAGCCGTAGCGATATCCTCGATATTCATGACCGGCGGCCATTTTATCTCTATGTCGATGAGTTCCAAAACTTCGCAACTGATAGCTTTGCCACTATCCTGAGCGAGGCACGCAAGTATGGACTCAACCTCACCGTGGCTAATCAATATATCTCGCAGATGGAGCCAACGGTGCGTGATGCGGTCTTTGGCAACGTCGGGACGATGATTAGCTTCCGCGTCTCGCCAGACGACAGCCCGATTCTTGCCAAGCAGTTTGAACCGCAGTTTGAAGAGAACGACCTCACGCAGATGCATAATCGCAACTTCATCATCAACATGGTGATTAATGGTGAGAAGGCACCAGCCTTTAGTGCTACTACACTTAATTTGCCTGAGGCCAAGCGGAGCCATTTGTCGTGTATTATTGAGCATAGCCGCGAGCTGTATAGTCAGTCGCGCCAAACAGTAGAGGATACCATTAATGAGCGGATCCACCCGGGCAGTACCGGGGTGAGTGTAACGTTGGCAGGTCAAACGGGGACTTCAGCGGCATCGTCAGCCACCACTACGGGTGAAGGTACAGCCAAGCGCCGTCGACGTCGCCGACGCAAGCCAGCCAATGGCGAAGCACGCGATGAGCAGGCGACTACTGGGCAATCAAGTACTCAATCTAGTAAGCAGGTGAAGAAGCCTGTTACTCCCAGTAAAGTTGCCAAGCCAGCCACTCCTTCTCCAAGTAAAAAACCAGCGAGCACCACGCCTAAGTCAGCTGCGCCACGCGATCCATCACTTCTCTCCATTCAGCATGCCAAGCCACGCACCACAATCCCGGCGCAGCTCTTACGCCACCAGCCGCATACTGTGCAGCCTCAGTCAGATGGCTCGGTGCCACTGGCCAAGCAGCCTGATAGTGCAACCTCAGCGCATGCGCACAATGAGCTTGATGACCCAACCTTCTTTGCTTTGCGTTAGATATGCAACGCTAATTTCTCTTAGGTCACTATTGCGTCACCTTACTCTAGAGGAGTGTGAGGGGTGTAGCGAATTTTCTTCTCAATACGAAGGTATAATATGATCAGACTTAAGAAAACCCTCGAGTGGGTAGCATAGTAAAGTAGCGCGAGGTAGGCCTTGGGTAGCCAATGTAAACATCACAGAGGTAATCACGCGAAAAAGCCTCCTTATCCTGTGTATAACTCTGTTACCTCGCCTCACTAACCAATGTGGGTTATGCTATAATGGAGAGGATAAACGGAAATACGGGACATGACGGCAGTAATTTGTGTAACAAATCAAAAAGGTGGTGTTGGCAAAACGACAACAGCGATTAATGTTGCCTACTATTTGGCAAAGGCCGGCAAGAAAACCCTCGTCGTCGATTTTGACCCGCAGGGTAATGCCACGAGCGGCCTTGGCATTGATAAGCAGCTGCTTGATGCTACCATGACAGAGGTCGTCAAGAGCGAGAAGAAGCTTGCCGATATCATCCAGCCTACCGAGCACAAGAATCTCTTTATCGCGCCTGCTCTGCCACAGCTGGCCAATGCCGAGGTAGAACTGGCCAAGGCGCAGCACCGCTTTAGCCGTCTCAAAGGGGCGATTGATGAACTGACTGGTTACGACTATATCATTATCGACAGTCCACCAAGCCTCAGTCTCCTTACTGTCAATGGGCTCATTGCAGCACGCTATGTGCTATTGCCAGTCCAGGCAGAATTCTATGCGTTGGAAGGGCTCGGGCAGCTGCTCGAGACAATGAAGCTAGTGCGCAAGAATATGAATCCAACACTTGATCTTATTGGGGTACTGCCCACCATGGTAGATGGTCGCACATCGCTCTCGAGCCAGGTCTTGGCTGAGATTGCGAAGCATTTTCCGGCGAAGGTGTTTGCGGAGTCTATCCCGCGCAATGTCCGCCTGGCCGAGGCTCCGAGCCATGGTGCGCCGATTGGGGCATATGATCGCTTTAGTCGAGGCGCACGGGCGTACAAAGCCGTGACGAAAGAAATAATCGAACGAACGGGGGTATAAATGGCAAAACGAGGTTTAGGGCGGGGGTTTGATTCGCTGATTCCGGCGGAGCTGCTGGACGAATCGTTCGACCCAACCGCCGACCAAGACGACCGAATTAGTGACCTGCGTCAGATCAAGCTTGCAGAAATTATGCCTGACCCTACTCAGCCGCGTCGGGTGTTTGACGAAGTATTGCTCGATGAACTCGCTGAGTCCATCCGTGTTCATGGTGTGTTGCAGCCCATCGTCGTCACCCCTGATAACAAAGGCAACTATGTCATTGTGGCTGGTGAGCGACGCTACCGGGCTGCTACCAAGGCGGGGCTGGAGAAGATCCCGGCACTGGTGCGCACGTTGTCTGATCAGCACAAGCTCGAGCTTTCTCTTATCGAAAATATCCAACGCCAAAACCTCAACGCCATCGAAACCGCCACGGCATACCTCAAGCTGCGCGATCAATTCAACCTTACGCTCGAGCAAATCGGCCAGCGCGTCGGTGGCAAGTCACCCAGTGCGGTGAGCAACACACTGCGTCTCTTGCGCTTACCTGAGGTAGTGCGCCAAGCAGTAGTCGATGGCAAGTTGAGCGAGGGGCAAGTCCGGCCACTGATTAGCCTGGATGAAGCGCAGATTGCCGATATTTTGCCTAAGATTATTCAGGAAGAGTGGAGCGCGCGGCGGATCGAGCAGTACCTGGCCATTCTTAAGCGCACCGAGGCAAGTGACTCTGCTCAAAAGACCGCCAAGGCGCAGCGCCCAGCACCACCACCGCAGTATACGGCTGCTAGCCAGCGCTTTGAGCGGCAGCTGAGTGCGCCAGTCCAGATCCGTGGTAACCGCCGCGGGGCAGGGCAGATCGTTATCCGCTTTACGAGCGACGATGACTTCGAGCGGATCATTGGCTTGCTAGAGCATACACAGGACGAGAAGTAACGAAATAAAGTGCAACATACAATAAGCCTTCTTGGAGTAGAAGGTTTATTTATTTTCGGTAAAGACCTGATAGTGTGTAAATTACTCTGTAATAATGAATATACCTCTACAGCATTCAGATTCTGGATGGAGAAGTCACTAGAGCGATATCAGATGCTATATCTGAAACCCTTGAACTTTCGTCAGCGGCCAGAGACGCAGGCTGACGGGGCCAATCACATCATAGAGCGGTACGGTGCCGAGGCCATTGCGTGAGTCGAGTGAGTAGCTGCCTTGACGGTGATCACCCGCTACAAAAATCGATCCTTCGGGCACCGTTACCTCTGTGTCGCCACTGGTGGGAGAGCCAGGACCATCCCAGCTGTCGTCTGGGTGAAAGCCTTGTGGATGTTCTTTATTATAGACAGTCAGCGTCCCATCTTTGACTGTGACGCGCTCGCCTGCAAAGGCAATAACGCGCTTGACGAGGTTCATATCCTCGCTGCCCGGGCTATAGAGCGGGTTCTTAAAGACGATAATCTGCCCCCGCTTGGGTGTGTATGAGTTATTTTGCAAATGCGCCATCGTGACAGGTAGGCGATTGACAATCAGCCGATCACCAGTGTAGAGTGTCTGCTCCATACTCGGGCCAGTCACGCTAAAGCTGCGAAATACAAAGGTATTGATAAGGAGCGTGCCAACAATGACGCACACCACAAAAATTACAAAGCCACCGATATCCTTGAGCCTGGGGTGGCGGGTCAAAAAACTTGCTTCCATCATGAAGTATTATATCACTAAATGCGGGCAGAGGGGAGGAATAATTGCAATGTATGCGCTCCGCCACCGACCTAGCGGAGCGCATACTGTGAGGCTCAACGCGAGGTTGATGACGGAGCGGGGTTTCCGCCCGTGAGGAGCAGATTATACTGCTCAGGTGTGAGAGTGATGGTAACATGGGTGTCGCTGAACTTGCTAAACGCCGTCTGAATAAGACTAGGCAGCTCGCTGTCCACGCGCGCGGTTGTCTCTGTCTTGAGGTGGTGATTTTCACACGTCCACCAACCATACTTAATGCGCTTCTTGCAGGCGCTATATGTATCACGTATGGTGTATTTACCGGCGGGTAGTGGGTAGTCCATGTGCATCTTCATTGAAGGCTGAGCAACTTCAGACTGAATAAAAGTTATATGAGACATTGGAATCTCGAAGATATAACTTTTTCCGTTGGCTGTGAAGCCAACCGAGAGGCTCGAAGCTGGTGACCAGCTACTCTTATTATAGAGGTAGAAGTAACCACCTCCTGTTGTCGTACTACCGGCAGTGCCAGCAATACGATTACCAAGATCAAAAGGATACTCGGTGTCACTCTTGAGGCCGTACGATGCCGTGGCCTCGGCAAGTGTCATATCCTTTTCTCTTTCCGATATTTTGCTGTTGCCTGTCCAGTTATAGACAATGAAGTTGGCGACAACGTACATTATGGTGACTGTAGCTATAGCCTTCACAAGACTGATCTTCAAATTTTTTTCGAAGTTCTTATCATCAACATCTCCAGCATTCTCAATGAAGACGTACAATGCCGTGAAAAGTCCAACAATAGTCGCGAGAATAGCCATGAACAGAGCCATGACAATCACTTCCTTTTCAACTCTGGGTGGGAAACGTACCATCTCCTGCGGGTCGGCGCAAAAGATTAATATATATATCAATATATGGAGGTGGAGTCAAGCAGACAGCTATAGAAATTTTATAAAGAGAGCAGCCACTCAGAATGAGTAGCTGCTCTCTCGGGCTGTGCTGTTTGCTGCTATCGATCTACTACGATCTTAAAGTAGTCGTGATTAAATGCACCCTCCTCATCTTCTTCTACCATGGCAACTAAAGTCTCGAGTGTTTTAATCTCTGTTTCTGTCAAGTGTTTGTTTTGCTTAGATAAGTTAGAGGCAACGCAGAGACAAATGTATTCTAACGAAATAGCCCACTCGCCGACCCTAGCGTATTCCCTTGCTTTTTTGGCTTGCGATTGAGACAAGTAAGGAGATTCGTCAATATAATTGTAAAGTGCTATCGTTTGTTTAACTTGTTCGCTCATGGACATAATTATAACATAAATCGTTAGTCCGTAGTGCATCGGTTATCTCCTCGGGTTATAAAGATAAGTGTAATTATTTTAAGTAACATTCCAGCGGCTCTTATGGGATATGTTGTGGTATGAAAATTGTGAAAATATTGTTAAGGTTCGGGCTGTATCGTAATGTCCGTATGCAAAAATAGTGCTGCATTGTGCAAATATGTGCTTATACTCCATACGACCACAGTCTCTCGCGGCATTTTTGGCTTGCAAAGTGCAAGTTTGGGCGCGGTTTCGTATTTATTTTTTGGGGCAGATCCAGTATAGTAGAGAGAGTTTATGGCGGGTCGCAATTCGATAGATGGTTTTCGGTCGCAAGATGGCGGGGCGGTGGATAGGCGCCCCCGCTCGCTTCGTCGTGCCGATGGCTCGATGCCGCGGATGGGTCGCTCGATGACGGGCACGGCTGGCTCTAGTCGCAGCTTGGCCACAGCAGAGCAGCCAAGGAATTATACACCGCGTCGCAGTGCGTCTATCAGCACCAATAACCCCAGCAGTAGCCTAACCGACTTCGACATCAACCCGAGTGATAATATATTTGCTGACCTCGAGCAGGGCAGTGGCAAGCGAGGCCGCAAAGGCCGCAAGAAGCCGCAATCGACGCGGCGCAAATGGATCAAGCGTATCATCATCGCCCTCGTCATCATTGGTGTGGGCTTTGGTGCGATGTTGCTGTGGCGGGCCTTTATGGCGAGCTCACATATCTTTAAGGGTGATATCTTTGGCTTGATTCAACAAAAGGAGCTCAAGGCAGATAGCAATGGCCGGAGTAATATCCTCTTGCTTGGTACATCGGAGGATGACCCAGGTCACGAAGGGTCGTATCTGACTGATTCCATCATGATCTTGAGTGTTAGCCAGAGCAAGAAGGATGCCTATATGATTAGCATCCCGCGCGACCTCTACGTTAAATATCGCCGGTCGTGTAACTCTGGCAATGCAGGTAAGATTAATGAGTACTTCAACTGCGTCAATAGCGACTGGTCAAGCACCGAGGCAGAGGATGAGCGCCAAGCTGCTTCGCGCAAGTTCTTTGGCAATATTGTGGGGCTAGACTTGCAGTACAGTGTGCATGTAAACTACACCGTGCTGCGCGACCTGGTCTCGGCCTTGGGCGGCATCAAAGTGACGATCGAGAGCCGTGACCCTCGTGGCCAGATGGATGGTAACTTCGACTGGAAGTGTAGGGGCGGAAACCCTCGCGCGAGCCATGCCACGATGGTTAAGAATTGCCCGCCGAATGGTCACTTTATCGACTACCCCAATGGGCCGGTCAATCTCGATGCTGAGCATGCGCTCTACCTAGCGCAGGCACGCGGTGCCTCGGGTATATCGTATGGCTTCGAGCAGTCTAACTTCGACCGCGAGAAGAATCAACAGAAGGTGCTCGTAGCTATCAAAGAAAAGGCGACAAGTGCTGGTACCCTGACGAACTTTGGTGCGGTGACGGGGATCATTGATGCACTAGGCAAGAACCTTCGGACTAACTTTGAGACAAGTGAGATCCGTACACTTATGTCGTTGGGGCAAAATATCAAGAGTGATGCTATCAAGAGTGTGAGCTTGCTCGGTACACCTGTTGGCGACCTAGTGGTAGCACAGACAGTCAACGGCATTAGCTCGGTTATACCCGCAGCAGGTACGTACGATTACAGTCAGATCCAAGCATACATCAACAAGACACTCAATGCCACAGAGGTATCTAAAGAGTCGGCCCATATCGTCGTCCTCAATGCATCAGGTGTATCAGGGGTAGCCAAGCGCGAGGCAGACAAGCTAGAGAAGCTTGGTATGGTCATTGACAGCATTGATAATGCTCCACACAGCGGCAGCGCAGGGAGTAACAAGATCTACCAAGTAGCTGGGAGAGCTAGTGCGCCGAACACGAAGGCCAAACTAGAGTCGATCTACCATGCTCAGGCTACTACTGGCACACCACCGGTAGCTACTGGCAGCCACACGCAGTTCGTTGTCGTGGTTGGCCAGTCCACGACGGGTACTTCGTCGGCAATTAGCGATTAGTGAGTGGTCTGATAAACGCCGTTCGGTGTATGGTTATTTAGACACGTTTTACGACCTTTCTTAAGGAGCATTCGCCTCTTCCCTTGATGAATCGTGAAAAGATTAACACCCTTCACACGCCAACTTGTTCACGCTTATCTAAAAAACATCGTTAACATCATTGATAATGAACTTACACTTCATCGGAGGAACAGTAGGGAAGCGGCATACGATCTTATCGTGAGATTCTGTAACTTAGGCGCGGCAAAGCAACCTACGAAACCATCACAGCTAGCAGAATTATCTCGCCCTAGACTCTTATTTTTTCGCCCAAAATGGTATAATAAAAGGCGATGGATTTTTTGCATGATACACATCGTCAGTCTCGAGTCAGTGAGGTCGTTTATGTGGCGCTCAATCTTGGCCTCGCGACGCTGCTGTTTTTGATCGTCCTAGAGGTGCAGTCGCCTTGGCTCGCATTGGCGCTGGTGATTGCCAGTAAGTGGCGGGCACTCGCGGTGCGGCCACGCTTTTGGCTTGCCAATATTGTGGCAAATATGATCGACCTCACGGTGGGTATTAGCGTCGTGATGCTGATGTATGCTGCGAGTGGAGTGATTTGGCTGCAGGTTGTCTTGGCAGCGCTGCATGCGTTGTGGCTCGTAGTGCTCAAGCCACGATCGGATCGCCGTTCGGTGGCTATTCAGGCGGGTGTTGGCGTCTTTGTTGGGGCGACTGCTCTTGCTATGAGTTCCTATCGATGGGATGCCGCCCTAGTGGTACTACCGCTATGGGTGCTGGGATACTGTGCTGCGCGGCATATTCTCGGTAGCTATGAGGAACCACTCACGCGTACCTACGCGCTGATTACCGCAACGATCTTTGCAGAGCTTGGCTGGGTGAGCTATCACTGGATGTTTGCCTATACTATCTCTGGTCTGGGGGCGATCAAGCTTGCACAGTTGCCGCTCTTTTTGGTGCTCTTTGGCTTTGTGTGTGAGCGTGCCTATAATAGCTACTATCAGCATGGTGTGGTGCGCGGGGCAGATATTGTCTTGCCATCGACACTGGCGGTTGGGCTTGTGCTGACGCTTTTGCTGTTGTTTAACAGCCTGAGCGCCACTGGCCTTGCGTAGCCGAGGCAAGTGAGAAAAAGGGTAAGGGAAAAAGAGGTTATGAATCAACAACCGCAGATGACAGCGCAAGACCAACGGGCGGCGCGCGCCATGCGTCAATCAAAAATCATGTCTATTATTGCAGCGGGTGCGCTTGCCCTTGTCTTTGTCGTGGCGATGACGATGTGGGTTTATTTGCGAACAATTGACCGCAATGCGACCGTCACTGAGCGCGATCAGGTTAGCACCGATGGTAACCTCGCTCCCACCGCCGATGAATCTGCAGTAGCTAATGTAGCCGACAAAGCGTCAAAGAGCGTGGTGTCTATCATCACCAATATCGAAGAATCATCATCGCTCCGCACGACCACTCGCCAATCAGCGGCGGCGGGTACGGGCATTATCGTCAGCAAAGATGGCTACATCGTCACAAACAAACACGTTGTGTCTAAGGCAAGCTCCATCCGCGTCATTGCCTCGGACGGCACGCGGTATGATGACGTCCGAGTGGTGGGTGAGGACCCGCTTAATGATATTGCCTATCTCAAGCTCGAGGTGGGCAATACCGTGCTCACACCACTGTCACTGGGTGATTCAGCAACGGTGCGGGTGGGGCAATCGGTTGTGGCAATTGGCAACGCACTAGGCCGCTACCAAAATACCGTCACTAGCGGTATCATCTCTGGCAAAGGGCGGCCCGTGACGGCCTCTACCTCAGGCAATAGCACTCAGCGAACGGAGAGCCTAACCGATCTTATCCAAACCGATGCTGCTGTGAATTCTGGCAATTCTGGTGGGCCACTGCTCAATCGCTCGGGGCAGGTGATTGGCATCAACGTAGCAGTGGCGACTAACGCTCAGGGCATTAGCTTTGCTATCCCCGTCAATGCGATGAAGGGGACGCTCAAGTCGGTTCTGGCGGGCAAAGGCGTGCGCCGAGCCTACCTTGGGGCGCGCTATGTAATGCTCACGCCGGATGTTGCCAAGCAGGTCGGTGCTTCGGCGAAGGAAGGCGCGTATGTGATGACAAGTGGCGAGAAAAGCGCGATTGTAGCAGGCAGCCCAGCTGATAAAGCTGGCCTCCGTGAGAAGGATGTAATTACCAAGATCAATAGCCTCGTCGTGGGTAAGCAAGGCGACGTCTCGAGCCTGATTGGCGAATACCAGCCTGGCGATGTCGTAGCCCTCACCATCCTCCGTGACGGCAAAGAGCGCGTTGTGCGCGCGACACTGAGTGAGTATCAGGGTGGAGAGAGTGGGGAGTAGAGCGAGGCGCTATACTCCCCACTTGTTACCTCTAATCCAACACTTCGTACTCAAGTCCAAGACGGTAGGGTATCAACCGATCAGTACCAGGATCCAACTGATCATCAGGTGTGTAGGGGTTTGGGTCTTCTGGGTTTACCCACCCCCAGTAACGCAGTTGGCTTGGCGCTTTGACTGCCCCTATGTCCCGTAGCCGTATAACGCAAGCATGTGCTATGTCAGTGATCGCTTTGCTGTGGAGCGGCCATCGGCAATAGCGTTCCCAATTTGGTATTGCTGGATCGTTGTAAGCAAATCCGAGGCCATTGAGCGTGTGGCGCTGTTCGCTGGTGAATGATGCTTTGCGTATTCCGATATCTTCTCCAGTAAACTCGGCAGTTACAGCATAGTCGAGCGATAGATCGTTGTGGATGCAGAATTGGACGAAAGGAAGATGGTCTGGACTCTGCGAATCAGCAATGATTAGGAAAGAACGCCGGGGGAGCCTTGAGATTGTGAGGGCTAGTTGTTCTTCGAACGCATCCCATGTTAGATCGTCACCTCGACGCAAGGCATAGTCTTTGCCGTCCTTCCGAAACGCTTTGCTTGGGATAGCAGTCTTGATAATGCCAAGATCGCGCAGTGGAAATACGCGGCTGAAGATATAGTCCCCTATGAACTCGTTGAGCGTTATTCCGCCCTGCTCAAGTCGCGCGCTTCGTGGACTCACAATGAGCAGCGGAGGCCAACCATGAGGGTGGACTATTTCGACGAAGCAATTGTGCGGACCTTGCCATAGTGCATATGAACGGTCTCCGGTTTCCTGGTGGAGCGGTGATTTTGGCCACGTACTTCGTAGCTTTTGAACATATTCTGCAAATAGGTCGATAGCCATTTCTTGGTCTTGGCCAGTTTCAGTGCAATGTGCAACAACTGCTAGAGTCGAACTGAGACGATTGACGTCTATCCCGTCGTGACATAGAAAAGGATCTATACTGTCCGAAATAACCGTTTCTAGTCTGAATGGGTAGTTGTCTTGAACTTCCTTGACGGCATGATTGATGGCTTGAGAATCGCCTGCGGCATCCCACGGAAGTTTCGCGATGAGGTTTATCCAATGTAGGAGTTCTGGAAAAGTTAGCTTAGTTGGTGTTGAGTTTGTCATTGATGATCCTTACGTTTTGAAATATATCAAGACTATTATTCTATAGCGCTATTATATCATTATAATTGAGTCAAAGCGCTGCTGAATTTTCCACAACGACTTATGGTATAACCTCTGTTCTATAAATGTATGATCGCCATATGTTGCAAGATATGCTTGGAGCTCGGCAAAATGTATGCTATAGTCGAACATAGGTGGGACAAACAATATGAGAACATAACACACAGGGGGCATTGTGGAAACAATCAACTTTTACCAACTAACACGATATTATGCACGAAAGTGGCCGATGATGATTGTTGCCATTCTCGTTGGTATTGGGCTGGGTGCAGCCTATGTACTGTCTGTCCAGCAGCCGCAGTACAAAAGCTCGGCAACGTTGCTCCTAACAGGGGTAGAGCAGGGTCAAAACACCATTACGCTTACCAACTATACGACGCTCTTTACCTCACGGCGGGTGCTCGACCCAGTGATCGACCGCGCCCAATACAAGGGGAGCTACGAGACACTGCTAGCCAATACAACTGCCAAGCACGTAAAGAACACCGACATCATCACTGTCTCGATGAATGCTGGCGAGCCCAAGATGAGCGAAACCTTGCTCAAGCAGGCAATTACCGAGTTTGAAAAGCAGACGAAAGCATTGTATGGCAAAACCAAAGTTAGCATCAAAACAGTCGACGCTGTCAATACGCCAAGCGCACCAGCAAGTATAGGGCTTGGGCAGGCAATGGCACTTGGCGGCGGTGGCGCACTGCTGCTTGCCATCGTAGGATTGTTCTTTGCCTACGACTACGCACAGTCGCAGCGCGCGGCCGAAGCAGCTGCTGCAGCCGCACACACAGCAGCCAAAGCCAAGCGCTAGCTGCACCATTGCACAGAACTTATTTTTGCTGAAGCATACGGCCGCATGGGTACGCGGCACAATAACAACACAGGGTAACAAGGGGGTATACCATGTATCGGGAATACGGAAAACGCATCGAAGATGTGAGCATCGCGCTGGCTGCGCTGGTGATTCTGGGGCTGCCAATGCTGCTAGTCGCGGCGGCGATTCGCCTCACATCGAAAGGGCCGGCCTTGTTCCGCCAGAAGCGCTTTGGCAAAGATAAGCAGCTATTTACAGTTTATAAATTTCGCACTATGTCTACGAAAGCACCAAAGAATATGCCAACCAATAGTTTTACCAACGCAGATAGCTACATCACACCACTCGGTGGGGTGCTGCGCAAGCTATCCATCGACGAACTGCCACAGCTACTCAACGTCATCAAAGGCGAGATGAGTATCGTTGGGCCGCGGCCCGTCATTAAGACAGAGAAAAAGCTTATTAGCCTGCGCCAAAAATACCACGCTAATTCCGTTAAGCCAGGCATCACTGGCTGGGCACAGGTAAATGGCCGCGACGACCTAGACGACCAGCGTAAAGCCGAGATGGACGGTGAGTATGTGCAGCGGCTGAGCTTCCTGACCGACATCAAGATCATGATAAAGACGATTGGAGCGGTATTGATGATGAGTGGCCACACAGAGGGGAATGAGCGGACAGTAACAGGAGTCGATAATGCCCTCGAATAAGAAAAAAGTCCTCTTCACCTCACACACTGCCAATTTCCAGAAGTTCAACCGGCCCTTCATGCGGATGCTGCGCGAACAGGGGTACGAGGTGCATTATGCCTCGATGGGTGAGGAGCAGATCGAGGATTGCGACAAGCAGTTCGTTGTGCCATTTACACGCAGCCCCTTCACACTGAGTAATGTCCGGGCCTATCGCCAACTCAAGGAGATTATCGACCACGAGCAGTACGACCTCATCCACACTCATACGCCAGTGGGGGGTGTCGTGACGCGTCTTGCCGCTCGGCAGGCTCGGCAGCGCGGCACGCGGGTGATCTACACTGCGCATGGCTTCCACTTCTTTACGGGTGCGCCGCTGCTTAATTGGCTGGTGTACTATCCCATCGAGCGTCTGATGGCGCACTACACCGACGTCCTCATCACGATCAATGCTGAGGACTACGCCCGAGCCAACCGCCACTTCGCCACCAGTGTGGTGTATGTGCCGGGGGTGGGGGTGGACCCGAAGCGGTTTGATATTACAATCAATAACGACTCGCGGCAGGCAATACGTGCTAAGCTGGGCATTAAGCCGAATGATTTCGTCATAATCTACGTCGCTGAGCTGTCGAAAAGAAAGAACCAGTCTTGGCTCCTCAGTGCGCTCAAAACAACCTTACAGCAAGACGCATCGATGCATCTTTTGCTGGTTGGTGCAGATAGTCTGCAGGGGAAGATCCACAAGCAGTCTGCTCGCTATGGTATACAGAGTCAAGTTCATTTTCTAGGGTATAGAAAGGATATACCAGAGTTGCTCCAGGCGTCGGATCTATACGTCTCTACGTCAAAGCAAGAGGGGCTTCCTGTTAATATTCTTGAGGCGATGATGGGACGTATGCCAATCGTTGCCTTGGAGTGCCGAGGGGTTGCTGAGCTTCTTTCGTTGGTGGGTGCTACGCCAGCGCGTGATATGCAGACATTTCGCGCGGCTGTCCAGCACCACAAAAAGCACCGCTCCTTGCACCGCGAGAAAGACGCAATCCAATCCGCACTATCACGATACACGACACCAAATATTATGAAGAATATGCGCCAACTGTATGAATACGAGGGAGAGGCTGCTCGATGAACCAAGAAGGAACTATAGCGATCATAACGACTGGCCTCTTGCCAGTGCCTTCGGTGATGGGGGGCGCGGTAGAGAATCTGGTGCAGAATTTTATTGATGAGAATGAGCGGCAAGGCGGCCCTCGCCTGACGGTATATAGCACCGCAACGCCAGATGCTATAGAAAAGGCTCAGGCGTACACACATACAAACTTTGTCTTTATACACACCCCATGGGTCATCAGAGCAGCGGACTCTATACTCTATAGCATCTTCCAGCGCCTTGTCGATACAAATAAGAGCGCGTCTTTGCGAGCAATCCTGCAGCGGCTATATTTTTTGAGGAAGGTATCAAAGTATATTGCTCGCAAAAACCATCGCAAAATACTGTTTGAGAATGCAATCATCCAGACGCACATCCTACGGTGGCACAAAAATCAGGAACGATACAAAGGTAGAGTTTATGTGCATATCCATAATGAGATAACTAACTTTTATAAGACATATGAGTATCTAGTAGGTGCAAAAATTATCGTCGTGAGCAAGTTCATCAAAGATAGCTTGATCGCTAAATCGGCGCAAGGTAATGAAGGCAGCGGCCCACTACAAAACGTATCTGTGCTCAAGAATGCGGTCGACAATACCCGGTTTACTGCAATGACAAGGAAGCGCGCGTCGAAGCTATTGCATCAACAATATACCATCGATGATTCAAAAAAGATCGTATTATTCAGTGGTAGGCTGACTCCTGAGAAGGGGATTGATGTGTTGCTGCGAGCGCTTGATCGGGTTAAAGAACAAAATTACCAGCTGCTTGTGGTTGGCAGCTCGTTCTTTGGGACTGATATCAAAAACCCATTTTTGAAGGAGCTGCGCGATCTCACCGAAGCACATCGGGAGCACGTGACATTTACCGGATATATCGACTATGACAACATGCCGCTACTCTACCGCGGGTGTGACTTTGCAGTGTTGCCCTCGGTATGTAATGATGCTGCGCCGCTAACGGTTATAGAATCGATTACGGCAGGCTTGCCAATGATCACAACAAACAGAGGTGGCATACCAGAATATGCGTCAGACAGAGCAGCTATTCTCCTTGATACAGATGAGAACCTTGAGCTGTCTATAGCAAAAAATATAGAAAAACTTCTCAGAGAGGATGACACATTGCAAGCCATGAGCAAAGCAGGCCAAAAAGCCGCCAAAGATATGACATTATATAATTATTATAGAGGGCTCCTCGAGAAGCTGGGAGAAGAATAAAAAACTTATGAGCACACTACAAAAGCTAAATTTGAAAAAGATACTCGCGACCACGCTCGTGTTTGTGATGATCACGTACTATTACCTCTACGTGGTATCACCACAGTTGACGGCGTGGCTGCCTCTAGTGCTGATAATTGGCATTGTTCTATCGGGGATTATTCTGGTAGATTTTGCCATAACAAACAAGCTTACTAGGTGGCATTGCAAATATCTTCTCTTTTATATTGCGGTGCTTGGAATCTCAGTTATTTTTCAGTGGCCGAATGTTGCATGGCTCGCACTAACTTCGAGCACGCTTTTGATCCTCAAGAGAGATGAGTTTATCAAGATATTTTTCTATACCTCGGTAGGGTTTTATCTGCTGGTGGTTATTTTGGCACTCTTGGGGGTACTGCCCATGGTGTATGTTGGGTTTGATGGTAATGAATCGCAGCGGTATGGATTTGCAAAATACTCGCTTGGGTTTGATGGGCCAAACCAAGCGTCGTTGTCGTTCTTCCCAATACTGCTCAGTGGTATGTATCTCTATGGTACTCGCCGGGTGTTTACGGGTATTGCGTTGATTGCTTGTATTGCTGTTGGTATTCTGACTGGTAGTCGCATGGGCCTCTTGCTGAGTCTTGCCTTCATTCCAGCCTATAGGCTGCTACTCCACAAGCATGGTGAGCGCAAGAAAAGCACCATAGCACCATATTTGTTTATTCTTGGCCTTCTTGTGTCGTGCATTGGTGCGGCAGTGCTCGTCGATAATGATCTAGCAAATAGGGTTATGTCTGGCAGGCCCAAGTTGATTGATCAATATCTGCAATCAGCGTACACTCCGTCGGTATTTGGATCGGACGAGGTGTACAATAAAGCCCAGTACGGGACACCTCCGGTCGATAACTTCCCGGTGTATATATATGCTCGCTATGGAATAGTTGGCTTTATCATATTTGCCTTCGTCTTTTGGCAGGGGATGCGGCGAGAACGCTCGACGAAGATGTATATTCTATTCTTATTCATCATCCTGTATGGATTTGCAGAAGCCTTCTTCGATATTGCAGCAAAGAACTTCATCTTGCCGATTCTCATGGTCTCACTGTTTCAGAAAGGAGCTTTGTATGAGCAACAAAACACTCGTTAGTATTGTCGTACCTGTCTACAATATGGAGCACTACCTCAGCCAATGCATTGAGAGTATTATTGCCCAAACGCATCGCACACTAGAGATTATCATCGTTAATGATGGCTCATCAGATAGATCGCTTGATATTGCTCATGATCTTGCCCAGAAAGACCAGAGGATTGTCGTTGTTGATAAGCCAAATGGCGGTGTGAGCTCGGCCCGCAACGAAGGTATTGAGCGAATGCAGGGGAGTTACGTTACTTTCGTTGATGCAGATGATTCAATCCACCCAACGTATATTGAGAATCTCCTGGCTGATGCACAGGCAACTGATGCTGACATAGTGAGCACACCAAAGCACCTGCTTGGCGATGCAGAGCGGCAGGATTTCTTGGATGCGACTATCCCAGTTGCTGCGTCGGCGTCGGTCTTTACGCGCACCGAGGCACTGACCGCGCTGTATAATGGACGGCTCGAGAAGGGTAATAATGGCTGCCAATTGTACAAAACTGAGGTCATCAAGCATAATAATATCCGGTTTGATTCTCAGATGGCGATAGGGGAGGACTTCGACTTCTTGGCCCGCGCAATTATATCGGCGCGCTGTATTGTGGTTGACAATCGCAGACTCTATTACTATCGAGCTAACCCGACAAGCGCTGTTCATCAGGAGTTTAACATTCGGCACTACCAAGCAATTGAGAATATGCAAAAGACAGGTAGAGCACTCCGCAATCCACCAAAGAAACTCGTCCAGGCAATGGACAATAACCTATTTGTCGCCTCGGCATCATACGGTGCATTGATGTATGCAAGCCGCAAAAAATTCCCAAGAGAATTTGATGAAATCAAACGTACCGTTCGGAGGCTCAAGTGGGGCACACTATTGAGCCGAGACGTCAAGCACAGTGGTCGAATACGTGCGGCACTGATTATTTGTCTTGGTACCAACCTTGGGTTTATTGTAATTAGAAAATTGATAAAAATCTAAAAGACGAGGATATTATTATGAAAAAAGTCGGCATTATCACATTTCATCGTTCACATAATTGCGGGTCTATTATGCAGGCATACGCGCTGCAAAAAGTCTTGCAGACGCGATACGGCATTGAGCCCGAATTCATCGACTTCTCAAGTTCTGGCCAACAAAAACTATACTCAGTTTTCAGTGGAGATAAGAGCATAAAGGGTACGCTGCGTAATATCGGGCGGGCATTTATCTACAATAGGCTCAAGAAGAATCAGATAAGCTACGATGCGTATATAAAGAAGTACCTTAGGTTGTCTGACCGCACATTTACCACTAATAAAGAATTGCAAGAGGCTCATTTTGGGTATGATGCGTACATTGCAGGGAGCGACCAAGTGTGGAATATAATGATCGATGATTATGACCCTGCTTACTTCTTGAATTTTGTTGAAGAAAATAAGCCAAAGATATCATACGCGGCCTCATTTGGTGCACGGCGAGTAAGTAGCAATACTAATCACCCCGAAGCCATTCGCGACATGATACGAGATTTTGATCATATCTCGGTCAGAGAGCCAAATGGCCAAAAATGGCTAGCCGAAGATTTTGCAATCAAAAGCACCGTGGTTCTCGACCCAACGTTACTCATTGATGGGGGTGATTATCGCGATGGAGAAGAGCGACCAGCAGAGCATATCAAGAAGGACTATATCTTTATTTACGCAGTGAGTGTGTCGCGTAAGTTTGAACAACGGATACAGCAACTCGCACGAGAAGAAGGGCTCAAGATTGTTATATGGCAGCCTGATACGTGGCTCAAAATGAAAGGGGCAGCAAAGGGTTATATGCTACCAAAAGATGAGAACCCAGGGAAATACTTATGGTATATACATCATGCCAAATATGTATTTACGGCGTCTTTCCATGGTGTGATATTTTGTGCCCAGTATAGAAAGAATTTCTGGATATTGCATAATAAAGGAATGAATTATGACAAAGACGATCGGATTCTTTCGCTCGTGGATAGCCTTGCATTGTCAGATCGGCTTCTGCCAGAAGATGATACGGAAAAGAATTTACGATCTGTCGTTGATTATACAACCTACGAGAAAAACCTTACCAAGAGGCGTCAGCAATCATTTGAGTTTCTTGACAAGGCGGTAAGAAGCGTATGAGCAGATCTACCGAGCTCATAAAAAACACCGCCCTCCTCACCATTAGCAAGATCACGACGCAGGCCGTCGCGTTCTTGCTCGTCCCGCTGTATACATTTTATCTGTCGGCGAGTGACTATGGGCAGGTTGACCTCATCTTGACGTATATTGCTTTGTTTGCGCCAATTTTATCGGTTCAGCTCGAGTTTGCGGCATTTCGGTTTGCGATCGATTCGCGCGACGACGCGGACAAGCTCAGCAGTATTCTATCGACGATATTCAAGATAGTGCTGCCTATCACAGGGGTGGCCATCGCTCTGTTGGCTATTGTATCGCTGTTTGTTGCTATCCCGTACTTAGCTCTTGTGTGTCTCAATATTGTTCTCTCTGTCGTGTCGGCAGTGCTACTGCAATTTACGCGAGGAGTTGGTGATGCAAAGCATTTTTCTATCGCGAGCATACTCATTGGCGTGGTGAGTACACTATGCTCCTTTGTCTTTGTTGCGGTCATGCGGCTACCTGCCTTTAGCTTGATGATATCGTTAGTGCTCGCGAATTTAGTAGGCATAGGTTACCTATTAGTGATTATTCGGCGCAAGAAACGCATTCGCTTGCTACACGGCGAGACGCACCAATCGTTGCGTTCGGATATGCTGCGATACGCTATTCCACTTTTGCCAAATAATATCGCATGGTGGGTACTCAATGTTTCGGACAGGACTATTATCTCGATGTTTATTGGTGCAGCCGCAAATGGCATGTATGCGATTGCGAATAAATTTGCATTTGTCCCAAGTATACTATTTGGCATATTTAATATGAGCTGGAGCGAATCTGCCTCGATTCATATTACTTCGCGAGATAGAGACGCATTCTTTTCGAAGGTGTCCGACATGTGCTTGCGGCTATACTCATTTGCAACAGTGGTGTATGTGTTGGTGATAGATATATTTTATTCACGAATCGTTGGCGCAGAGTATGCAAATGCGCATGGTTTAATACCCATCTTGGCGATAGGGGCTTTTTTCCAGGCGATCCTTGGCAATTACTCTGCGATATACATTGCTAAGAAAAAAACAAAAGAGGTTGCTAATAGCTCCCTTGCGGCGGCAGTAATTAACATCGTCGTCAACCTTGCTTTGGTAGGTGTTATTGGTGTGTATGCTTCGGCACTCTCGACTGCTATAGCCTTTGCCTGCATGGCAGTGATACGGCATATCCATGTTCAACGGTATGTCAAGGTGCGCTACCGTGTGCAAAGCATCTTATGCTCTGGTGCTGTGCTGATTGCCGGGGGTATTATCTACTATACTCATGTGCCGAAAGTTGTTTCTATAACAGCCTGTATAGTGATTATGGCAGTAGGTATTATCTTGATGAAGGATCTCTTTGCCAAGATACCCTTCAAAAAATACCTAGACAAAATGCCTCACTATAAATAATATATGCTATATGACAAATACAAAGCAAAAAACAGCCATCATACGTAATTATGTGATTGTTTGTGGTTGGGCCTTAGTTATCTTCATCCTCTCCCACCAACCTGCCACTGTCTCGAGTGGGCAGAGTGGGGTGATTGTTGGGCATTTGCAGCAGGCTATGCCAGGGGTGAGCACGGCTATTTTGACGTTTCTTGTGCGCAAGAGTGCTCATATTATTGCGTATTTTATCCTTGGTATATTGATGTATCGCGCGCTGCGCGTCAGTATTCGTCGCTGGCGAACGCGCACCGTGGCGAGCCTTGCCCTGCTGAGCTGCAGTCTCTATGCGGTGACAGACGAGATCCATCAGCTCTTCGTGCCCGGGCGCAGCGGCGAACTGCGCGATGTGATGATCGACAGCATAGCGGCACTGGTGGGAGTGGGGTTATGCGCGTGGATGATGCGCTGGCGATCATTACGCAAGAGCACTGCCACGAACGATTGATGACGACATAATGAATATACGTACTCGTAATTTTTGTGAGAAATTACAGGTGCATTTATATGTCATATTCTGCTGCAAGTCAGGTAGTAGATGAGATGATGGCCATGGTTGTAAGTAATGAGTAGTGCGATGCATAATTTGGTTACAATATATAACATTCGGTACAAAATCTCGAACAAAATTCTCAAAAAATGAAACAAACGTTTGATAATTGTTCGATATAGTGCTACACTGTCGTAGGGGGTACTGATAAGGTACTTCGAACACATGTTAGCACAGAGGTAGCTATGGGTTAGGCTACTAGTGCAGCGATCAGCTGTGGGCGCTATCGCCGGTTGGCAACGGATTTGCCAGAGGTCTCCACCAAGGTGGATAGGCGCGATGGGTGATCATTCCTCCTCTTTTGCTCATGAGCGAGCCATTATGTTTGCGTTTCTCTCGGAGAGAAAGCGCTTTATTCTAAGCCAAGCTTAGCGTTATTTCCTTTTTCGCTAGCAAGATACCGCAGTCGATGACGCTGCGGTATTGCTATATGTCCACTAATAGTCTCGTCTCTGAGAAGCTCTTTTGCGAGAGATAGATAATCTTACTTGCCCTGGTAGCGCCGAACAATTGGTGCTACAGCATACAATGCCATAGGTAGGACGAGGAGCTCACCATCTTGCCCAAGCCAGTACAGTACACCAGCCACCACAAGATGAAGGACGACGACTCCTGCCGTCAGCCACGGCAAGAAAGCTCGTGGTATGCGCGGCGCAAACAAGAGATAGAGAATACCGCCAAAGCAGTCGAGTGCCAACGCGAGATGTAAGAGGGATGGTGCCATAGTATTAGACTCCTTATAGTAAAGTGATGTTATAGCCTAGCATACTGTGATTGCACGGTGCTGTCAAATGATTGATAGGCAAATACCATAGCCTCTGCTTTTTTGCTTATCCTACTTTTCGCACTATTTCTTCAAATAGTGTAGGAGAGGAAACTGCCCCAATCCATTTATTAATCTCTGATGTGGGGTGGATAATAGAGGGTGGCTATCAGTATGCTGGGGAGGGTGATGAAAGGGGTAAAATTGGCCGAAATTATCGTTTTATCGTTTATATATGCTCATATAAGCGATATTGCTTGTGTTTCACTATTTGGCATTATGCTGCTATAATATGTACGCAATGAATAATTCTACAAAACGTACAAAGATACTGGCTACTCTGGGGCCAGCCACCAACACACCAGAGAAAATAGAAGCTTTGATCCGGGCGGGTGCCAATGGCTTTCGCCTCAACTTTAGCCACGGCTCGTACGAAGAGCGGCTTGACCAGATTGCGTGGATTCGCAAGGCAAGCGCTACTGTTGGTCGGACTGTTGCGATTTTGCAAGACTTGCAAGGGCCAAAGATTCGCCTTGGCGCGCTGAAGGACAATCACTTCGATATTGCGGCAGGTGATGAAATCATCCTCGACCATGCGGTGGAAGAACACGATGGTAGCAACCGTTTGCCTATCCAATACAACCTTGCCGACAAGGTCAAGGTGGGCGAGCCCGTCTACCTCTTCGACGGCAAATTGCGTGGTGAGATGACCGAGCGCGTCAGCGATACCGCCATTAAGGTGCGCCTGAGTAACGATGGCTTCCTGATGAGCCGCAAGGGGCTCAACCTGCCCGACACCGACTTTGGCGGTGACATTCTGACGCCAAAGGACTTGGCCGATGTTGAATTTGGGTCAGACAAAGATATTGACTTTGTAGCGCTGAGCTTTATCCAGAGCGCGGAAGATATCAACAACCTACGCCAGATTTTGCTGAGCCATGGTTCGACCGCGCAGATTATTGCCAAGGTAGAGACCAAAGCAGCCATCGAGCCAGAGACACTCAAGGCAATCGTCAAGGCCGCCGATGGTGTGATGGTTGCTCGTGGTGACCTTGCGGTCGAAACGAGCCCAGAGATTGTGCCAATCGTCGAGCGTGAAATTATCCGCCTCTGCCGCAAGTATGGCAAGCTCTCGATTGTTGCGACGCAGATGCTAGCCAGTATGGTGGATAACCCCGAGCCAACCCGGGCTGAGGTGAGCGACGTTGCAACTGCTGCTATCCTTGGGACAGATGTCGTGATGCTTTCTGACGAGACGGCTAATGGTGACTACCCAGTTGAGGCCGTTAAAATGATGGCCGACACCGTGCGCTACACTCAGTCGCGCTGGCCGATGAATGACATGCCCATCGAGGAGGGCCGTACGAACCGCCGGCTCAATGCGATTGCTCATGCTGCCGTTGATGTGGCTCATAAGGTTGACGCAACAGTGATCGTCGCCGAGACGCATTCTGGTGCGACAGCGGCACGTATCGCTGCGTGTCGACCGGAGTTGCCAATTATTGCGGTGGCACCAGACCCCCGTGTGGCGCAGCAGCTTGCCTTGTCGTATGCAACGCGTAGCTTCGTCCGGCCTGACAGCCAACAGCTTGGCAGCGACCTAACGCGCGAGTTGCTCAGCCAAGGTGCCTTTGGTGATGTATCGTCGGTTACGGCCGTCATTATCAGTGGTCGCCAGCCTGGCGCGACTGGTGGGACGGATACGCTGAGCGTCCGCACCTTCGAGCGCTAAGCTTACCAAAGCAACTGATAGGAACACCCACCTACCATACGGTGGGTGTTTTTGTCAGTGAAACAGAAGCAATCTGTGTATGCATTACCTGCCGATTGCAAGAGGGTATAGGTAGAGTACGAAGTATGTCGAGCTGCTAGTCACTAAAAATTGGTGTATTCTATAGGGATAAAGAGTAGCAGCAGGTCGTTTGCAGTAACTTCGCATGCTGTGTCGTTGTATATAATACATCGTATATGAAAAAAGTAGTGTAAAAATAACATCACACAGTATGAGCACTCCTTGTGAAGTCATCGACTAATCGACCAGAGGTAGGCTATTGCCGAGAGTGCAACACGATGGTGTGAATATAGCAATCGATGGATTGATACTTCGCACCAAATGAGCGAGGTGAGTTGCACCACAATGTCAAATAAGCTACACTAGAGAAAACAACATAAGCGATACATTGTGGGCATACGATTGATCAACAACCGAGGTAGTATCCAAAACTCGATACGAGGCTCCGGTTCGTTGTATCAGGGTGTGGACTGGTGTGCACCGCACAAAAATTGTAGCGCTTGTATAAAAACAAACAAAGGAAACCGTTCATGTCAGATATAGACTTCGACGAACTTGACCGCGCGGTGCACGACCTCATGCGCCAGTCTGGTCAGCTGCCAACAACGCCAGACAAACCGTCTGAAGCACCTGCCACCACACCAAGCAAAGATTCGGCCTCATCAAGCACCCAAGCTGCATCGTCCCAGCAAACAGTAGCAGCAGATTCGGCTCGTCCTGAGGAAAGCGACGACACGCAAGATGCAAGCACGCCACGTACTCAGGATGATACTTCGGCAGATGCTGCGCAGCAAGCGGACTCATCGGATGATGTAGTGTCAGCTAAGCAGTCACCTGCGTCAGCACCTCAAAATGACACTAATAGCACTGATGAAACGGTGCAGACTGATGATAGTACCACAGCCACTGATACTACCTCTGCTACCGATACAAATAGTACACCAGCTCGCCGCCGCGGGGTGACGATCATGCCGCTGTCGCAACAAGCGGACGAAGCAGAGCCAGCAGGGGAGTCATATGAGCCAGTTGAACCTGAGCCAACTGTTGACCGTGCCCGAGCGCTGTCGGAGTCGGTCGTTGCGTCGGAGCGCGAACCGGCTTCGATGCCTGCCAATCTAGAGCAAACTGATGCGGTGGATGATGCAGAATCAACTCAAGCGACCTCTGTTGATACAGCAACACCAATGCAGACGACGACAGATGACATGCCGTCTCAATCTCAGCCTGCAGCAGTTGTGACGGTTGACCCTGACGATATTATTACCCCAGCCAGCGATGACGACGATGAGGATGATGACGTATATGCCGATCGAGCGCAGTTCTTCGGCCGGTCGGCAGCGCGGCCGTTTGTTGCATCGCCAGCCCGTGAGGTGACACCGGTAGATGATGTAGCATCTACAACAGATTCAGATACACCAGCATCTGCAGCAGAAACAGATAATGTAGCATCATCAATATCGAGCGACAACGTAGCGAGCGAGGAAACATTTGCTGCGGCTACAGAGAAAGAGACGCCAGCGACAATTGAGCAAATTGAGTCAGAGACGCCAACGATGCCGTATCAATTTGCAGGCGAAGACGCCGAGGGTGATGACGAGGATGAAGCACTCGTCCGCCATCTCAATGAAGTGAATCAAGCACAAGATGATGAGACTGAGCCAGCGCAAACATCCGTCGTTGATGATCTTGATGATGCTTTTGCTCCGCAACCACTCATCATTCCACCACCCAAAGAGGAGGGTGATATGGCGCTGCCTTCTACCAAGACAGTGCTAGGGCCGACGGATGATACACATACTGCTGATAATGCACCAGCGGCTGCACCGCAGGATGAGCCTGATGGTATAACCAACACAAGCAGCGCTGATGACGTTAGCGATGATCACTTGCTCTATGCGCCAGAGACGCCGACAAGTACAGATGTGTCAGCAGTGTTGAGCAACAGCAATACTTCTGATACTGAGACGGTGCAGCCACTAAACCAGTCGCTCAACGAGCCGGCTTGGCCCGAATTGCAATATGATGAGCCAGATGATACGCCAGATGTGCAAACCCCTGATGGAGACCATACTGCACCTGCGTGGCCAGAGGTGGTAGTAGAGAATACGAATGCTGTGGATGGTAGCCAGACGGCAGCTCAGGTGGCTGATGCAGATATGCTGAGTGAGCACGTGTCGTTTGGTGATGAGGACATGCCCTGGCAGGATGAACTCGCCGCTTCATCTACTCAATCGCACGTAGATGATGTCGCTCCAGCAGAATTACTAACGGCCGAGCGCGCCATACCAGATGCAGTAGTGGCTAATGACAACCCATCGCCACAGCCAGAGGAGGCGCGCACTGAGGATGCTATGCCAGAAGCTCACATCGATCGCCCATCGCCGCTGCTAAGTACGTATAATGAGCACCGAGCGACCCCTGAACCATACCTCGATACTCCATTGCCTGACTCACAAGAGGAAGCGAATGCTATTGATGTAGCCGATGTCGCTCAGAATACGAATGACACTGTGCAAAATACGGTATCAATGCAATTGTCAGATACTCCTGATAGCCAACCGGAGCAGCTATATGCACCCACTACACCACTGTTTGCCCCAGCCGATGATGTCGTAGCCAAGGCGCAGCAGATTATTGCTGCTCGCCCTGAGGTGTCCACCAATGATACACCAACACTTCCGCAAGAAGGAGAGGATACGCCAAAGAATGCGCCCGATGTCGTGCCAATTACGCTTTCTCAGCCAGCCGACCAACAGACTGAGCCATCGGTTGCCGATGCACCAGCTATGCATGCTGCAGACGAGACAGCGTCAGCCGAGCCAGATAATGATCACCCAACCACCCCAGCCATTCAGCGTCCGCGTGGCCGCTTTATGGATATTGTGGGTGGGGCAGCTCCAGTTGCTGCAGCCGCCCAAGCGGCCCGCCCGCGAGTGCGCCGCCAAGGTGCGGTGGTTGAGCCATTGACAAATAGCGCACCAGTGGTGGGTATGGATATTCGCCCAGCACCTGGCCATGAGCCAGCGCAGCATCATGCAGGAGCAGCATCGAGTACCCCTTCGGCAAGTGATGAGGCTAAAGCATCTGATGTAGGAACGCCTGATGGAACACCATCCGCAGATGCGCTTGACCTTCAGCCTGGCGATGAAAAGCCGCTGAGCTACACACCATTCTTACCTGATGCCGAGACCAAGGTCGATAAGCGCCCACTGGGTGGTGCTGATACGCTAGTGGGTGATGTGCCAACTTTGGCCGATACTACTCCGATGGGGATGTATCATGATGAGCCTGGCGCATTCGGCATAGCTCCGGCTGATGCCAACGAGCCATCTATACCGCAGCATCTTTTTGCGCCGCATGATGAGCATGCATCGGCCGAGCAATTCATCGATGCACTGACAGATACGAGCGAGAATGCGCCATCACTTTATCCGACCGATGATCACTACCCACTACCCGAGCAAGATACACCAGAGGCTGCTGCGGCGGATGATGAGCCCATGTACCAGCTAGAGGATCACTATGGCGCCGACCGGTCGCTCTACCCGGATGAACCAGCCGACTCTCATGAGGCATCGGCTGATGGAGTAGGGCCGCAGTTTGCAGAAGATGAGATCGACCTGAGCTTGCCTGTGCCAGGCCCTGGTGAGCCAGATATCGACTATTACGGCGAAGCAGAGCGAGTCGAGGCTGAGCCAATGACAGTGGAGACTGAGTGGGATGATGAGCCAACCGCAAACGACCAAGCACACGTCGGCACTATCGAAGAAGCGGCTGCCACTACCCAAAATGGCGATACTGCGCTCGCCCTCCACCAAGCACTCCAGGAAGAGAACGAAGGCAATGTCGTTGCACCAATCTACAGTGCTGAAGAATTTACTCACGCACCAAAGAAGTCGCGCCGCCGCCCCGAGCAAGCTGCTGGCTGGATTTGGCTGCTGTGGATCGTCATGCTGTTAGCGCTTGGTGCTGGCCTTGGCGCGGTCTATTACACACTCTTTACCTAGCATCAGTCCAGTGGCATCCGGTATAATAGGCTACTATGGATATACTTGATGGATTGAACGATGCCCAGCGCTCGGCAGTGGTGGCACTTGATGGCCCGGTCTTGATTCTCGCAGGAGCGGGCAGCGGCAAGACAAAAACACTGACGCACCGCATTGCCTACCTCCTGACTGAGCAGGGCGTCTGGCCAAATGAAGTCTTGGCCGTCACCTTCACCAATAAAGCAGCCCGCGAGATGCGCCAGCGCCTCTGGCAGATTGCCGGGCAGACTCAGGCAAGCTCGCCTCACACACCGCCAACCGACCAACCACCTCGCTCCTTTATGCCATGGATGGGGACATTCCATGGCATTTGTGTGCGGATTTTGCGGCGTGATGGTGCGGCCATCAGCATTCCGGCAAATTTCGTGATTTATGACGAAGATGACCGTCAAGGGCTCATCAAACAAGCGATGAAGCAGCTCTCCATTGGTACAGACAAGCTCAAACCGCGTGCTGCCAGTGCAGCCATTAGCAAAGCCAAGAATCAGCTCCTCTCGCCCAGTGACTACGCAGCCAGTGCACGATTTCCCTTCCAGCAGGCAGTGGCAGAGATCTACCAGCTGTATGAGCAGCTGCTGGCTGATGCCGGTGCGCTCGATTTTGACGACCTCCTGCTCGAGACGGTACGCCTCCTGCGAGACCACTCGGTGGTGCGTCAGCGCTATCAAGCGCAGTTTAAGCACATCCTGGTTGACGAATATCAGGACACGAATGCTGCGCAGTATCAGATCATTAAGCTGCTGGTAAACCCGCGCCGCAATATCTGCGTGGTAGGAGATGACTGGCAGTCGATATATAGCTGGCGTGGCGCAGATTTTACGAATATTCTCAACTTTGAGCGCGATTTCCCAGGGGCGCTGGTGGTGAAGCTTGAGCAAAATTATCGCTCGACAGGGGCCATTCTCGAAGCTGCTGGCAATGTGATCAACAAAAATCAGCAGCGGACGGACAAAACCCTCTGGACGGCAGCAGGCCCAGGCGCACCAGTGCACGTACAAGCTGCCTATGATGAGGCAGAGGAGGCATATACCATTGCCAGCCAAATTGCTGCGCAGGTAGCGACGGGTGAGCGCGACTATAGCGACTTTGCTGTCTTGTACCGCACCAATGCTCAGAGCTATGCCTTTGAGCGAGCGTTCAACCAGCAGCGCGTGCCGTACCAGTTGGTTGGTGGGGTGCGGTTTTATGATCGTAAGGAGATTAAGGATATCTTGGCCTATCTGCGCCTTATCTACCAACCAAATGACCGTGTGAGTTTTAGCCGGATCGCTAATGTACCAACGCGGGGGATTGGAGCAACGAGCCTGGAGAAATTCCTCATCTGGCAGGGCACTAGTGGGCTCGATATCATTAGTGCGCTGGTTAATGCCAGCCAGGCAGCGACACTGACGAAGCGGGCGCAGACTACCCTGACGCAGCTGGGTCAGTTGTTACGCGGCTTCCAAGCGCAGGTCGAGGCCGCGGCTGATCCAAGCCAATTGATTGATGATGTGATTACCAAGACGGGCTATCGCGACTATATTCTTGATGGCTCGCCCCAGGCCGATGATCGCGAGGCTAACCTCAGTGCGTTATTGTCTGACGCGCGGGCCTTTGCCAGCATGTCAGACTTTCTTGAGGAAGTTGCGCTTATGTCTTCGGTCGACCAAGCGACGGGTGCGCACAGCGTGACGCTTATGACGCTCCACGCCGCCAAGGGGCTGGAGTTTCCGGTGGTGTATATGGTGGGGCTTGAGGATGGGCTATTTCCCAGTGCCAGGGCACTCGAGGAGGGGCCAGCCGCACTCGAAGAGGAGCGTCGTCTCTGTTATGTCGGGATGACACGCGCTCGGCAGGAGCTCTATATGAGCTATGCGCAGAGTCGCTTGCAATTTGGTAGCCGCAGCTACAACAGCCCATCACGCTTTCTCGACGATATGGGCATGAGCCTATCGATGGTGCATACCGAACCAGCTACACCAGTGTACGACGACGCGTTGGATGAGGTCATGCCGTATGAGGTTGGCGATATGGTACGGTCGCTCCAGTTTGGCGATGGTGAGGTGATCGACATCGATGGCATGGCAGTGAGCGTGCGCTTTGCAAATGGCTCTACCAAGAAGCTCAATGTACAGTATGCCCGCCTTGAGAAAATTACTCCCTAGAACTACCCGCCATCGGCCAAAAAATGCTATACTAAAAAAATGAAAAACACACTTGTAAAGCAGCTGCGCCGCCTCTTGCCCGCAGCGATGATCCACACTCTTGAAGAAGCATATCGGCGGAGCCGCATTGCCCTAGTGGCAGCACGCTATGGCAACCCAGCGAGGCACCTGCGCGTCATTGCCGTGACGGGCACGAACGGTAAAACGACCACCGTTAACTATATCAATGAAATCCTTAAGGCGGGTGGCCGCCGCACCGCAATGTTCTCCACAGCGCTGATCGAGGTGGCAGGTCAGCGCCAACTCAACGACCTCAATGCGACAGTCGGCTCTACCGCGCGGATGCAGCAGTTCTTTGCTGAGGCTAAGCGAGCCAACGTGGACTTCGTCGTGCTAGAAATTACTAGCCACGCCCTTGACCAGCATAAGCTCGATGGCGTGCCGATTGACGTTGCGGTCATGACTAACCTCACCCAAGACCACCTCGACTACCACAAAACGATGGAGCGCTATGCCGCCGCCAAGGGCAAACTCTTTGCTCGGAAGCCGCGCTTTATTGTGCTTAACCGTGATGACGAGTGGTTTGCATTCTTTGACAAATACACGGCGCGTGAGCAGAAGATTACCTATGGCCAAGACGCAGCTGCCACAGCCCGCATCACGCAGGCAGCGACCCGTAAAGTAGGTGGCAGTGCAACGGTACTTCTTGGTGATGCGACAAAGCTACCACTGACAACACATCTTCCGGGGATATTTAATATTTACAACATGACAGCTGCAACTGCAGCCTGCCAGTTACTGGGCGTAGTACCAGCGGACATTGCTCGGGGTGTAGCCAATCTAACTGGCGTGCCAGGGCGCTTCGAACGTGTACCGGTGGATACGCCATACGATGTGGTAGTCGATTATGCCCACACCCCTGATGCACTTGAGAAGCTACTGACTTCAGCGCGGGCTATTGCCAAGCAGCGTATCATCTTGGTCTTTGGTGCGACGGGCGATCGCGACAAGGCGAAGCGACCTATCATGGGTGAGATTGCTGCTCGCCTGGCCGACCAGATTATCGTTACCGACGAAGAGAGCTACAATGAAGAGCCAGCTGGTATCCGCCAGGCAATCCTGCGCGGTATTCACCAGGCGGGCGGGGCAGGTCACACTAGCGAGATTGCCGACCGGCGCGAGGCTATTGCCCAGGCGCTGGCCATTGCTCAGGCGGGCGATACCATTCTTATCACTGGTATGGGCCATGAACAATTCCGTATCATCAACGGCCAGCGCCAACCGTGGAATGACGCGGCAGTGGTGCGAAGTTTGGTTGCTGAGCATAAGTAGTAGCGGCATTCTGACCCCTGATATAGTGAGGTTTCAAGGAGGGTTTTTCCGGGCTATCCACTAGCTTTTTTGCCCACATTTTGCTATACTATATCGTAGCGTACATTGCTACGCAGATTATGATACAGTCTATTCCATTTTTGAAATTTCTCTCGCCACGCAATCTTGCTATCGCTGGTATGGTTGCACTGGTTGGTATTGGTCTATGGCGGATTCCGTCTGTCCATGCAGCGTCACGCCAGCCAGGTAGTGGCGAGCATATCATCACATTGCACGAAGGCACGGCCAAGCGCGGGTTTTACACCAAGGCGACTACCTTACGTGATGCGTTGCGTGAAGCAAATGTGCGGCTTGACGACAAAGACCGCACTGAGCCTGAGCTTGATACACCACTAGAGAGCGCCTCGTACGAAGTAAACATCTATCGAGCGCGGCCAGTGGTGATTCGCGATGGCGGTGCAGATACGAAGCTTATTACCGCTTATCGCACAGGCAAGCAGATTGCTGAGCAGGCGGGTATTCCACTGCACGATGAAGACCAAGCGGTGCTGGCTCGCTCGCGCGATATCATTGCTGATGGGGCGGCAGAGGTAATGACAATCCGCCGCGCAACGCCCTTTACCCTTGTATTTTATGGCAAAACCATCCAGGCATACACGATGGAGAAGACGGTTGGTGCAATGCTCAAGGCTAAAAAAATCACTCTAGGCGCTGATGATACGCTATCGGTGCCAGCTAGCGCGCCACTAACGGCTGGTATGACGGTAGAGCTCTGGCGTAATGGCAAGCAGACGGTCACAGTAGAGGAAGAAGTCGACTTCAAGACGGAGGAGATTAAGGATGCCGACCGCGAGCGTGGCAAAAAAGAAGTCAAGACCGAGGGCAAAAAAGGCAAGAAGGCCGTGACGTACGAGATTATTATGAAGAATGGCCGCGAAGAGTCGCGCAAACAGCTCAGCAGTGTGGTAACGCAAGAGCCAGTCAACCGGGTGGAGATCGTCGGGACAAAGAAGAAGTCGGTCGACACTACCTTTAGTGGTGATTTTGCAGGGGCACTAGCAAAACTACGTAGCTGCGAAGGGGGTTACACCTCCAACACTGGCAATGGTTACTACGGTGCGTACCAATTTGACATCAAGACCTGGGGTGGCTTTGGTGGCTATGCCAATGCAGCAGAAGCACCACCAGAGGTACAAGACCAAAAAGCCTGGGAAACGTACCAGCGTCGTGGCTGGCAACCCTGGCCAACCTGTAAGAATAAGATGGGGCTGCAAGACATCTACCGCTAGCAGCCTAGCTAAGAGAACGAGATGATTACGAAGAGTCTCTATCATCTATGGCAGCATCGTCAACCAATGATTGCCTGCTTGCTGGGGCTGAGTGTCATAAGCGGCCTTGTCGTGGCAAGCTATGCTTCGGCTCAGAGCCCAGCAGCGGTGTCAGCTCGACTGGTTACTGTAGTAGAGAATGGTCGAGAGCGTGCTGTATACTCGACTGCTTCGTCTGTGCGGGAGCTCATCGCTACCTCAGGTATGAAGATTGATGCCTCGCATGATTCCGTCTCGCCCCACCTTGATGCGTCGCTTGCGCAAGCAGCGCCAACAGTGACAATCCTGCGGGCTCGATTAGTCACTGTGATAGATGGCAAGAAGCGTTCGCGTGTGCTTACCGCAGCACGGGTCCCGCAGGATATTGCTAAGGCGGCTGGTGTGGTACTCTACCGCGAGGATAGAGTCAGCTTCCAGACACCTGGCAACATTGCACTGGATGGGCCAAGTGAGATGATGACTATTCACCGCGCACCGATGCATATGGTGACGGCGGAGGAACCGATTGCATTTGCGACCGAGACGATTAAAGATAAGCAGCAGTTCATCGGTAGCAAAACAATCAAGCGAGCTGGCCAGCCAGGTATACGCCGCATGACCTATACGGTTGAGATGAAGGATGGCGCTGAAGTGCAACGCCGCTTGACAGCGCAAACAGTGGTAAAGCAGCCGATTACGCAAGTAGAAGTAGTTGGAACGAAGCCCAAGAATCCATTGACGAAGAGCAAGGGCGCGCATCACTTTACTGACAGCAAAGGGGTAAGCCATCGCGAGACATACTACGATTTGCCGATGAACGTCGCCATGCGTAACTGTGGTGGCGGTACCTATACCATTCGCGATGATGGTGCTAAGGTCGATAAAGACGGCTATATCCTCGTGGCAGCGAATTATAGCAACTACCCACGCTGCTCGGTGGTTGAGACGAGCATGGGCCCAGGCAAAGTGTATGACACTGGCAGCTTTGCCACCAAGCATCCGCATGGCTTCGACCTCGCGACGGATTGGACGAAGGCGGACGGGAAGTAGATACTGCGCAGAATTCTGATATATTTATTGTGCCGCTGCGATGGTCTCAGCGTATAGTTGTTCGAACGTCTTCTTTTTGCCCTGACCTCGTCCACCAAATCGTTTGCCACTCCTCCGCCGGAAGTTTTTGCCATGATGCCGCTTTTCTGGGTTGTCTCGGGCTGATCGTGCTCGCCCAACAGCATCTGAGCGGTTGATCTCGCGCATAATAGAAGAAATATCACGCGAAGTCAGTGACGTGTGAGCGGCCTCATCAGATTGTTTTGTTATGTGAGAGCGACGTTTTGTTGCTGCTGATCGCACAGTGTGTTTAGTATGATGTTTCTTGGGCGACGGTGCTTGTTCTTGTGTGGTGGGTTGGCTTTGAATATCAGGAGTATAACAATCCGAATGATCCATTAAGACGAGATCGCGTTTTGCGAGACGCGCAAAGAGTTCGTCTTGGGCGTGTCTGGGCATATCGATGCCAAACTCATGATAAAGAACACTGATAACGCGGCGTTTTGTGGGGCGCTGTGCTGGGTCAAGCTCTGTTACTAATTGGTATACCATATCGGCAATAGCAGTTGGATCAGGAGTGGTAGTGTGCTCATACACTGTGCTTATTTGACTATGATCAGCCAGCGTTGTTGCTGAGCGCTCGGTGTCTAGGTTGTCAGGTTGGTGAGTATCCGATGAGTGAGGCGTATGTGTTAGTAGCTCGTGAGGTGATGGTGTGTTGGGGTGAGATGGGCGAGTATCGTGATCAGTATCCGGACGGGTATCGACTACAATGACGGCGGGATTGAGCTGATACGTGCGCCCACGTCGCTGGCCAAGTGCTTGTACAACAGGGGTTGACTCGTCTGTAAGCCAGGCAAGTTGTGATAGCAAAACGCGGGCGCTGCGGGAAAAAGTGGTTCGTCTTGTATTTTCGCTGCGTGCATGAGGTTGAAAGCCATGCTCGCGAATGTCATGAGGCCGCATAACTTTATCGCGATGGCAGAGGAGGGTATTGAAGATAAATAGTTCATCTCCAGATAGGATGGTGCGATGATCTCCGATAGCAATAGTACTATCGCTTTCTATTGTTAGAGTGATTGGGTCAACATCCTCAGGTGGGTTTACTGCAGGAATGTAGTCGGGTGACACGATACGAGCGTAGAGATCAGGCATTCCCTGCTTATCATGTGCTTCAACAGAAGATACTGCAGTGGCTGGTTCTGATGATAGCTCGGCGTTGGCCTCATCTGCTAGGGGCGTGGTCTCTGATGTCTTAGATGGTGACAGTGTTTCCAATGGTTGAGCTGCCTCAGATTTGTCTGCGAAAGAAGTAGAATGATCTGCCTCGGAAAGTGATTGTAGTGATGATGGTATGTTGTGCTCTTGAGAGTCTATAGCAGGAGCGGGATCAATAATAGACTTAGGACTATCTGATGATAGTGAGACGTCTGGCTTGGTAACTGCCTGAGATCCATAACCAGCAAGCTGTGGGATAAATGACGTACTAAGCTCTGCTATGCGCGCGAGCTGTGCTTGAATTCGTTGGTGGCGACGTTCTTCTGTTTCTTCGCTATGCTTATGAGTAGCCCAATATCCAACAGCGGCGGAGCCAATGAGCGCGACTTGCCCTTCAATGCTGCGAAGCTTTTCTTCAAGTAGCTCGGGTAGAGATAAGTGATAAGAGTCTGAAGGTGTGTCTGAGGTTTCTTTGGTATCCATGTATGGATTATGCCATAGTACATAGATTTACACAATATTTTTCCACTTTAGCCACCATTTTTTATGTTTTATCCCTCCCAACTATAGTACAAATCGATTTGTACTATAGTTACCCTGTTTTTTCTCTTCTTTTATATATTTATATATAATAGGAGAGAAATCGATATGGTTGGATAGAGATAGAGAGTAGAGATAAATAGTGAAAAGATAAAGATAAATAAAGGAATAGAAAGATAAGTAAATAGAGATAGAAATAAGAGAGTAAGTAGAGATAAAGATAGATAAATAGAGAAAGAGAGATAGCTATAAAGATATGAATAGATAAAGAAGGAGAAGATAGAGTATAAGAATTATGACAAAAAGAAATTATGGTTATAGAAGGTATCAGTCAGTTATGCAGAGTATACTATCGCTAACCCTGGTATAATACAATCATGGCATTACAAAATAAAAAATCTCTGGGGCAGCATTGGCTCAAAGACCCGGATATGCTGGCGGCGATTGCCGATGCAGCAGCACTGACCCCTGATGATACGGTGCTAGAGATTGGCCCGGGGCTTGGTACATTGACGAGCCGGCTCCTTGCTCGGGCTGGCAGGGTAACCGCGGTAGAGTACGACGCCGACCTCGCGCGCAAACTACCAGGACAATTCCCTGGCAAGCAATTAACAGTCATACATGAGGATATTCTGCAGTTTGACCTTAGTCAGCTTCCCGCTGGCTATGTCGTGGTAGCAAATGTGCCGTATTACATTACGAGCAAGATTGTCCAAAAGCTGCTGACAGCGGAGAATAAGCCGCGCCGCACAGTGCTGCTGGTGCAGAAGGAAGTGGCTGAGCGAATTGCTGCTGAGCCCGGTGCGATGAGCCTGCTGGGAGTGAGCGCTCAGCTCTATGCTGAGGCGAAGCAAGGCCCGGTGGTACCACGCCAGTTCTTCGTGCCGCCACCCAAGGTGGATTCGCAGGTGGTGGTGCTCGAGACGCGTGCTCAGCCTCTCGTGTCGCCAGCGGACGAAAAAGATTTCTTCCGCGTGGTACGGGCGGGCTTTGTGGCCAAGCGCAAGAAGCTGCGCAGTGCACTTGCGGCGGGCCTTGCACTAGATAAGACAGAAATCGAGACGATGCTGCAGCACGCTGGTATATCGCCAGACTGGCGGGCAGAGGATGTGTCGATTGCCCAGTGGCTTGCTATTATGCAAGAGTGGCGCGCCCGATGATCCAGGCTGATCAGCCTACCTGCTTCCCGCCAGGACTCCTCGTTAGCGTGTCGTCGCGTAGTGATGGCACAATGCTCAACCGCACGCTAGGTGAAACACATCACCCGCAGGTGGTGGCGCACCGACAGGCCTTTTGCCAGGCGAGCGGGGCTGCGTATGCAGACGTGGTGTATCAGCGGGTTGTCTATGGTGCAAGTCGCAGCTATGACCAGCTCTGCGAGGTCGATAGCGGCGCGACGACTCGCCACACTGCGGAGGTGGTAGCGGACGGCCTCGTGACGCGCTCGCCTGGAGTGGGGTTGCTGTTGCCAGTAGCCGATTGCGTGGCGACGGTGCTGTATGATCCGGTGCAGCGAGTGCTCGCGCTATTGCATCTGGGGCGGCATTCGACACTCTCACCACTGCTTATTCGGATAATTGATCGCCTCATCCACGAAGGCTCTCGAGCAGAGGATATCATTGTCTGGATGAGCCCGAGCGCGCAGCGGCAGAGTTACGTCATGCAGTATTTTGACCAGGCAACCGACCCAGCTTGGCACCCCTTTTGCTCGCACGACGCTGACGGTATCCATCTTGACCTGCAGGGCTTTAATGCTGCTGTGTGCCAGCGCGCGGGCATTGCGCCACACAATATCCACATCTCGCCTGTTGATACAGTAACAAACCCCGACTACTTCTCGCATGCAGCGGGTGACACTGGTGGGCGGTTTGCGGTGCTAGCAATGATACGAGAAGACTAACGGCAATCTGCAGATAGCTGAACGTCAAGCTCCTCCGCGGTATGATTGCGTCCATACCTTGCAATATATAATTACATCAGCTATTCTGTGATAAGAAAAGGTTTGTCCATCAATCGACCGTGGGTGGATACAAGAGAAGGAGTATGATCATGGGATGGTTTAAGAATTCGTTTGGCATCGGGGCTGGTGTAACGCTGGGAGATATGGCGGCTCAGACCGGTGTGGCTATGGCAGTTGATATTATTGATGGATCGGCCAAGAAGCTGCAGGACGACTATCGCATAGAGCATTTTGACCCAACTGTCCGCGACGATATTTCGCACATTATTGCACGTGGCGCGCTGAGTGAGATGTCATATCCCTTTCCTACTGAGCTCGATTCCAATGCGAAGGCCGCGCAGCAGCCAGGGGAGAAGGGTAGCTTCGTGCAGCGGCACAAAATCGCCGTCGGAATAACTGGTGCGCTTGTGCTGGTGGCAATATGCAACCCCAAGCAAAGCGCCATCGTATTGCTTATTGGGCTGTGGTTGCTGATTGTTGCCGTCGGCATCACCATATTCAAAAAAGCAAGTCGCACCGCCACAGGCATGATGGTTGGTGCGCTCAGTGCGCCAAAGCAGCAGCTTATCAAGGATGGCCAGCAGTATTGGCGTATTCGCGAATATGTGCGCCAAGCCCTGGCTACATCTGAGCTTAGCCCACAAGATGCTGTGCTGAAACTTAGTCGCACCCAACTTGGGCAGCAATTCCCAGACACAGTGGAAGAGATTGAGGCAAACGCCTTTTACTATAAGCAAAAACTGCAGCAATAAGCGAATAAAAGGAGCAACCCATGCGCATTATCAAACGTCCAGCAGCCACCATTCTTAAAGAATCTGCCCACGGCGGCAGTGGGGCACGCAAAGTCTATGCGTCGGCTGAGCACGCCACAAGCCCATATTGCGAGGCGATCACCCATGGTTGGTTGCCTGCAGGCGCAACCTTTGACTGGCATGATCACCCTGGTGTCGAGGAAACAATGATCGTCCTCAAAGGTAGTGGTGAGGTGTCTGACGCAGATGGTACATACACCTACAATCCAGGCGACGTCTTTATCTTTCCACCCGATACGCAGCACAAGATCCACAACCCAGGGCCAGACGAACATGAGATGATATTCGTGCGTATCAAAGGGGAGTAGCTACTTCCACACGATACAGGCAAGACCGAGTGTCGCTAGCATCGTCGCGAGGATCTTTTGTCGTGGGTGATCACGCTCACCAAGCAGTAATGCGCCAAGTATCATGATGATAATAACCCCAGTCCCAGAAATGAAGCTCGTGATGCTCACCAGCCCTGTACTAAGGGCGAGCACAAAACAATGTGCAGACAAAGCCCGAAATGTCATGAGCAGATAAGTCTTCTTTTGACAAAAGAGCTGACGATCAATTGGTCGTTTAAGCACCAGGACAATACTCCACAGGAGCGGTGTTGCGATATATGCCATAAGCGTCATATAAGTAACGTAGCCAACAGAAGTCACAAGCTTTTTCTCAACGATATTCAAGCAGGCAATTGTCATAGCGCAGCTCACAGCCCACGCAACACCGGCTCGAGTAACCTTGTGTGATCCTCGCTGACGAATGATGAAGGCAGCCATGAAAATAAGCCCACCACCAACAATTTGGAGAAACGAAACATATTCTCCAAGGAGAATGACACCAAGGATGGTCACAAAGAGTAGCCGTACATTATACAAAACCGAATGGACACCTGCCTCGAGGCGCTGCAGCGATAGCGTATTAGTAATATGGAGCGCTATAGTAAGACTCAATGCCAGACACAAGAGAAAAACTGCCTTACCAGTAACAACACCGAGATGGAGTGGCACGAACCACGATATGATAATAATCGGAAGAGCAATACCTGTCTGCATGAGTGCAGCCTGCACCCAAGGATCGGCGCGTCGGCTCAGTGAGCGGCGCAGCACCAGATTATACCCGACAAGCCCAACGAGATGGAGGATGAGAAAACTGTACCACATAAGCTAGTGATATCCTGGCCGATTTCTTAATTGCTTTAATGTTGTATATAAATCCAGCGGTGTTGGTGTATGAGAGAGGGCTGTTGGTTCTGGGATATTTCTGGGTTACATTTGTGTCGCGCGGAGTCGTACAGTCATACTAGCTATTTATTGTAGCATTTTTAATCTTTATGTGTGAGGTCTTCGCCTAGCTTGTCACGCAGCTTTGCTGGCACAGAATAGCCTTTCTCTCGGAGCTTAGTGAGGATACGTGCCTGCTGCTCAGGTGAATAATATACGGTTGGGCGTCGACCTTGCTCTTTGCGCGTTATACCGGTCAGACTGTCCTCGCCTTCGGATTTTTCTTGATTAAGGGCAGTAATAGCTCGTCGCACTGTCATGTCGTGTACACCAAGTGCTCTGGCGAGTTGCGGGCAGGTCATTTCTTCTTCCTGTGGAGGGAGGAGTGTATGAGTATCGGTGTTGTGGGGGCGAAGATGCTTTTGGAGGCTCAGAAGCTGTTTGGGTGTGATGAATGGGCGCATCGAATTGCCGCGTGGAGCGACAATGATCTCGCCAATCCTCTGGATAACTTGAGGATTCCTCAACGCTTTCTCGACCGCATGCGGTGTTATATCAAGGTAGCGAGAAGCCTGGCCAACAGATATAAGTGGCTCTGGGCGATGATGATAGACGCCATGGAGCCAGTTGTTGTTCGTCTGGTCGGTAGCGATACGCTGGTGCACATTAGCAAGTGGGCTCGTGAGTGCATCATACATATACCAAGCAAAATGATGATCGGTCGATAGGGCAACACCACAGGCCTCATCTTGCGCGAGCTCAGCAAGATCGTGTTTTCTATACTCATGCAATGGTTGATAGCTATTGCCCTGAGTCTGCGTGGCTTGTTCTACAGCTGGAGTATCAAAAACAAAAGCAACATCTGGATAGGTGATAACGGTACGAGCAGGCTGGGTGTCATGTGGTTGGATGGTTGCAATAAAGCGAAGGAGTTGCTGTGATGCAGATGTTTCTTGAATATGTTGTGACATATAGGCCTGTGCCGGGTCGTGAGTAGAAAGGCCGAGATCATTCTCAAGCAAAAAGCGTAGAAGTTTGTGCAAGTCGTTGAGCTTTTCTACTTGAGCAGTATGACTGTCAAATGTCTCGGGTAACTGTGCCGATCGCTGGGGTATTTCCATGCGTATTACCATACTACAGCATAGGCAGTGGTGGCAAGTATCGAGCCTAAATGCCTAGCAAACCGTTGTATGAAGCGATCGCCCCAGGTATGCTGCGACTTGCTCGGCTTGCCGAGGTGAGAGGTGGTAGCCTCGCTTGTGAGATGGCTGGCCATTTTGACGTCGTACGCGGTATTGTTCGGGTGTTATACCAAGGGCTTTAATAGCGTGATTGATCGTCGCGTATGTAGCATGGAGTTTCTCAGCAACAGCCGTGCGGAGCAGATATCCTGCCGGCGCAGGAGTAAAGAGCCCTTTTTCACGCGCCCAGCTCTCGATCTCTCGCTGGTCGGTGGGCGAGTAGTAGCGGTATGATAACCCAGTCGCTTTGTGGTACTCCTTGCCGTGGATATCAGCCCCGGCACTATTAAGCTCATCAATAATACGCCGCACTGTATTGCCGCCAATGCCAAGCTTCTTAGCAATGCCATTAAGCGTGCGATATCCCTCTGGTGGTGGGGTAGACTGGAGGTGCTCGGCGAGGGTCGCTACTTGGCGTGGCGTCAGGAGATGCTGCAGTTCTGTGCCGCGCTGGGTGGTAGCGATTTTGCCAAGTTTTTCATGAATTGCAGGGTCATCCAGTGCCTTCTCAATGGTTTGTGGGGCAATATACCAAGCTCTCCAGCGGCGCGGTGGATGGTTACTTTGCCAAGTGAGCGCCGCGTTCGATCTGTATGTTGTTGCCGCTCCAGCTCCATAGCCTCAGTGATGCGCGCCCGGGCATCGGCAATCGGATGAGTGAGTGCATCAACCATGCTCGCCGTAAAGCGCTTGCCATGAGGGAGCTCTAGGCCGCAGGCTGGGTCTTGTTTGATGAGATCGAGCAGCTCCTCCTTTGTGTAGTCCTCAAGCGATATATGCTGCTCAGAGCTGCACTGCTGCACTGCTTGCGTATCGAACACAAGCGTGATATCAGGATAGATAGCGACCGTCCGGCCTGGTTGTTGGCGTTTTTTGTGTGGTGGTATTGTAACAATGTAGCGAGAGGAGTTTATCGCTGCTTCTGTGCTACTATCCTCAGGCTCAGTATTGCCAGAGATAACTACATCACGCGTGTCATAGCCAAGGTCATTCGCGAGCAAAAATAACAAGTACTGGCGGTCTTTCTCCAGCTGCGCTACACGCTCATTGTCTGGCGAGTGCTCGGGGAGGTGGGGTGATGGGCGATGTTCCATAACAGAGTAGTGTATTATATAATATAGATTGCAATATTGTCAACAATATGACTGAACACTAGTATGTCATACCAAAACGTGGTACGATACAAACACGTTAACGCTAAAGAGAAATCTATAAAGAAAATATGAGGTACTATGAACGCAGACCAATCATCGGCTCAGCCAGCAGAAGCGCCGAAGCCTATTAATGGTGCACAACTCGTCTCACTTATTAATGCACTACGTAAGTTCCCCTGGCCAATGACATATGAGGTATATGATAGTCTCGTCCAAGAGCTGGGTTGGCAGCTCGTCAAGCCACGTGAGCAAGAGCCGCAGACGGGGCACGAGCAGTGTATGCACTACGATGGTCACATGCCATTGCTTGCTACAATAGAAAATGACGTTGTAACGTCGGTGGCGAGTAGCCCAGTCATCGATGTAATTCACCAATTACCAGCAGACGCGTGCCGCGCACTCTACGACGAATACTGCGCAGCCGGCACGGCGGCCTGGGGCTGGCCGACCGATGTACGGCACACGGGTCAGCTCACTGGTACGGTGTGGAAGGGTTTTGCTCCACAAACACCAGCTTCGCGGGAGCACGTTAGTATTAGTCTCAATGAGGAAGACAAGACAATCATGTTTGTCCTTGTCAGCGAGCAAACTGGTGCACCGTCTGATGGTGCCCGCCGGCCGCGTACGATTCGTCCCTATCCTGGCCCTGATCCATTGCCACGCCTGGAGAGTGAGCTACACGAGGAGGCATACTTCTCTCCAGAGCAATTCACCGCCTGGATCAATCGCATCCTGCACCAGCCATGGCCCCTGTCTTTACAGCAGCTTGATACCACAATGCAGAGCCACGGTTGGCAGCTCATGAAGCAAGAGGAAAATACCTGGTGGTATTATGATGGGCCGCTGCGCGTTATGGTATCGAGCGAAGGTTGTGCTGTATCGATGGTAGTGGCATGGTTTGCTAATGGTTCACCCACGGCAGCCTGTCTTGATCTCTATCGCCAATACGCGCAGGCTGGGAAGGAAGCCTGGGGCGAGCCAGGTGATGAGGTGGATGAAGCCGAGCATGCCGCAGAAGGTCTCGCTATCTCAACTGTCTGGATGACCGACCAGGACGACACCATTACCCTGATGCAGAGCACGGATAAGCTCTATGTGCTGATTGATATCGCCAAGCGGCAGCAGCCCAAGACACCCTAACTCGCCCCATGCTATAATACCCCTATGACCAAACAACACGCCTACATCACCACTGCTATTCCTTATGTCAACGGTAAGCCGCATATTGGCAATGCGCTCGACTATCTCCTGGCCGATATCTGGGCACGCTATCAGAAGCAAAATGGCCACAAGGTACGCTTCCAAGTTGGCACAGACGAACACGGTAATAAAATCGCTGCCAAGGCTCAGGCGAATGGGCTCGACCCACAGGGCTATGTGGACAGCATGTATGGCAACTTCAAAGTCTTGATGGAAGCAGTTGGCGCAGAATACACCGACTTTATCCGCACGACTGACCCGCACCACGTTGCAGCAGTGCAGTACATCTGGCAGCGGCTTGCTCAGGCGGGGCTGATCTACAAGCACACCTATGAGGGCTGGTATTGCGTGGGGCATGAGGCATTCTTTACCGACAAGGAAGTCCACGAGACGAATGGTATATGTCCTGATCATCAAACGCCGTATGAGCGCGTCTCAGAGGAGAACTACTACCTCAAAGCGAGTGCCTTTACCGAGCAGATTCGCCAAGCTATTACTGAGGGACGGATGAAAATTGTGCCTGAGTTCCGCAAAAATGAGTTCCTCGAGCTTATTAAAAATGGTGTCCAAGATGTCTCGATTAGCCGTCCGCGCAAGACACTCAGCTGGGGTGTGCCAGTGCCAGGCGACGACAGCCAGGTGATGTACGTCTGGCTCGATGCCTTAGCCAATTACATTACAGTACTGGGCTATCCAGATAAGGCCGAGTGGCAGGCATATTGGCCAGCCGATGTGCAGGTGATTGGCAAGGATATCTTGCGCTTCCATGCGGGGATCTGGCCCGCTATGTTGCTGGGGCTCGATCTGCCACTGCCCAAGACACTACTCGTCCACGGCTTCGTTCACGTTGGAGGTAGTAAGATGAGTAAAACAGTTGGCAATGTGGTCGACCCAATGGAAATTATCCAGAGCTATGGGGCTGATGCCTTCCGCTACTTCTTTGCTCGTCATATTCCTACCCAAGACGATGGAGACTTTACCTGGGAGAAGTTTGAGAAGGCGTACAACGGCGAGCTCGGTAACGACCTCGGCAACCTCGTGCAACGGGTGGCAGCCATGCTGACACGCTACCAAGCAGGAGTGATTGGCGATGCGCCGCAAGCCGAGCACGATATGACCATCTACCGCGACATGATGCAGCGACTAGAGTTCGACAAAGCACTCGATGAAGTATGGAGCTCTGTCCGCAGCCTCAACCAATACCTTGAGCGAGTCAAGCCATGGGAGATCGCTAAGCGTCGTGCGACCGACCACGATGCCGAGTCGCATCTGAGTGAAGTCTTAGCCTATGCAGCCAGTACGTTGCTGCAGATTGCCGATGAGCTCGTGCCATTCATGCCAGCTACTGCTCAGGCTATCCACACTATCTTTGGTACTGGCGTCGTGCCAGCTGACGTCCCACCGCTGTTCCCCAAGCGCTATATTCACACTCCCGACCCACGAGCTCGCGCAGCCTCATAAACAAAGGAGTAAGCTATGACAAGTGATACGACACATACTCTCGGCAGTACGCCGCCCATGCCGCGCCTTATCGACTCGCACTGCCACCTGCACGATAGCGAGTTCTACGACGATGCAACGCGCGCGACAGCCTATCAGCAGGCTGTCCAGGCTGGCATTGCCATGATCTGCATCGGGACGGATGTGCGCAGCTCGCGTCAGGCGGTGCAGTTTGCCCTGGTGCACGACCACTGTTATGCAGCGGTGGGTATTCATCCCCATGATGCTGAGGCGGCGGGTGAGGCAGGCATTGCCGCCATCCGCGAGCTTCTCGCTGAGAAGCCACTGCGGCAGGGCCGGCCCGTCATTGTCGGGGTAGGGGAGATTGGCCTAGATTATTTTTATGACAATAGCGCCCGCCCAGCGCAGCAGCAGTGCCTTCAGGCGCAGCTGCAGCTCGCAGCGGAGTTTCAGCTGCCCGTTAGCTTCCACGTGCGCGACGAGAAGCAAGCTCACGGTGCAGTGTGGCAGGACTTTTGGCCTATCTACGATGCCCAGCCAGTGCGCGGCGTTTTGCACAGCTTTACCGATACCCAAGCTCAGCTTGAGCAGGGCCGTGCTCGCGGCTTATATATTGGTGTCAATGGCATCAGCACCTTCACAAAGGACAGTGCTCAGCAGCAGCTCTACACCGATCTCCCACTCGATGCCATGCTGCTCGAAACCGACGCCCCCTTCTTGACTCCGGTACCCTTCCGTGGTAGAATCAACCTACCGGCTTATGTGGAGGAGGTAGCCCGCGATCAAGCAGCTAAGAAAGGTTTGCCTATCGCGCGCATCGCCACCACCACAACGGCAAATGTACAAAGGTTATTTGATATATGAGCGGTGAGAGTTTCTTTTCGATAGATCACACACCACAACAACAACAGCCCACACATAAGGGCGATGCGACGCAGGAATCAAAACCCCAAGACGATGAGAATCGCTCTGGTATTATGTCGTATGAGGATCTCATGACAGAACGGCGGGCGAAGCGTGTTGCAGCAGGACTTGCTGATGCTTTGCGTGCATATAATGGCACGACAAGGGATGAGAATAAGGGCAAGACGGTATCCCCAGAAGCAATTTATCGTGAGAATATACTCTATGCTGCACAGGTAACGAGTCTTGTGCTAGAAATGCGTAAAGATCGGCTTAGGACGAATGGCAGTCAAGATGCGAGCAAGCTACTTGCAGAGAATAGTGGAATGACTGGCGTGAATAGTGCTCTTAAGGAGTCTTTTACTGCTGATGATGAGATTAATTCCGATTTTTGGAACAAAAAGATTGACGAAGAAGCTGGGCCGGATGATCAGTCTCACTGGGGGCTCGTTGCCTAGTGAAAAAGCCAAGCTCACTCCTTGGCAAGGCCTACGCGTTGCTGGCGGGCGATACCAGTGTTGGCAAGTCGAAGAAGCGGCCCTTTAAGCGCTATACCGAGCGCGAGCTCATCACGCTGGAGAGTGAGATTGGGGCGGAGCTGTTTGGCCCGGTCGAGAAGGGCCGGCACCGCGAATTCTTTTGCTTAGACGAAAAAACCTGGATCTGGCACGAAGAGTGGACGGACGAGAGGCGTCATATCCAGACCAATACCATCCGCTACGAGATTAACGACCAAGGCATCCTCAAAGCACAAGAGGGCGCTCGCTACAGCTACCTGATCGGTGATGAACTCCGTAACTTCGTTATGGCAACGCGCCTCTATTATGAGCGAGTAGCGCGCGAGATTTACCACGTTGACCCCAATACTGGCCAGCGTTTCGCCGATCCGGACTAGAGTGCTATACTAATTGGAGTGAAACCAGAGATGATATATTGCGACCACGCAGCGGCCACGCCGATGGATGACCGTGTTTTGGCAGCGATGCAGCCCTACTTTGCAGAGCAGTTTTTTAACCCGTCTAGTCCTTATGCGCCAGCAGTAGCGGTGCGTCAGGCCTATCGCCAGGCAAAGCACCGCCTTGCGGTGGCGCTGGGCGGCAAGCCAGATGAGATTATTATGACGGCTGGTGCAACGGAGTCGATCAACCTCATGTTTGCTGGTGTACACGGCCATGTGGTAACGGCAAATATAGAGCACCACGCCGTCCTGGCAGCAGCGCGCCAGCATGATGTGACAGTGGTAAAAGCGAACCCAAAGGGCGTGGTGACGCCCGAGGCAATCGCCCAGGCGATCTGCCCAGAGACGGTACTCGTCAGTATTGCTCTGGCCAACAATGAGCTGGGGACGATTCAGCCACTGCGGGCAATTGCCGCAGTGGTAGCCCGTGAGCGCCAGCGACGACTCGAAGCGGGTGAATCAACGCCACTCTACCTCCATAGTGATGCCTCGCAGGGGGCAGGTCAGCTCGATATTAATGTGGCGCGCCTTGGCGTGGATGCACTAACACTTAATGCGGGCAAGATATATGGTCCTAAGCAAGTTGGCCTCTTGTGGCTAGCTAGCCACGTGCGGCTTGATCCGCTCATCGTTGGCGGTGGGCAAGAGCGTGGCCTACGCAGTGGGACGGAGAATGTGGCTGGCGCGGTCGGCTTTGCAACGGCGCTTGAATATGCCCAAGCACACCGCAAATCCGAAGCGCAGCGCCTTGAACGTTTGCGTAATAGCATGCAGCGAACTCTGTGCGAGCATATCCCCACAGCAGTTGTCTCGGGTGATATGAAGCATCGCTTGGCGGGGCATCTGCATATCTCGTTCCCGGGGGTTGATGCCGAGCGGCTCATTTTCTTGCTTGAACGCGATGGTGTGCTCGTGGCAACTGGTAGCGCCTGTGCGGCCAATAAGGGTTTGCGCAGCCATGTCCTCACCGCGATTGGCCTGCCGCCAGAGGTAGCCGACGGAAGTCTACGCATTAGCCTAGGACGGCTCTCGACCGAGGAGAATTGCCAGCGCGCGGCGCAGTGCATCATTGCAGCAGTGCAGCATGAGCAGCAGCGGATGAAGGAGGCGCGGCGGTGAAGTTATTACGCTGGCTTGCCGGGATATTTATCGCCCTGATGCTTCTCGTGTGGCTTGGTGGGCGCTGGCTGACGCGCGACGACCTTGCCACGTGCCAAGCAGCCCCGAGCAGTGCTGAGCAGTGCCAGGCTGCTGATGCTATTGTGGCAGTGAGCGGTGGCGACACCCAGGCCCGCACCGCCGAAGCGATTCGCCTCTACCAAAATGGCTGGGCACGCTTCATCGTCTTCTCAGGTGCCGCCGCTGACAAGACTGGCCCCAGCAATGCCGAGGCAATGCGCCGCCAAGCCATAGCGGCTGGTGTGCCCGACCGTGCTATCCTCACCGAGGAACTAAGCGAAACCACTCGCCAAAATGCCAAAAAAACTGGCCAGCTCCTCCGTCAAAAGAATCTTGACTCGATTATCCTCGTCACTAGCGCCTACCACTCGCGCCGCGTTGCGCTGGAGTTTGGCCAGTATGTGCCGCATATCGCTATGCGGAGCCACCCTGTCGCTACCGACCGGCAGTGGTCAGACACCTGGTGGCTTACGCCAAGTGGCTGGCAGCTGACGATCGAAGAGCTGGTGAAAATCGGCTGGTTCAAGGCGGTGCAATCATGACGCAGCGTGTCTTTGTCGGGATGAGTGGTGGGGTGGATAGTAGCCTCACCGCAGCACTGCTGGTCGAGCAGGGCTACGACGTGACCGGTGTGTATATGAAAAACTGGAGCCAAGACCTGCCTGGTATGCAGTGCCCCTGGGCGGAAGACTTAGCTGATGCTAAGCGGGTGGCAGTGCAGCTGGGTATTAACTTTATCGTTTTTGATTTTGAGCACGACTACAAGCACAAGGTAGTAGACTACATGCTAGCTGAGTACCAAGCTGGGCGCACGCCTAACCCTGACATCATGTGCAATCAAGAGATTAAGTTTCGGCTCTTTCTCGATACGGCGCGCGAGCGTGGGGCTGATCTCATTGCTACTGGCCATTATGCGCAGACCGGTGGCGCATGTGCAGAGGATGACAGCGCGGCGACTAGTCAAGAACATTCATTCCAGCCTGACCGCCTCTACCGCGCGATTGACGTAGCCAAAGACCAGACCTACTTCCTCTACCGCGTGACGAGTAATGCACTCCAGCATACACTCTTCCCGCTTGGTGGTTATACCAAGCAGCAGGTGCGGCACATGGCTACTGAGCGTGGCCTCTGGACGGCGCGTAAGCAGGAATCAATGGGAGTGTGCTTTGTCGGTAATGTCGGCATGCGAGATTTCCTAAGCCAATATATATCCACTCGTCCGGGTGATATTATCGACAAGCAAACAGGGGCAGTGTTAGGCCAGCACGACGGTGCGATCTTTTACACCCTGGGTCAGCGCCATGGGCTGGATGTCGGCGGCGGCTTGCCCTATTACGTCGTCGGTAAGGACATGGCAGCGAATGTGGTATACGTGAGCCGTAATATGAATGATGAAGCAATGTGGCGTCATGATGTGCTGGTGGGCGATTTGCACTGGATTCATGGTGCACCAGCGGCGAGCGACCAGCTGACCGTCCGCCTGCGCCACCGTGGCCAGCTGAGGCCATGCACGTTGCAGTATGATTCAGATCAGGCTCAAGCCACTCTCCACCTCAGTGACCCTGAGCGGGCCGTGGCAGCCGGCCAGTCAGCCGTGATCTACCGCGGGACAGAGTGTCTTGGCGGAGGGATTGTCGTCGATTCCATGGCTTTATAGCTGCTTTATTACCTCAATAATGAGTGAAAACAGAGAGGCTATTCTGCATTCTGCAAGGCATATATACCCGACACTAGGCGCTGTTCCGGAAACGACAGCCGAGATTAATGCGCAAGAGGGTATGACCGCAACTGAGAATAGTACATCGCAACCTCAGTAGCAAGTCTGTTGACAACCTAAACGGCAGTTTCGTATACTGACACTTATAGACAACCATAAGGGGGATTATTATGAGGGTAAAACACACTCACTCTCGGATGAGAGTTATTGCCGCGGCTGCAGTCGTCGTTGGTGGGATTGGGCTTGTGGGGCCGCAGCTTGTGGCGCATCAGGCGTATGCTGATGCTGACACTACCGCACCAGTCTTTACGCCAGCCAAGCCAGAGAAGCTCGTGGCGCGAGCGGGTCGCTCAATTGCCGATGCTGTGCGTACTGTGGCAGCGAATGATGGGGCGGACGGAACAGGTGTTAATAGCGATGGCGTGGTTATCGACGCAAAAAACCTTGACCTTGCAAACCCAAAGCCAGGCACATATACAATCACCTACCGTGCGGTCGATAATGCCAACAATAAAGCAGAGGTAACACGCGAGGTAGAGATCACAACTACTGAAAAGCTCGAAGCGAAGCTAGCTGAGCTGATGGTGCTGGATGGCTACAGCCCACACACCAGGGCGGAGGCAATATCCAAGCAGGTTATTGCCCGTGCTGTGGTGGCTGATGAGACATCTCCTCAGGCTGTGATCGACAAAGCATTGCAAGAGCTCCAGCAAGCAATCGATGACCTCCGTGTTGACCACACCGACTACGACAAAGCCAAGCAAGAGCTTGCTGCTGCCCCAGCCTATGTGGCAGCAGACAAGGAAGTTGCCACGGCAGTGGCTGAGGCAGATCGCCTGGCAAATCTCAAAGCAACCACAACACCAGAGCTTGCCAAAGCGACCAAGGCGCTCACCACTGCTATAGCCACGGCCATCCAGGAGGAGCAAGCGCGCCAAAAGACAGCCACGCAAGCCGTTGATGCACTCGAAGCTAAGCCGGATCTTGCACTGCTTGCAACGACCCAGTCAGTAGTCAATACTGTCAAAGACGATGCAGCCAAGACGGCACTGCAGCGGCGGGTTGATGCAATCCGCACTGCGCTGCAACCACAACAACCGCAGCAAGCTGCCGCCGCACCCAAGACGGCAGCCCACACGCCCAAGCAGGCGCATCCTGTAGCAGCTGCACTTGCCGACACTGGTGCCAACCTTTGGCTTCTCGGCGGGGCAGGTATTGCTCTCATTGGTGGGGCAATTGGCCTGTGGCGTCACCGCAATAAGTTCTTCAAGCGTTAACAGCAGTATGATAGCGCAAAAATCGGCTCAGATGAGTCGATTTTTGTATGGAGGCATCCGCATTGATGATGTTCTTTTTGCGATGCGAAAAACTTCTCAACGCCATTACGCTATACATGCTCGGGAATAGTATAAGAAGTGATACTCGGTGTAATGATGAGGTCGCGCCAAAACTTGAGGTAAGCGTAGAATACCACCAAAGATGCACGGGGCAGTGTGTCCGTGCTATAATACCCCCTATGAATGCTCAAGATATCCGCAACAAATACCTCGAATTTTATGCCAAGCAGCAGCACGCCATTATCAAGCGGGCCCCGCTCATCCTAACCGACGACCCGACGACACTCTTTACTGGTGCGGGCATGCAGCCGATGATCCCATATCTGCTGGGTGAGGCGCACCCACAGGGTAAGCGTATTGCCGACTCGCAGACGTGCTTGCGTGCTCAAGACATTGACGATATTGGCGATAATCGCCACACTACCTTCTTTGAGATGCTCGGTAACTGGAGCTTGGGCGACTACTTTAAGAAAGAGCAAATTACCTGGATGTGGACATTTCTCACTGAGGAAGTAGGGCTCGACCCGAATCGCCTGTATGTAACGTGTTTCATTGGTGCACCCGAGTATAATATTGCCAAAGACACCGAAGCAGCCGAGCTGTGGCGGCAGAAATTTGCTGAAAAGGGGATCGAAGCGAAAAGTGCCGACATCGGCAGCGAAGAGCACGGCGCGGCCCGTGGCATCCAGCCAGGTGAGCGCATCTTTTACTATGACGGCAGCAAAAACTGGTGGAGTCGCAACGGCGGACCCGAGACGACACCAGTCGGTGACCCATGTGGGCCTGATAGCGAGATGTTTTATGAGTTTGATTTCATTGAGCACGACCCGAAGTTTGGTGAGCACTGCCACCCCAACTGCGACTGCGGGCGCTTTATGGAGATCGGCAACAACGTCTTTATGGCATACAAGAAGGTAGCCGAGGGACAGTTTGTTCCACTAGATAAGCCGAATATCGACCACGGCTCTGGCCTGGAGCGCATTGCGGCTGCGGCCAATAACGACCCTGATGTCTTTAAGATTAGCCTGATGTGGCCCATCATCGAAAAGCTCGAGCAGCTCAGCGGCAAGAGCTATGCTTCGCACACCGAGAGTATGCGCGTGATTGCCGACCACCTGCGGGCGGCCAGCTTCATGGCGGTCGATGGCTGCGTGCCAAGCAACAAGGAGCAGGGCTATGTGATGCGCCGCCTCTTACGACGGGCTATCCGCTACAGCTTCGACCTCGGCATTGAGCAGAACTTCCTCGAGGCAGTGGTGCCGGTGATTGCCGACTTATACGAGGCAGACTTCCCAGAGGTCAAAGCAGCGCGCGAACAGATTATCGCCGTGCTCGTCAAGGAAGAAAAAGCCTTCCGGCAGACGCTCCGTAAGGGGCTCAAAGAGCAAACTAGACTTGCAGCTCATGTTAAACTTGATAGTCTAAAATTGAAAACATTACTCAAAGAAGAGAAGATTCAAGGTCTTGGTGCTGCTCCAGTAGATACTATAGAGTTACCATTTTTGTATCTGAATGGCGTTGATTTGTTTACATTGTATGATACATATGGTTTCCCAATCGAGTTGAGTGTAGAAGAAGCTTATAAAAATAACATTGAATTATCTCCAGAATGGCGATTAGAATTTGATAACTACATGGCCGAGCAGCGCCAGCGCTCCAAGACGGCGCGTAAAGGGCAATTTAGCGGCGGGCTGGAAGGTCACGACCCAATTCATCTTAAGTATCACACGGCAACGCACCTGCTTGGGGCGGCGCTGCGCACGGTATTGAAAGCACCAGATTTGCAGCAGCATGGCAGCAACATCACCGCTCAGCGCCTGCGCTTCGATTTTAATCACGACAAGCTCACCCCAGAGGAGAAGCAAGCAGTGGAAGACCAAGTTAATGCCTGGATCGAGGCAGACTTGCCGGTGAGCTTTGCCGTGTACCCAACCGATGAAGCACTGAAGCTCGGTGCAATCGGCGCCTTTGGCGAACGTTACGGCGACACCGTTAAAGTCTATTCTATCGGCGAAGGTGATGAGCGCGTGAGCTTCGAAGTGTGTGGGGGGCCACACGTCGCGCACACTGGCGTCTTAGCCGAAGATGGCATGCGCTTCAAGATCACTAAGGAAGAGTCAAGTTCAGCTGGTATCCGCCGGATCAAAGCGGTGTTGCGGTAGCGCTAGCAGATAACCAGGAATAGACAATACAATACCAGCAACATATGTGCTGGTGTTGTATTTATTGGTATCAATAATACCTACAAGGGTGGTGCGCCCTACTGCAGAGCGCAGCGCTCAGCAACCATGCTCCCTGTTAGCTGGGTAATAGCATTACTTAGCTGTCCGATATCTTTTGGCTCGACGTATGTGCGGCGGCGCTGTGACGCAGTTTCGCTAGATTCATAAGAACAGGTGAGTGTAGTACTAAGTTGGTCGCTCTCAATCTCGCATGTAACTGGCGTATCGATCCCATCACAGACATAAGGTACTGTGTATACGGCCGAGATACCTAGTATTAATTCGCCAATTCGGCGTGCAGTCAAGACAAAGCACATACTTGATGATTGCTCGCTATTACCATCGCGGTAGCTTACACTGTGGTACACCTGAGAAGGATCGGCCGTAGGGAGGACTGCTGTATCGAGGAGAGTCTGGAGGTCGATAGCGGTTGTGTCGCGGCGGGTTGCGTAATACCGGAATAATTCCGAGTCATCATGGTCAAGCGGGCGCGAGCGGTCGAGTAAGCGTGCCACGTGGTTGTGGGTGATAGGTATTTTGTGGCTGTGGTCGGCCCGGCTATACCAGTATTGCCGATTATCCGCCAGTGTTAGTGCGAAAGAATGATGCTTATCAGGGTCGGCAAAGGCGAGCTGGCCAGCGGTCAGGCCAGTGACATCAGCTGTGAGGTCAACGGCCAATGTACCACCTTCGTTATATCGCCCAAAGGGAGCTTGGTAGGCTATCGTTGTTTCGTCGGGCATGGCATGGTGCGCTTCAAGCGCTGCAACCGTTTTGTACAGGTGACGGCCAAGCAGGGTGAGCTCGGTTGGCTCGTAGTTCTCAAGTGGAAAGATGCCGATAGACACGGCATCGACTGGCTCGCGATTGGTCATAGTGAGCGTATTGTACAGTGGTTACCTCTGTTTTGTCAAGGAGGTGCTACCACTGTATGATTTTCTGAATCTTTCTTTATAGGGTATGAGCATCTATTGAGATAAATATTCCACCGCTTTTCAATCCAAGCTGTGTTTGTTACGTAAGAACGACGCTTGTAGTGCTCGGTACAAAATGAACCATTTCATCATAAATTCGCCAATAATCACCGTTTGGGGCTAGCAGGCAGGCCTGTATATGGTATATAATAGAGATGATTATGGTTTTCGATCGATTTCTTACCCGAGCAGATAACAGTGCTAGCGAGTGCCTCGTTGGTCTTGATATTGGGACAGAGTACGTCAAGGCGCTGCTTGCCCGGGTGAATGGTGAGGAGATTGAGATCATTGGTGTGGGGCGCAAGCACCAAGACCGCAGCGATATGCACTCGGGTGCGATTGCCGACATTGCCGCAGTCGTGCGCAACTGCGAAGATGCTCTTGCTCAAGCCGAGTCTGAGGCTGGCATACAGGCGCGCCGTGCAGTGATTGGCATTGCTGGCGAGCTTGTGAAGGGTGTGACAAATACCATTCGCTATCGTCGTCCGCAGCCCGATCGTCCACTAGATGAGACCGAAATGGAATTCATCATCGAGAAGGTGCAAGACCGAGCTGCCATCAAGGCGCAGCGGCAGATCGCTCTCGAGACGGGTAACCAAGACGTAGAGGTAAAGCTCGTCAACTCCGCACTCGTCAGCATTCACATTGATGGCTACAAGGTCAGCAATCCGATTAGTTTTCAAGGTAAGGACGTAGCGGTGCAGATCTACACTGCTTTTGCTCCTATGGTGCACATTGGCGCGCTCGAGCGCGTGGCTGATGAGCTGGCGCTCGACCTCGTGGCGGTGGCGGCCGAGCCCTTTGCGGTGAGCCGGAGCGTACTAGGTACAGATGCGAATAGCTCATTTACGGCTATTCTTGCCGACGTTGGTGGTGGCACAACAGACATTGCGGTAGTAAATGATGGTGGCGTGGAAGGGACGCGGATGTTTGGCATTGGTGGGCGCAGCTTTACCAATACGATCGCTAACGAGTGTGCCATTAGCTACAGCGAGGCTGAGAAGCTCAAGGTTGCGACTAATCACGAGCAGATGAAGCAAGAGCTTAAGCAGCATTTTGATACCGCAATTGATAAAACCCTCGATGTCTGGCTAGCAGGAGTCGATCTTGCTCTTAGTGAATTTAGCTCGGTTGATCACTTGCCTAATCGTATCTTGCTCTGCGGTGGTGGGGCGAGTCTTAAGCCACTAGTCAAAGCCCTTGAGACGCGCGATTGGTATACCGACCTCCCCTTTACACGCCGGCCAGTGGTGCAGCATATTAAGCCCAGTGACGTCTCGGGCGTGGTCGACCTGACGAACAAGGTCAGCGACCACTCATTTATCACCGCGATGGGCCTCCTGCGGGTGGGCTACGATACAATGATTGGGGCAAGCGAAACAGAAACACTACGCAATAAGTTGAATAAAATGTTGAGGATCTAAATGCAAAAAGATGTCATTTATATCGATACTGAGGACGACATTACCGCCATCATTGGCAAGGTGAAGGATTCCTCGCAAAAAATCGTCGCACTCGTGCCGCCCAAGCGGATTGGTGCCATGCAGAGCGCTGTCAACCTCAAGCTCGTCCAGCGCGCTGCCGAGCAAGCGGGCAAACGGCTCGTCATTATCACTGGCAACCAAGCACTCTCGACTCTAGCGGCTTCGGCAAGTATCCCCACGGCGCGGACATTGCAAAGCCGGCCCGAGATGGCTGAGATCCCAGCGCTCGAGGTCGATGACGAAGATGTCATTGATGGTAGTGAGCTCGAACCAGAAGATCCTGAGCCAGTGATGCCTGATACTTCTGTACCGGCTCGTCCTGCCACCCGCTCGGCTGCCCGCAAGACGCCAGATGATAACGACAAAGCGGCAGACGCTTCGGCTGCGTCAAACCTCAAGAACAAGGTCAAGGTGCCAGACTTCAACAAAATGCGTAAGAAGCTCTTGATCGGTGGTGCGGCACTCGTTGTCCTGATTGTTTTCTTGGTGTGGGCGATTTTCTTCGCGCCGCATGCGACTATCACTATCAAGGCACGTACCTCTGATTTGCCACTCAGTACCCGTGTCACGATTGGTGATTCGCTTGGTTCAAACCTGCAAGAAGGGACGATCAAGACGACGACCAAGACAACACGCAAGACTATCTCAGTCGACTTTACTGCCACTGGCAAAGAAGATGTTGGCGCGAAGGCAACGGGAACGGTGCGCTTTACGCCGGCTTCGTTTGACGTCTTGCGCAATGGAGCGACGATCGACGCTGGGACGACCATCACATCCGAGAATGGCATGCAGTATAAAACGACATCGTCGGTGGTATTCGACTCTAACGCGTCGGGTGGCGACCTCATGCGAGGCCGAACAACAGAGGTCACTGCAGTAGAGAGTGGTACGAAGTACAATGGCGCGTCGGGCTCGGCCAAGGGACCTTCTGGCTTTTCCGTCTCCTTTACGCACGATACTTCTGGTGGTACAGACAAGACGATTACTACGGTGCAGCGCAGCGATGTTGAGCAAGCAAGGAATAGGCTGAGTAGCTCGCTCGATAGTAATGGCGCTAAGCGCGAGCTTGCCTCACAATTTAATGGCGACAGCTATATCATTCTCAATGACACCTTCAAGCAAAACGACAGCGATATTCAGCCCAATGTCAAGGTGGGTGGTGAAGCAACCGATGGCAAAGCCCAGCTGACCGGTGCGGTGGAGTACTCGCTTTCGGCGATTGAGAAGCGCGAGGCAGGTATCTTCCTTGATGCATACTTCAAGCAGCAAATTGATGGCAAAGCCAACCAGCAAGTCCATAGCAACGGCGTCAATAAGCTCTCGGTGACTAATGTTTCGGCCAATGGTAATGCCTACAATGCGACTATCACGACCAATGGCAAAATCGGTCCCAAAGTCGATGAGTCGGAGCTCAAAGACTACGCCAAGGGCAAGCGCTATGCCGAGATTCGCTCGCATGTTGAGAAGATCGAGGGGGTGAGCTCGGCCGATGTCTCGTTCTCACCATTCTGGGTGCAATCAGCACCAAATGACACGAATCGGATAAAGGTGGTATTTGACCTCAATGAACAATAAGAGAACATACTTAGCACTTGATGTCGGCGAACGGCGGATTGGTGTTGCAATTGCTGATCCGTCCGTGCGAATTGCCGTCGCATATGATACGATTGAAGTGGATGGTAGTGAACTTGAGCAGATCACTCAGCTGATTATGAGTGAGCGTGTTGGGGTGGTGGTCGTTGGTTACCCGCGCAATCAATCGGGCGAGCCAACGGCTCAGACTGCTTATGTCGAGCGGTTTGCGACCCAATTGACGGATATCGCGCCGCGCTTGGCATTTCAAGATGAGTCGCTCACCAGCGTACAGGCTGAGGAGTATCTTCGTGCTCAAGGCAAGCCGTATAGCAAGGGTGCTATCGATGCCGTCGCTGCCAGTATTATTTTGCAAGACTATTTGGAGACGCACTATGACTGATTTTCGCCGCCAGCCAGGCCGAGGCTTCCAGGTGGGAAGCTCAAACCCACCACTGTCGCCACCACCAGCAGAACGCATCACGCCACGCTCAGGGCGCTCAGCTGCTGCAGCGGGTGCTTCAGGGCGATCTGCGTCACCGTATATGCGCCGCTCAGAGCCACATCGTCCAACGGTAGGGCAACAACAGCCACAATCGACACAATCTATCCAGCCGCAGCCAGCACCGTCTTCTGCGCCGCAGCAGGCGTATGACCCCTACGCGTGGGTGAGTAGACCTCAGCCTCAACCACAATCGCAACCAGCACCTCAGCCACAGCCTTACCGCACACCAGCGCCGTCTCGCGACACATACGCAGTGCCAGTCCAGCAGCCAGCACCGCAATCTCAGTCTCAACCAACCACCATTCCAGTTGATGATTTTGCTGATGATACGCTGCCTTCTGGGCTTGATGATGATAGCTTCTATGGCTTTGATGACGACCAGCCGCCGCAGCCCACACCAGAGCCGCAGCGGGGAAGTCTGCTTGGCAATGACGGTGTTTCACCACTTTTTGCAGATGATGCACCAAAAGGTCGGACGATTGGCTCTCAAAAAAAATCCCCACGCTACAATACTGAGCGGCCACGTCACGGGCGCCGCCGATGGCTGTGGTGGCTCAGTGGTATTGGATTGCTAATGTTGCTCATCCTTGCAGCGGGGTATTGGTGGTATCATCAAAACCTGCAGCCGGTCGACCGGACTGACACCACCACGAAGACGATAACGATCGGTGAGGGCGACACATTCAAGACTGTTGCTGCTACACTGAAAGAGCAGGGGCTGATTCGTGATGTTCGCGCCTTTGATATCTACACCCGCCTGTCGGGCTCGCGCAACCAACTGCACACTGGTGTGTGTCAGTTTAGTCCTTCGCAATCGTTGCCCGAGATCGCAACCAAGCTTTCGCAGGGGTGTCATGATAATCGTGTTGTCACATTTTTGCCAGGTGGCACCGTTGTCGATTCGCGCTATAAGCCGCAAGGTCAAGATGCCACCACGGCGCTCAAGCGGGCTGGCTACAGCGAGGAGTCGATCAAAGCTGCACTAGCCAAGACATACGACAGCCCACTCTTTGCCAACAAGCCAGCTGGTACCTCACTCGAGGGCTATATCTTTGGTGATACATACTCTGTGCCGGCCAACCAAGGGCCAGAGGCGGCTCTCAAGGCAGCCTTCGCGCATATGTATGAGCAGATTCAGAACAATGGTTTGATCAACAAATTCGCAGCTCAAAAGCTCAATCTTTATCAAGCTATCACCCTCGCCTCCATCATTCAGCGTGAGATGGGTTGTGGCGGCGCGAGCCAAGATTGCTATCAGATCCAGCGGCAGATTGCCCAGGTCTTTTACAAGCGGTTGCGCGAGAATAAGGTGCTGGGCTCGGATGTGACCTTCATCTACGGGGCAGATATCGCTGGCGTTAGCCCCAATGTCAATCTCGACTCGCCGTACAATACACGCATCAAGCCAGGCTTGCCGCCTGGGCCGATTGCCACACCCGGCCTCGGCGCACTCAAAGCAGTGGCCGATCCAGCACCTGGTAGCTATGAGTTCTTTCTCGCTGGTGATGATGGCAATGTCTATTTTGCCAACACTGATGCCGAGCATCAAGCTAATATCAAGCAGCACTGTAAGAAGCTCTGTTCTGAGCTATAGATCCCAGCTGTAGGCTGCACCTGTTCTCGCATATTCCTTAGCGATATTGAGCTACGTTTCGTGCCCTGACGGTAATATGCTACACATAAACGTCGCTAGGCCAAAACTGTTGCAATTTTCACAAAATATCATCTCCCACCACTGTTGTAAACCATTGACTAAACTACAACCGCGTAGTAGAATGGATAGTAGCCAGTCGGGGAGTGATACTACGGGGGATGCAAGAGAGGGAAATTGCTCTACCAATGGCCTGCCTTTAAATGTCGTACGAGCACCGAAATCAACTTTTTTACTATTAATAAAATCGGTCGACATGTGTGCTCCGTTCTCTTGCATAGGGAGAAGAAAGACAGAGTGAGGTAGTAGCGCGCTAGTAATAGATGCGCAGGAGAACGATCATTCGTCAACAACAAGCAGCCGAGCAGGCTTCACAACTCGAACTTTCGCCTATTACCGTGCGGAGTCGGCGCCCGCGACCACTATATAAGTCATTATCGCCGGTACGGACGTCGGCCTATGTCGGGGTTTTTGTCCTGATTCTTTCGCTCGTTGCCATGAGCTACCAGCCAATTTTGGCAGAAAACACCGCTCTAGCCAGCGCTGCGCCCGTTAGTGCAACGCGCCAGACGGCAGCAACGCCATCGGCAGATGGGGTAGATCAGCTCGTTGCAACCAATGTTGCTACGTCGATTGCTGAGAGCACAAACCTGCCTGTCACCAACAACGTCGCCAACCTCTCGCAGTCGATTGCGGCAGAGAACTCGTTTACCCAAACGAGCGCCACGACAATTAACAAGCCGCAGATTGTTCAGCCGACAGCCGACAACCGTACCATCAAGAAATACACCACAGTTGCTGGCGATAGCGTGCCAAGCCTTGCCGATAAGTTCAAGATTAGCACGCAGACCATCAAGTGGGTAAACAAACTCACGAGTGATGCACTTGAGCCGGGCAAAGAGCTGACGATCTTGCCAGTTAATGGCATCCTCTACACCGTTAAGGATGGTGATACGCTTGATAGCATTGCCGCTAAATACAAAGCAGATAAGAATCAGCTGACTCTCTACAACGACCTTGAGCTGACCTCTACCCCTGCTAAAAGCTCACAGCTCATCATCCCTGATGGTTCACTGCCAACAGAAGAGCAGCCAGGCTACGTAGCGCCACGCTCTGGTGCTGCTGCGCGCACAACCAGCGCAACTGGCACAAATAGCTACAACGGCACCGGTGCTTACGGTGGCGCTGCCGGCACAGCTCATGCCTGGACAGGTGGTGGTGACGGCGGTGGCTATGCCTGGGGCAACTGTACCTTCTACGCCTACGAGCGTCGTCTTGAGCTCGGCCGGCCTATTGGTCGCCAGTGGGGCAATGCTGCTACCTGGGCTAGCTTTGCTCGTGCATCTGGCTACGGTGTCGGCACAACGCCAGCCGTTGGTGCAGTGATGCAAAATGGTGGTGGGTATGGCCACGTTGCCATCGTCGAGAGTGTTAACCCTGGTGTCTCAGTCACCATTAGTGAGATGAATGGTTTCCGCTGGGGTGGTGGATTCAACCGCGTTGGCTTCGGTAACATCCCATGGAACGAAGCAGTCGGTGGTCGCTACCAGTACATCTACTAATTCGATATGCTAAGCTAAGCATTATAAACACCTCTGTTGCCGCAGAGGTGTTTTTGGTATACTTAATAGTATATGTTTGTAGATACAGCAAAGGTAACAGTAGTAGCAGGCCGTGGTGGTGACGGTGCGGTGAGCTTTCGACATGAAATATATGTAGACAAAGGTGGACCTGATGGCGGAGATGGCGGTCGTGGTGGTGATGTTGTATTTGTTGCAACAGAGCAGCTCAATACCTTGCTCAAGTTTCGCTACAAACCAGAGCTCAAGGCAGAACCCGGCGTTGCGGGTGGTAAGAAAAAGATGGCGGGCCGGTCTGGCAAGCCACTCGTCGTCAAAGTGCCGGTAGGGACATTAGTGAAGCGAGGTGATGTAGTAATCGCCGACCTTGCTGAGGCAGGGCAAGAGGCCGTCATTGCCAAGGGTGGGGATGGTGGCTTTGGTAATGCGCATTTTAAATCTAGTGTGCGCCAAACGCCGCGTATGGCTGAGCTGGGCGAAGCAGGGGAGAGTTTTGAGGCGGAGCTAGAGCTGAAGTTGCTGGCCGATGTTGGTTTGGTGGGCTTCCCTAATGCTGGGAAATCAACCTTCCTGAGCGTGGTGAGTAATGCCCGCCCGGAGATTGCGAATTACGAATTTACCACACTCACACCTAACCTTGGTGTGGCTGATATTGATGATGGTTCGGTCCTGATTGCTGACATTCCTGGCCTGATTGAGGGAGCGAGCGAAGGCAAGGGTCTGGGCGATGCCTTCTTGCGGCACGTCGAGCGGACGGCTGTGCTCCTCCATCTTGTTGATGTGTATAGCAATGATGTAGCCGAGCGCTACCAAGCGATTCGTCACGAGCTGCAGCAATACAGCACCGAGCTAGCTCAGCGGCCAGAGGTCGTCGTGCTAACGAAGTGTGATGGGCTCGATGACGATATCATTCAGATGCAGATAGATAGCTTGCGTCAGGTAGTTGACAAAGCAACGCCGATTTTTGCAATTTCCTCGATTGCACACCAGGGAATCATTGATGTGCTGCGAGCTTTGCGCCAGATAGTAGTAGAGGTGCGGGCGGCTGAAGCAGCAGCTGAAGAGGGCGACGATTTTGCTAACGGCGAGGAGCTTGCGACTATTACGCTCGGTAGCCAAGCTAAGGCCGATGCCTGGGCGGTGCAGCAACTGCAGGGCTATGCGGCGCTGCGCTGCGCCGAGACGGCAGCAGAGAGTGGCCTGACTAGCCCACGGGAGAATGGCGAGATGCCGCGGGTCTTTGCTGTGTCTGGCCAAAAGCTCGAGAAATTTGCTCGCCGCACGAACTTCGCCCAGTTTGAGGCAGTCAATCGCCTGCGCGACATCATGAAGCGCCTCGGTGTCACGCATGAGCTCATCCGTCAAGGAGCGGAGGGAGACAGTATTGTACAGATTGGCGATAGCCAGCCGTTCCCGCTGGTGGAGCAATAAATAATATATAAAGCCTGCTGTCTCAACAGAGGTTGTTTTATGGTATAATAGTAGTCAGATTAATATAAGCTAGGAGGCAGTATGAGCAATAGAGAGAAAAAAGTGCCAAGTACTCTGGAAGTTGCGGCCTTGGACCTAAAAAGTACATATGCATTGAGTCGAGAACAAAGCTTAGGAACTGTTGGTGCGACAACATTGACGCTGGCAGTGACTGCACTAAAACCTCTGATTGGTCGGCAGCTTTTGGGGCCTGCTAGCTTTAAACAAGAGGCATTTCTTAATATCAAATCTGACATTATGAGAAGCCTAAATGGTAAAAAACCATTTCTCGGTGATCACTTTTTGGAGGGTGAGCCTGAAGAATATACTGAACAATTACTTAAAGGAGTTCGCGAAGGTGATGTCGAGCCACTCCTTGACACGAATGTAGGTAAGCTAACACAGTATGTATTAACTCAATTGGAGAAGAAGCAACTTCCTAATGAAAATGCAAATCAGTATTTTGGTGATTGGCTTGAAGCAAAGATCGATAATCGTAAGAGAATAAAGGAGCGGAAAATCCTCAGTGCATCAGAGCTAGACGCTATCTATAGTAAAGAGGGTAGAGAAATGGATGTGCAGCTGGTTCTCGCAGGGACGAACCTCCGCACGAGAAGTGTGTTGGATTATTATATAGAAGGTGACGACTTTGGAAAGTATATTCGGCAATTGGAAGCTTTGAAGTATATCATACCAAATTGGGAAAAAGGTAAGATTGATATACCGAGAGAAGTTCTTAGTGTAGTCGATCTTGATGCTGAGACACCAGTTGATGACGTTAAATTAAATCAGAATGTTTTCGAGTGGAAATGGGATACCGTGGCAGATATTATGAATAAAGTGAAACAAGGTGTCTATGAGCTAGAGCATTATGAAAAAAGTGCTGGTACAAAAGCGTCTAAGAAGTTTCTGGCGAGACACGCTATAGAAGTTGTCAATCACGGCTGGCAGTAGTGTATGGTGGCACAAACATTCTTTTTCTACGACCTTGAGACGAGTGGCTTCCGGGCGCAGACGGATCGGATCATGCAGTTTGCCGGGCAGCGGACAGATATGGATTTGCAGCCGATTGGCGAGCCATATAACTTCCTTGTGACGCTCAGCGACGATACTCTGCCAAGCCCTGATGCCCTGATGGTGACTGGCATCACGCCGCAGAAGACGCTAGAGGAGGGCTATAGCGAGGCAGAATGTGCGCGGATGGTGAGCGAGGAGATCTTCACACCAGGGACGATCGCTGTGGGATTCAACAATGTGCGTTTTGACGATGAGTTTATCCGCCATTTGCTGTGGCGGAATTTTTACGACCCATACGAGTGGAGCTGGAAGGATGAGCGGAGCCGCTGGGATATGCTCGATGTCGTGCGGCTGACGCGGGCGCTGCGGCCAGATGGCATTAAGTGGCCGGTGGATGCGAATGGTCAGCCTACTAACCGTCTGGAGCTCATTACTAAAGCTAACGGCATTGCACACGACAATGCACACGATGCCTTCGCCGATGTGGCAGCTCTGATAGAAGTAACGAAGCTAGTGAAGCGTGCTCAGCCTCAGCTCTTTGACTATCTCCTTGCAATGCGCGACAAGAGGGCAGTGCAGCGACTAGTCAATCTCGAGACGAAGCAGCCCTTCGTCTATACCAGTGGCCGCTACGATAAGCAGCATGCCAAGACGACCGTCGCCTTTCCGCTAGCCCCAGCACCCAATAGTAATGTCTTGGTCTATGACCTGCGCTATGACCCAACGCCGTTTGTGAACCTAAGCCAGCAGGAACTTGCTAAGAAAATCTTTGCTACCTGGGAGGAGCGTCAAGCCGATGGCTTTGTGGCGCTACCTGTCAAACCATTGCAATACAATCGTTGCCCAGCCGTTGCACCACTTGGTGTGCTAGAGCAGGGTGATGGCTGGAGTAAGATCCATCTCGAGGCGGCTACTGTGGCGCGCCACCGCGATATCCTTCTTCGCCATCCCGACTTTGCTGAGAAGCTCCGCACACTCTATGAGAAAAAGCGTGAGTACAAAAAATCAACCGACCCCGAAGGGCAGCTCTACGACAGCTTCGTCTCGGACGCAGACAAGACGCACATTGCTGCAGTGCGCAGTGCCGATGCCAAGGCACTGGCAGACTTCCACCCAGCCTTTCGTGATGAGCGCCTGCCTGAGCTACTACTCCACTACAAAGCGCGCAGCTTCCCGCAGAGTCTGAGCGACGACGAGCAAGCTCAATGGGAACAGTGGCGGAGCACCCACCTACAGGCGCAGCTGCCGACCTTTATGGCGTCGTTGCAGCGCTTGGCCAAGGCAGGTACGGCAGATGAGTTTATATTGCAGGAGCTGCAGCTGTGGCTCGAGGCAGTGATTCCAGTGGGTGAGTAGAGAAATCTTGAGTATTCAAAATCTCTTTTCTCTCCATTAGTTCTCTACCATTTCATTCAAGTAGGTAAGAAGCTTGGTTATCATAACAAGCTTTTAGCTTTGAACCTGAGCAGTCATTCGTCAGTGAATGCCGACTCTTGTAACGTCTCTGAGGAGAAAGCGGCGGGGAAGAGAACCACAAAAATTGGTGGGCAGCTTTGTGGATTGAACAGAAGAAGCGTTATATAACGATAAGACGCTTAATTGCGAGAGCGTAGATATTAGTTAGCCTGTCGAAGACGCTGGCAGCGTGGGCAAATCCCTTGAATCTCGAACGTGTGCGAGGGCTCGGCGAGGTGATGAGCCCGGGCGATTGCCGCGATTAACCGCTCGATCTCCTCATTCTCGGTAATATCAATCACCCGCCCACAGCGGCGGCACGTCGCGTGGTGATGATGACGAATAAAGACATCAGTCAGCTCGAGCTGGTATTTCCAGCCAATCGGTAGTCGCTGGGCAATGCCAAGCTGCTCAAACAGCTCCACGCAGCGGTACACACTCACGCGATCGGCCACAGTAGTGTACTCGGCAAGCTGGCGCATCGTGCATGGCCCGTGCTGGTAGAGAGCACAAAACACTGCCCGCCGCACAGCAGTTACGCGGTAATGACGCTGGCGCAAGATAGTGGCAAATAGCTCGAGCGAATCATCCATATGAGCAATAGTGTAACACTTATTGCAACAAATTTGCAATAACCTAAGAATCTCTCATATCATACGACCCATGACACAACAACCACTTATTATGATCACTGGCGCGAAAATGACGCCAGCCAAACGGCACTTTACCTCGCAGTTTGGACAAATCGAGTATCTGACCTATCAAGGGCAGCACTATAAAATGAACGCTGCCGCTGGCGTTGTGAAGCAGCTCGCTGGGCAGTATGAGCTTTTGGTCGTAGGATACCAACCAGATGATGCGGCAATCTTTGCCGAGACGTGCGGCCTACCAACCGACCGTTTTATCCCAGCTGACCTGCGCCGCGCAGCTGACATCGAGCGGACCGCGAGCCAGGCAGCAGCTCTCCAGCAAGAGCTGGATGTACCACTCTACGTTGTACACTATGGCGGGGCATCAGATACCAAGGCGGCATTGCCGCACAATAGTCTCCTTGCCCATACCTGGGATATGGAGGCGGCGGCTATCCCTGATTTGGTAGAAAATAATTGCGTCACATTGGTCAAACTGTTGCAAGCACTGCGTCAGCACGGAGTATTTGCCCGCCAGCCATACACCAAGGTTATGAGTATCACGGCTGCGGCAGCAGTGCGCGCCAAGGCTCATCTTGGCCTAGATGTAGTCCAGAAAGCGGCTGGCCATGGCTTGCTGCGCTCAATAGCCCTCGATCTTACGCCAGAGAATATTTTTATCACTGAGATTATGCCAGGCAGTACCGACACTGGATTTTTTGACAACGACTACACGATGGATGAGGCGATCCGCGTCACGCGCGACCTTGGCTATGACAAGACGCCAGAGACGTATCCACTCTTTACAGCCGAGCAAATCGGTGATGCAGTGAAGTATGTCATCACTGCGCAGTGCAATGTGCGCGAGATTACTCTCTTGCCGTATGGACAGTTCCCACATCTTGGCGCGTAGTTGGCCATACGTGTGGCTTTGCGCCCTTTGCTCTGTAATAAACCTGCAATACTCGTGGTACAGCATTATAAAGAGTGGTGTGGGGGTTACTAACACATAATAAGAATAACCATAAGGAGAAACAATGGAAAAATATAAACAGACATCATCGAATGATCATTCGCTTGAAGTGCTCGGGGTGCTTGGGCCGCTCGGTGCGGGTAAGACGACAACACTCAACCAGCTGATCGAACGTGTACCGCTCGATACAAGCTACGCAGTCGTGGTAAATGACGTCGGTCAGGACAATGTGGACGCGAGGCGGATTGCTCAGCACCCAGCTAATCGTAGTGAGCAGATTATTCCGCTCACGGCAGGCTGTATTGGCTGCTCGGATGCGACGCAGTTCCAGGCGGCGCTCGACCGTGTGTGTGATGCTGGGGTAGACATGCTCTTTATTGAGCCAACTGGGATTGCGCCAGGGACGGAGATCGCTGAGGTGGTAAGCTCAAGTGGCTATGATTTCTCGGCCCTTGCCTTGGTTAACGCACGAACAGCATCACGCGACATGCATTATCAAGTGCTACCGAGCCAATTGGCGGTGGCAGATATTGTTGGTATAACGCACGCTCCAGATGATAGAGCAGCACTCACAGTGATCGATTCTGTGCTCGAGCAATTACCTGCCTTGCCACCCGAGGTGGCTGTTGAGCTCATTCGCCCCGGTAGCACAGACTATACAGAGGTGCTGGCGAGATTGTGCGGCGTAGAGCGGCAACTTCACCTTGGCCAGCGAGCAGTTGCCCAGGTGTGCGGCAGCCACTGTCATGACCATAATCACAGCCATGATCATTGCGATCACGACCACAACGTAAGTGCACAATCATTTGCTTTGCGTGGTGATGTTACCTCCGCACAGCTGCGCGATTTCCTTATGCCGCTCACCCAAGATTCTAGCGCGCCACTCCTGCGGGCTAAGGGTGTGGCAGCAGGCAGGCGCTTTGACCTCGTGGGCGATGAATGGAATGAGCAACCCGAGCCAGAGGGTGCGCCGCGTATCAATGTGATATTTGGTGGGCATATGCCGCAGCATGTGGCGACAACAATGCAGGCGTTTGCCTGCCAGGAGGCGATGACGGTGCAAGGAACGAAGAAAGACATCGTTGCTTCGGTGCGTGAGCTGCCGCTAGCTGATCGTATTGCAATCATCGAGCAGCGAGTCCAGCAATACCCCACACCGATTAGCCCCGTGCATGGTGAGTTAATCACTGATTGTGAAGCAGATGAAGGATACGAAATTGCCTTTTGGCGTCAGTCTGATGATATTCCGGATAATATCAAGCGCCAAGCTCTGGAGCACTATCTGGCGTTTCGCCTAGCCGGTCTGAGTGAGCTGCAAACACACCCTGAAGCGATTGCGCATGACGACGAAAAGCGTGCTTATTGGCAGCGGCGCTATGGTGCAACGCTCGGCTGGAACTACTACCATCTCACCGATATGATCGATCCAGCTATGCAACAGCGCATAACGGCCGCGCAGCCAGCTCGATTGCTGTGTGAAGGGTTTATGGCGCTCGAGCGTCTTACCTTTGATGAAGGCAGGGCAGAGGAAAAGCCAGAATTTGTCAGTGCGGTGTTGCGTGCGGCGCTGGCAGCAAAAGATGTGACTAGCGAGCAATGCCAGGCGGTACTGCGCCGCGGCCAGCTCCTCTCGGCGCAGCATCCAGAGTATGCACAGCGGTGGCAGCAAGCAGCTGCTTCTTTTGAGTGAGTCTTATAAAGACTTTTGCATAGCCTAACTCATCCCATATAAAACACCCCAGCCATCCCCTGGGGTGTTTTGTGTTGAAGGTGGCTTGGCCTGAGCTTATTTTTTGATAAGCTTGAGGATAACTAGCAGTACAACTGCGCCAAAGAAGGCGGTCAGCAGGCTGGCGAAGTTAAAGCCAGTCAGTACATCGGCACTGCCGCCCATCAGGCTTACCAGCCAGCCACCCAGCATTGCGCCGATGATACCAACGATGATGTTGGTGAGCGGGCCTGAGCCCTTACCTTGGTTTACCACCTTAGATGCCAGCCAGCCGGCCACACCACCGATGATAAGCCATACGAGTATAGTCATAGTGTCGTTGTCTCCTTAATTAATGGTTATCGTACTAGCATAGCATCTTCGGGGAGTAAAAGCTACTCGGACGCCTGCGGGCTAAAGGTGACCCGCCCGTCAGCTGCCTTGGCTACCACCGTCATACCTTCGCGAATTCGCCCATCGATCAGCTCCAGCGCCAGCGGGTCAAGAATGCGCTTTTGCACCAAGCGCTTGAGCGGCCGGGCACCAAAGCTTGGGTCGTAGCCATCCCGGGCCAGCATGTCGCGGACGCTCTCGTCAAACGCCAGCGTGATATCGCGGCTGTCTTTGACGTGGCGGGCGACGCGCTCGAGCTGCACGTCAACAATGGCCCGCATGGCTTGCTCGTGAATACGGTCGAAGATCACGATATCGTCGATACGGTTGAGGAATTCTGGACGGAAATGCTGACGCAGTACCTCGAGCATTTTATTGTCCAGCACAGACAGGTCACTACCGCTAAAGTCCATAATCATCTGCGAGCCAACATTGCTGGTCATGATGATAATGGTGTTACTAAAGTCGATCGTCCGGCCTTGGCCATCAGTCAGGCGGCCGTCATCAAGGACCTGCAATAGTATATTAAAGACATCAGGGTGAGCTTTTTCAATCTCATCAAATAGCACCACACTGTAAGGGCGGCGGCGCACTGCCTCGGTCAATTGGCCACCCTGGTCGTAGCCAACATATCCTGGAGGTGATCCAATCAGGCGGGCTACGGCGTGGCGCTCCATGTATTCGCTCATATCGATGCGAATCATGGCGTGCTCATCGTCGAATAATTCGCGGCACAGGCTGCGGGCTACCTCTGTTTTGCCAACCCCGGTTGGGCCAAGGAAGAGGAAGGAACCGATTGGCCGATTGGTATCACTGAGGCCAGCGCGCGAACGGCGAATGGCGCTCGCCACGGCAGCCACGGCGCGGTCTTGGCCAATAACCTGGCGGCCGATTGAGTCTTCAAGTTTGGTTAATTTACTCGATTCGCTTTCTATCAGCCGCTCGACGGGAATGCCCGTCCAGCGCGCCACCACACTAGCGATGTCATCAGGCGTGACTTCTTCGCGCAGTAAGCGGTCGGCCGGTGGGATGGCGGCTAGTTCCTGGCGAGCACTCGCGAGCTTTTTCTCCAGCTCTGGCATATCGCCGTATTTGATACGGCTGGCAGTAGCGAGGTCCGCATCGCGCTCGGCGATCTCCAGTTGTGAGCGCAGACTGTCCATTTTTTCGGCAGCGGTGTTGACGGTCTGGAGGATGTCCTTCTCGTGCTGCCATTTACTGTCAATCGCCTTAGCTTGAGCCCGGAGGTCAGCGATCTGCTGCTTAATTTCCTCTTTGCGGGCTTTCGCATGGTCGGATTTATCTTTTTTGAGCGCGGCCTCTTCGATCTCTAGTTGCAAGCGGCGGTTATTGAGCCGATCGAGACTAATCGGCACGCTCTCGAGCTGCATCTTGAGTGCGCTGGTTGCTTCGTCCAGCAGGTCAACCGCCTTATCTGGCAAAAAGCGATCAGGTAAGTAACGAGTAGAGAGCCGCGCCGCCGCCACAATTGCATCATCCGCAATCTTGACGCCGTGGTGGACTTCGTACTTTTCCTTGAGGCCGCGCAAGATAGCGATGGTGTCATCAAAGCTCGGTTCGCCAACATAGACTGGCTGAAAGCGTCGTTCCAGCGCCGCGTCTTTTTCGACATGCTGGCGGTACTCAGCCAGCGTGGTGGCACCAATCATATGCAGTTTACCGCGAGCCAGGGCAGGTTTGAGCATATTGCCGGCGTCCATACTGCCTTCGCCTTTGCCGGCGCCGACCATGGTGTGAATTTCATCGACGAAGAGAATGATCTCGCCAGCAGCTTCCTCTACCTCTTTTAACACACCTTTGAGGCGCTCTTCAAACTGGCCACGGAAGCTGGCACCCGCCAGTAAGCTCGAAATCTCCAGGCTAATCAGCCGCTTATCCTGCAGCGACGCCGGTACGTTGCCCTTGACGATGCGCTGCGCCAAGGCCTCAACGATGGCGGTTTTACCAACGCCCGGCTCACCGATCAGTACGGGGTTATTCTTGGTGCGTCGGCTGAGGATCTGCATGGTGCGGCGAATTTCTTCATCCCGGCCGATCACCGGGTCGAGCTTGCCCTCACGCGCTAGAGCGGTGAGGTCGGTACCAAACTGCTCGAGAGGCTTTTGGTTATTGTGTTGGTTCATGTTTGGTGGCATATATTCCTCCTTGTAGTTATCATTGTAGTTATATAGTGCGGGCAACAGAACGCCCGGTGAGTTACTTAAAAACGAGTGGCCGATCGCGCTGGGTATCAGCCACGTGGCCTGTTGGTATAGTAACAAATTAGCACTCTCGGTGCAAGAGTGCTAACTAACGCGAATTTTGATAGGTACACGTGACTTGCTTAGCACTGCATTCTTGGCGTCAGGTACATAAGAGTAATATAAGACATTGATGTTTCGGCAGCTCACCCCTCTGAGTGAGATCAAAAGGATATAGCAGCAATCAGTCTCCATTCTTTTGTGTATAATAGACGCCATGACAAACATATATTTTACTCGGGCGATTCAGCCGGAGAATAACCAACCCCATTTCTTAGCCAAAGCACTCATTGTTGATGCGACTGGCAAAATTCTCGTCCTTGAGCGCAGTAGTACGCATCCGCTCTTTCCGCACGGTGCCGACCTGCCTGGTGGTATAGTCGAGCCTGGTGAGACACCGCTTGAAGCAGCCCGGCGGGAAATAGAAGAAGAGACTGGCCTTGGCTTTGCGCCGAGCCAGCTGAGTGTGGCCTTCGAGCATGTACTGCCGCACCCTGATGGCCAGCGGCTAAGCTATATGTGCTATGCGGCACTCGTTGATGGCGATGCGCCAGAAATTACCCTCAGCTGGGAGCACAGTAGCTACCAATGGCTCACACCAGATGAGCTTATGCAGCAGCCCATCACGCCGCAAACCGACTATCCCTTTGCGGCGGCCGTGCATTATATCAGCTCATTGCGGCACTATGTGCAGCAGGAGCGGCCAGAGCTGGTGTAGCCGGTACATAAAAAGGAGTATGTATGGAATACGTAAAAAGCAACAGACCTGCTATTGCTGTTGATCTCGATGACGTTGTTTTCCCTTGTGCTGAAGGGCTAGTGGCAGCATATAATGAGCATTACGGTACCAACTTTCGGCCCAATATGCCACAATCGACCTGGGACGTACCACAAGAAGAAGTGCAGGAGCGATTTAATGGATTGCAATTGGGGACGACACCAGGCATGGCGAAGCCTGGTTGGTTTGAGGAGATGCAAGTCCCAGACAGAGAGACGATTGAGACGTTGCGAAGACTAGCGGCCAAGTATCGACTCTATGCAGTCTCGGCTCGGCACTATGGCCTAGCAGACGTGACAAAGCAGAGTATCGAAAAGTACTTGCCTGATGTCTTTGAGCAGGTTATTTTGACGCGGCGGCCAGTCGAAACCGAGGACGGCATTAAGATAATGACCGACTCAAAGACAGAGATATACCGGCAGCATAATATGGAGGTTGCAATTGATGACTCGCCGCATCACCTCGAGCGTGGCCTTGAGGGGGATGATGCGCCGCTTGGCTTGGCGATTTTGTTTGGCGAACGGCCATGGCATCCAGGTGTTACGATCGACGATCCGCGCGCTATTGAGTGCCGCACCTGGGCGGAGGCGGAAGAGGCTATTGCTCAGTATTTCGCTCGGTAAATTTGAGTGAGAAAAATCTGGCTCTGGATAATACACTGGTTGGCTTGCAATCTGTGCGTAGGATGGGCTACTATATTTTCTATGAATCTAACGATGAAACTAACGCGACTCTTGAGAGTTCTCTGGCCAGTACTACTCTGCGCGGTGGTGTGGCAGCTGCTGCAGTTTGCCCCAGCAGATCAGTGGTGGTTGCAAAAAGCAATGAGCCCACTCACAACGATGATGATTTTTCTTGCAGTTTGGCGCTATAGCGATCGGCGGCAGCCAACGACGTGGCTTCTTCTCGTAGCGCTTGTGCTGTTTGCTGTGGCCGACTCGCTGGTGGCGTTCTTGCCCTTCTCGCATCTTATCGTTGGGCTGGGGGTGTCTTTGCTAGCGTATCTGGTGCTCTGTGTTATAAATTTGTGGCGTCTCATCTTTGCCCTTGCGAAGGGAGCTGCCAGGCGCATAAATTGGGGATTGCTGCTAGCTACCTTCATGGGCAATGCAATAATGGTATATTCGACACTGTACAATGTGTTGCCGCGTGTAGGAAGCCCGCTCCTTGCTGGAGCAATAAAAGTGTATGCTGCTGTACTTATGGTGTTGATGACGAGTGGGGCAGCGGCAGCTCTGACAGACTATCGGCTACGGTGGAGCGTGGGCAGTTGTAATGGGACAATACTTGCCGCCTCGGAGTCGGCCCTTGCGCTGCAGCTCTTTGGTAAAGCATCTGAGGCATGGATTATCTATAGTATTATGCCATTGTATTGGTGTGGCCTCGTCTCCTATGTTGCGGCAAGCCAACCAAAGAAGGAGCGGCTTACATCGCGAGTGTAGCACCCTAAAAGATGCGGGGAGGCTCAGTTGGCCTCTTGCACAAATCTAGTATCTCACCAGTATACATGCTACAATAAGACGATATGTCGGAGCAGATACGGATTATTGGGGCGCGCCAGAATAACCTCAAAGATGTCAGCGTGACCATTCCACGCGATCAGTTTGTGGTAGTGACGGGCCTGAGTGGTAGCGGTAAGTCGAGCCTCGTCTTTGATACCATCTACGCTGAGGGGCAGCGCCGCTATGTGGAGAGTTTAAGCAGCTATGCACGGCAGTTCCTTGGTATTATGGATAAGCCCGACGTCGACTCCATCGATGGCCTGAGCCCCAGTATTAGCATCGACCAAAAGTCGACGAGCCGCAACCCACGCTCCACTGTCGCTACAGTGACGGAAATCTACGACTATTTGCGCCTGCTCTTTGCTCGGGTGGGGGTGCCGCATTGCCCAGCTCTTATGCCCGATGGCACGCGCTGTGGCAAGCCTGTCCAGCGCCGGACAGCTCAGTCTATTATCGACGAAATTATGAAACTTCCTGAGGGGAGCAAGCTCATGTTACTGGCACCGATTGTGAGCCAAAAGAAAGGGGAGTTTGCCCACATCCCCGAGCAGTACATGCGCAGTGGCTTTGCGCGGGCTCGGGTGGATGGTGTGGTGTATGCGCTTGATGAGTTCCCAGAGCTACAGAAGAGCTATAAGCATGATATTGAGCTGGTGGTCGATCGTTTTGTGATGGCGCCAACGATGGTGAGCCGCATCTCGCAGTCGGTCGAGCAAGCGCTGGAGCTCGCCAGCGGTGTGGTGCAGGTGCTGGATGCCACGAGTGGGGAGATCACGACGTATAGCCAGCGCTATGCCTGTATGGATCACCCGGGTGAGGATATCCCCGAGCTTGAGCCACGGCTCTTTAGTTTCAACGCGCCACAGGGGGCGTGTCCGGTTTGCACAGGCCTCGGCACTCGCCTGGAGGTTGACCCAGAGCTCATCCTTAACCCCAATCTAACAATTGCCGAGGGTGCAATCCGCCCCTTCAATCGCTTTAATGCCGAAGCGTGGTACATGAAGCGTCTGGCTGCGGTGGCTGAGGAGCACGGTTTTAGCTTGCACGTGCCCGTCAAGGAGCTGAGTGATGATGCTGTGCAGAAGGTGCTGTATGGCACAGGTAAGCAAAAGTATCGTATTCACCTCAGTGGTAATCGCTATTACGACTCAACGTACGAGGGGGTCATCCCTAATCTCGAGCGTCGCCATCGCGAGACCGATAGTGAGTTTATGCGCAAAGATATCGAGCGCTTCATGCGGGAGCGGAAGTGTACGGCCTGCAAAGGTGCGCGGCTCAAACCAGTGGTGCTGGCAGTGACAGTCAATGGCCTCTCCATTATGGATATTTGCAATCTCGACGTCGCCAATGCACTGGATATGATAGGCCAGCTGGAATTTAGTACAGAACAACAGCACATCGTTAAGCTTGTTGTCAAAGAGATCATGGCGCGGCTGGGCTTTATGAACAATGTTGGGCTCAGCTACCTCGAGCTGGGGCGGGCAGCCAACACACTCAGTGGTGGTGAGGCGCAGCGCATCCGCCTCGCGACGCAGATTGGTAGTGGCCTGCAGGGGGTGTTGTATGTGCTGGATGAGCCATCGATTGGCCTACATCAGCGCGACAACGATCGCCTTATCCAGACGCTCAAGAATCTACGCGACCTAGGCAATACCGTGCTTGTGGTAGAGCATGACGAAGATACGATTGCGGCGGCTGACTATCTGGTGGATGTTGGGCCAGGCGCTGGCGTGCACGGTGGGGAGATCGTGGCATGTGGCACGCCAGCAGAGGTAGCACACATGCCGCAGAGCATCACCGGTCGGTATCTGTCTGGTGCGGAGAAGATCCCAGTGCCAGCTCAGCGCCGCCCGATTGAGCAAGGCCGTGCGCTGACAATCCGCGGAGCACGCGAGAATAATCTCAAGAATATCGACGTCACCATCCCGCTTGGCGTCCTTACGCTGGTGACAGGGGTGAGTGGCAGTGGCAAGTCGACGCTCGTCAATAGCATTCTCGCGAGCGAGCTCACTGCCCGTTTACATCGAGCTCAAGCAGTGCCAGGTGCACATGATGCAATCGATGGGGTTGAGCAGCTTGATAAAGCAATTGTCATCGACCAGTCGGCAATTGGCCGCACCCCACGCTCCAACCCTGCCACCTATACCGGTGTCTTTACGCAGATTCGCGAGCTTTTTGCGGGCACGCCCGAGGCGAATATTCGCGGCTACAAGCCAGGGCGTTTTAGCTTCAACGTTAAGGGTGGGCGCTGCGAGCACTGTCAGGGCGATGGCGTTATTAAGATAGAGATGCACTTCTTGCCTGATGTCTATATTCAATGTCCCGAGTGCCATGGTAAACGCTATAATCGTGAGGCGCTTGAGATCACCTACAAAGGTAAGACGATTAGCGATGTCCTGGATATGACGGTCGAGCAAGCCTGTGAGTTCTTCGCTAACATTCCTGCAATTGCTCGCAAGTTGACGACGATCAACGAAGTGGGCCTTGGCTATATTAAGCTCGGCCAGCCCGCCACGACCTTTAGTGGTGGCGAGGCGCAGCGTATCAAACTTGCTACCGAGCTGAGCCGGCGCACGACTGGCAAGACACTCTATATTCTCGACGAACCAACTACCGGTCTGCACACGGCTGATGTTAAGAAGCTACTCGAAATTCTCCAACGCCTTGTAGCGGGCGGCAATAGTATGGTTATCATTGAGCATAATCTTGAGGTTATCAAATGTGCTGACCATATCATCGACATGGGCCCCGAAGGCGGGCAGGGCGGCGGCACCGTCATCGCCAGTGGTACACCCGAGGAAGTCGCACATAACCCAGCATCGTTTACGGGGAAGTATTTGCAGCCACTCTTGGGCTAAGGTGAATCTGTAAGTCCAGTACTTTTTGCTGCACCGAAACTCCCTAGTTAAGGCTGCGTGAGGTTCTTTATAACAACTAAAAATAGAAAATGATTTCTTTTAGCATAGCAAAAACCTAGGTGGCCGAACTGGCAACTCGGTAATGTCTGAGTCTCTCAATCTCACTAATCCTCACACTCAATCGGATGAAGCGATGAGAAGGTGAGGCTTAAACTAAGAAAGGAGGCTGAGGGCTTAGGAGTTAACCACTTGCCATTATTGCTGATTTGGCAGTGGATTTAATTCACGACAGAATTTCATACTACTTCGCTCATCACGAACGCGTGGTGGAAGGAGCTTCGTGATGCTTCTGGCGTATGATTCACCGCCGTCAGAGTTCGGTTGCTGATGACGTGTCACGGCTCCACCCTGATAGTAGAATTTCCACACATCGCAAAACTCCGATGGGTGCTCGTGCTTCTTCTCACGGCAACTCACGCCAGCGTAGATTACCTCACTATTGTGAGCAAAAACGTACGTTTTGCACGTTTCACCCTGGCGGATCTGTGCCAGATAGCGTTCGGTCATTTGGCGTGCTGGTGCGTCGTTGCCATATGCTAGGCCATCCGTCCACCACCAATAGACTGCGAACCCGCCCGCAACCAGTGCCAGAAACAGTACAAGGAGGATAAGTCGTTTAATGCGAATGCGCGGGAGAAATGGTAGTTTCATAACTATACAATACCGCGCAGTAAGGGATAATGCAAATTTGCTTGCTATCAGTAATCGGCAACAGTATCCGCGCTATGACCCTTGAGGCATGATAGGATAATGAGAGTAATATACGTATAAAACCAAGGCAAAGTTTATCCACTATGAGATCAAAACAGTCACAACCTGGTAGGCAATCATATCGCACCGCCATTCTCCGCTATGCCGAGCGTGATCAAGCGATGCGCCAGCAGTACTTGGCCGATGGTGGGGCGTGGGATGCATCGCTTGATGCTGAATCGACTGAATTTTTGCGTACGATTGTGGCAGCAATTGGCTGGCCAACACGACGTATGGTGGGCAGTAAGGCTTCGACTGCGGCATGGTTGTTACTACAGCATTCGCCAGATATCGACTTTATGGAGCACTGCCTTGAGCTGATGAAGGCAGCGCCACGTGGTGAGGTTGCGTTGCGCGATATAGCCTTCCTCGAGGATCGGGTGTGTTTGCTACGTGGTCGGCCACAGATATATGGCTCTCAGTTTCAGGGGCGGGGTAAAACCCTTCGTCTCTATCCAGTCGAAGACATTGAGCGGCTTGATGAGCGCCGTGCAGCGATGGGTCTTCCGCCATTTGCAGAGTACGAAAAGCAGATTCGTCAGATGTATGGCGACGAGCCACCAGCTGCCAGGCAAGAGGTATAGGGCAAAAATATCGGATAGTCGAACAAGACAAAATAAAAAAGCCAGCTACTCATACGCTGACTTTTTACACAAATAGTGTGCTAAATAAAAATGTACTGAGGTTATTTCTTCGTTCGCTTGCCCTTACTGAGTAGTACAGAGAGCTGATACTTGAGCTTATCGCGAGTCGATTTTTGTTTGAGTGCATGGATGACCATCGGTGCAACGGAAATAAGGATGATAATAATTGCGGCTACCTCAATATTAACCCCGGCGTCAGTAAGGATTTCGCCTGCAAAGTAGCCAAGATAAGTGAAGATGGCGGCCCATAGCGCACCCCCGACGATGTTAAACAGGAGGAACGTATTGTAGTGCATCTTGCTGGCACCAGCGACAATTGGGGCAAAGGTGCGCACGACGGGTACAAAGCGCGCCAGGACGATGGTTAGTGAGCCGTGCTTTTGGTAAAATTGCTCGGCTTGCTCGAGATATTTTTTCTTAAAGAAGCGCGAGTTTGGCTTGAGAAAAAGCTTGCGCCCGACTTTGTGACCAAAGGCGTAGCCAGTGCTATCGCCCAGGATTGCCATAAGAGCGATCGCTGCAACGAAGAGGTGAATATTGAGCGGGTGGCCAAACAGGCGAAGGATCTCTTGATTCACCATATAGCCTGCCGTAAAGAGTAGACTATCCCCTGGCAAGACAAAGCCAATCAAGAGGCCAGACTCTGCATAGACCACAAGTAAAACCGCGGCAATACCGAGGCCAGTAATTGCATGTATAAGTGATTCCATTGCGCTTTAGTATACCATACTTTGCTCAGGGAAGGGAGCTTTCTGTTGCTTTTAGCCCGCGCAGCACAAAAATGCTATACTAAAGAGGCAATATTACTTAACTCCGGAAACATATCCGAAAGGAGAACTATGGGAGATAAGATAACACTAAGGATCGAGACACGATCAATTCATGGTAAGAAAGTTCGCCAATTGCGCCGCCAGGGCATAACGCCAGCGGTGGTGTATGGTGCTGGTATGGATGCTGCTGATGTGCAGGCATCAAGTAGAGAGGTAGCAAAGGTTGTCACAGCAGCTGGCCGCCACACACCAATTCATTTGACAGGGGTTAAGCGGCGCATTGCGCTGATCAAAAGTATCGATTACGACCCAACGCGAGTGGGTGTGATTCGCCATATTGCCCTGCATGCAGTGCGTGCAGACGAGCCGGTTACGGCAGAGGTGCCCGTGCGCCTCGTTGGTATGGGTGAGTCTGAGGCTGAGAAGAATGGGCTGGTCGTACTGCAGGCAATTGAGAAGGTTGAAGTGAAGGCTTTGCCGATGGACTTACCTGAAACGCTTGATGTTTCGGTGCTTGGTCTAGCCAGTGAGGGTGACCGCGTGACAGTGGGCGACATTACACTGCCTGAGGGTGTTGAACTGGTCGAGCATGACGATGGCCGTGAGGGTACTGCCGATGATGACGTGACGGTGAAGGATCTCGTCATTGCGAGTGCCTACGAGCCAAGTGCACTTGCTGCCGCTAATGAGGCCGCCGCTGGTACCGCCGAAAACGCGGATGCTGAAGACGTTGCTGCCGAGCAGGGTAGCGACGATGCAGCAGCATAGCACCTAGCGAGTGGTATCTCTAAGTAGCACTTACAAGAGCGATTAATCATAAAAGAAACCAGTCGTGTGAGGCTGGTTTCTTATGCTATGCCGGCCGTAATTATGCAGTCGCTACACCGCGAGAAATCCACCATCCACCACAATCTCCGCCCCATTGACGTACTGGCTCATTGGCGTACCAAGCCACAGCGCAGTGCAGGCAACGTCATCGGGCTGGCCCAGATTCTTGGCAGGAAGGCGGAGGTTATAGGTGAGGCCAGTCTTGATGATGGAGAAGTCGAGCTTCTTGAGCGCCGCAAGCCCCATCTTCTGAGCACCTGGTGTGCTGATACCGCCTGGCAAAATAGTATTGACCTTCCAGCCACTCCGCCCAAAGTCTTTGACGAGCCCACGGCTCAGCGCGAGGACGCTGGCTTTGCTCATGGCGTAGAGTGTCATGTCGTAGGTCATACCTTTGAGGGCTTCAATGGAGCTGATGTTGATGATAGTGCCTGGTGCTGTGCGGCGAGCAATCATTTCTTGACACATGGTGAGCACTGCCCGAGTGTTGATCTGCATTGTCTTGTCGAAGGTTGCCTGGTCGATATTAGCGAGCTTGACTGGCGCGAAAATACCAGCGTTGTTGATGAGAATATCTGGTGTTGGGGTGATATCATGCCACAGCGAGGTAATAGCGTTGTGGTTGGAGAGGTCAACAATATGCGTCGTGACGGCAGCGTCAAATTGCTCGCGCAGCTCAGTAGCGGTTTGCTGCAGTGTGTCGGCATCGCGATCAACGAGCTGGAGGGCAGCACCAGCCTCGGCATAGCGCCATGCGATCGCCTTGCCAATGCCCATCGCGGCACCAGTGACGAGTACCGTCTTGTTTGTCAGCTTCAGTAATTCATGCAGTGGAGTTGGATGTGTTGTCATATCATTAGTATAGCATAACCAATATGACTCGGGTGTAGTATCTATTGCAAGAGTTTCATACCTTAGGCTTTGAAGCCTATGTCTCCCTATGTTAGTAGTATACGAGGTGATATTTCTCAAGCGTATTGATTTCTCAAAATAAACACCGGAAGCAGAGGGCGCTCGCACTGAACATATAGAGTTTTGAAAATAAATAAGGAAAGGCATTGTCTTTTTATTGTAAATGAATTACAATAGCTGCATGGAGCAAGTAGTGCAACGCCGGACAACGAAATACACCGATCGAGTGATCGCGATTCTTCGCCAGCTGCAGCATGCTACCAACGCCGAGATTGCGGCCGCACTACGCCACGACTACCCCCGTGTCAGTGCGACCACCGTGCATCGCATCACCCAGCGGTTGCAAGCGGATGGGGTGATCGGCCTTGCACCAGCAACGGCGCACGGCTGCCTGCGCTACGATAGCAATCCTGTGCCGCATGACCACTTTGTCTGCAGCTCCTGCGACGGCCTGCACGATATCACCATCGCGCCAGCGCTGCGGCATGAGCTTGCGCGGCAGGTGGCAGACTGCCTTGTCGATGGGCCGCTCATCATTACTGGCACATGCCACCCCTGTCATCACGATAATCATAATTCATAAGGAGAAAACCATGGCACTATACAATACCACTACCAAGCAAGAATTTGAGGAGCATGCTCTCCAGAGTGAGCGGCCAGTGCTGGTCGACTTTTGGGCACCGTGGTGCCCACCGTGCCGCGCAATGGCACCACTGCTTGAGCAGATTGCTGAAGAGACGGAGTTCGACGTTGTCAAGGTTGATACCGAAGCAAGCCAAGACAATGCAGCGCTTGCCTTGCAGCACCAAGTGCAGAGTATCCCTAACATGAAGATCTTCAAGAGTGGTGCTGTGGTGGCAGAGCTGGTTGGCATGAAGCCAAAGCAAGTACTGGTCGACGCTCTGCAACAAGCAGACGCCTAAATTTACCCTCTAACAGATTTCCTCCTCAGGACCGGCACAGATGTGTTGGTCCTTTTATTGTGGAGTGTCAGTGTCGTTGCTTTCGCTCGTGAGGAACCCACCACTTTGTCGCGACCATAATCGTGCATATATACCACCTTTTGCCAATAACTCATCATGGCTTCCATCTTCCACAATATGCCCCTCATCAACCACAACAATTCGGTCTAGCGCTGCGATCGTACTCAATCGGTGCGCCACCACAATTGATGTCCGTCCCTGCATGAGTGTCTCAAGCGACTGCTGAATCAGCGCCTCTGACTCAGAATCTAATGCACTAGTCGCTTCGTCGAGCACTAATAGGGGCGCATCCTTGAGAATAGCTCGTGCAATCGCAATCCGCTGCCGCTGCCCACCAGATAGCTTCACGCCGCGCTCACCAACTACTGTTTCTAGCCCCTCTGGCAACTGTGCAATAAATTCCCAGGCATGAGCTTGCTTCGCCGCCAGTATAATATCGTCCTGTGTTGCTTCTGGCCTTCCGTAGGCAATGTTTTCCCGAATTGATCGATGAAACAAGAGTGGCTCCTGTGGTACGTACGCAATCTGCTGCCGCAAACTCTCTTGTGTTACCATCCGAATATCCTGTCCATCGATCAAAATCGCTCCACTGGTTGGATCATAAAATCGCAACAACAACTTCGTTAGTGTTGTCTTGCCTGCGCCACTGGTGCCGACGAGGCCGAGTTTTTGGTTAGGTTCTATTTGGAGCGAGAAGTCACGAAATAGCACGCGATTTGGGTCGTCATCGTGTGCAAAGCTTATATGATCAAACGTGATAGCGCCGCGTGAAACATCCAGTGCTGCGTCACTCGTATCAACCAGTTGCGCTGGGGTGTGCAAAATCTCGACCATGGTCTGGGCGTCGCCGAGGATGCGGTTGTAGTTGCGCATAATACCATTCATATTCCACAGCTCACGCACTGCACTATTTGTGTAGGTGATGATAAGATAAACTGTTGCAACGGAAATTGTGCTGTGCTGAGCGGCATAAACTGCGAAGATGATAGCACCAATCTTGATGGCAGTATTGACTGTAGAGAAGAGACTGCTCGTGATGATGATGATATACGTACGCATAGTGCTGAGGCCAGCAGTGCGCCAGTTTTCTACTGCCACGGCGAAGCGTTTCTGCTCAAGTATCTCACTACTAGACGATTTGACAGCTAGGATGTTTGATACCATATCCGTCAACTGACCACTGATGGTATTACTTGCCTTAGCTTCTTGCTCACTCAAACGAGCGAGTGGCTTAGAGCCAACATAAACCACAATGCTAAAGATTACAGAAAAAAGTGCCAAAAACAGTGCATACTGCCACAGCATTGTGGCTAAAACGATAATTGATCCAACAAGTGAGATAACCAGTGGCAGGACCGACCAAATAATTACATCCCAAAAACGATCAACCGCACCGGTCAGTTTATTTGCTTGACTCACTAATGATCCACCAAAGCGATTGGCATGGAAGGTGACACTCTCGTGGCTGAGTTTGGCAAAAATCTTGGTATAGAGATCGCGCTGCATTGCCATGGTAAATGGCCACATAATGCGCATTGTCAAGCGCCAACCGATTACTTCTGACCAAAGTTGGCTCAGTGTATACATACCCACAAGCGACCACACATCACTACTGTTATATAGATAGCCACTTTGGATAATATCGAGTAACCGTGCAATAATGAGCGGCCCAACAAAAGTACTGACTATAAATGTCGTTGCCGCAACCACCAGCGCTGCTGCACGCTGCCATCGATATGGCTGAGATGTTTGCCATAATGTACGAAATATGGTACGGCTCGTAGTAGGTTGCAAGATAAACTCCTTCGTTGTATAGACTTATAAATATTATACCTTAAAAAAATACCGTTTCGCTTGTTGAATCATACATGCTCCAATATCTCCTTGGCTAATGATGCTGGTTGTATCATTGATATCACCAAGGATGTGAGGAAAGAAGAATAGCTTTTAGTAGCTACTTTCGTGTATACTCTACACTAGAGAATGCGTCAACAAAAAATCCTCCTACCAATCTGTCAAGCGGGCGATCCGGTGCTGCGCCAGGAAGCAAGGCGGTTGAGCCGCGAAGAGATCACCACGCCAGCGGTGCAGCAGCTTATTGCAAATATCAAGCATACCGTGGCAAGTAGAGACTATGGCGTTGGGTTGGCTGCGCCCCAAGTGGGGCAGGCCGTGGCGCTGAGCGTGATCGCCATTAAGCCAACGCCAAACCGCCCAGACCGTGAGCCATTTGAGCAGGTTATTATCAATCCATCATACACCGGCATTGGCCAGACAGCGGGCATGTGGGAGGGCTGCGCCAGCGGCGACGAAGGGCGGCTCTTTGTGCAGGCGCAGCGCTACCAGCAGGTCAACGCTCAGTGGGATGATGAGTGGGGTGAGCATCATACTGCGGTGCTGGACGGCTTTGTTGCTCATGTCTTTCAGCACGAGGCTGACCACTGTCAGGGTATACTTTTCTTCGACCGAGTGGCAGATACGACGACGTACATGACGGCGGCAGAGTATCGCAAGCGTGTTGTGGGGCGGTAGTTGCATTTAAGCTTCGCTCACTTCCCTCAAGATTAGTAATTATTGATTATTCGCCAAAAACGATTGCTTAACTTGCTGGTAGGCGTCGCGGAACGGCACACCTTTTTCCACCAATTCGTTGATTTTGGCAACAGTATAGAGTTCATCGGTCATTGCCTCAGCCAATCGCTTAGTGTTGGCTTCTAGCTCGCTTACGCAAAGCGCCAAAACCTCTAGCGTATTGAGGGCCGAAGTGAAGGCATCCATGGTGATCTTTTTGGTCAGCTGTAAGTCGCGGTGATAACCACTGCCAGCACCTGTCGAAATAGCTTGGAGTTGCAAGGCATAGTTTGGATAGGCGTGAGCAGTGGCACGCATGATCTCGAAGACATCATAGTTACGCTTGTGCGGCATGATGGACGAGCCCGTGGTCATAGTGACGGGCAGCTTGAAATAGTTAAACTCCTGCGAGGTAAACAGCAACATGTCTTCAGCAAATTTGCCAGCAAAGACCATGATTGGGTTAAGCGCCTGTACGGCAATGAGTTCAAAAACGCCGCGCGACAGGCCACAGTACATGGGGTTTTCCTGCACTTTGGCGAAGCCTAGTTCGCGGGTTGTCATCTGGCGGTCAAGTGGTAGGGTGACGCCAAAGCCAGCAGCACTACCCAGCGGGTTTTGGTCGATGGCGGCGATGCTGTGTGCGACCAATTGCTGGAGGTCATGAAACGCATCGTGATATGAGCCAAGCCACATACTGACGGTGGTCGGCATGGCTTTTTGGGTATGAGTATAGCCAGGCATTTCGGTCTGGCCAATGGCGGCAATTTTGTCAGCATAGGCCTGGGCGACTGTTGCCAATGTGTCCGCTACTGCTTCAAGTTCCGTTTTGATGAACAGTCGAATCATCACCAAAGCTTGGTCGTTGCGGCTTCGGCCAGTGTGAACCTTTTTGCCAATCGGTCCGAGTTTTTCTGTTAGATATAGCTCAATGGCGGTGTGGCCATCTTCGTGTTCGCTGGTGAGGGTGAAGGTACCGGTTTTCCACTCGTTAAGTAGCTCGTCCAAGGCCGCTGCCAATTGTTGGTATTCGTCGCTGGTCAGCACGCCAATTTTTTCTAGCATGTGAGCATGTGCTTTGGTCGCGGTAATGTCGTGACCGAGTAAGTGCTGGTCTAATACCTGATCGTCACCAACGGTGTATGCCTCGACCAATGGATGGAGTGAGCCAGTTGCGGTTGATTGCCATAGTTTACTTGCCATACGAGTATGCTCCTTCAGCTGTTCGCTGACTTAATGAATATAATTCAATGAATCCGGCGGACGAATTCTGGTTGAATGCGTCGTTGGAATCAAAGGTTGCAAGATTGATATCAAACAATGAATGTGGTGAGTCTACACTGACGACGGTGATGGTACCTTTGTACAGGCGAACTGTCACTGTGCCAGTGATTTTTTGGTTCTGATCATCAATATAGGCATTGATGTGATGGACGGCTGGCTCGTACCACTGAGCTGCGTAGGTGAGGTAGGCCCATTTTTTGTCCATTTCGGCTTTGAGTTCATTTTCAACGCGGGTTGACACCAATTGCTCAAGCTTTTGGTGGGCAGCAATCAAGATGGCAGCACCAGGGTTTTCGTAGACGCCGCGTACCTTCAGCCCGACCAGCCGATCCTCAATGAGGGTTGATACGCCCACACCGTGTTTGCGGCCGAGTTGGTTACAGTGTTGGATGAGCGCCTGAAGTGAAAAGTGACGGTTATCAACCGCGACGGGTACACCTTTGACAAATTCAATGGTAATGTCCTCGGCTTCGTCTGGTGTGTATTTGATGGTCGAGCACCAATTGAGAATGGCGTGGTAGTTTGGCTTAAGTGAGGGTGATTCAATTTCGCCGCCTTCGCTGGTGATGCCCCACATGTTTTCATCGGTCGAGTAGGGCGATTCCTGAGTGTGTGGCACGGGGATATTGCGCTTCTTGGCATAGGCAAGCTCTTCCTCTCGGCCCATACTCCACTCACGTACTGGTGCTAAGATCTTGAGCTTAGGGTTGAGCGTGGTGATGTACGTTTCGAAGCGAACTTGATCGTTGCCTTTGCCAGTAGCGCCGTGTGCAATGACTGTGCAGTTGTACTTTTCGGCATATTCGACGGCTAATTGCGAAATGATGATGCGCCCCAGTGGCGTGCAGAGGGCATAGCCACCTTGGTAATCGGCATTGGCTTTGATGGCCAGTGATAGTAGCTCATCGGCGAAGCGGTCGCGGGCATCAACCGTAATGGTTTCTATAGCGCCGAGCATTTTAGCCTTTTCGGCGATGGCGTCGAGATCGTCAACCGTCTGGCCAATATTAACCGTGAGGGTAATGACGTTGCAGTTATATTTTTCTTGGAGCCACTTAAGCATGACGGAGGTGTCGAGGCCTCCCGAATAGAGTAAGAGGCACGTATCAAACTCGCCATTTGTCGCCTCGTGGCTGGCAACTTTGGTGTAGTGAGGTGTGTCGTGATTCATATCCTTCCTTTCTATAATAATTAAAAAGAGCCGCTCGGATGAGGGCTCTTTCGTTGGTTTTATACTATACGACTAATTAGCCCTCTGAGTCAGAGCGGCGACGACGAGCAACGATAACGATGTTGTGTCGATATGTCATACTAACACCATAGCATACCGCGCATATTTTTCACAATACTTTTCATATAAAATTGCGATGCGCTACAATAGTCCTATACATTGGTATGACGAGGGGATAAAATTGTGCAGCAATATAACAAAGAAGCGCCTAGTATGGACGTATGAGTGGACGAGTAGTGAATATTCTCCTCATTGAAGACGAACCAACCCTTCGCACTGGTACTGAGCAGTTCCTCACGCAGCGCGGCTTTACGGTGATAGTAGCAGCCAGCGGCGAGGAGGCGCTAGAAAAATTTGCTGAGGCGGACGCTATTATCCTCGATATTATGCTGCCAGGGATAAGCGGGATCGAGGTATTGCATCAAATTCGCCAAGCGAGCGACGTGCCGGTACTCATGCTAACGGCGCTACACGATGAGCCGACGCAGATCGCGAGTTTTGACGAGCTGGCGGATGATTATATGAGTAAGCCGTTCTCGCTGGTGATTTTGGAAAAGCGGATCAAAGCGCTACTTCGCCGCCAGCAGTCTGTGAAAACAACCTTATGGCGCCGTGGCCTGGTGTCGGTGGATTTTGCGGCCTACCAGGGGTTTTATGATGGTAGTGACGCGCACCTCAAGCCTAAGGAAGTGCAGCTGCTCAAGCTACTGGTGGATAACCCACACATGGTCTGGAGTCGGCAGGCTATCATCGACCGGCTGTGGCGCGGTGACGAGGTGCCGTTTGACCGAGTGATTGACGTCTACATCAAAAACCTACGCAAAAAATTACACCTGGACTGTATCATCACGGTGAAGGGAGTGGGCTATCGCTATGAAGAATCTTAAATTATTTCCCAAAACATTTTTGGTATCAATCGGCTTATTCGCGGCGTTGATCATCCTGGTGCATGCGTTGGTTTACACCTTGATGCCGCAATTTTATCTGCAACAAAAAGAGCACGAGGCGGCGGACAATCTCACGGCGCTCGTGGCTGAACTGCGCGGTAAATCGACTGAGGAAATGCGCCGAATCAGCCAGGAGTTTGCTCAGGTGAAAAATGTTAATATCACGCTGACGATTGACGGGCACGACCAGTATTTTCAGGGTTTTGAGTCTATTACTATCGTGACGGACAGCGGCAAATCGGTCGACACGAGCGTGGTGAAAATTGCTGACGGCCAAACGGTTGATCCGCGCTCGGTGATTTTGCGGCAGGGGAGTGTGGCGAATAGTCAAGGTCAAACGATCGCAGTCAAGCTGCTGGCAGATGTGGCACCCGTTACCCAGGCCAAGCTCGCCACCTTGCACGTATTGCCTTATACCATGCTCGGCTCGCTGTTGGTGGCGCTCGTGTTTTCGTACATCTATAGCCGCTTTGTGACGCGGCCGATTCGCCAGATGGCGGCGGTGACCACGACCATGCAGCGGCTGGAAAAGGACGCGCACTACCCAGTGAATAGCCGTGATGAAATCGGCGTGCTGGGGCGAAATATTAATGAACTCTATCAAAATCTATGGCAAACGATTCGTTCGCTGGAGCATGAAAATAAGCGGATAACCCAGCTTGAGAAAGAGAAAATCGCCTTCCTCCGTGCGGCCTCGCATGAGCTGAAAACGCCGCTAGCAGCCCTCCGGATTATGCTTGAGAATATGCAACTCAATATTGGCGAGTATAAAAATCGCGACCAGTACCTAGCGGAATCGGTGGCACAGGTTGACCGCGTGGCGGCGATGGTGAATGATGTCTTGCGTTCTGGCAGTGTGGCGGAGCAAGCTCTGCGCCAAGAAAAGCAGCTGCGGGTTGATACGCTGATTACCGAGGTGGTTAACGATTATATGCTGCTGGCAAAAACGCGCGGCATGACCTTCATGGTTAACACGCAGCCAGTGACTATCTACGCAAACCGCGACATGATGCGCCACGTCATCTCGAACCTGGTGTCAAACGCTGTACGTCACGGCGACGCCAGGAGTGTGATAAAAATTACTTGTGGTCAGCATGAACTAGCTATCGAAAACCTCTGTAAACCACTCACCAAACAGCAACTCCAGTACGTCTTTGACCCATTCTACCGGAGCAATATAACCACGAAGCAGCACGCTGACAGCAGCGGTATCGGCCTCTACACTGTAAAGATGCTGCTCGACGCCAAAGGTCTGGACTACAGCTTTGCACCACACGGGCAGGGCATGCGGTTTGTAATCACATTATCCTAAGGACGGGTGGGTGCGCTTTGTGAGTGTGCTCGTACAAATCACCGGTAGTTACCTGAACGGTAAGTGTTATAATTTAGATGACATATTAGTAATATGTAACGGATAATAAAAATCATGGATGGATTCATTCTAGTGGCAATAAAATTGCTGATTGGCTTTTTTGCCCTGACGGTAATAATTAATCTTTCAGGCAAGGGTAATTTGTCGCCATCATCTGCTAGTGATCAAGTGCAGAACTATGTATTGGGTGGCATCATCGGCGGCGTTATTTATAATAATGAAATCCAAATACTGGACTACATCGGTATTTTGTGCATATGGTGCGCCCTGGTGCTGACATTGAAATGGGTCAAGCAGCATAATGTGAGGGCAAAGCAGCTCATAGATGGTAAATTGATCATCACACAAGAAGGGGAAGAAAATCCAAAATTCCCGCTCATAACAGACGGGCAGCTGCAGACTGATATCCTACAGGTGATTGGCAAGGACGAAACGTGGCTACTGAAAGAAATGAAAAAGCAGGGGCTGAAGGCGTATAGCGATGTGTTTTTGGGAGAGTATGTGGACGGGAAGCTAATCCTGACGGCTTATTAGTAAGTAGGAAACTTACAGTTAACGGCTATTTTGTCTAACCGCAGCTAAATAATACCGATAATAACTCTTCGGGTCTGAAACAAAAAAGCTGTCATCCATGTCTTCGTTCGGACAAATTTCAATACTCTGGTTGTTGGCATAAGGCTTAATAATATGGATAAACTCAAATTCATATTCGCCAGAAATCCGCTTGAGCTCCTCGCTCTGATAAAACGGGTCAGGATAGTCTGTCATGACCAGCGCAAGATACTGCCCCTTATAAGTAAACAGATGAAACGCTGTATCAGGACAGAGCGGAATGAGAGACGCCAGCTGGCGAATATATGATGCATCGTCGAGAATTGGAAACGCTTCATTGATTATTTCTGGGAATAGGATGTTTGAATAATTGTTCATATGGCAATCTTGATTATAGCAAGAATAGCAGGCGGTTTCATGATTCATCTGGACTGTATAGGATAGATTAATCAGCAGGTGGATAGTGCTTATCATCAAACAAATTTCATCACTGCCACTTTGTATAAGGCGTCTATCGCCAAAAGTACAGGGCAATAGTCAAAGCCGATGTTGATGATGCTAAGAGGATTGTAGTAATTGACATAAATATGTATGCTGATGGCGAGGCATATTTATTAGAACATGTGTCACAGCGAGCAGAACATGCCGCATCATTTTATCGTCGGCTTATTGATCAATACGGCTATCGGGTGACGTCGTTCACCGAGCGGGTTGGTTAATATTGAATACAATACAGTAAAACTTACACTACTCAGATAGGTAGTGTTACGTGTTCTGATACAATAACATATGATGACTACGCATCAATTGAAATTAGCCACCGAGCCCTTTAATGCTATTACCTCTGGTAATAAAACCATCGAGTCGCGACTATACGACGATAAGCGCCAGAAGATTCAAATAGGCGACCAAATAATTTTTACCAATCGAGATAATCCGAGTCAAACTGCCACTGTTAAAGTAGTCGGTTTGCTGCGCTACGCAACCTTTCATGATCTATTTTCGCATAATGATCCGCAGAAATTTGGTGGTGAGAGTGTTGAATGGTTAGAGAATCAAATTAACGAGTTTTATTCTATTGAAGACCAGCAACTATATGGAGTAGTAGGTATTGAGTTTATACTAATATAATGACCTACGATAGTTGTATTATGTAATTGTGACTATAACCCTCGCCCATTTCACATTCCCTTCACATTCGTCTGCTACACTGGCATAGAACCAAGAAAGGAGATCTATGTCATTTGTACAACGTGCCTGGTTGTATATCACCAGGAAAAAACTCAAAACGCTGATTTTGCTGGCGATTTTGCTGTGTATGTCGACGATTATGCTGAGTGGATTTGCCATCAAGCATTCGACCGACGCGGCGGCGCAGTCGCTCGACAAAACGCTCAAGGCCGGCTTTACGCTGGGCAATAATCCGCGCACCAATCCGGGAACAGCCCGCGGTTCGGGAACGGTGTCGAACAAAGACATCGACGCGGTGAAGAATCTGGAGGGCGTGACGGACTATGTCAAACGCCAGAACGCCACGGTCGATTTTATCAATACCAAACTGGTGCCACTACCGAGCGGTGGCAGCGGCTATGATGCCGAGAAAGATAAGCAGTTTGGCAACGCTGCGACTATCATCGGCGTCAATAAATCTGAGTCCGAGAAGAAGTTCCGCGCTGAGTCGCTTAAGCTCATCGCTGGCCGGCACATCACCGAGAACGATTCGCACAAGATTTTGGTGCACGAAGATTTCGCCAAGGCCAACAACCTCAAGCTTGGCAGTAAAATTAAACTGAAGGCCAACCAGTACGACACCGACAACGAGCATCCATCCAAGGACGAGGTCGAGGTAGAAATCGTCGGTATATTTAACGGCAAGAACCCAAAGCAGGCGACCTATCAGGTGGAGCTGTTTGAGAATTTGTTCCTGACTGACCTCGCGACGACCCGCCAGTTGAATGCATATACCGAGCAAAATGAGATTTACCAGGACGCTACGTTCTTCACCAAGGGCACCAAGCAGCTGGACGAGGTGATGGCGCGGGCCAATAAATTGCCGGTCAATTGGCAAAAGTACCAGTTGAATAAGAATAGTCAGGAGCTGGCTGGCGTGACTGGCGCGGTGAACGGCGTGTACGGCTTGATCGACGGTATGTTGTGGGCGACGGCGCTGGTCAGCGTCGCGGTAATTGGCATGGTGCTGTACTTGTGGATGAACGAGCGCAAGCGCGAAGCGGGCGTACTTTTGGCGACGGGTGTACCGCAGTCAAAGATTGTACTGCAATATATCGCTGAGCTGGTGATGATCGCGGTGTTGAGCTTTGGTGCGTCGTACTTTACCGCAGGGCTGATTGCACAACAACTGGGCGATCACGTGGTGTCGCAGGCGGCACAGAGCGCCACACGTCAAGCTGGCAGTTCCCTCAACGGTGCATCGCTCGGTGCTGACGCTGACTCGGTGACGTCATCGCGCACGCTAGAAAAGGTGACAGTTGGCGTACAACCGACTGATCTGCTGGCGGTGTGGGGCGCTGGACTGGCGGTGATTATTATCGCGGTGCTGCTGGCCTCTCGACCAATTACTCAGTCAACGCCAAAAGAATTACTAACCGAAGTGGACTAGGGGCGAATGATGACGATTATCAAACGAGCCTGGACGGCTGTGGCGCGCAAACGGCGTCGCAGCCTGACCATCGCCCTGATCATGACGCTGATTTTCACGCTGCTGATCGGCACGCTGACGGTGCAGCAGACGATGGCGCAGCTGAAGCAATCGGTCGAGCGTAACATCCGTGCCGGCTTTAGCATCGCTAACAAGCAACCGTCGGGCGAGGTGCCGATGGATATCGCGCAGCGAGTGCAGCGCCTGGACAAGGTCAAAGCACACAATTTCCAGGCAGAGACCACTGCGGGACTGCCGGGCAAGCAATTGGTTGACGTAGCAGGTAGCGGCGTGCAGCTGGACGCTAACGTGGCTGGCGAGGCGAAGGTGACGGGCGCGACACAGAGCGATTTGCTGAGCGAATTTACTGGTCGATTTTACCAATTAGAGCAGGGTAAGCGCTTGACCGAGCACGACCAAAACGCGGCCCTGATCCACAAAACCTTCGCCGAGAAAAATAATATCAAGCCAGGTGACAAGCTGGATATCACCAAAGACGGCCGGCGCGTGACGGTGACTGTCGTAGGGATTTTCAGCGGCAAAGGCGAAAAGCCAGCGGTCTTGCAGTCCGACATGGCGGAGAATCATCTCATCACCAACTTGGCTGCGGCGCAGCAGCTGACGGGTAGCCAGCAGTTGACGCGGGCGACGTATTTCGCCGAAAATCCGCATCAGCTGAAGTCGCTAACGGACCGCACCAAAAGCCTACCAAACGTCGATTGGCAGAAATTCAGCCTAACTGACAACGGGGCCGTGTTCGCTGGGGTTCTCCAAAACATCGCTGGCATTCAAAACATTTTGACGATTGCCACCATTGGCGCAGGCGCAGCAGGGCTAGCGGTGCTGTCGCTGGTACTGGTGTTCTGGGTGCGCGGCCGCTTGCATGAAATTGGCATCTTGCTGTCCATCGGCACGTCGAAGCGGCAGATCATCGGGCAGTTCTTAGCGGAGCTCGCCATCATCGCCGCAGTTAGTTCGGTGTTCGCACTCGGTATCGGTTCGGTTGCCTCGTCGCAAATTTCTACTGCCCTGACGGCGCAAACGAGCCAAAGCCAGCGCATAGAAACAACTGTAGTGCAAGCCGCGCCAGTAGCGACCTATCTGCAGGCTTTCGCCTTCGGCTATATGGTCGTTCTGCTGTCAGCCATCGCTGCCACCGCGCCAATCATGCGCCAATCACCAAAGCAAATTTTAGCAACATTAAGTTAGGAGATAGTATGTCACTACTGACACTACGCGATATTATTTATTCATACCCAGGCGGCACCAGCAATGTGCTGAATGGTATCAATTATCAATTTGAAAAGGGCACATTCTACGCCATCGTCGGTAGTTCTGGCGCTGGTAAATCGACGCTGCTCGGGCTGCTAGCGGGGCTGGACACGCCGACTGGCGGGCAGATTTTGTTCGATGACGAAGACATCGCCGAGCAGGGCTATTCGCATCATCGCAAGCACAACATCTCGCTGGTGTTTCAGAATTATAATCTGATCGATTATCTGACACCGCTAGAAAACTTGAAGCTGGTTAATCCCAAGGCAACCAACGAAACCTTGCACGCCATGGGCCTGGACGACGATCATATCAATCGCAACGTCATGAAACTATCGGGCGGCCAGCAGCAACGTGTGGCGATTGGGCGGGCGTTAGTGTCCTCCGCACCGATCATTTTAGCGGACGAACCAACTGGCAACCTGGACGAAGCTACCGCCGCTGATATCATCGACATCCTGCGCCGCGCCGCCCACGAAAATGAAAAATGCGTCATCGTCGTCACCCACAGTAAGCAGCTGGCTAAAGAGGCGGATGTGGTGTTGACACTCAAAAATAAATTACTCCAAAAAAGTAAGGAAGATAAAAAATCAGCCCGTAAGAAAGCTTAATCGTGGTACAGGTAGTGCTGCAATGTGTTAGGCAAATTAGGAGCAAGCATGTCATAGGCCTCATCGGTCAAGGCAATTGACAGTCGGTCGCGCGGCTGACGCTTGGATAATTTCGTCATGCCAAAGAGCTGTGGGCTCATTTTCCCACCAGGGAGATTGTCGAGTCGGCCAAAGCCGGCGGTCAGTCGAACCGTATATTCATCCTGCGCTTGAGCGAGATCAACGAGTTCGCTAAGCAGTGGAACAAGTGTATCATTACCAAAATCAGCTCGCTGCTCGCGTGAGAAACGCGCGTTGCTCTGCGGTAGTGGCACTGCAAGGTTCTGTCCATCGCCTGTCCAGTCGATTAGCTCGCCGCCATAACGTTGCACGGCAGTGAGTGCTTGGCTACCAAAGCGAATGAGAAATGAGCGCAGCTCTCCGTCATCACGCGCTATTTCCTTGGTTGAATGCGACACATCCCACATGGCAAGCACGACGTTTGGTGTAGTAGGCGATTTAAGCGCTAGCATGTCGGCAACTGACTGAGTAGGGTATGATGCTCGCGCCAATGCTTGCAGCGCCGTAATGCCAACGCCGAGTGCAGCTTTGGTTCTGTCATATCGCCATAGTGTTTCCAACTCGTCCAGTTGACGTTTTGTCGGCGCACGGTCTTTGGTAAAAGCAGCTTGCAAAACGGTGTGTTGGTCAGGTAGCGGCAAGTTGAGAACGCGATGATCAGGATTCATCGCACTCTCAGTCAGGGTAATGTCGTCTTGGTTGCCTTCAATGACACGTCCAGCAACTGACGACCCATCAACGCGGTGCCCTATGATATGCGTTTTTTGAAAATCAAATCGGCCGTCAGCCGGAGCTTGCGGTGAGCACGCAGTAGCGATTGCCCCAATTGAATCAGGATTACATTCATCATGCACAAAGACAGTCGCTGCGTCTGGCTGAATCTCAGTCATGTGTACGTGTTGCAGAAAATCACCGACTGTTTGCGCGAGTGCTTGCTGGTAGCTATGCGCTGCTTTGGTGTGCGAAGTTTCGTGATGCATTAGTTATATTATGCCACATATTGAGGAAATGAGGTATGGCCAAAGGACGTCTGGCCAAAGGACGCCTAGATCACGACTGCTTCTTCATATACCTCGCAGTTTCCTCCCAGAGTGGGTTATCCTTGTATGGTACGCCATCGTGCGCCCAGTACCACCAAAAGTACCCGCCAACGTAGCGTGGAGTATACCGCGGCATGGCATAATAATGCCGAAACAACTGTAGTTTATGCGCCATTGGGGTATGCTCGCTGGGTGTGCCGCACTCGCCAATGCCAAGCTTGGCCTCTGGGAAGAGCGTCTCAAGCTCAGCAAAGATCTGCCGCCAGTTGGGCTGGTAGCCATCGTTGTCATCGTCGTAGTAGCTGACGAGGACATAATCGACGCCCTGCCTCAGATCATCAGGTAGGTATGTCTGCAGCCAGTCTTTCATGCTCAGCGTGCTTCCGTTTGGCGGGAAGTAGTAGGGCACAAGCGCCGCCGCGGCATGCTTATCCTTGATGTATCGGTAGGCACTGGCCACCTTCGCGGCAGTAAGGCGCGGGTCTTCTTGGATCCACTCTTGGCCATTTATTTCATTGCCAATTTCCCATATCGCGACGTAGTGAGATAAATACTGGTAAGACTCAGCAAAGCGCTGCTGGTAGCGCTCGGTGCTGTAGCTGTGCATGCTTGAGGAATCAACGGGCTGGGCCATGATATCGGCCACGCGATGAATCGCCTTGAATAGCTCACGGTAACTCTGCGGTGATCGATCCTCGGACATAACAATTCGCACCGTTGGCCGAGCAGGCAAGCGCTGAATGGCCTCTACGATATCAGCAAGCCGTTTTGTGCCCTCCCAGCTGTCGTCGATTGTCAGGCCATAGAGCATATGTGATGATGCATGATGAGAAGGTGAATGGTTTGTGCCGCCTTGCGGGGTAGAGCGTGACGCTGGCGCTAGCATGCGCAGCAGCACATACATTAGCAAACAAAGCAATAGAATAAGACCAGCAATATGAACGTACTTTGGCATATAATAAGCTCCTTACAAGGTAGTATATCAAGGCGCAGTTTTATATCAACCAGGCGAATTTCGAAATTCGCCTGGTTTACCCTGTTTTTTCTCTGTTAGCGTGGGTTCTTTTTCTCTTCTTTTATATATATTTATATATAATAGGAGAGAAATCGATATGGATATATGGATGTATAAAAATATGGAAATATGGATATATAGGTAAAGATAGAGAATAGAGATAAATAGAGAAAATATAAAAATAAGTAAATAAAGATAAAGAGATATATAGATATATAGAGATGGATATAGAAATAGAAATAGATAGAGAAATATGAGAGGAAGAGAGATGAATATAAATATAGAAAGAGGTATGAAGTAATAGTATCGTAACTGCGATAAGAAAGTGGCAAATGGAGGAGTGCGAGAGCTGCTATGGCTTTGAGATTTAGACTATCGGGAAGTTGACTTCCCTAGATTTTGTAGACTGACCGTTTTACAGTAGGGAGGAAGGGAGTAACAACGATGAGTCTCGAAGAAACCGTGCACGATGCACAGATAAAAATATTGCGAGAATTGCTATTCTTGCCAACTGCTCATTTCGCTGCGCTGCAGCGAGCTACTGGGCTCGATAGCGACCATGTCAAATTTCACATCAAACGACTAGTTGCCTTAGGCTACGTAACAAAAACAGCTGATGGCTATATGCTTTCGATCAAAGGAAAAGAATATGCCAATAAGCTAGATACTGATGCTGGTGTGATTGAGCGTCAACCAAAAGTGGCGGTATTACTTGTTATTGAGCGGCAGCACCATGGTGAGAAGCAATACCTCCTGCAACAGCGGCTTAAACATCCATACTATGGTTTTTGGGGTGCGCCAACTGGCAAAGTACGCTGGGCGGAGTCCATTGTTGATGCAGCAGCGCGTGAACTTGCTGAAGAGACAGGGCTAGACGGTACTTTTGTGCACCGCGGTGTCTATCACGAGCGGGTTCGTCACAGCCAAACAAATGAAATTGTTGAGGATAAACTATTTCATCTGATGTTTTGCGATACCGTCTCGGGCACGATGGTCAAAGAATTTGAAGGCGGCAAAAATGCCTGGCGCACGCGCGAAGCAATGAACGATGAGCCAAAGAAATATAAGAGCTTCATGCGCGAAATGGCAGCATGTATTGATGGGCACGGTGAACTAACAGAAGTGATATATGAATATGATGCGACGGAATTTTGAACCACCTCGAGTGGTGCTTTGCGGCTCATACACGCGTGACAGAGACGGACTTTTCCGGGTATATGATGAGCTTGTTGTAACTGGCTGCCAGGTTTTATCGCCACGACAGATACAGTTTGATGACGACCCAGCATTTGTGCGAAACGCTGCCGAGCAAGGTATGTCGCCACTAGAAATCGAAACAGAGCATTTATTAGCAATTTGTCAAGCAAATTTTGTGATGCTTCATGCTCCAGATGGCTATATTGGACTAAGCGCAGCAATGGAAATTGGCTTTGCTACGGCCCAAGAATGTCCAGTTTTTTCACGCACTGCACCACAGGATATTGCCTTACGCGGATTGGTGAAAGTTGTTCCAAGCGTATATGACGCCCTGCATGCAGCGCATCTCCGATAAATGAGTCAGGGGCAATGCGTACAGAATAAGAACGTATACCATGTTTATGTCATATCAGTAATAAAGTGGTATAATCATACGCATGAAGAAGCATATGATGTATAACCATATTCCTGATTTTTGTCTCTTCGGCTTCGGCTTTGCTGCTTTAGCAGTGGCGTGGACGTGGCCGGGGACAGTAGTGATTGCCAGCGAATGGTGGCTGGTAGGTGCTGCTTGCATTGTTGTGGCTGTGTTTATAATGCATGCAACGATGCGCGCTTTGCGCCGAGCTGCAACCTCAACCAACCCGCTTGATGAGCCAAGCGAGCTGCTCACCACGGGGCCGTTCAATTTCTCGCGCAATCCACTTTATCTTGCATATATCTTAGCGGTACTTGGTTGCGCGTTGGTGAGCGGCTCATGGCTGGCGCTGCTGTGCCCAGTGGTGTGCTTTGGCGTGCTAAACTGGCTCATTATTCCGATCGAAGAGCACACCATCCATCACGTCTTTGACGAGCGTTACGAGTGGTACTGCCGACGGGTGCGGCGCTGGCTTGTAGTGCCTATGGCGTGCAAGCACATGAAACCTATGCGCTTTATGACAATACGGCGAGCGGCTCGGCCATATGTTTTTGCAGCGATATCTGGCATTGTTGTGGCAGGAACGGCTTTTGCCCCACATTGGCTTCTGCAGCTACCAGTATTTTTTGCATTAGCATTGCTATTTATAGCAGTGCGACGACTGTCGGGCATCCATCTTTATGGCGTTGGTGCTTGTTTCATGCTGGCATGGCTCTTACCAACGACCTATTGGTATTACTACTTTATGTCGCCCGGCGTGGCATTTGGTGCAAGTGTTGGATGGGCGCTTTTGCAGGCTAATCTGTTTTGGATTATAGCTCTGCGTCGGTATATTCGGACATACGGTGCTGTAGTGCTCTTTGTTATTGCATGGTGCACATTGACGTATATACGAACTCATGCACCAGTGGTAGAGGATTGGTGGATTCCCCATCTTGGCTATAGCGTGTGGCGTAATGACAGTATCACTATGTGGAGTGCCTATGGCGGAGAAGCAGTGCTCGAAGCGATTGTATTACTTTGCGGCGTGAGTATAGCGTGGCTGATAGTGCATGCTCGTATGAGCGTATGGATACGTATGAGCTGCGGGCTTGTTGTACTCGTGGCGATAGCAAATAGTATTGTTGTGCATATGCCAGCCAAGCCACTCCCTCCAGTGATTGCACTCCAAAAGATGACACGTGGCGGCGTTGATATACCCGCTACTAAGGCTGATGTGGATGACCTCATACATCTGACAAAGCGCGCAATTGCACAGTACCAATATCCTCATGCGACAATCGTCTGGCCAGAAAATTCTATCCCACCTGCGCTGCACGCAACAATTGCAGCCTTTGCACAAAAAGAATCGATCAACATCGTCTACCACACAACAGAGAAAGACGATACAAGAATATACAAGAAAGTCGCACTGGTAGATCAGTCTGGTCGCAGTATACTAACAAATTACAAAGCGCATCTTGCGCCAGATGAATCAATTGGTACAGCGCGTTATTCACGCGTAATTGCTACGCATAATGCTACGAAAGTTACGGCATATGTTTGCTATGACATACACTACCCAGATATTGTTGAGCGGCTCAAGGGGAGTGACGTTGCCTATATTCCACTGAGTGATCCTGAGTATGGCTATCTGCAAAAGCAATTTCACGCAGCGGATAGTGTTATTCATGCTAGGCAGGCACAAACAGCCGTTGTTTTGGCGGGTACAGATGGGCCAACCATGATTATTAATAGCAACGGTATCATCGTTGATCGCCTGACGGGGAATGCTGCTGGATTTGTTGGATATAGCAAATAAGAGCAGGTGCTTTGCGCGGCGTACAATAGCTTGAAGTGAGCTGCGTATCTTTCTTACTGGGTAAACAGGGATAAGGCGTGTAGTGTTGGTGGTAAGGTGCTCATAATAATCCATACTGTGATAAGAGATACGTATGCCATCTTCAAGGACCTACTGCTATACTAGATACCATGAATGTTATTGCACTTGCGTTTGGCCTTGGCGTAGCTGGGTTTGATGTGTTTGGCGCAGTGCTGGTTGTGCTGCTGGTGGCAAGCAAGCTACCCAAGCAAAGAATCGCTGCATTTGCGCTCATCGTCTTAGTGGGGACGGTTACCGCTGGTGTAGCGGCATCGCTCCTGCTTGGTAGCAGTGCCGAGCTATTTGCCCGGGTACTCCATCGTGTACCAGCTTGTGTGTGGGTAGGTGCAGAAGGCGCGGCAAGTGTGGGGCTGTTTGGCTGGGCGGCGGCTCGCTTACACAGGCATATAAAATCGGATAAGGAACTAAAGGAGTCGCAGGATAGCCGAGTCTTGCAGTGGCTGAGGCGTAGCATTGTGCTTGGTGGCATTATCTATGCGGCCAGTGCCTTTACCGACCCATCATTCCTTGCAGTGATTGCTATAGCGAGTCGCGAACAGTCACTGCTTGTCGTTATCATGGCGCACGTCGTGTGGTTGCTTGTCAGTCAGGGGTTATTCTTTGGCCTTGTCATCGCGATTATGTGCGATAGGCATCAGCCCCTCATAACCTGGTTTGAGCGGGTGCGAGCCCAGTACAGTACGCTCATTCGCTCAAGTATCACAGTGGTCATCATACTGTGCGGGCTTATTCTGCTCGCAGATATGGCAGCCTTCTTGCTGAGTGGCCATTGGCTACTGCCTGAGTAGTGGGCGGTAACTATCACCCGGCAATATGACGCTCGCCGTGTATCCTTGTATAATAGCACTATGCACACGCCCCACCACACCACAGCAAAACCAATGCGCTACGCACTGCTCCTCCGGGGCATTAATGTTGGCGGCAAGCATACGGTGAGTATGGATCGCCTGAAGGCGGACTTGATGGAGCTGGGCTTCCGCAGCGTCGTCTCGTATATCAATAGCGGCAATCTGTTTTTTGATAGCAGTGAGCCGGAGGAGGCGATCCAGCGCACCCTAGCGCGTTACTTTGACGCGACCTATGACTTCCCAGTGCCGTTTATCATCATCAGTGCTACTGCGCTCCAGCAAGAGGTGGCTCAACTGCCGAGCTGGTGGCAGGATGACACGGCCTACCGACGGGACGCGCTATTCTACTTGCCCGAGGCGGACAAGACGGCGATTGAGGCAGAAGCAGCCACCTGGGCAAATAGCCGCGAGCAGCTCTATTTTGGGCGCACCGCGTTTTTCTATTGCAATCACGATCAAGCCGATTATCTCACATCAAACTACCATAAAAAGCTCCTCAAAGCCCAGTTCTACAAACAGCTCACGATCCGCAGCGGCAAAACCTTCCAGAAAATAATTGAGCTGACATTGGAGGACTAATGAATATCTACGCCTATCAACGCCCGCTTGGGCCTATTGCCGACGACAAGGCTTTGCGCCAGCAATTTATTGCGGTGTATGATGCCAAGACGCACCAGCAGGTCGTGCGCTTTTGCCGCGCGTATGGTTATCGGCTACACGAGCTCACCCGCCACACCTTCCCATATAACAGTGACATTGCTGACGCGTATGCTGGTATGGAGCAGTGGTTTGCTGGCGAGGCGAACTACCATGCGGCCCGCAACGCGAGCTTTCGGATTGGCCGCCAGGCACGCTCTGCAACCGACCGAGTAGCGGAGCGTTTCTTGCGCACTATGGCACAGCTCACGGCGAGTCCGCACGTGAAATATCACGGGCTGTGGGCAAGCGACTTTGCTATCACCCTTATCAACACTATGCACCCAAACAACGAAGCAGCAGTGCGGAATGAACGCATGGCGCAGATACAACTTTTAACGAGCATTGACTAAATTCTAATACAAGTTGCATGCGCAAGAGATGTGTTTAATACGGTAGTATAACCTGCGGCTCGTGAGCAATTGAGCCAGCTCCACAACTTCGCTATACTAAGAGATATGACAAACGCGCAATCACAGCCGCTCCTCTACGAGCACATTTATGCCGACCCGATGAATGCGGATTTTGCGGCACGGGGTTGGCCGCCGGTGTATAGCGCCTCGGCTAGCTCGCGCATCATCATTGTTGGCCAGGCGCCGGGCCGCATTGCTCAGGAGACGGGAGTGCCGTGGAATGATGCCAGTGGCCGCCTTTTGCGGCAGTGGCTTGGTGTGAGCGATGAGCAGTTTTACAACCCCGACCTCTTTGCGCTCATCCCAATGGATTTTTACTACCCTGGCAAGGGTGCACACGGCGACTTGCCGCCACGCAAAGAGTTTGCCAAGAAATGGCACCCAAAACTTCGCGCCCAGATGCCAGCGGTGCGCCTGACGATTCTGGTTGGTGCCTATGCACAGAAATACTATCTTGCCCGCCAGGCGGAGAAGAACTTAACAGAAACGGTAGCGCATTTTGCGCACTATTTGCCAGAGTATTTTCCACTAGTGCACCCATCGCCGCTGACTGCTCGCTGGCGAGCGCATAACCCATGGTTTGAGGCAGAGGTTATTCCGGTGCTGCGGCAGAAGGTTTACCAAGCTTTAGAATAGTTACGAAAGTGTGTGAGCACTACCGAGGAATGGCTCAGCTGTATTTCGTATCCGTATAGAACGCACCATGAATATTATTCGAACAAGATAAAAACTAATACAACAGAGTGTACAAATAGTATGCAAAACACTTCTCACGCCTACAAAAGTATGGTATAACCAAGTGTATGAGACGATCCCCAGAAACAACCCTAGACAATTCATATTTCACATTAGTTGCAGCAGATTTTCACAATCGGATGGAAGACGTGGGAGATGCTCCCTATACTGTGGTTGGCGGGCTCGGTTTACACGCAGTCACTCATGCCGAGGAGATCGATTGGGATAATCGTGTGGTGCGGATTGGTAATATCTACCTGCCGCGGCGGCGTGAGAGTAATGGCACGGTGCGAGATCTCGACACACTAGTGCATACGACAGGTACAGTAGCAGCATATCGAGATGAGATGAAAGATGCGCTGGGTGGATTACTTGTCCCTTCGGCATTTGGCCTCAAGCCATATGGCACTCCACTGATGAATGCACTCAAAGGTTTGAGCCACTTCACTGGTGATCGCTATCTCAAAGAGGACGAGGGAGGTGAAAAGGAACTTTACTGGCGTCTTGCTGGCAGCGAAACGAAGATTCCACTTGAAAGCCTTGACCCTTGGCGTATTGAGCAAGACGGCGAAATAGTTTGTAATATCCTTAGCCCCGTTGCTCAGCTTGGTGCGTATATGAATCGATCGATTACTGGTGTGCGCAAAAAGGACGAAAGGAAACTAACAGGGCTCGAGAACGTTGTCATGCCAAATGGCAAGATCAGCGATATCCCAACGGAATATCGCGAGCAATTTTTTGCCTTTGTTGAGCAAGCAGAGAAGGTCAAACAAGCGCGACAGAAACTTGGCTTGACTGCGCTTAAAGCACGTCTTTTGGCAGATCTCGAAACGAGAGACTGGGCTGTTAAGCTCGCTCAAGGTGAACACGATGGTTTGTTTCGGCCATTTACTGGCAAGCAGTAGCTTCGCGCTATAATAGAAAGTATGAACGCCGCCCTCCACGCCAAACTCAAAACATTACCTCGCAGCCCGGGGGTGTACTTTCATAAGTCGGCCAGCGGGGAGGTGATTTATGTCGGCAAGGCAGCAGTGCTGCGCAACCGAGTACGGCAGTATTTTCAGGATTCGCGCGGGCGGGATAATAAGACTATGGCGCTGGTGGCGGAGATCCACGATACGGATTGGATCGAGACCGAAAGCGAGGTGGATGCCCTCTTTCTGGAAAGCGAGATGATCAAGCGCTACATGCCGCGCTACAATGTACTGCTGCGTGATGATAAATCGCAGACCTTCGTGCGGATTGATATGAAGAGCCAGTGGCCAGTGGTGAGCTTGACGCGCAACCCAGCAGATGATGGTGCCGACTATTACGGCCCCTTCTACAATGGCTTTGCGCTCAAAAAAGCCCTGCGCCACCTGCGGCCAATCTTCCCGTACCTGACGCATGAGCGCCGGCCTGGGCAATCAAAGCTAGACGAAGATTTAGGCCTGAGCCCCAAAGCCAGCGACGGGCCGCTAGTATACAAAGCCAACCTACGCACGCTGATTAGCTACATCAAAGGCAACCGCAAAGCCATCGCTGCCGAGCTCGAGCGCGATATGAAGACGGCCGCCGGGCTACACGAATTTGAGCGGGCCGCCCAGCTGCGCAACAAGCTGCGCGCTATGCAGGAACTGCAGCGCCGGGTGATGTTTGGCGATAAGGAATTTTTGGCTATTAGCAAGGATCGAGCCTTGGCGGACTTAACCACGCTGCTGGGGCTAGCCGGCGAACCAACCCGCATCGAAGGCTACGATATCAGCCACATGAGCGGCCGCCAGGTGGTGGCGAGCATGGTGGTGTTTCGTAATGGGGTGAGCGACCGGGCCGAGTACCGTAAGTTTAAAGTCAGCGAAAAAAACGACGACACTGGTAATATGCACGACGTCATCTTTCGCCGCCTGAGTGAACGCCATATCAAGAGCTGGGGCACGCCGAGCCTGCTGCTGATCGACGGTGGCAAAGGCCAGCTGGCGGCCGCAATTGCAGCCCGTGACGCGCGTGGGGTGCGTGTGCCGATCATTAGCATTGCCAAGCGCGAGGAAGAGATCTTGGTACACAAAACTGGCTCGCAGGTGGGGCTGGCGTATATTCACCAGCTACAAGCCGAGCGCCCGAGCGGCATCACCGTGCATGAGGATGGCGATGTCTATGTGATCAACCTCCACCCGGGGCAGCGCAACGCTGGTGCGCACTCCAAGAATTTGCGCGGGAGTGCCGCGGTGTATGAGCCAGAGGCGGCCCACGCTGCCTCTGCCGTGCAGGAACAGCCAGGTAGTAGTACCGGCCAGGTAGCTACCACGCCGCTTGCAGCCAGTGATATTACCAAGCTCTTCCAGCGTATCCGCGACGAGTCGCACCGCTTTGCCGTCAGCTACCACACGGCGTTGCAGCGCAAAGCCGGCGTCAAGAGTGCGCTCGATGGCATCCCTGGCGTTGGCCCTAAAACCAAGCAGAAGCTACTGCGGCAGTTTGGCAGTGTGCGCGGCATTATGCGCGCCAGCCAGGCAGAGCTAGCAGCGGTGGTGGGGGAGACGCGTGCGGTGCAGATTCGGCAGGGGTTGGCAGTCGATCAGAAATGAATGACTACCTCATTATAAAAGCCAGCATGGATACTATACAGATGTGCAATCACATGCTATAGTATTGGAATGGAAAATCTCAAGACTACCGATGAAATTGATTCAATAGCAGCACTCACAAGCGAGCACGAACGGCAATGCAAGGTCGATGCATCCCTTGTCTTCAGTGATGAGTCGGGTCAGCAACGCTGGCACGATTTGCGCACGCGCTGCCAACAGCAAGAGCGCGCTGCAGTTGATGGATATCAGCGTTATGCATACGCAATCCAGACCAACGCAGCAATGGATTTTGCTGCTGATGTTGCAAAGGATATACAGAGAGGCTTGCACGAAGCAGGGCTCCGTAGCTCGGATAATGAGAAATCCGCGGCTGCGCTGCTGACACCAGAGCTTGTCTGTAGTGTATTGACAGATGTATTGGAGCATCGGCGCTATAGTGACATCGATCCTGAGACGTGCTACATGGGACTTGATATGCTTGCACTTGCTGACTGGAAGTATAGCGAAGAGCTTCACGCAGTATTAGACCAGCTCGCTGCCGAAGAAACTACCGAACGCATAGCATCATAACTAATAGAATACTATAACCTAGCAAACTTGCTGATGCATACCAAACGTAGTTAGTGATCAGGGCAGTGCAACTCGAATCGCCTTTGCCGGGTCTTTATACGCGCGAATTGTCGATACCGCCGGCAGTGCGGCGTGTTCTCCCTCGGTCTGGGCGAGGATAGTGGCTGGCTCACAGAAGGTGAGCGTGATTTCAGTGATTCTTTTGGCTGGTGTGTGGCCCGTTATGGCGCTGCAGGCAAAGGGAATATTTTTCCAGACAGACGAGAAGTCGGCTTGATGGTAGCCAAAAAAGTCGGTCTGCGGGTAGTCGATTGACGAGCGAATCATACGCCCCATGCATTGGCTGTTGATCATCATCACATCGGTTAGATTAGTCTGTTCTATAGTAGAAAGGTTGGTTGTGAATGGTGGTAAGTAGGTATCGTGTGCACGCAGATAGGTGGTGGCAACTTGCCCCATACTGCGTACAAGCTTAGTGTGGGGTGGTGTGCGGCGCATGCGTTCGCGCGATGTTGCGTCAGCGAAGCCACTAGCAACCAGAGCAGTTAAGCCAAGTGTCATATACCCAGGGGCGTATCGCCACAGCTCGCCATTCACCTCAACGGAGAGTGGTTGATGAGTAACGGTGTGGTGGTCACCTTGCAGCACAGCCAGCGGATCGCGCTCACCTCTCGCCAAATCATTGCAGTTGCCATAGCCGATGAAACTATACACAGCGCCATCAAGCTCAGCCCTCAGCCCCGCATTTACCACTTGCGTACTCGTACCGTCACCTGCCGCACTGATGATATGGGCGTCATCTGGGAGGCGATCGGCAAGATACTTGATGTTGTCCTTCGCCTGCGAAAAGCGCGTCGTTATGGTGTCGTAGGGAATGCCCGCTGTATCAAGCCGGTCAAACACACCAGCCTGCACCTCGCGATGGCGGGTGCTATAAGGGTTTTGGACAATGACAAGTTTACGATCATACATCATAGAAATAAAAACACACTCCTATACTGAGTGTGATCCTCCTTGTGGTGCGGGTAGAGGGAGTCGAACCCTCGTCTCATGCTTGGGAAGCATACATAATAGCCGTTATACGATACCCGCGCTGGCTGTATTATAGCACCTTGCAAGGAAAAAGGCTAACTGTTTATTGCGAGGTGCAAAGTCTCTATCTCTCTTTCGCTCGCCCTGTCTTGTTACACCTTCTCATCTATACAAAAGATGGGGCGCATAGTATAGCATAGTATGTGCGAATGTATTTTTCGTTGCCTGGTGATAATACGGTGAGGAGGGGAAGCCAAGACAACGAGAAGATCAGAAGAATTGAGACTTTGAAGCTCTTGCCTGAGCAGTGGTTTTTTAGTACAATAAGGAGCAGCAACAGGTGTTGCCTGTGGCTCTTTAGCTCAGTTGGTAGAGCAGAGGCCTGAAGAGCCTTGTGTCACTAGTTCGAGTCTAGTAGGAGCCACCAGTAAAGCACTCTCTTTTATAGCAAGAGGGTGTTTTTCTTTTTGGTATGACCAATCTCTCGCTTCTGGGCCGTCAGAACAACTCCAGCTTACGTAGCGCTTGCAAGAGAAGGCTCTACCTAACTCACTCACAAGCGAGACGTCCGTGTATAATAAACACTATGAAATCACTCCATCAGCCCACACCTCTCTCCTGGCGGCGCCTCGCTCTGTTTGCGCTGTGGGTTGTGCTTGCAGTTGCATTGTGTAGTGCTATTGCGTATGGTGCTTTGCTTCTTGTACAACGCCGCGTGCAACCCCATCCACTCCAGCAGCTTAGACAAAAAGAGGAGTTTCCGGTGATAGATACGAATAAGTTATCACCCATCCGAGCGAAGATCATCACGACTGCTCACCAGCAATTTGACGCTCCGCAGCCTGGTGCATTCTATAGCCAGGGCGAGCGGCAAGATTGGTGTGCAAACTTTGTCAGCTGGGTACATCAGCAGGCAGGTGTGCCATTCGTCAACCCACACAATGGTGGCTGGCGCATCCCTGGTGTGCGCAGCCTCGAGGCATACTATCGCGTCGCTGGTCGTTGGCACTCAGCCGACAGCGGCTACACACCCCAGCCAGGCGATGCCATCCTCTACGACACAACCAGCTCGCGTGGTGAGCACGTCAATATTCTCCTGCGCTACCAAGATGGCAAGCTCACCACCGTTGGCGGCAACGAAGGCAACGCAATCCACGTCAGTACAATCGATCGAGCGGCCGTTGGTAAAATTCGTGGTTTTGGTGCGGCGGAGTAGGGGGTACGTATCTTTTCTGCGTTATCTAATAGATAGTGAGAATTGGAGTATAATTTATTTTCCGCTCCTCCAAAAGCAAGAGGCGAATATATAATAGCCGCACGTACATATCCTAGAATAGTGACGGAACGAAGTGTGCAAGAGCGAATAGTATGCGATTTATACAAGAAAGGGCTTGAAATTTTGCGCACTATTCCATATAATACAACTCAGCAACATGCGGGTTTAGCTCAGTTGTTAGAGCGCTTCCTTGCCATGGAAGAGGCCAGGAGTTAGAGTCTCCTAACCCGCACCACAGCATCGCTATACAAACCCTCCCCCTGAGAAACAGCCCCGGTGGCCGTCTCAGCCGAGGGCCGTCGCCCACCTCCTGCCGAGGTGGGCGTTTTTCGTAGGGCAGCAATCCGTGCCACAGCTCGCAGTCGTGCGCTGGCCAGCTGGTCGAACGGCCGGTTGAGCCGTGCTTCCAGGCAGACATCGCTACCGGTGTCCGTCACGTGGACAGAGCAGGGTGCCTCATCAGCTCGACGCGTTGGCTCATCACCGGCATCGTCCGCCTCACACTCACCAGGCTCCTGCTCATCACCCTCTCCACCAGCACCACTCACACCATCGTCCGCATCCTGCACCTCTCCGCCAGTCCCGTCATCACCACCGTCACCAGGCAGGATGACCCGGCCGTCTTCATCCACCGCCGGGTTGACCAGGACCCGCTCGAAGAACACCTGGTTCAGCTGCTTCCTCAAGTGATCCGGTGCCGCCATATACAGCCGGTAGCAGTCCTCCAGCAGATCGAGCGCCTGCTCCACATGCGCCCGCATCAGCTTGGCATCCGCCTGGTAGGCATCGAGCTGACGCTGAATCCCAGCTAGCTCTCGCCCCAGCCGCTCCTGCTCCTCCTTGAGCAGCTCCATCGGCACCGCCCCACCGTAGTGCGCCTGCAGCAGCCGGCGCCGCTCATCCTCTAGGTTCGTCCGCCGCGCCGTCAGCGACCGGACGTTCCGATCCTTCTCCCCCTCAATCCGCGCCAGCTCCGTCAGCAGATACCGCTCAATCTCCTGCCGATCCGCCTCACTCACGTGCAGCCGCCGATACACCTCCTGCATCTGCGCCTCCACCACCTCAATGAGCACCGCCTTGAAGGTGCAGTCGTGCAGCCGCTGCCGCCTGGCACAGATGAAGTAGGGGTACAGCACCCCCTTGCCATTCTTCGTGTTCTGCACCAGCAGCCGACTACCACACTGCCCACACACCACCGTGCTCTTCAGGAAGTGGTTATGCATCCGCTCCCGCTCACCACTGCGATGGGAGCCCAGCACAGCCTGCACCGCCTGCCACGTCTCCTCATCCACCAGCGGCTCGTGCTTGCCCGCATACTCCACACCCTGGAACTGCACCACACCCTTGTAGTACGGATGCCGCAGCAACGTATGCAGCCGCCCTTTGGTAATGGGCCGAGCCGGCTTGCTTGGCGTGGCTGGCACATCCAGCCCCAGCCCTGCCAAGTGCTTGGCTAGTTGACTGACTGTCCAGTTGCCAGTGGCGTACTCGGAGAAGGCGAGGCGAAGCAGGGGAGCGCGCTGCTGGTCGAGCTCGACCGTCCGGACCTCCCGACCGTGCTCATCCCGCCCCCGCACGTTCACATACCCCAGCGGCGCCTTCCCTAGCGTGCCGCCGTTTCTGGCTTTCTCGCCCATCCCCTTGATGACCTCATTAGCCAGGTTCCGGGAGTAGA
>CAUQKK010000003.1:0-147944 GCA_963519005.1 uncultured Candidatus Saccharibacteria bacterium | reverse complement strand
CCTCTACGTATGCCGATAAGCCTGCAGATACTATAGCCAGACTCATGGCACAGGCCGATGTGAAGTTTGCGGATTCCACTGTGATCGAGACAGATGTACGTGAGCGTCTGATTAGGAACAACTGCTATGAAGTCAACCGTCAGAATTTGGTTGCTGTATCAGGTGATCATCAACCAGCTCTTGATATCCTTTATGGTGAAAAACCAACCGTTTATACCTACCTTCTGCAGTCGTTAGAAGCATATTTGGCCATCATTGCTGAGGATGAGAGCGACGAGTCGTCGGCATTAGTTGGGTCAGCCGACACGGCCAAGGTCGTCGCTGACGTTGTGAAGCTTGATGTTGCAGCGAGTACGAGACTGAAAGATTCGGCGGCAGATGATGCGAAGTTGGACGACAGCGAAGCGTTTCCGCTGCTGTCGAGTCTTTTAGCGTCATCAGGGAGCCGCTGGTCGATTGAGTTAGATAGTCTGCCAGCTGGATGTTGGCCGGCGCTAGCGTTACATGATCGCTTCGCTGCGACAACGTCGAATCTGTTGAGCTACATTGGGCAGCGAGGTGTTGATGATGCCCTAGTCAAGTTGCTAAAACGCCATTCCGCTATTGAGAACCGAGAATACAACTTAAGCGATGACGAGTATATTGAACTCGCTGCAGCGATTATTAACTTGGGTAGTGATCAACTGCCTGTTGATCGGCGTGTGAACTTGGTGCGGTCAATTGGCTGCGACGTTCTTATCCCGACACACCTGATTACTCCACAAAAAGGAAAGTTGATAGGAAGTTTAATCAAGTCCTGTTTGATTGCTGATACTCCAGACGCTTATAGTTTGACAGAGGGGCTCGACTGGCCTAGTCGTAGATTTGCGATTCTGTCCTCGCGCGGATTTGTAAATTATATGACTCCAGAACTTATTGGCGGAGATACGCTAAGACTTATTCGGAGCAATTTCATCCCGGAACGTATTAAACAGGCGATAGCCGATGAACTTATATCGTACTGCGCTGGAATGTCGATCGCCGATCTGGAGCAGGTCGTCAATTATATGCGACGTAATGATAATCTTCACCTAAATGCGTCAGCGCTGACGTGGGTCGCGTCTCGAGGAATACCGTCTGATCTCATTTTTCCATTGTTGATTCGGGATATTGATGCGCTGTCTGATTGGGATGTTCTCGAGGTTATAGGAGCGTTGGATTCGCCGTATCGAGACTTGGTTGCGGCAGAGCATGAGTTGATTAATATAGACACTACGGATAATGCGTATGCTCTGTTTGAGCGTTTGAAGCAAATGGGTAAGATATTTAGTTATAGCAGAGACGAAAGCAAGCATCTTTACGTCGTTCGAACTCGTACTTCGTCAAGTCATTAAACCGAGAAGGGTTCCTTTTATGCCGATTTTGAGTTGTAGTGTGTGAAAGACTTTGCTTAGATCCAATCATTGTTGGAAAACTTAATTCGATAAGCACATGTTTGTCGTTGTTCCGAATGGCGGTTGGTTCTTGATACTATTAGTGATTTATTGTGCAGGTGCCTCCGCTCGCTGGCGCTTGGCCTGCTGGATGTACTTGCCGACTGTGCTCAGTGCCACATCGTACTTCTTGGCGATCTCCGTGTAAGTCAGTCCGCGGTCGAGGTGGTCGGCCACCAGCTGCTTGACGCCTCTCCGCCCGAACCGCACCAGGAGGCTGCGCTGCTTGAGGTCTGTCCGCTGCTCGGCCGGCCTGCCTCCAGCCATCGCCGCCTCCAACGCGCGTCGAGTCGCCATCAGCGTGTTACCGTATCTGGAGTAAGCCTGCAAGATCTCCGCCATAGTTTTGATGTAGTTAATCTGCGAGCTCTGGGCTGGCAGGTTTTTATTATAATAACGACGCATCGTGACGTGAGGAGCGTTGCTTGGTCTACCTCTGCTTTGCATATGCTTGCCAGAGGTAATAAAAAGCGCACACCGCGATGGTGTGCGCATATGTTTGTGTGAGAAGAGAGCCAAGCGGCGCCGGCTAGGTAGTCGAAGCGCCGGTGTTGCTGCTGTTGGTCGTGGTGTTGATATTGCCACCAGGGATGATAGTATTGATGACAAAGTTCACCGCCGCATAGGCGAGCAGCGCCACCACAACACCAACGAGGGCGTACATAATCGTATTCTTGGCGCCCTGCACCTGTGATGAATTACCACCAGAGACAACATAACGAATACCACCGAAGATGATCATAATGACCGCGATAGCACCAACGAGAAACAGCATGATGTTGCTTACTCGTGTGAAGATACCGGCGTCACCAAAGAGATCGGCAGGCTGGTCTTTACCTCGTGAGCGGCTGGCACCATCTGACACGCCGCCGATTGCAGCGCTGGGTGGTGCAGCAGCAATTATCCCACCCCCGATGAGGGCAAGAGCACTGATAGATAGTAGACATTTTTTTAGCATAATAAACTTAGCTCCTTTTATCTTGTAATTATACGATATGGCGTTTTTTTTGTCGAGAGGAAAGCGGTGAAATTTCTCAGCTTGTGGTACTGTGGTGGCTCGCTCTTTCATCTCTTTTGCTAGTAGCGTCTTGAAAACTTGCTAGTATGACGATATCTTGAAGCTCAACGTGAGGAATTGGTATGGTAGTGGGACGCGCTTAGCAGTCTACTTATTTATATTGCTTGATAAGGGGGAGGGGAGTGCAGGAAATATATGGCTCACGACACTGCGGCGAAGTAGGGATAAAATTGTATCTCACAAATGTCTAGCGCAATCGCCGCACCTATGCTACAATAACCAGTGCACGTTGGTGCACAATCCGACACGCTGGAGGAGTACCCAAGTGGCTGAAGGGGACGGTTTGCTAAATCGTTAGTACGGGGAGACCTGTAGCGGGAGTTCGAATCTCCCCTCCTCCGCCAGGATTGTTAGAGCTATTGGCTATCAGCTCGGTTATGTATGACGAAAACAACCGAGTGGCGTATATAACTCAATAATGACAAGCTAAATGAGACGAATGCTGAGGTTGCTTAGCAATCTATAGTTTTAGCATAAAAGCAACACAAAGGCTAGATGAATGAATCATTGTAGATATTACAATGATATTTTTATTTGTGTGGATCTTGGTGAAATAAGTGATGTATTCAATACATGCGAAGTATCGAATATGTCAAGAGCTCTATCTGGGGTATGATCTATATATGTACGGTACAAGCACACGACTGGCGAGAGAGGCGAAGTATGGGTGTTGAGCGAGGCGTACATCACAGGATTGCGCAGTTATGCGGGTTATGGTTAATTGACCAGTGCGGCCATTATGATAGAATAGTCTTTGTAACGTAAATCTAACGCCAACCGACAAGGGGAGGAAAGAGCAGTGAAGATTAGACGTCAAAAACGTGGGATCGTCATGCGCATCGCATCGGTTGTGGCTGTGAGTGGGCTCGCTATAGGCGGGCTTTTTTATGGCCTCAATTCGGTGAACGCAGCCGGTCTGAATAAAAACTATAATTATATCAAGGCAAATTACGCTGTGCCGAACGCCAACGTCGCCTGGGTGTCGCCCAACGGGGATGACAACAAGGGTAACGGAAGTGAGTCAGCACCGTACAAGAGCTTTGGTCGCGCTGTCACGAAGATCGGCGACGGCGGAACAGTGGTAGCAAAGAGTGGTATCTACCGCGAGCCACACTTCTTTGTGACGAAGAAGAATGTCACCATGCAGGCAGCACCCAACGCCGAGGTATGGCTGAAAGGTAGTGATGTCGTGACTAACTGGTCGCGCGAAGGTAATATGTGGAAGGCCACTGGCAACTTCCAGAACTTCTGCCATGTCTGTACGACCAACATCAAGCCAGAAGTCGAAGGTATGGCTGCCTACCCAGAGCAGGTCTTTATTAACGACAAGCCACTGACGCAGGTCGGGAGCAAGGCTGAGGTCGGCCCAGGCAAGTTCTATGTGGAAGATGCCACGCAGACGACGCGTAGTGGTGGACACTTCAACCCAGGCCGGCAAGACACCGTCAGTTACTACCTAGGTTCTGACCCAACGGCTGGCACGACGGAGATCTCGCAGCGCACTCGCGCCTTTACCACAACAGGCGAGAACTTCAAGCTGCAGGGTATTAATATTGCACAATACGCACCAAACCAGACCTGGGGCTTTAAAGACCCTCAGCTAGACGACAAGGCTGGGCCAATCGCCATCTCCATCAACGGGAAGAACTCGCTGGTGCAAGATGTGATCGTGGCGCAGAACTCGAACTCGGGGCTATTCCTCGACAAAGCGTCGGGCAGTGTGGTGAAGAACAGCCAATTCCTTGACAACGGGGGTAATGGTGCTGGCGCAAACCGCATTGAGAATGCTGTGTTTGAAAACAACACCTTTAGCAACAACAACGCCGCTGGCTTCGAAACCAATGGTAGCTACTGTACCTCATGGTGCGGCATGGCCGATGTGAAGGTGACTCACGCCGAGAACTTCACCTTCCGCAACAACGTGGTGGATTACTCGAAGTCTGGCTCGACCAACTCCGACATCGCAGTGGCCAAGCGCCACCAGCTGCCAGGCTTCTGGTGTGACGAAGGGTGTATCAACACCAACATCGTCAACAACTACTTCACCAACGTGCAGATGGCGATCTTCTACGAGGTGTCACACACTGGTATCATCGCCTCGAACATCATCGAGGGTTCGGGCTCTGGTATCTTAGTGTCGGGTAGTAGCAAGACGAAGATCTACAACAACTCTATCTCACGTACCGCCTACCCAATCCGTGTCCGCGAGGACACCCGCAGCAGGGGTTGCAATGCCTACCAAGGTAGCACCTGTACTGCACCAGAGAGCTGGTCGCAAGCCAAGGGCCTGAGCTGGGACACGACAGGCACCGAGATGTACAACAACATCATCTCATCGCGTGCCGCAACTGCCAAGGATGGCGATAGCCCATACTGGGCATACGGTGTTCGTACCAAGGGTGGTGCCAACATTGGCGGACCAAAGGTTGGTACAAACGAGATGTTTGCTGGCCTCGACTACAACGTCTACTACCGCAACGATACTAATGTCGACAAGACCGTCTTTACCTGGGACTTGGCTCAGACGGACGCGCCGATCGATGTTCTCTTTAGCAAAACATCAGACATTGCTAAGGATGGCCGGGTCAGCAAGGCGATTGATGGCCTAGAGCGCAACTCGCTCGACCAAACTGGCTCACGCAGTGCCAACCCATTCTTCACCAGCGAAGCTGCGAACAACAACGACTACAACAAGAGTAACTACACCATCAAGGCTGGAAGCCCAGCTGCCAACAGTGGTAAGGAATTGCCTGCCGACGTAGCGAAGGCAATCGACCCAAGCGGCGCAACTGTGAAGGCCGGCACTAAGGTGAACCGTGGTGCACTGGTCAATGCCAACATGACGGGTGGCGAACCAAACATCAGCAGCAAGAGTAGCAGCACCCCACAACAAAATAATGCCAACGGCGCAACGACCAATGGGCAAGCAAACCCAAAAGCGCCGGGCATGGGCAGCGCCAGTAAAGCTGACACTGCTCATGCAGCCCAAACCGCTGAGGCCGACACCAAGAGCGACAACAGCGTTGTGTCGGTCCCAGACGCCCGCCTCAAGGAGGCAATCAACAAGCGCCTGTCTGAGACCCTTGGCGCACGCCGTAGCGTCTCACAGGACGTAACAGCGGGTGAGATGCAAAAGCTGACTGGCTTGTCGCTCATCCTGCCAGGCGATGCAGCGGACGACCGCAAAGCTGCCGACCTAACTGGCCTCGAGGCAGCAACGAACCTCGACTGGCTTGCAATTGATGGCAACAAGGTGAAGAGCCTCGCGCCGCTCGCTAAGCTAACCAAGCTTACGTCGCTGACCGCTCATTCCAACCAGATTGAGTCGCTCGATCCAATCGCTGGCCTGGCAAACCTCAAGCTTGTGATGGTCTCGGGCAACCCAATTACCTCCACCAAGCCGCTTGCTAAGCTGACGCACCTCAAGCGGGTATCGCTCTCGGGCAAAGATGGCTTCGTGCTAGACGTTGCCGACGTTGCAGCCAGCAAGGGTAGCCTGGAGTCGCTCTCGCTCTACGACTACAGCCGCAAGACCACACTGGCCAACGGCAGCCAACTGGCGACATTTGGCAGCCTCAAGAAGCTTCGCCTCACTGGCGTCAAGCTAAGTGCTGCTGATAGCGCCACCATTGGCACACTCAAACTCGAAAAGCGCCGCATAGACTAGGCTTCCTCCCCATCAGCCAAGTCTGGTAGCGTATACAAAAGGCCGAGCAGAAATGCTCGGCTTTTTGGTGTGAAAAAGAGTGCACTTCGAGCTGCTGGCGCGCTCTATCGTAGGCAATATTTTATACCCATGGCTGCTATAAATCATGCTATGAGGAGGTATCTCTAGTTATTCTACAGAAGCAAATGCGAGAGAAGTGATATGAGAATGGCTGAGATTTGAGCCATAGGCATGGTGGATCCGTAATACTGCAAGGACAAGAATTAAAACGAGACGTGGGTCTAGTATTTCTAGGTATTTGCCAAATATGTATTCTATTCTTGTGTAATAAAAAAACTCAGCATGCAACAACATACTGAGTTAGTATTCTCTATGGTACACTCGGCGCGATTCGAACGCACGACCTTTGGCTCCGCAAGCCAACGCTCTATCCAGCTGAGCTACGAGTGCATACCTGGGAAACAAATGTTGCCCAGACCAAACTATAAGGTGCACTGGATGATACCAGATCGCTTATTATTGTAGCACAGAGGTGCGCCGAGGGCAAGACGCCGCGGCCAAAACTGCTACTGCAGCCGCAAGTAAATAATCAATCGCTCAAGCAAATCGGGCTTGCGCTCGCTCATTGGGAGGTGAGAGGCGATAAGATCAACCAGCTGCTCGCCTACATCCTCGGGGAAGTACATGACGATAGGCATAGCGAAGCGTTTGCGTGGGATGAGTGTAATCCAGTTTTGCGTGGGTTTGGCAGTAACGCTAAAGGAGCGAAAGGTGTCGTATGAGTAGGTACGCTGGCCTACCACCACCTCGGTGTGGCTAGCGCTATAGTTTAGCAAAGCGGCTGGCCGCTGCAGCGAGACGATCAACGCCACCGCCATGATGGGGATGAGCAGCGCAAAGGTGTAGGACTTAAACAAAAAGATCGAAATCGCGAAGAGCACCACCACAACCACACCAAAGATCACATACCAACCACGAGGGCGAGTGGTGTCATTGACCTCGCGCTCTTGCCAGATGAGAAGTGGCTCGGTGGGGTCGGGAAAGGGCGAAACCTGCGACGAATTGCTATTAGCTTCACTCGGCCCACGGCGAATTTCGAGCGGTGGGTTAGGCTCATCAGTGGCCTGCGTCTCGGCACGAGCGGTGCGCGATGTGTCGGCTGCATCTGAGGATGATGGCTGGTCGAATTGTGATGGCTGCATATGTTTAGTATAGCATAGAGTAGAACTCAAGGCATACTCCATCGGATAAGAATGGTAGAAAAATAAGATAAAGAAAGACGAGAGTGAACTTTTGAGATCTGGGCTATATAGCGGCTTGATGAAATATAAAATACCCTCGGTAACACACCTGCTACCGAGGGTTCGAGTAAGCATGACATGGCGGAGAGAGTGGGATTCGAACCCACGGTAGGGGATGCCTACGCCGGTTTTCAAGACCGGTACCTTCAACCACTCGGTCATCTCTCCAGTCTCGCTTATTATAGCATGAGATGGAGCAAGGCAAAAGATGAGGGTTGTTAATTGATATACTACAGAGAGGCTACTGCCAAAATAACCTGTTATCCAAACGGCTGATGAGCCACCACCACTGCAATAACCTGCCGTGCACCAGCAGTGTGGAGGCAGCGTGCGGCATAGCGAATCGTTGCTCCCGTTGTAGAAATATCATCAATAAGGCAATAGGTGACTTCTGATGAAAGCGCGCGTGGGCAGGCGAATGCTTGGCGGGCTTGCTGCTGGCGCTGAGCACGGCTACTCCCCAGCTGCACACTATGCTGAGCGCGCGTGAGAACTGGCTGGCAGGGCAGGCCACGTAGCCGGGCAAATGCTTGGGCCAGCAACCGGCAGTGGTCATACCCACGCTGGCGCTGGTGAGCCGGAATGGTTGGGATGGGCACGATGATGGTACCCACTGGTAGTGGTGGTGTGACGGCATCGAGCAAGTCTGCCAGGGCGTGCTGAGCCGCCTGAGCGCGCTCAAACTTGTAGCGGTCGATCAATCGCTCTAGCGCACCCTCACGCTGCAGAGCACACCAGGCAGCCGCATAGGGCAGCGAGCAGGTTTGGCACTGGCCAGACAGGGTAGGTTGGCCACATTCGAGGCAACGGTAGAGCGGGTTGCGAATGATGTCGTTTTTACAATTATCACAGAGCAGTGTCCCAACGATGTTGCAACCACAACAGGTATGCGGAGCGAGGAGGGTAGCAAAGTAGGTCGGTATTGTGATTTTTACACTCATGAGGCCTCTCCGGTTGATTATACGCCATCGATTAGCTATAATAAATCCAGACTGTTGTCGAAATGGTAATTGTGAATTAGCAAAAGAAAGTATGTGGAGGAAACTATGGCCCGGAGTCAAGATGATGATCTTTTGATCGGTGATGAACTTGCGGCAGCATTTTTGGAGGGTGATGACTCACTTGCACCAGCTGCGCCAACTCACCAGCCAATGAATCACGCCCAAGCAAACCCAATGCCTGCCCAGAGCCAGCAGAGCCAAACTTCGCCATGGGGCGAAGAGCCTGCCCAGAGTGAGGAAGACTACACTGGCCAATTGGCAGTCGATGTGTATGAGACCGAGACACAGCTCGTGGTAAAGGCCCGCACCGCTGGAGTGAACCGCGAGGAATTGGATGTGAAGATCAACGATGGGCTGTTGACGATCGTTGGTACCCTGAGTAGTGGTGACGACACTGTAGCCACCAAATGGCACAACCAAGAGTGCTACTGGGGTGAATTTAGCCGTACGCTGGAGCTGCCCGTAACGGTACGTGAGGACGAGACGACTGCTGTGCTGAAGGATGGTGTGCTGACCATTACCTTCGAGAAGGTTAAGCAAGAGCAGGCCAAGAAGATCCCGATCCTCTAGGGAAGGGAAAACGAGCTTTGAGATGATGACCCCGCTGGTGCGGGGTTGTTTTGTGGTGTGGGTAGCTAGTAGGTAAAGAATGCGAGCCTTGAGGCATCTCATAGCGTCTAGCCTTACACGCTCTCTATTTCGTTTAGTAAAATGTGACTATTGGTAGCAGAAGGGTGTTATCCAGTATTAGCACTGAGAGGCTAGCGTGCTAGAGAAGTTTCTGTAATAACGAAAGGAGAGGAAGCGGTGATGAAGAGGCGAGTGGGAGGCCAGGCTGCGTGATGGCTAGATTATAGAGCTGAGCAGAAGGTTATAACTCATGAGAGATGGCGAAGGTAGAGTGTTGTAGACCAGCCCTGCTAGAGTATATAGGTAAAGAAGGTAAGAGAAAGTGAGAAACTCCCTAGCACCAATTAGGTAGTGTTAGTGGTGTATTACAAAAGTTATGAGTGCATAGTCGAGCGTAGCGTGATAATTTTCCGGCTAGGTGAGAAATAATATAGCCCAGCACTGTGCAAAGAATAATCAAGATAAGATGTCTGTAATAAAAAAGCGTCTTATATAAGCGTTGCCGAATATACCCTCAACAAAAGATACCACCCTACGAGAGGGTGGTATAAGAGAGCCAATGAAGAAAGGTGGTTGTGTTACTGCCCTTGGTTGGCACCGATATTGACGACGACGAAGTTGACGAGCGCGTAGGCGATGATCGCGACGACAAGACCAACGATGGCGTACATGATGGTGTTCTTGGCACCAGTAACGGCGTTTGAGTCACCATTTGATACGGTGTAGCGCACACCGCCGATGACGATCATGATAACAGCGACCGCACCAACGATGAAGAGAATCACGTTGACGATTGTCTGGAAAATACCAGTCCCATCAGTACAGCCTTCTTTTTCGCTACCGAAGAGACAACTTACTTGGTCACTCCCTTTAGCAGAGGTAACCCCTTTCTTGAGGCCAAGGCCGTTGTCGGATGCAGCTGCTGCGCCAACGTGTGGTGCTACCAGCCCAGCAACACCTGCAGCCAGCACTGGCACGGCGAGGAGTGTAAGCATAGCTTTTTTGATATTGATTTTCATTGTCGTATCCTTTCTATTGGCGTTAGTACTGTCTTGTACTACCTGTACTATCTATATATACCAAAAAATTGCCAAAATGTTAAGAGCTAACGGAGAAAATTACCGAAAAAGAGCCTATTTTATTGCAGAATGCAAGCGAGGTAGGTAATAGTGGTGGTTAAACGTAATTATATTGGGCGGTTGGGGTAGATTGGCTGCCGCCACTACCAAGAAGATTTGAGACAACAAAGTTAACAATCGCATAGGCAAGGATAGCCACAACTAAGCCAGCAACGGCATAGAGAATAGTGTTCTTTGCGCTTTGTATACCATTTGAGTCACCATTTGACGTGGTGTAGCGAATACCACCAACGACGATCATAATAACAGCAATAGCACCAAGCGCATAGAGCATAATATTAATGATATTTGTAATAGCAGTACCAATATTAAAGTTATTAACAGTGCCACCAGCATTATCAATACCTTTTTTTACTTGGTCTTGTGCGCTAACACCTACTGCAAAAGTTTGTAGTGATTGACTGGAAGACAGAGCACTAGCAGAAGGGGCGACCATACCAGCAATAACGACAGAGCAAACACCTGTGCTGAGAGCTATTTTTTTGATAATGTTCATCTTATATCTCCTTTATTTTATTGATAGATTATCAGTAACCCAGTTGACAATGGTATACGAAAGAATGGCGATAACGATACCTGCTACTGCGTAGAGAATCGTATTACGAGCAGCTTTGACTGCTTGTGGGTCTCCACTAGCCAATGTAAAGCGAAAGCCAGCATAGACAATCATGATGACAGAGACACCACCAAGAATCATGAGTGCAGTATTAATGCCACTTTTAATAACTGACTCTGGATTGGGAATACCGGTGCCGCTTGAGGTAACTGACGCACAACCGCTCTCGCCATAGTCGCTTGCTTTTTGGCATGCGCTGTCTTTTTCGAGGCCACTATTGAGTTCTACTTTTGCATAGGCAGTGGATGTAGTCGCGATGATAGGAAGTAATAAGATGATGCCGATACCAATTGAGCTAATACAACGTGATAAAAAAAACTTCATGAGGGAAGCACTCCATTCATAACAGTATTTGTAATGACAAACGCAAATAGCACAATAGCAAGACCGACAATAGCACCTAATAATGTGTTTTTTGCACGGGTAACCTGACCCGGGTCATCTTGAGACATAGTATACATAAAACCCGCTACAACTATGACGATGACAGCGATAACACCAGCCCAAAGGTAGGCAGTATTAAGGAGGTTTTTAACAATGTCGGTGTTTTGGGCAGAGCTCTGGTAGCCTATTTCATTTGCATGAATTTCTATAGTCGAGAAAAAATGCCACATTAGATGATCCCCGCTATTGTATTAACAACCATCGCTGCTGTTATTGCAATCACAAGACCTATAAGAGCATCCCGAACCGTATTTTTGGCGCGAACCATTGCATCGGGGCTGCCTGTGCTGACCATATACATGTAGCCGCCCTTGATAATAAATCCAATAGCAATATATGCAACAACGACCATTGCTGCCTGAAGGAGATTAAGAGCAATTGTTAGTAGAATGGTTTGCGTTTCTAAATCACTTCGAATCGTTTTACAATCATCTTGTTTTTGTAGTCCGCGATACCAGGCAGGCATACCAAGGAAATTTGGTGGTGAGCAGGGTGCATCGGCATGAACAGGTGTAGCTGGTGTCAGAATAGAAAGAACAGCAATGACACTAATACCATATACGAGTAAACGACGAATCATTTGATGATACCTCCCGGCACAAGGAAGTTGAGCGCAATACTCATAACAGCATAAGCAAGCACACCAATAACGACATTTGTTATGATCGTCTTTGCCTTAGCAGTCTTGTTTGCATCGCCGCTGGCTGTCGAATAAAGAATACCAGCATAAATAAGTGTGCCAACTGCTGCGATACCAACGCCAACATTGAGAATGCGAAGAATAGCGATGAGTAAATTTGCGATGTTCATCTCGCCTGCGCCGTCGTTGTCTGCTGTATTACAACTCACATTGTGAAATTTTAGTACACCACAGCCATTATCGCCAGTTTGGCACTCTGCTTTGCTCTTGTTGGCTTCAACAGTACAGTCTACCTTGTTATTGTCTGCCGCCATCACCTGCACTGGTGCAGCAATACTACCGGCAAACATCGCCAGTATTGCACCAAGGCCCAAGATCAATCGCTTATATTTCATGATACTATTCCTACGCTGTAGTGTATACGATATGAGCGGTGTTGTAAAGACTGGGGTGGGGTGCGAACAGAGTAGGAGTGAAGGGTTGTATATTGACATTGTTATAATGGTGCATAATTTGGGTTGCAAGGTCGATATTTTCTGAGTTAGGTTGCTTTTGCTGCTGGGCTGCTTTGTGAGAGATGAAATAAATAGTGATAGCTATTTTAGCTCTGCACAGGGGTAGGATTATTCGCCAATAGCAGCCCGTATAACGCTAGAAGGGGTTGCGCAATAGATACGGCTTGACATGCAGGCAGCAAAAACTTGACCACTGTGCGATATTATGCTAATGTCGAACAAGACATGAACAGAGCGTGGCGAGTGGTTGCGCGGGCGAGGGGTTGTCTGCGGCAATATACGGGGTGGCTGGCACTATTAGTGACGGTACTCTTAGGGCTCACGCTCGCTACCTCTGTGCCGGTATATGCTGCTGAGACGGCGCAGCGCCAGGGCGAGAACCTCGTCTTTCGCCATAATACCTTCAAGCCACACCGGGCCAGCGACAAAGATCTAACTGCTCGTGGTTTACCTGCTGGTGTGCACTTCTATGAGTATGAGCCGACGACCAATCGGCGCCAGACCATCATCTTCCCGGCTGGTAGCGACCCACTACGTGCCAAGGAGGCGACGTATGTGGAATATATCTTTGTTGAGCCAGATACGTACAACAAGATGGATGATGCCATCGCTATCTCTGTCTCGGGGCAGCAGGAGGCCGCGCCGCAAAATAACGGCGGGCAGAACAACCAGAATAATCAAAATAACGGGGGTCAAGCTGGCCAAAATGCCCAAAACAACGGCAATAACCAAAACGGCCAAGCAGCGGGAAACAACCAAAATAATCAAAACAATAACCAACCCCAAGACAAACCCGCCGAGCAAGCGGACAAAGACGATGGTGCCACCACTAGCTGTAGTGGCACAGCACTGGGGAGTATTGGCTGGATTGTCTGCCCGGTGAGTAACTTCATGGCGTGGATTACCGACCAGCTTTACCAGCAGGTGGCGCAGTACTTGGCGGTGCAGCCGCTCCAGTCTAGTGGTGATGGCACACTCTTTCGCTTTTGGGCGATCATGCGCGACTTAGCCAATATCGCCTTTATTATCGTCTCGCTCATCGTGATTTATTCGCAAGTTACCAGTGTTGGCATTAGCAATTATGGCATTAAGAAGATGTTTCCGCGCCTTGTTGTGTCGATTATCGTCGTCAATATGTCGTTTTGGCTGTGTGCGGCAGCGATCGATATTTCGAACATACTGGGATTTCAGCTGCAGCAGCTGTTTGTTAATATTGCCTCGACGGTCAATGGGGCGGATTATAACACGCTTAACAAAATTACCTGGCCTAATGTCATGAGTGCTCTGCTGACAGGTAGCGCTGGTGCAGTGGGTGCAGTGGTGGGAGTGAGTGCATTGGTGGGCGCGACCGATGGGGCACTGGCGATGGCTATTCCGCTGCTGGTGGGTGTCCTGCTGGCAGTCATCATCGCTGCAGTGATTATTGCGGCGCGTCAGGCGCTCATCACCATTCTTGTCATTGTCTCGCCGTTTGCCTTCTTATTGCATGTGCTGCCCAGTACAGAGAAGTATTTTGATAAGTGGAAGGATCTCTTTATGACGATGATGCTGATGTTTCCACTGATGTCGATATTGTTTGGTGGATCGCGCCTGGCAGGAGTAGCTATCCTGACGAATGGTAAGGATGCGAATAACCTTAATCTCATCATCCTTGGCTTGGCAGTGCAGGTGGTGCCGCTGGTGCTGACGCCCTTTGTGGTGCGGATGAGTGGCTCGCTGCTAGGGCGGCTGGGCGCGATTATGAATGATCCGCGGCGTGGTATTGTCGACCGGACGCGGACTTGGGCGCAGCAGCGGGCAGACCTGCGCAAATCGCGCGTACTGGCTGGTGATGCGCAGCGCAACTGGCTGGGCAATGCGGCGCGGCGGCGGGCCCTGAAGAAGCGCGCTATTCAGCAGCGAACCGATGCCTACACGAAGCGCTTTGAAACAATGGCCGACTTATCGGCGGTAGGGCGGAGCAATGATGAATATAACCGCTACACCGACCTGCGCGGCAAGGAGGGAGCAGCGCGGCGCGACCGAGCCTGGAATGCGCGCCTCTTGCACGATGATGAGCTGAAGCAGCGAGCACTCAACACCCAGCTCACCACTGATGAAGCCAAGAATGCTACCCATAAGCTTGATACGCTCTATGATGAACTGAAGCTTGGCGGTGAGGTGCCGGCTGGCCTGAGCCATGGCCTGGGGCGGCGCGCCTATGCAGCGGCCGAGGTGGGTGCGCTGACGGAGATCCGCAGTGCAATGGCGCAGCGCGAAGTACGGGCGAAGATCGACCGTGAGCTCCTCGCCGATGGAGCAGTGGCCAATGCCGATGGTGTGGTGCTGCGCGATGGCGATGGCATTGCCCTGCGCCGCCGGATGGTCGATGGCCAGACGCTGCAAGACTATGCCACAGGGGTAGGGCACAAGAACTTGATGGTGGCAGGCCAGACGGCACGGCTGCGCAAGGAGTTTGGTGAGCATGTTGCGGCGGAAGACCAGCTGATGCGCCACTTTAAGCTCAATAGCAGCCAATGGCAAGCTATGGCTGCCACGGGCGATACTGCCATTACCCTCACCGATGCTAGTGGCAACCAACACACGTTCCGGGCAGATAATGAGTACGTGAAGGAGGCAGCTATCGAGCACCAATTCCGCGCCGGCTCGGCTGGCCAAAAGCGCGAAATCATCCGCGAGACCGGCCGCGAGATCGAATATGTGGCAGACGATGGCACGGTGCAGGTGCGCCAGGGGTACAACTACGATGCCCGCGCGACTGTCTCGGCCGAGGCGGTGGCCTCTGGGGTGGCAAGTGCGGTGCCATTTGTGAATGACGCGACGTACGATGCAATCTTGCGCGGCGAATACAATGGTGCGGCTGCCGAGAAGATGCACTCACTGCGCCAGGTCTTTGAGGGGCGGCTCAAGGCAGAGAACTTCGCAGGGGCAAATGATGGCGCATTAGAGCTGATCTATAGTATCCCTGATTTGCCCGACTACCAGCAGATCAAAGACTCGTACCTTCGCACCCTCTCGCCCGAGAAGCGGGCTGCCATCGAGCCGGCTTTCGATCAAGCGTATGCTGAGCGTCACCAAGCCCTTCGCCACGATGCCTATCGTATCCTCAACACCCCAGAGCTCCGCCGCAACACCAACGCCGCTAACCGCGCTGTGTATGAGCGGTATGCGGAGCGGCCACAGTGGTAGAATAGTAAATAGCAGAGGAATACTAGCGCGCAGCGTCTGCTTTTGCCACTGCTTTTTTGTAAGATCTTCGAGACAGTCGGCCCGCCAGTGGTGCTGCCGCAACAACTCCCCCAAAGCCAGCTGCTATTACTTTTGCTGCGTTGCTTTGCTGGGTTGCAAGCCTCTCTTCGCGCGACGGCTGTGCGCCCAGATCAGCTACGTCTGAGGGGTCAACGACGGCAGTGTCATCGGTTGTTTCGATGAAGACTTTTGGAGGAGTAAGGTGGTCGATGTCACCCGGATATTCGCAAATTACCAAGCAGCCCATATATGAGGCAGCGAGTGATGCAGCCCCACCCAGTATCAATGCCATGCCACCCATTTCGCAGGCAACATCAAGTCGTGCCAATCGGCGACTTCTCTGCTCGAAATACTCGGCACGAGCCCCATGGATCGCCCTTTGGGTTGCCTCATCCATAGTTGCTTCATCTGGGCTAGAGCCACTGGTCGATAGCTCGGCTGGCGTCTGTGGGTAAGATTCAGTCATTGCTGGAGTAGGGAAGACTGCTGTTGGGTTGCTTTTGCTATCGGTAGAGCCAAGACGTGATGCTATAAAGGACGGCAGCTCAGTTGCAAGACTGGTTGATGACTTTGGTAGTATGGCGGGTGGTTGGTTTCTCATGACCGAGATCGATTCCTTGTGTTTGTCAGAAATTATTGTGAACGATAGTTTGATCATACAAACTAATGACATAGTTTGTCAAGGTAATATAATCTGCGGCCTCTAACCATTACCCCCTATCATTGTTACTTAGGTGAGGTGTGGTGGGCTCGATATAGAATCTAATACTCTTATCCTCTACACCCAAAACCCACCGGCCAAGCGGTGGGTTATAAAGCAAGAAACAGGGGTAGTAGGCTGCTACTTGCGGGTAAAGATCTCGCGCAGGCTGAGTTTGCGGCTGTACTCGAGCGCGCCAAAGCGGAAGAGGCGCACGCCCATCATGATGGCGATGACGGCACAGACAGTCAGGATGCTAATGCTAATAGCGGCGTCCGTTGCACTGAGGTTGCCAATCGCGTTGCGCAGCATGAGTGGGATAGGCGAGGTGAGTGGGAAGTAGGTGATGATCTTGCTTGGCAGTGCGTCTGGTGTGGAGACGAGCATGGCAGCGGCATAGAGCGGCGCAAAGAGCAGGATCATGATGGTGGCAAAGAAGCTCCCCGCTTCCTTAGCGGTTGGCACAGCAGCGCCGATTGCCACCAGCATGCCGGTGAAGAAGAGGAAGCTCGCGGCAAAGGCAAGGAAGCCTATCCCAATCCGCACGGGGTCGACTGCAATGTGCGAGAGGTCGACATCGGGCAGCTGCAGCTGATCTTTGAAGAATATATAGGCAATGAGCACTGGCAAAATAACGAGCAACCCCTGAATAAACGCCAGGACGATGAGCGAGATAATCTTGCCGATGATGAGCGTGCGAGCGTGCACTGTGGTGAGGATCATCTCGATGACGCGGTTTTCTTTTTCCTCCGTTGTACTGGTGAGCATTTGGTTGCCAAAGAAGCTAATGAGGAAGTAGAACAGCACCAAGAAAAGCCCCGGTAGGATCATCTCATTGATGGCGTTGTATTCTTTGCCATTTTTGTAGACGGTGTTTTTGGTATTGACCTTGTCTTGGATAACCATGCGCACTGCTGGGCTGACCTCTGATTGGACAGAGTTAGAGAGCAAGCTCGTGGCGATGCCGCTGTAGCGGCCGTTGTCGAAGAGTCCAACGTCTTTGCCATAGACTTCGACTCGTTCCTTAGCGATGTCTTTGGGGTAGTAGATGTAGGCATCGAGCTTGCCTTCTTGGACTCGCTTGATGGTAGCGTCTTTGTCCGCGGCAGCGACAGGCTGGGCCTTGGTAGCAGCAAGCAGCTCTGGCTTGACAAGCTTTGATTCATCTGTGACGGCAAAGCTAAAGGATTGCTTCTCAAGGTTCTTAGCAGCATCGGCCGAGGCTTTATTAGAGAGGAATATAACGGCAAAGATCATGGCAAACACCAGCGGGAAGCTGATCGCCGCAAACCAAAACGACTTCTTCTTGAGCGAGCGGGTAATCTCGAACCGGATGACGGTAGATAGGTTATGCATATTAGTTGTCCTCCTTGCTGGGCTGGCTATAGACCTGGATGAAGATATCGTCGAGCGACTTGCCACCAAACTGCGTGCGTACCTCGTCTATTGTGCCGTAGGCATGAGCCACGCCGTCTTTGAGCAGCAAAATGCGGTCGCACAGGCGCTCGACTTCGTCCATCTGGTGGGTGATCATCACGACTGTGGCACCCTTGGCTTGGTGCTCCTCAATGATCTCCATCAGTAAGCGCCGGTTGACGGGGTCGAAACCTTTGGTGGGTTCGTCGAGAATGATAAGCTCTGGGTCGTTAATAATGGTGATGCCGAGCTGAACCTTTTGCTGCTGGCCACCACTGAGCTTGTCCAGGCGGGTCTTGGCTTTGTCGGCTAGGCCAACTCGCTCGAGGAAGGCGAGTGACTTGCTGCGAGCTTCGCTGCGGCTCAGGCCCTTAAGCTGGCCAAAGTAGATCATCGTGTCGATGACGCTCTCCTTCTTGTAGAGGCCGCGCTCCTCTGGCAGGTAGCCAAGCTTGACGTCGCCCGAGACAGAGTATGGCGTGCCATCGATGAGCAGCTTGCCACCAGTTGGTTGATAAATGCCGAGGAGTGAGCGGATCGTGGTGGTCTTACCCGAGCCGTTGCTCCCCAAAAACCCAAACGTCTCGCCGCGTTTTACCTCAAAGCTGAGGTCGTCGATGACGCTGGTCTTGCCAAATTTCATCGAAAAATGGCTGACGGTGATGATAGAATCTGTTACTTCCATAACAATATCATATCATATCGAGGTGCGATGTAAAGAGAAGCGATATAATATCCAAAAAACATAGCTTGCCAGCCATGCTACAATACTCCTATGAAACTGAAACGACTGATGATGCCGCTGCCGTATCGGCGCTTGGTGATTGCATTTGTGGCAGGGTTTTGTGTGATGGTGTTTGAGCTGGTGGCAGCGCGGGTGATGTCGCCAGTGGTGGGGGCGTCGACCTATGTGTGGGCGAGTATTATTGGCGTCATTATTGCGGCGATGAGCCTGGGATACTGGCTGGGCGGCGTGTTGGCCGATGCACGCTCGCGCGATGGCGATGTGGCCTGGCTGCTGCTTGGCGCGGCGCTGCTGGTACTGACAATGCAGTGCCAATACCACGATATACTGGGGTGGGTGGCGCAGCTACCGATCGATATTCGCCTGCAAGCTACGGTGGCGGCGAGCTTGCTCTTTGCGCCGACCAGCTTGGTACTGGGAGCAGTGAGTCCTTACTTGGTGGAGCGGCAGACAGACACGCTAGCGCGAATGGGGCGGTCGGTGGCGTCACTCAGTGCGGTGAACTCGGTTGGTGGGATCGTTGGCACCTTTGCGGCGGGGTTTTTCTTGTTTGGCTGGCTGGGGATTCACGACGTGCTGATGGTACTCATTAGTCTGCTCGTGCTGGCCAGCTGGCTGGTGGTGCCAGGCCAGCGTTGGCAGTGGCGCGTGGTGGTGAGTGTGCTGTGTGTGGGCTTGGCGCTGGGCTATCGCGTTGCGCCAGTGGTGCGGGCTCAGGCTGCGCAGACGATCGATACCGCGGCGGCGCACTACACACTCCAGCAATGGCATCGGCAGGATGGTGCGATTATCCGCGGGATTGCCAGTGGCCCGGCCGGCGTGCAGTCTGGTGTGGTAGTCGGGCAGCCGCAGCAGCTGCCATTTTGGTACACACGCCAGATGATGCAGGCGGTGGAGCAGGCCCCGCAGCGCCAGCGTATTTTGGTGCTGGGCGGTGGGACCTTCACGGTGCCGCGCCTCCTTGCTCAGCGCTATCCGCAGAGTCAGATTGATGTAGTAGAGATTGATCCGGGGCTCTTGCCGATTGCTCGCCAGTATTTTTATTATCGCGATCCAGCCAATGTGCGGCCGATCTTCCAAGATGCGCGCGTCTTTCTCGAGCGCAGCACCGAGCAGTATGATATCATCCTTGTTGATGTCTATAACGATGGCGATGTACCCACCTCGCTCGTGACGCAGGAGTATGCCACCGCACTCAAGCGGCACCTCCGCCCTCAGGCTCGTGTGGTGGTTAATATGATTGCCAGTCGCCAGCCAGCCTGCCAGCCACTGTTTGCTGCCCAGGATGCGCCGTATGCCGCTCTGTTGGGGCAGGGGAGCTTCCGCTATGAGCGGGCAGATGGCTGGGAATATACTAATGTCGTGGCGACGTACGGTGGCGATACCGCTCATCAACCAGCCCCCTTTGCTAGCCAGCCGCCCTACCATGATGATTATGCGCCGATGGAGCGATTGCGGCAGGAGTGCCGAGAGGTGTATGAGCAGTAATGCGCTATATATCTCACGCTCCACCTCCCCACACTCCCTCCGATGGAACACTATAAGGGTCGATACTTCCCAAGTATCGACCTCTTGCGTTGGGCTGAGGATCTGTCAGCACAATGACAGATCCTCACACTCCATCGGATGAAGCGATGGGGAGATGGAGCTAACGCTGAGAATATCTTTTTATTATGTTTATGCATAAATAATACAGAGTATCATGTGTACTCCTCGCTCATATTATGAGGGGGTCAACTAGCCATACAAGGCCGAAAATTCCAGCCAGATGGTGCGTAGAGCTCTGCCCGCTTACACTGGCACTAACCTCTAGATATTTTCTTGTACGAGGCTAGGGTTTGCCATCACCCACAGAGGTCGCTCGCAAAATCGGTTGTAGTTTTCACAAAACCCCTTGCCAAGCACCACATCTGGCGTCTATAGTAGGACCCAGACGCTACATATATAGCGAGCACACATAAACACGGGAGAGACAAACAATACAGCTTGGCTCCAGGCGTGCCTGGTGGCTGGTTTTGTGCACCGTATGATAAGGAGCCTAAGGGGAGGGATGATGACGATTCATATTACTAAGCGTGATGGTACGACCGAGCCATTTGACACAACCAAGATAAATGCCACGTTGCTGGCGGCAAGCCAGGGGCTGGCTGATCCGCTGCAGAAGATCGTGCAGATTGCCAGCGAGCTGCAGCTAACGCTCTTTGATGGGATGACGACCAAGCAGCTGGAGGAGACACTCATCCAGACGACGGTGCAGAATATTAAGGATGACCCAGACTACGACACGATTGCGGCGCGCCTGCTGCTGGGCACGATCTACCGCGATTTGCTTGGCGTATATACCACTGATGAAGAGCTGCGCCAGCGCCATAGGGAGGCCTTCCCGCGTTATATTCGCCAAGCAGTGGCCGATGGCTTGCTTGACCCCCGCATGCAAGATGAGACGATCTTTGACCTCGAGCGCCTGGCTGCCGCGCTTGACCCTAGTAAAGACAGACTTAGCAAATATCTTGGCGTGGTAACCAACCGCAATCGCTACGCCCTGCGCAAGCAAAATGGCGACCCGCTTGAAGTGCCGCAGTTTACTACTATGCGCATCGCCATGGGTCTGAGCTACAATGAGGAACACCCGACTGAGACAGCCATTGAGTTTTACCAGCACATGGCTAATCTCGAATACAGCCCGGGCGGGAGCACTCGCGTTAATGCTGGCGGGTTGTTCCCGCAGCTGAGCAATTGCTTCGTTATGGAAGTGCAGGACGATATGGAGTCGATTGCCAAGAGTGTGCGCGATACGATGTGGATTGCCAAGGGTACGGGTGGTATCGGTGTCAGTTTTACGAAGCTGCGGGCGGCGGGTAGCCCAGTTAAGACAACTAACACAACAAGCACCGGGCCAATTCCGTTTATTAAGATGATCGATACAGCGCTGTTTGCGGTGTCGCGCAAGGGTAAAAAGATGGGCGCGGCAGCGGTGTATATGGAGAACTGGCACATCGATTTCAAGGAATTTATAGACCTGCGCTCTAACTCCGGCGATCCGTATTTGCGGACGCGCTTCCTCGATACAGCGGTGTTTATTAGTGATGAATTTATGCGCCGGGTGCAGGCGGATGAAGATTGGTATCTCTTTGACCCAGCCGAGGTCAGCGACTTGAGCGAGCTGTATGGCGCGGCTTTTGCTAAGCGGTATGCGTATTACATTACCCAGGCCGAAGCGGGCAAGCTGCGCGCTTATGATAAGCTGCCTGCGCGCCAGCAATTCCACAGAATTCTGAGTAGTTTGCAGGCGACCGGCCACCCGTGGCTCACCTGGAAGGATGCTATTAACCTCCGGGCGCTTAACAACAACACTGGGACTATTCATCTCAGCAACCTCTGTACAGAGATCACTTTGCCGCAAGATGAGCACAATATTGCGGTGTGTAATCTGGTGAGTATTAACCTCAGCGCCTTCCTGGATGACGCGACCAAGACATGGGACTGGCCACGGCTCGAGCAGGCGACGCGCTCGGCGACGCGTCAGCTCGATAACCTTGTAGACATTACCACAACACCCATCCCAGAGGCGATGAATAGCAATTTGCAAAACCGCGCGATTGGCCTGGGCTTTATGGGCCTGGCCGATGTGCTGGAGAAGCTCGAGCTGAGCTATGAATCTGAGGCGGCGTATGAGCTGATCGATCAGCTGGCGGAGTTTATTAGCTACTACGCCATCGACGAGTCGGCCGAGCTAGCGGTGACGCGCGGTAGCTATCCCAACTTTGCTGGCAGTGGCTGGAGCAAGGGCGAGCTGCCCATCGACACGATCGACCGGCTCGGCGCGCAGCGGGGTGAGGCAGTAGCAATTAACACCACTCGCCGCCTCGACTGGGAGGCGCTGCGCCCCAAGGTGCAACGCGGCATGCGCAATGCCACGCTGATGGCTATCGCTCCCACCGCCAATATCTCGCACGTGACGGGCACCACTCCAGGGATCGACCCGCAATTTAGCCAGATCTTTAGCCGGAGTACGCTCAATGGCAAGTTCCTTGAGGTCAATGCTAACCTGGTGCGCAAGCTCAAAGCACTCGGCCTGTGGGAGGAGCTCAAGGACGAGCTACTCACCACCCAAGGCGACATCCAGCACATGGAGCAGATCCCTCAGGCGGTGCGCGATGTGTATAAGACGAGCTTTCAGCTCAGCCCCTATGCCTTCATTGAGGTGGCAGCCCGCGCTCAGAAGTGGGTCGACCAAGCGATTAGCCGCAATATGTACTTAGAATCGCGCAATATCGAGGAGTATATTACGATCTACAGCGAAGCCTGGCGCCGCGGCCTGAAAACGACGTATTATTTGCACGTGAAGCCGCGCCACCAGTCCGAGCAGGTCTCCATTCGCGCTAACAAAACCGAGCAAAAACTCCACCAAGACGCCAAGCGCGTGGGCTTTGGTGGCTTCTACCGCGCACGCAAGAAGCAGGAGGAGGGGAAGGAGAAGGAATAATATGGCACATGAAAGAAAGGCGTCAGAAACAGGGGTGAGAAGCGAGCGAGATATGATAGACTTTGCTGATTTGCCGCTCTCAGAGCGAGCCAAATTGGCCACCTTGAGTGTGAGCCATGGTGTTGGTGTTGCAGCAACTACAGGGGCAGACCACACAGAACCAACGTGTTGTATACAATATACCCTTGATGCCGGCCTGAACCCACCACTCTTCCCAGTACCGCAAACAGAGAAAAAATCAAGCCAGCCAGATAACAGCTCTGTAGTACAGCATCACCCAGCAGATATGCGGCAAGAAATATAAGCCTGGATAATATAATTAACTAGTTTTTGACAAAACAAAAGGAGGTAACATATGGGCATTCTAGGATCAGGCGTACGCGATGGCTTGCAGCTCAAGCCGGTGCGCTACGACTGGGCGTACCGCCTATACAACCAAGCGGTGGCCAACACGTGGTTCCCGAATGAGGTGCAGCTGAGCCAGGATTTGGCGGATTTTGAGAAATTGAGCGAGGACGAAAAGCACGCCCTCAAGACGGTGATTAGCTATCTCAACCCCAACGAGCTGCTGATTAATAAATCGCTGGCCTTTGGTATTTACCCCTGCGTCAACGCTGCTGAGTGCCACCTGTACCTTTCGAAGCAGATGTGGGAAGAGGCCAACCACTTTATGACCTTCGAATATATTATCGAGACCTTCCCGTTTGACCGTGAGGAAATTTATGCCGCCGGCTGGGGCAAAAAATCCCTGGCCGATAAAGCTGCCTTCCAGACCAAATACGTTACGCGCATGATGGAGGAGCGCCCGGATGTGACGACGCTGGAGGGCAAGAAGGATTTTGTGCGCAACCTGGTGGCCTATAACATCGTGCTGGAAGGGATTTGGTTCTACAGCGGCTTTATGGTGGGGATGAGCTTCCGTCGCCGCAATCTGCTGCGCAATGTCGGCACGCTGCTGGACTGGGTGACGAAGGATGAGAACTTACACCTGGAGTTTGGCATTAACCTGCTATTGACCATTCTGCACGAAAACCCGGATCTACAAACCGAGGAATTTGCCGACGAAATCCGTAGCCTGATCCTGGAAGCCGTTGAGCTCGAAAAGGCCTATAACAAAGACATGCTGCCGCGCGGTATTCTGGGACTAAACGCCGACTACGTCAACCAATACGTGATGTATATGACCGACCGGCGGCTGGAAGAGCTCGGCTTTGAGCCAGAGTATAACGTGACCAACCCGGCCAAGTGGATGGCTGCTGCCAACGATACGCTGGAGCTAGTGAACTTCTTCGAGAGCACCAATACGAGTTATGAGGTGAATACGACGAAGTAGTAGGCAGAACAACAATCTTACCAGTCTACCGGTCTTATGGGAGCTCTCGCTCCATCACCAGACCGAAAATGTTCCGGCCAGATTATACTACAGCAATCTTCCGCTTGCTAAGTAGCTGGTCTCCAGATATTTTCTTGTCTGGCAATGGAGCGAGAGCGGCCCGCTGATGCAATAAATAATATTCGCAAATTAGATACGAAAGGAATATAGCCACCATGAATACCCTCACGCAAACCATCCTCGACACCGTGCCGGTTGGCGCGTTAGCTACGGTGAATCGCGACCGCACGCCGCTGGTGACGCCACTGCACTTTGTCCGGGTGGGGGATGCGATTGCCTGGTTGTCGGATCAAGAGGCACGTCACTCACACAACGCCTTTCGCACTGGGCGGGCAGAGTTTGTGGTGTGGAATGATGCCAAGCAGGCCGTCTACCTCCACACCACGGTGCGCGAAGCCCGCGAGGACGAGGTCGCGGCCATCACCGAGGCATATACGGCTAAGCTGGGAAATTTTCGCCCGCAGTGTGCCCAGCCGCAGTGGTATGTCGCACCGATTGGCCAGCTGGATGATAATTCCACAACAGAAAATTGGGTGCATTACCTTGCGTAAAACGCTATATATAGCGTACAATAGACACTATAACTAAAAAACGGGTAGGGAATAATAACCATGACGCAGACGACACAAACGACATCACCAACAACCGATCCAGCGACTACGCAGGCGCAGACCACCAAGCCCCAGCTGACGGACGACATGACGCTGGAGGAAAAGCTCGACGCTATCGAGCAAGCACTGCTGGCTGCTCAGCAGGTTGCCGTCGACCAAGCAGCGGCGAGTGGCACCCCTGTTATCATGCCAGATCCAGCGGAGCTAACGATGTGCGAGGGCTGCCAATAGGTGGCGCTCGTCGATAACCAGCAGAAGCCAGCTGTAGGGCTGGTTTTTTGCTGGTATACTGCTTATGGATACATGCTACAATAGAACGCGAGAGGGAGATCGTATGACACAGACACACCAACCAACGTATATTTTTGTTACCGGTGGGGTACTCTCTGGGGTGGGTAAGGGCATCACGGCGGCCAGCATTGGTGCGGTGCTGCAGGCCAAGGGCTTAACCGTCTCGGTGCAAAAGTGCGACCCGTACCTCAACGTTGATGCTGGGCTGCTTAACCCCAAGGAGCATGGTGAGTGCTTCGTGACCAAAGATGGAGCGGAGACCGACCTCGACCTTGGCCATTACGAGCGCTTTTTGGATCTTGAGCTCACCCAGCGCAATGCTACGCTAGCGGGGCGGCTGCTGCGTGACTTGATCGCCGATGAGCGGGCTGGGAAATTTGGTGGCCAGACGGTGCAGCTGGTGCCGCACCTCACTCAAGTGATCAAGCGAGCCATCCACCAGGCAGCGGCGGGCCAGGTGCATATTGTGGAGATTGGTGGCACGGTGGGAGATTATGAGGGGCTGAGCTTCGTCGAGGCGATCCGCGAATTCTCCCTCGAGGTGGGGCGCGAGCACTGTCTCTTTGTCCATGTGGTGTATGTGCCGTTTCTTGCGACGAGCCAGGAGTACAAGACCAAGCCAGCCCAGAATGCCATGGCCGACCTGCGTGGTTTTGGCATTATGCCTGATGTCGTGGCAGTCCGCACCGAGGGCAGCACAGCGCCGCCGCGTGGTGTAGCGGACAAGATTGCCATTGCCAGCGGGGTGCGGCCGGAGGGGATCATTATGATGCCGAATGTCGATACGGTCTACAAGGTACCTCTGATGGTGGCGCGCGAATTGGGCCCAGTGCTGGCGAGCTTTACCGGTAATGATACGGCGCCAGATATGACGCGTTGGCAGCAGCTCGTCCGGCATGACAGCCAGACGTACCGCCAGCGACTGACGATTGGCCTCGTGGCAAAATATGTTGATAATGCCGATACCTATCTCTCCATCACCGAGGCACTCAAAGCAGCGGCCTGGGCGCACCGCAGCGAGGTGACGATCCAGTGGATTAACGCCGAGACAGTGACCGACGCAGCGCTCAGCGCTGTGGATGCGGTGGTAGTGCCCGGTGGCTTTGGCAAGCGCGGGGTAGAAGGGAAGATTGCGGCGGCGAGTTACTGCTTACAGCACAATATACCGTATCTTGGTATATGCCTGGGGATGCAAGTCGCAGTGATTGCCGCTGCCCGCCGCGGTGGCATGGCGCAGGCTGGCAGTGCAGAGTGCGGTGCCGCGCCGGATGATGCCGTTATCTACCTCATGCCTGGCCAGCAGGGTAAGCAATCGACCGGTGGGACGATGCGCCTAGGCAACTACCCGGCGGTGCTGCAAGCTGGCTCGCGCACCGCTAAGGTATATGGGACAACAGAGGTAGTTGAGCGCCACCGCCACCGCTATGAGGTGAATCAAGCGCATCTTGCGGCGATTAACGCGGGCGGGGTTGTGGTGTCGGGCACGTCACCCGATGGTAGGCTGGTCGAGTTTGTCGAGGCACCGACCTGCGACTACTTCGTTGCGACTCAGGCTCACCCAGAGTTTACCTCGCGGCCATTTCGAGCTCATCCGCTTTTTGCTGGTTTAGTGCAGGCGGCGCTCAAGCGGCAAAAGCGGATGCAGAAGGGTAAGGCGTAAACCTTCTCGCTACGCTTACGCTATTCTTGCGCTGCATCTGTTGTATACTATAATCATGGAACAGACGATTCGTGATGCAGTATACACTCTTTATCAACAAACTCCGCCGGTGGAATTGACGCGGCCGGAGCCGACGTTTGGCGATTTTGCGACCAACGTTGCGCTCAAGCTTGCCAAGCCACTGGGCAAGAAACCACGCGAGATTGCCGAGGATGTGGCGGCGGTGCTACGCCAGACTGGCCAGTTTTCTGACGTGAGCGTGGCTGGCCCGGGTTTTATTAATCTCCGCTTAAGTGATGAAGCGCTGTGGCAGGCGGCCAATACCGCACCGCAGCAGATCTATGGCGGCATGCGCTACACGCTGGAATATAGCTGTCCTAACGCCTTTAAAGAATTGCACACTGGCCACTTGTACCAGACGGTGTATGGCGATATATTGGCGCGGATCATTGAGTCGGTCGGCGCGGCGGTAGACCGAGCCAGCTTTGGTGGTGATGTCGGCCTGCACGTCGCTAAGTGCCTGTGGGGGATGCGCCACACGCTGGGCGGCGAGCTACCAGAGAAGTTAACAGAGGTAGAAAGTGATGTCTTTGCTCGGGCGCGGTGGATTAGCCAGGCTTATGTGATTGGCGCTAAGGCGTACGAAGAGAACGAGACGGCTAAGCAAGAGATTATTGAGTTTAACAAGCTCGTCTACAGCTACCACGAGCATGATGAGCATAATACGCCACTGGCTCAGATCTATTGGACGACGCGCCAGTGGAGTTTGGATTACTTCGATGCCTTCTATACGATGATTCAGGTCGATCATCTTGACTATATCCCCGAGAGTAGCACTGCACCGATTGGCCTGGCCGTGGTGCACGAGCAACTCGAGCGGGGGAATTTGCAGCGTTCTGAGGGGGCAGTGGTCTTCGTCGGTGACCCTGCTAAGCATCTGCACACCCGCGTCTTCGTCACGTCCAACGGCCTGCCGACGTACGAGACGAAGGATATTGGCGTTATCTGGAAAGAAGTAGCAGACTACCACTTCGACCACCGGATTCTCATCACCGGCAACGACCAAAAGGAGTATATGCGTGTGGTGTATGCTGCGGCTGAGCTCTTCCGGCCTGAACTAGCCGGGCGGATGACCCACCTGACCAATGGCACAGTGCGCTTTGGTGATGGTAGCAAGATGAGCTCGCGCCTGGGTAATGTGGCGCGAGCGGCCGATGTGCTCACTATCGTCCAGGAGCGTGTGGCAAACCTCACCACAGACCCGGTGGTGCAGCGCCAGGTGGCCCTGGGGGCGATCAAATATGCCTTTGCGAAGTATCGCATGGGCAACGATATCGCCTTTGATATGGACGAGACAGTGAGCCTGCAGGGCAACTCTGGCCCCTATATCCAATACGCTCATGCTCGGGCCTGTAGTATCCTGGCCAAGGCGAGTGCCGAGCCTGCCGAGCCGACCGATTGCACTGATGATGAGCGCCTGCTCCTGCGCAAGCTGAGCGAATATCCAGAGGTCGTTGAGAAGGCTGCCCGCGAGTATCTTGTGCATGGCATCTGCCACTACCTCTATGAGCTTGCCCAAGAATTTAACCGCTTCTACGAGAAAAACCGCGTCGTTGGCAGCCCGCGTCAGGCCGAGCGCCTCGCCCTAGTGCAGCGCTACCGCGACACCCTGGCTGCTGGCCTTGCTCTGCTCGGTATCGAAGCACCGGAGCGGTTGTAGTGGGTGAGCGTACGCCACGTACCGACCCATCTGCTTTGCATGAGCCACTGGCAGCAGAGCTTATGACGCCAAGAAAGAGTATAGCGGCGGGTAATATCGAGATTGGCCGCGAGCGCTTACTTGATTCAAAGCAGCTCAAAATCATCGGCACAGCCTATGAGCAGTCGCCGCTGGCCTTTGAAGACGCCACTAATGCAGCAGTTTTGGTGGGGCACTTGGTGCGCCAGACGCTTGAATTTGCACCGACCACAGATGGTACACCGCTTCTTACCGCTGAAAGTATTGCCGAGCGTGAGACAGCTAATTGCTATGGTTATACTATTGTGGCATCGGAGTGCCTCGATCAGATTAAGGGGTTAGAGCACTATATTGGGTATGTTAACCAACATGCCGTAATTATGTTGTTTGACCGGCCAAGTCAGCGCTCGTTTTTGCTTGATGTACCTACGAATGAGCTATGCAAAGAGACAACAGAAGCGATAAGTGGAAAAAACCCGCAAGATCAGTTGATGAGTGGTGAGCTTCGCGCAGTGAATTGGCTGCAGACCAGCGAACTAGTGAAGAATCTCCCGCCGTCAATCAACCGTGATGCCTTTGTTTCATCTCGCCCATGGTTAAACTTTGCTGATGTTACTAGTCAGCAGTATCGTGATGGTGACAGACGAAATAGTCTGCTACAGCTTATTACACTGCCATCTATCCCTGGGCGTGAGCTATTGCGCGTTCATTATGATGCAATCATCCATAATCGTCATGACGAATTTGGTGCTGCATACGAAAGTTTGAGCCAGCTACCAGGCATCTACCCAGATGTTGATCGACGTAACGACCTGAAAGAGGCCAACCAGCTGTGCAAAAAGCTTATCACCCAGGGTATGGGCCAACAAGCGATTGAGTTAGCGCAGACTGTCCATGCGAGCCTTTCGCCGGGTGACACGACAGTTAATCGCTTCTTCCTTGGTGATATACTACGTAAAGTAGCGACTGCCACGGGTAGTGTCGAGCTTGTCGAGCAAGCGATACAGACGTACGAACACCCATTTGTTATCTTTGATGATAATGCAGATAATATTGCGACTTCATCGCAACACTTATCGCGCGGCTTTAAAAATCTACAGCGCAATAAGGTCAACAAAGCACGCGAACAAGCTAAGCGAATGAAGCAATAATGAAATAACGACCATAGAACACCACCAACACAAGACCGCTAGCAATTAATGCAGAATATGCTATAATTTGAATAAACAATGGTTAATAAGGAGAACCTATGGCAGAACGAACAACAACCAAAACCAAAGCAGCTGCTACAAAGAAGCCTGCTGTACGCCGCACCCCACGCAAGGCTGCACAAGAGGCTGCAGCTGCTGCCCAAGCTCTAGAGCAGAAAATGAAGAACAGCCACATTGGCGGCTTTGCTGAGTTTATTCGCGAGCAGGGCGTGGTTGGCCTGGCCGTCGGTTTGGCGATTGGTACCGCTGCCGGTGACACGGTCAAAAAACTAGTTCAGGGGTTCATTAGCCCAGTGGTGCAGTTCATCGTGGGGTCGCAGAAAGGCCTCGAGGCTGCCAGCACGCATATTGAGATTGCTGGGCGCAGCGCCGACTTCGCGTGGGGAGCCTTCGTGAGCTCACTGATCACCTTGGTCGCCACAGCATTCGTCATCTACCTGATCATCCACTTTCTCAAGCTCGACCGCTTGGACAAGAAAAAAGACTAAGTAGGCAAGAGACTGCGTAGCGATCAACCACACCCACTCAGGGTGTGGTTTTTCTATGGTGAATAATAAATTTGCGCACTACTCAAACATCTACGTAGCCTGAACATAATAGCGAACCATTCGGAAATAACAGGGGTAGGGGAGACGACTTACCTCATAATTAGATCCTATAATAAGCAGGCGGGAAGGGAAGCAAAAACACCTGAACAAAAAAGTAGTACACCAACTTGCACACCAGTAAAGCTTATGCTTATAACAGTAATAGCTAAGGATGAGCACTATGCAGTAGACATGTAGTATACTAGAAGCATGAAACCAAGCTTCAAACCAAAACGGATTTTGTGGGTAGACCTAGAAATGACGGGGCTGGACCCTACCACGGATGAAATACTAGAAGTGGCGGCGATTGTGACGGACTGGACCTTTGCCGAGATTGCAACGTACGAAGGGGTGGTGCGCCATGATGCAGCTAAGCTCAGGCGCCTCCTTGACGGCAACGCCAGCTTTTGGGATCAGCACCCGGCAGCGCGGCGCGGGCTCGAGGAGCAGAATGCGCAGGGCAAGCCGCTGGCAGAGGTCGAGCAAGAGCTGCTGGCGTTTTGCGATGAACAGTGTGCTGGCGAGGGGCGGATATTGCTTGCGGGGAACTCTATCCACCAAGATCGCCGCTTTATCGACCGCTGGTGGCCGCAGCTGGCGCAGCGTTTGCACTACCGCATGCTGGATGTGAGCGCCTGGAAGGTGGTGATGGAGGGCAAATACGGTAAGAAATTTGCCAAGCCAGAAGACCACCGCGCGCTAGAGGATATCCGTGGTAGCATTATGGAGCTGCGCTATTATCTCCAAAAGGTCGCTCTGTAATGCCCGAGCTGTGGCGCGATATCACGATCGACACAATCGAGCAGCGACGGGCGCTGCTGAGTGAACTGCACCTGCCTGAGCTGCAGGCCCGCATGGTGCGCGAGCATCGCTGGCTGCCACAGGCGATAGAAGGGGAGGCGTGGCTGCTGCTGACGCTGGATATACCATACGTCAATCGGCACAATGTGAAGTACCACACTATTACTACTTTGCTCAGTAAAACCGAGATTATTACGCTGCACCAGGGCAAGCTAGACGATGAACTTGTCCAGCGCATTACTGCGCTGCGACCCAGTCACACAACGCCATCGCTTATTCTGGCTACTATTGCCCAGTTTTCTATTGAGCAATTTATGCCGCTGCTTAACCATATCGACGATGTGACCGACCAGCTGGAAGATACGATGATTCGCACCCCAGATAATCGGCAGCTCCAGCAGCTCTTTGTGTATAAGCGTCAATTGGCTGACCTGCGCAAGGTGGTGCTCCCTTTGATGAATGTGCTCAATGGCCTGAGTAACGGCCGCTATGCCTTGTTTGATAAAAAATGCGCGGTGTATGTGCGCGACAGCTACGACTACGCCTGGCGCGTTCACGAGCTTATTGATACGATGCGTGACCTCCTCACTAGCGCACTCGATATGTACCTCTCGGTGGTGTCTAACCGTATGAACGATGTGATGAAGCGCCTGACCTTGGTTGCCACCGTCTTTATGCCGGTCTCGTTCTTGACGGGCCTAGGCGGGATGAACTTTGTGCAGTTGCCGTTTCGCAGTGATGTCGCCTTCTGGCTGATGATCGGCCTGATCGTCCTCATACCGCTGGCGATGGTGGGGTATTTTGTGCGGCATAAGTGGTTGTAGTATCATAGTGCTATGACACACAAGCAGCTCGAAGAATTTTTGCTCAGCCTGCCCGGGGCGTGGCTCGACTATCCCTTTGGGGACGATATCGCGGTGTACAAGGTAGGGCACAAGGATGTGCCTGGCCAGCAGGAGAAGATGTTTGCGCTTATTGCCGAAGGGTCGCAGCCACTAAGGGTGAGCCTCAAGTGTGACCCGCAGCTGGCCCTCACCTTGCGCGAACGGTATGAGTCGGTCCAGCCAGGCTACCATCTCAACAAAAAGCATTGGATCACCGTTATTTGCAGCGGCCAGTTGAGCGATGATGAAGTGATCGACCTGGCGCGGCTCAGCTACCGGCTGGTGACGGAGTAGCGCGATGCTTCTTTGTGGAGAAGACATTGGTTAGTATAAGGAGCGCTCACGGTGTGGGCGTTTTTCTTTTTGTTGTGTGATAGAGTAAGACACCTTGATGTTTACCACCTCACGCGGAGGAAAACTCCTGGGAATGCGCCATGCAACTATACACAAGCAGATGTTTGTCTTATAGTGCAGCGCATTAACAAAAGCCCGCCAGAGAGGCGAGCTTTTGTCGATAGGGTAGCAGTATATAGCAGTATATTGCTACTTTGTTGAGGTAAAGTTGCTAAACGACTTGGTAGCGGCGTCGAGCGTCTTGCTGTTGGTGGCAACGTAGTCGGCGATGGCTTTGCGGTTGCCACTGGCGGTTTTGAGCTTTTGGAGGTAGCTCTTGAGGATGGATAGCTGGTAGCTCATTTCACGTGCGTAGACGCGGTCGAGCGCGCCAGTCAGGTAAGCGTCTTCGAGTGTTTTGGAGAGTTTGTCGGAGTAGGCTTTTTCGGTCTTTTTGGCATCGCCGACTAGCTCAGTCTTGATCTTCGCATCCTTGAGCGACGACTTGAGCTCTGTCCCCATACTACCGAGCGAGGTGGTGAGTGTGGTGTTCATACTCGAGAGTTCATTTTCTGTTAGGCGTGATTGCTGCTCCTTGGTGGCTGCCTGCAAGGTCTCGATGCGGGCTAGGGTACTCTGGGCTTGCTTGGTGTAGTTGGGCTGGCTGTTGACCATCATCATGATAATGGCAAAGGCGAGCAAGAGTACGCCGCCGATCAGCCCAAACACCGCAAAGCGGTTAATCTGCACTGGCTGCTGCTTGGGTGCAATCTCATTGAGGTAATCCACCGGGAAGGAGGTGTCTGGCTCGCTTGCTGCACCAAGGTCTTCTGCTCCGGTAGCAGCCATGGCAGTGGCGCCGAGTGGCTGCTGTGGGTTGGCATATGCCTGGCCATTGTAGCCGCCCGATTGTGGCTGGTAGGGTTGCGCAGTGGGTTGACTAGGGCTTGGGTAGGCACTCGCATAGCTCTGTGATTGGTCTGCGCTAGTGTGTGAACTGGGTTGGTTAGTTGGTTGGGGTGCCGTAGCTGGTGGCTGCTGAGAGGGTTGGCCGGACTGTTGCTCGGGCTGCGGCGCGTAGTGGTATGACTGGCCTGTGCCGTAGCTAGCGGCTGGTTGGCTAGCTGGTTGGTTGTGTGATGGCTGATACGGCTGGTAGGGAGCAGCCTGAGGCTGCGGCGATGAAGGAGCTTGCTGCTCATGGTGGAGTGGCTGGGTTGGTTGGCTCTGCGCTGCTGGATTGTATGAGCCATAGCCATAATCCTGCGCACCGTGTGACGCCGCTTGGGTAGCATAGTAAGGGACATACGGAGCAGCTGCCGGCGCATTGGGCTGAGGAGGCTGTTGCTCGGGCTGCGGTGCCGAACCATTCGGTTGGGGAGTGTATGGTTGCTGTGGATTCATAGTTACTATAATACCATTTAAACACAACCACTAACAGAGGTAAAGAGGATAATCTCTAACAGAGGTCAGATGGATGAATTGTATATAGTATATACCCCTCTACCCTATATACTCTATACCCCTATATACTATATTAAATACCACATATTCTGTGCGAAAGGTAAGCGTATTTCTCTATTGCCATACGATACTCATCCTGGTTGTTAAACATACGTAATGTGACTACTCGCTGACAAAAAACAGGATAGTGTGGATGCAGCAAGCCCGGTGAGGGGATGAATAATAAAGGAGGGCAAACACAGTTCGATTGGCCTATGCCATATGCGCTATACTATACCTATGGATGCCAAAGAAGAGGTGCGAGCGCGCTTAAACATAGAGGATGTGGTGGGCGAATATGTGCAGCTCAAGCGGGCGGGGCGGAGTTACAAAGGTTTGAGTCCCTTTACCAGTGAGCGGACACCGAGTTTTTTTGTGAGCCCCGAGAAGAATATTTGGCATGATTTTAGTAGCGGGCGGGGCGGCGATGTCTTTAGCTTCATTATGGAAGTAGAGGGACTGGACTTTCGCCAGGCGCTGGAGTTACTCGCGCGCAAGGCGGGAGTGGATCTCTCGCTGTATGAGCAGAAGGGTAACCGTGACCTGGCGCGGCGCAAGCAGCGGCTGCGTGAGGCGCATCGACTAGCGGCGAATTTTTATCAGCATTGCTTGGTGCGGAGCCAGGATGCGCTGGCGTATGTATTTCGGACGCGGCGGCTGAGCAAGGCGATTGTCCAGCAGTTTCAGATTGGCTATGCGCCGCGCGATGGTCATGCTCTGGTAACGTATCTTAAGAAAAAAGGCTTTTCGCTGGCAGAGTTGCGCGAGGCGGGCTTGGTGAACCGCTATGATGGTGACCTCTTTCGCGGGCGGATGATGGTGCCGTTGATGGATGCGAGTGGGCAGGTGATTGGCTTTACGGCGCGCTTGATTGCTGATGTGCCTAATGCACCAAAATACCTCAATACGCCCCAGACGCTGCTCTACGACAAAGGCCGGCACGTCTTTGGCTTGATGCAGGCAAAGCAGGCGATTCGGGCCCAGGGTTATGCGGTGATTGTCGAGGGTAATATGGATGTGATCAGCAGCCATCAGGCGGGCGAAGCAGCAGTGGTGGCGACGGCGGGCACTGCTATGACGGAGCAGCATATTCGGGCGCTCAAGCGGCTGGCGGGCGATATTCGGCTGAGTTTTGATGGTGATAACGCTGGGCGGGCCGCCACAGAGCGAGCAATTGGCCTGGCCGCCCAAGCGGGGGTAGAGCTAAAGGTCGTGTCGCTGCCGGCAGGGGTAAAAGACCCTGATGAACTTATTCAGCAGCAGGGGGTAGCGGCCTGGCAGCAGGCGATAGCGGCGGCTCAGCCAGCGGTGGATTGGCTCCTGGCGCAGTATCGGCAGCAGCTTGATCTCACCACGGCGGCGGGCAAGCGGCAGTTTACGACAGTTGGGCTGGCGCTTGTTAATCGCTTGGGTGACCCAGTGGAGCGCGAACACTACCAGCGGCAGATTGCTCAGGCAGTGGGCTCGAGTGTGCAGGCTGTGCAGGCCAAAGCGCAGCAAACCGCACCGTCCGCACCCATCCGCAAGGCTGTCAAGGCGGCAGCGGCCGCGCCACGCAATCGCTACCTCGTACAAGACGACGTGCTTGCGCTGGCGATGCTGGATGCGCCGAGCCAGGAATTATTTGGGCGGATTGATCCACAGCTCTTTGCGGGGGAGGCGCGCCAGGCCTTGGCCCAGTACTATGCGGCGCACCACGGGCAACCTCTTACCACCACGCCGCCAGCATTGCAAAATTTTGACGAGTATATTACAATGGTGCGGGTACGTGCCGACGCTCGGTATGGTGCGTGGAGTGAGACCGATCGCTACTACGAGACCGCCCGGCTTTTGCGGCAAATCGAAACCGAACACAAGCAGCAACACAAACATCATCTCATTACCCGCCTGCGCCAAGCAGAAGAGAGCGGCGATACGACTGCTGCCGCTGCTTTGCGCGAGCAACTGAACCAATTAATCAAGGAGATAGCGCGTGGCAACCGACGATAAGGATACCAAGCAAAAAAAACCAGCAACCACAGCTCAGGCAGCACCGCCCGATGCCCAGCCACCGATCATGGATCTAGCCGTCGACGATATGGAGCCCGACCTCGCGGCGCTTGAGGAAGAAGATACGCCAGAGGAGATTCTCAACAGCAACCAATACTTTGATGATATTAGCGACGACTCGGTTCGGCTGCACCTGCGCGAGATCGGCAAGATTCCGCTGCTCAGTGCTGACGAAGAGGTAGACCTAGCCTACCGGATTAAACAGGGCGATAAGCGGGCGAAAGACAAAATGGCCGAGGCTAATATGCGCCTAGTGGTAAGCATTGCCAAGCGGTATAGTGGTCGCGGCCTTGATTTTCTCGATCTTATCCAAGAAGGGCACACCGGGCTACTACGGGCAGTGGAGAAGTTTGACCCAGATAAAGGCTTTAAGTTTAGCACCTATGCCACCTGGTGGATTCGCCAGGCGATTACCCGTGCGATTGCCGACCAAGCGCGCACTATTCGTATTCCTGTCCACATGGTGGAGACGATTAACAAGCTGCTGCGCACCCAGCGCCGCCTCACTCAAGACCTGAACCGCGAGCCAACCATTACGGAGCTTGCCAAAGAGCTCGATATGGAGCCGGATAAGGTTGAATATGTGATGAAGATCAAGCAAGACATTAGCAGCCTGGATGCTGGTGTAGGGCGCGATGGCGACGACTCGGAGGAGTCGGTGCTTGGGGACTTTATTGAGGATGAAGATACGGTCAGCCCTGAAGAGTCGGCCTCCAACCAGCTTCTCAAGGAGCAGGTGCAAGACATTCTCTCGACCTTGAGTGACCGCGAGCAGAAGATTATCAAAATGCGCTTTGGCCTGGAGAATGGCAAGAGCCACACGCTGGAGGAAGTTGGGCAGGAGTTTGCCGTGACGCGCGAGCGTATCCGCCAGATTGAGGCCAAGGCTCTGGCCAAGCTGCGCAAGCACAAGGACGCCAAGAAGCTGTACGAGTATTTGCAGCAGTAGGGGGTAGTGCACGAGAATAATCGGCATACAGTATGTATGTCGATTTTTTGGATAAATTGCTTGCAAAAGTCGTTACTGTATGGTTTTTTGGTGAAGCTTCTGTATAATAATGGCTATTTACTTTGCTGTGAGGGCACAAACCTCTCGAATACCCACTCCTACTATCGCTACCGAGAAATAGAGATCATGATTGTAGAGGGGTGAATACGAAAGCCCTAAAAATACAGAAGGTACTCCCAAAATACTTTACATAAAAATACCCAGTAGTATGCTGGGTATTTTTATATCGAAGCAAGTGGCTTAGTAGTAATAATAGTACCACCAAGATGGCTTGGACAATACACCAACAAATACAAGTATCCAGAAAAGCCAGATAAGACACCAGCAGACTGACCCAAAGATGCCCCAGCCCAGACTAACGTTACCCCACGTTGTAGACATACCGGCTTCCTTAGACTTATTGCGCGAAATAATGCCAAGGAGAATACCACCGATAGAGATACCAAAGAAGCTCAAGACGCATCCAATGACACCCAGTGTCTCACCGGGGTTATCATAACGAACGGGATAGGCATATGGTGTTGGCTGTGGCTGAACAGCTGGCTGTGGCACTGGCGCAACTGGCTGCTGGTAGGGTTGTTGATATTGATATGTCTGTTGCGGCTGCGGCTGCGGCTGGGCCACTGGTTGTGGTTGCACGGCTGGCTGCGGCTGCGGTGCAGCAGGTTGCTGGGGTGTTGGCTGGTTGTTCATATATTCCTCGTATTAGGCTATTATCGTAGTGTGCATTTGCCTTATACACACGTGATTTGTGGGAGAATTATAGCAGAGGAAGGGTGCTGTGTCAATTATCTGATGATTTATATACCCCACTGGGGTATTTTACATCCAACCAATCTCGCGGCAGAGAGCATCGACTTGCTGGTGGAGTTCGGTGAGATCGTGGCTGTTGGAGATGAAGTGGTCGGCAATGGCGATAGGGCCACCCTTCTCAATATCCTCAATCTCCGACCAGTCGCGGGCGATTGCTTCTTGCACAGTAAAGGGCCGCTCGGGTCGCTGGGCAAGGCGGCGGTGGCGCAGTTGCTTGGGCGCGACGATGGCCGCGACAACGAGCTCGCCTGGGAAGTGGTGGGTGAGGTATTTGTACTCCGTCCAGGAGTAGAGGCCGTCAAAGAGGATGTGGCGCTGCCCAGCGGCGGCGAGGCGCTGCATTTGCTCGGCAGCAGTGCGGATGATGATGTCTTTGCCAGCCTCTTCGCGCCAGGCTTTGCGAAATTCGGCTTGTGATTGCGGGGTGATAGCGATGCCGCGGCGGCGCATTTCGTCGTAGAGTATGCCACCAGCGTAGACCTTGGGGATACCAAGGCGCGCCACATGGTTGACCGCCTCGCTCTTGCCTGCGCCTGAGAGGCCAACGAAGGCAAGGATTGTCGTCGGGTGAGATGGATGATTCATATCCCTAGTATAGCAGATAATGATGCTTATGGTTGGCAATGCGGTGAATGATACAATAAAAATAGGATGAAAGAGCAGCCAGCGGCATCGCTACCACCAGAGCAACCCCGACGCTATGCACCAACTGACCTTGCGTTGCGCATCTTCTATTTGCGGATGCGGGTGCGGCAGCAAAAGGGAGCGGCACTCCCACCGCAATGGATGCACAAGGCTGCCTGCAGCCCAGCCACGAGTGAAGAATATTTTAGTGGCAAGCCAGAAGACACGGCACTGGCGCTACGGCGCTGCATTGGTTGTGCGGTGATTGATGTGTGCGCGGCATATGCAGTGAGAGAAGGGGTGTCGGGGATCTGTGCTGGTTTAACGGCACAGCAGCGCAGACAACTGACGGATGGTCCTATGCCAGCCGATCTCCCTAGCCAGTCCACGATGCTCACGGGTGCTATGCACCACGCTGTTCATGCTAATGACACGCCTCGGGCGCGGATCGCCTGGGCGGAGCAGTGTATGGCCGAGCGACGGCACATTGGGCATATCCCTGCGCCGCAGGCTTTTGCTCGCTTGGCGCTGTGTATTGATGCTGAGACGAAGCAGCGGATGGACCCTGAGCGACGTGAGGATTGTGCTGGGTGCCCGGTGGCGGCTGAGTGCTTATTCTTTGCGCTGCGGGGGTACCAGCGCATCATTCCTACTGGCAATATACGGGGTGGTACAGCTAAGGCCGATCGCCAACAGTGGGGCGCACCCAAACCCAAGCGGCGGCACGTCCGGCGGCGCTGAGCAATGGGGGGTAGGGTGATAAGCAGCGCATTACTCTGCTTATGCTTGGCAAAATAACAGTGGTGTGGAATAATGCAGAAGCCAACGTTTTGTATAGCAAAAGAGAAAAAACTTATGACGCGTGAACAACCAAGAAAGCCGACCCCTGCCACGCTGGCAATGCGAGAACAGATAAAGAATGGCGTAAGCCCTGCGGTATATACTGAGCGGCTGATTCGCGGCGGATATAAGCCAGCCCCTCGATCAGCATGGATTGGACAAGCTGCCTGCAGCCTCGAGGATGAACCGTACTTTATTGGCCTCGATGGGAGAAAGCGGGAGCATTGGGAAAATATTAAAAAAGGGAAAACAAAATGCGGCAGTTGCCCAGTGCAGGCTGAATGCCTTGCGGCGCATATGGCGGACATCACAAAACATCAGCCAGATACAGATGATGTTGTTGGTGGAACAGACAATGTTGAGCGAGCGCGTGCTCGGCGGCAGGTTGCGCAAGAGTTAGCACGAAGGGCACAGAGCAGCCAAGGCGGTGGAGAGGTGTTAGCGTAGCGTTTCAGTGTAGTAATACTTATGCTATAACAATTGAAAAATCCGACAAAACGTGTACACTTATACATAACGTATGAGTATATAAGCACACATGTGTGCAGACTGAGGAGAATAATAGTGCAGCGACGAGGTGGGCTGATGTATGGAGTAGTGAGCGTCCTTGTTGTGGGTGCTGTGTCGGTGATGTTTGGTGGGGTTGCCCAGGCGCAGCAGTGGCAGATGGTGTATAACGAGGAGTTTACGACGCCACTGTCGAATTGGAAGGTTCTCCAGCAAAATAAAGATAATTATGGCAAGGAGCATTTGGCATATAGCGCCAACAATGTTGCGGTGACTAACGGCGCTTTGCAGATTACGACCCGGCGTCACTGCGTGTCGAGTGTGGCTGAGCCACTGGGCGATAGCAACGCCAGCCAAGAGCCGTGCCCGTCTGGCAAGATGACACGCTACCAGAGTGGGCGAGTGGAGTCGGGTCGGGTGCTCGATGGGCATAAACCATTCCGCGTCGAGGTACGGGCGAAGATTAATTGGAATGGCGAGAATGGGACGCGCCCAGCTATTTGGCTGCGCAATAGTGTGACGCTTGCCAACTGTAGCAACAACAAGCAAGCGAATGACCCCTATGGTGAGCTCGACATGCTAGAGTGGTATTCATGGACGCCGACCTACACATGGTCGACGACGCATATTCGCTGCTACCACAGCCCGTCATCGCAGATATGGAAGACAAAGGGGCTAGGGCATAGCCGAGAGAACCTCATACCATCCCCAGTGACATTGGCGAACAACTGGCATGTCTGGGCGACGGAATACGATGGTGAGACGGTCAGATTCTTCGTGGATAACCAGCCAGTGCTGGTGTATAACTATCGAGCGGGCGATGAGAAAAGTCATCCAACCACTCGAGTTCCGGCAGAAAAACCAGCAAAAATGGGCATGGACGCGAATCAATTCAAGCAGGTCTTTGACGATACGTGGTATGTTATTCTCAACGATTATGTGGAGTGGAAGAGTGAGGAGCACCCGCCCGACTCATCGAAGAAGTTTGCCAACCAGACCTTCCTTATCGACTATGTCAAGATATACCAAAGTGGCACTCCAACCACTAGCGAAAAACCACCGGCTACTCCACCAGAGAAAAAGGACGACAAGAAAGATAAAAAGCCGGGCACCAAACGGATGACGGTGAAGAAGAAAAAGGATGCGTTTACTGCGCAGGGTCCGCTAGCCGAGCTGATGAGCAACTTTGTGCCGGCACTGCTGATAAGCCTGTGCTTGCTGCTTATCGCACTGGCTGGCTGGCTAGTGTGGTGGTGGCGTCGCCGGCGCCAGCGCACTCAGCCTACGCTGTAGCTGGAGGGTAGGAAGCAGGGTAGAAGTGCTGCGCGAGGATGTTTCTGCACGGCACCAATGCTATACTAGAACTATGATGAAGCGCCTAGTGATTATCGATGGCAAAAGTGTGTTCTACCGTGGGTATTATGCCATGCCCAACCTTTCGACGGCCGACGGGACGCCAACTGGCGGGGTGTATGGCTTTGCGGCGCTGAGCCTGGAGCTGATCAAGCGCCTCCAGCCAGACTATGTGTGCGTGGCGTGGGATAAGCCCAAGACGAATATCCGCCGCCGTCTTGCCATTTACGACCAATACAAGGCTGGTCGCAAGCCAGCTCCGTCAGATTTTTACGCCCAGATACCACTACTCCACGAGCTTTTGCAGGCGTTTGGTTGGCCGCTGTATGAGTTTGATGATTATGAGGCAGACGATATTATGGCGACGCTCGACGCCCAGGCCGAGCAGCAGGGGGATATCGAGACGTATCTCATCACGAGCGACCTCGATGCTCTGCAGATTCTCGACCAAAACACCTATCTCTACGCCCTGAAGAAAGGCTTGACCAACATCGACAAATTCGACATCCCCGCCTTCGAGCAGCGCTATGGTATTCGGATTGGCCAGTTCCTCGACTTCAAGAGCCTCAAGGGCGATGCGTCGGATAATATCCCGGGCGTGCCAGGGGTGGGAGAGAAGACGGCGGTTAAGCTACTGCAGCAATTCGACACGCTTGACAACCTCTATGATAACCTCTGGCAGGTCAAGGATACCTTGCGGCGCAAGCTGGAGCAGGGCAAAGATTCGGCCTACATGAGCCGCGAGCTGGCCCGGCTATATACCGATGCACCGGTGACGCTTGACCGAGCAGCGATGGCAATGGACAACTGCGACCCAGCGGCGGTGCGGGCGATGTTGCAGCGGCTGGAGTTTCGTAGTTTGCTGCGCCAATTACCACCGCAGATGCAGGCGGCAGAGAGCACCCAGCCGCCCGATGCACCGGTGGTGCAGCATGCCACCGAGCTGCCTGCCAGCCAAGCCAAGGCGCTCTTCCTGATGGCTCAGGAGCTGCTGGTCTGGCCGGTCGAGGGCGGCGTCTGGGTGAGCCACGAGCGAGGCAAGGCGGCCCGTCTGAGCTGGCGTGATGCGGTTGATGTTATCCCACATGTGCCGATCGTTGGGCACCGCACGAAGGAATTATTACGCCACTTACTGGCTCGTGGGGTGCAGCAGTTGCCAGTCGTGAGGCATGATACCGCCCAGGGGTCGTTTTTGCTTAATCCCCTGCGCACGTCGCGGGCGCTGGCTGATCTTGCGGGGCTGGAATCGCTTGATGACCCACGTCTTGCTATTAGTGCGCTGTGGGCGGTGTATGATGAGCAAGCTCAGGCGTTTGATGCGCTGCCCGAGCTTGCCCGGGTGGCACGGACAATGGACTTTCCGCTTATCCCTGTGCTGGCGCGGATGGAGTGGCGCGGTATCCGGCTTGATAGCCGCACGCTTGCGGCGATGCAGCGCACCTTGAGTAGCGAGATCGCCGAGTTGCAGCAGCAGATCTATGGCATGGTGGGGTATGAGCTTAATATTGGGAGCCCGGCTCAACTGGCTGAGGCGCTCTTTGTGAAACTCCAGCTGCCAACGGCGGGCATTAAGAAGGGCAAGACGGGTTACTCGACGAGCCAGAAGGAGCTGGATAAGCTCCGGCCGCATCACCCGATTATTGGGCTAGTGGAGCGCTACCGCGAGCTGACGAAGCTGCAAAATACGTATGTCGAGGCGCTGCCGCAGCTGACCGACGACGCGGGCTATATCCACACCACCTTCAATCAAGATGTGGTGGCGACGGGCCGGCTCAGTAGCACCGACCCAAACTTGCAAAACATCCCTATCCGCAGTGAGCTGGGGCGGCACATCCGCGATGCCTTTGTGCCAGCGCCGGGCAATGTGTTTGTCAATGCTGACTATTCGCAGTTTGAGCTGCGCCTGGCGGCGGTGCTGTCGGGGGAAGAGGCGATGATTCGCGATTTTAATACCGATATTGATATCCATGCCAATACGGCCGCGCAGGTCTATGGTGTGCCACTAGACGTCGTGACGAAGGAGCAGCGCCGCCGGGCCAAGGTGGTAAACTTTGGGGTGCTCTATGGGATGAGCCAGCATGGCCTGGCCGCCGCCGCGCAGATGAGCTATGCCGAGGCGCAGCACTTCATCGATGAATACTACCGCCTCCGGCCGAAGCTCAAAGCCTATATGGCGCAGACTATCCAGCAGGCGCATGATGCGGGCTTCGTCCAGACGCTGTTTGGTCGCCGCCGTTGGACGCCGGATGTTGCGTCGCGAAACTTTGCGGTGCGTAGCGCTGCCGAGCGAGCGGCTGCCAATATGCCCATCCAAGGCACCGAGGCCGACCTGATGAAGCTCGCCATGCTAGCGGTGGAAGACAAGCTGGCCCAGGCTGGAGAGCAGCTAGCCGACGGCGATGGCCAGCCGATCGGTTGGCAGGTGGTGCAGATCCACGATAGCATTATGGTTGAGTGCCCGCGTACTCATGCCGAGCAGGTAGGCCGCATCCTGCGCGAGACGATGGAGAATATCTACCCTCAGCTTGGTGTTAAGCTCAAGGTCGATGTCTCGATTGGTGAGAATTGGGGACAGGTCTAAGAACACCAACCGAACAGAGGCCGACCTCTGGACAAACCGCCTACAGCGGTGTATAATCTGTGCCATCACAATCAAAACAGAATAGAGGTTGGGCATGGCACAAGGCGAAGCAGTAGATATATCATTTCCTAGTGGTAGAGCGTGTAGTGGCCTTGAGCTGCCCAGTCCGCATGATCCAGAAGCGTCTGTCGATAGCGCAGACCGCTATACACATGAGCAAAACTCTCCTAGCTACTACGCCGTGCGCAGTGCTATCATCGAAGCAGCCCAGGCGAGTAGTGAGCTGCAGCCCCTGACTGAAGCAGAGATGGAGCGGCGCGCGGCGAATGAAGAAGCGGCGCGTCAGCTATTTGAAGCAGAGGTGCAGAGAGAAGAGAGAGAAATTGAGGGTCGATTGGCAGATCAATCCCTGGATGAAAAAGAGCGAGAGAAGCTTGACGCTCGGCTCGACAAGTTGCGCGCGATAGAAAAGAAGGGGCCAACGTATGGCTTTTTGTACGATCCGGCGGGTAATATGGTCGCCCTAAAGCATTATGAATTTGACTCGATGGATCTGGCCGATTGGCGAGTGGTCTGCTGTGATGTGGGTGGTGAGCCGTATGAGGCGCGAGTGACCGATGCATACCAATTTACTCGTGATACATTTGGTGCAACTGGCCTTGTGCCAGGTGGTGCGACGGCTCGGATAGTTGTGACAACAACGAGTGAGCAGGGAACAACGCAATACATTATTGACTGTTATGAAGAGAAGTCGCCTTTGGTTGTGGCGGTTGAGGCACTGATTGAGGGTGGTGACCGCACGGTGACGCCATGCTTAGAAGACTGGAACCAGATTAGTGCTGCACCAGACAGAGTAGATGTAGATAGTAGCGACCTGCCGCAGGGTGATAATACGCTTGTTCCTGCAGCGTAGGTGCGGCGCGCGAGCAAAGCCACTAATTTTCTACATCTATATACTTCTTTTTGTCGATTATATACAAATATAAAGAGGAGAAACGGATCTATATAGGCAGCTGGCTTGACTTTTCTTGCTGGAGGTTCTATTGTGTAACAAACTAATAACAACACACTCACGGAGATACCCCTTATGACCTTAATGCCACCAAACGGTAGAGATTTGAGCCCAGATCAGTTGGCGCTCGAGATGGAGCAGCGCCGCAAAGGATATGACAAAACAGCCACGCAGCAACAAGCCGAAAATGAAGCTGCCGTTAATAGTCTCTACGCTGGCCTTGGTGGCAACAGCGCGCCCAGCAGCACTACCTTTGAGAAAACAGATGCTGCTGACCGGCGGATGGATGACCTTGCCAGGCAGGTGAATGCGCTGTATGGTTCTCCCCAATCCCATAAGCGAGAGAACCCTGATGAGATGGCGACAAATCGCTTCTACTGGGACGTGAGCAAGACTGACGAACCTGACAAGGCAGAGGAGGATAGTGTTTTGCCGGATGAGCAATATGAGCCACTTACTCCTAAGGACGAGGGCGATCACTTGCTAAATGGCCGCCGGACGAGTGCACGCAAAGTGTATAATCAGCTTGATGCATCGACAGCCGATCGTTTGGCTGGGGAGGGTGACTCGCGGCTTGCGGCGCTTGATGTGATTGATGGCTTGGGCGACTCAATCCATATCAACCAGAAGGGGAAGCTCGACAATCAAACACGCAAGACCGGGACCAAGGTGAAGCAGCAGTTTGAAAAGCTTAGCATTGACAAGCATCTTGATACGCACAATGATCGCCTCAAACAGAGCATAGAAATCCGCGTCACCACAGAAGTACTGGAAGCTGGCGTGGGTGACACTGGTGAGTACGTGATGGGTAAAGACCAAGTGAATACTGGGACACATGGCGATATTCTCAATACCGACAAGGCACGTGAAGCAGTGCGAGCTGTTGCAGCAGAAGAGTTCTTGCTGTGCATCAAAAATGGCGATATTGCATATGATGCGCTTGCGGCAGCTGACCCATCACTCGCACGTTTTGTCAGTGGCTATGGGAACTTTTTCTCTGATCGCAATATTGAGAGTGAGACAAATAAGAACCTTGCCGAGCTGGGTCGCCGTCTTGAGCAGTCGGAGCCTGCTATGCAGTTGATGCAGCAGATGCAAGAGCAGAAGCTCACTGCAGCGCCATCTCCCGAGAACACGCAAAACACCAAACAACAGCAATCTATTGCCGAGCACTTTGGCTTCGATCTTGCGGCATAATCACAGGGGTTTTTCTGCATTATACTCTCGGATCTATTGAGTTTTCGTAGGCTTTGTGGTATTGTACTCTCATGTATAAAGGCGAGCGGCCAAAAGTTTTTCCGATTATTGTCACTATCTTGGTGATCTCGTTGGTGGTGGCAGCAGTGGCGTCGGTCATTCGCATGGTGGCGACCCGCCAGGAGACAAACAACACCAACACGCAGCAGTCGACCGAGAGCTTCTACGACCAAGTGGTGGCGCACAACGCGACCAACAGTGTCCGCTGGACGGTGCGTGGGCCAATTGTGGCAGACGAGACCTTCCGCTCGTACCAGATCGAGATTTCGCCCAATAAGCGGACATATACGGTGTATCAAGGCTACTTAGACAAGCAGCTCGACCGCAAAGAGTTTGAGAACAACCAGCAGGCCTACGAGCAGCTCGTGTATGCCCTGAGCAAGGCGCAGATCCAAGACACGCGCAGTGTGGACGACGACGACGTGCGTGGAGTATGTGCCACTGCTGGGCGACTCTACACCTTCGAGACGATGGAGAGCGGCACGACGAAGACGCGCATCTGGACATCGAGCTGCCAAGGTTCGCCCGGCTCGATGAAGGCCGATGTGCCCAAGATTCATGCGCTCTTTGCCAACCAGATCCCTGGCTTTGCACCGATGTTTGATAAGACGCAATAAAAAGGCGCTGAGCGGCTCGCTCTCGAAGCTTACATAACCTACTGTGGTTTTGCGCACCCTCTTATGAAATACCGTGACAGTTAGTTCTCTCCAGAGCACGGTTCTCTTGCGTAAGATCAAAAAAATTATTACAACTCCTCACACTCCATCCAATGAAGAAGCGGGGGAGGAGCTTATACGCGGATAAAGATGGCTTTGAGGTATCGATTGTGCGATGACTCTGCGCGGATTGTCTGATGCTCATGCTAGCCACACCCCACCGCCAATGGTATAATCGAGCGTATGATTCGTGCAGTAATTTTTGATTGTTTTGGTGTGCTCTATGGTGGGAGCATCGAGGTGCTGATGGCGCAGTGCCCGCCGGATCGCCGGGCCGAGCTAGAGGATATTAACAAGCAGTCGGACTATGGCTATATCTCGCGGCAGGAGTTTATTGCAGAGGTCGCGCGACTCTCGGAGCAGACGCCAGCCCAGATAGCGGCATTGCTCGAGCAGGTGCATGTGCGCAATAGCGAGCTGATCGCCATGATTCACGCGCTGCACCAGCGTTACCCGGCTATCAAGGTGGGGTTGCTGAGCAATGTGGGGAGCGATACGATCGAGCGACTGTTTACTCCTGATGAGCTGCGCGAGCTCTTTGATGCGGTGGTGCTCTCGTATGCCGAGCACGTTGCCAAGCCAAGCCGCGAAGCCTTCGAGCTAGCAGCAGATCGGCTCGGCGTGTCGCCTGGCCAATGTGTGATGATTGATGACCGGCTGGACAACTGCTCTGGAGCTGAAGCTGCTGGCATGCGTGCTATCCTCCACACAGCCAATCGCCGCACAATGGCCGAGCTTGAGGAGCTACTGGGGGAGCGATGACACCCGTGTGGCTTGGGATAATGGCCGGTTGTTTGCTTGTGCTGCTTGTCTACACACTATGGATGGTGCCGCCGCAGCTTGGCAAGACGCTCAGTATGCATATTGAGCAGCGGACGAAGACGGTCATTGCGGGCAAGATTCTTTTGCCACTGACTGGCCTGAGCCTTGCGCTGTGGGCTGTACAGTCGGCATTGCCATTTGCGATGCAGCTCCTCCTTCTTGTTGTGAGTCTTAATTTTTGTGTGATGGGATTGGTGCCATTTGGCGTGAGCCAGCGGCGCACGCTGATCCACAACATTGCAGCCTGGGGCTGCATACCAGTTATAACGATCATTGAGATGCTTGTCCTGCTGAGCGATGCTCACTCAGTGGTGCGGGTGGTGACGAGTGGCGCTATGGTGTGCCAGGCTATTGTTCTTGGCTGCTACTTCTTTGCCAAGCCGTGGCATCGCTATATTATGCTGGTGGGGCAGGCGGTTTATTTTTCGCTTTTTGTGGCTATCGTCTGGGCGATGGAGTATGCCCATGCCTGAGCTCCCTGAAGTTGAGACGATTCGTACGAGCTTAGCTCGCTTGGTGGTGGGGAAGCAGGTTGTGGCAAGCACGGTGTACGACTCGCCCAAGAGCTTCCCCAACGACCCTATGGCGGTGGCGCACTTCCTGCACGGTGCGACCATCACGGCGGTAGAGCGCCGCGCTAAGGTGCTGCTGATTCGCCTGAGCACCAACTACACGCTGGTGGTGCACCTCAAGATGACGGGCCAGCTGCTCTTTGTTGGTGAGGAGCGCTGGGGTGGCGGCCACCCAAACGATAGCTTTCTCCACGAGCTACCCGACCGCTTGACGCGGGTAGCACTGACCTTTGCGGATGGCGCGCATTTGTACTTTAATGACCTGCGCAAATTTGGCTGGATGAAGCTCTACCCCACACCAGAGGTGGCGCAGCTGCCCTTTATGCAAAAAGTCGGGCCCGAGCCGCTCGATCCGCATACTACGGCAGCGCAGTTTATCACGCACATTCGCCGGCGCAATGGCACGACCATCAAGGCGGCCATCCTCGACCAAACCACCATCGCTGGCGTGGGGAATATCTATGCCGATGAATCGCTATGGATGACGCAACTCCACCCCGCCACGCGGGTACGTATGGTGGATGATGAGCAGCTTGCCGCGCTCTTTGCCCATATTCGGCAGGTGCTGCAGCTGAGTATTGATAAGGGTGGCAGCACCGACCGCAATTACGTCGATGCTGAAGGTAAGAAGGGGAGCTACCTGGCCTTTGCGCAGGTGTTTCGGCGTGAGGGGCAGCCCTGCCCGCGCCACCCTGACGTAGAGATTATGAAGATTCGCGTGGCAGGCCGCGGGACGCATATTTGCCCAGTGTGCCAGGTGAAAGTGGGGGAGTAGCCGATGCTTTATCTCATCGTGGGGAAGAATAGCTACGTAGCAGAGCAAGAGCTGGCGAAGATCACTCAGCACGCGCCAGTGCCAGCAGAACACATCGATACTCAGCAGCTTGATGTCGCGGGTTTGGCTGAGTTGGTACGCGGCGTGTCGCTCTTTGCGGCGCAGCGGCTCATTGTGCTGCGACGCCTGTCTGAGCGCCCAGACCTCTGGGAGCAGCTTGGCCAGTGGGCACATGATGTTCCTGACGAGACGACGCTTGTGCTGGTAGAGCCAGGGCTAGATAAGCGCACTAAAACGTATAAAGCACTGCACAAAACCGCGACTATCATCGCTGCTGACCCACTGACCGACCGGCAGCGCCCTGCCGCCGAGCGGTGGCTGCGCCAGCTAGCTAATAGACGCGGCGTGTCGCTGAGCTCAGCGCAGCTGCGCAGCATGGTAGAGCGAGCTCTGGTGCCGGATGAAAAGGGATACGGTGGGTCGATCGACCAGCTGCAGCTGGCGCACGCTATTGACGCATTGGCTCAGCTCGAGACTATTACCGATGATGCAATTGCCACCGTGTTACCACCGGCCCGTGAGTTCTCAGTCTTTGATGTTGTAACCCTCGCAGTAGAGCGTCGAGGTCCAGCCTTGCGAGCTGCCTTAGATGAGCTGCGCCTGAGTCATGATCCATACCAAATTGCGGCGCTTATTTGGGCGCAGTGGACTCAGCTGGCGGCGATTGCATGCTATGGCGAGGCAGGGGAGGCAGAGATTGCGCGCGAGCTCTCGCTCCATCCCTACGTCGTCAAAAAAACCAAGCCACTCACCACACAGGTCGTGCCAGCTGATATCCGCACCCTCACCCAGCGGGCCGCTCAGCTTGATGCCGACATGAAGACAACGGGCATACCACCGTGGGATGCAGTGGAGAGCTTTTTATTTGCGGTGGCGGGGCGGTAGTGTGGGCGGCCTAGGTAGACGTGTGAGTGTTGGAACGTGGTATAATATCACCATACAAACACCACTGCAATGCCAAGGAGGTGTATATGGCTACAGTACAGACAACAGTTACTACCCAGACGGTGCACACACAGCAACATTCGCCGAGGCGGCAGTATGGTGTGCGCGCATGCCTGCTCATTGCGAGCCTTGCACTGGCTTGCCAGGCGTTTCTCAATGTCTTTATTGGGTGGCGTGCACATACGGTTGTTACATCAAGTGGCGGCCGGCCAACCGGATTGGCACCTGATATGACGGTGCCGAATATCTTGTTTATCTTCGGTATTAATCTTGCAATTCAAGCTATTTATCTTGCCTATACAGCGCTTCGCTCCCGAGACATCCGGAGCAAAGGAAAGCAGGGGATTGCCATCGTCGCCATCTTTGCTTATCCTGTTGCCGACATAGTAAAGTACACGCTCTTCCACCACATTCTCCATACCGGTGTGCCGTACAACACATTCCTTGATGGGCCTGTACCATGGACATTTGGGCTTGTGCTCACCATCGCCGGTTCGCTCTACTTGTGGTATGTGCTGCTGCGGCCGCAAAAGAGCGAGCGCCAGTAACCCTGAGGTGGCTCGGCTCTTTACAAATCCTGCGCCATGCCTTATAATGAGCGCTTGATTGTAGTACTAACCCATAATAACAAGCGATAGAGGAAATTAATGCCCATCATCAAATCAGCTGTCAAACGCATGAAGCAAACGGCTACTCGCCGCCAGCGCAACATTGCTACCAAGCGCGCCATCAAGGCTAGCACCAAGGCCTTTGCTGCTGAGCCAAGCGCTGCTGCCCTGAGCCAGGCCCAGAGCGAGCTTGACAAAGCCGTCAAGAAGGGTTTGCTCAAGAAAAACACCGCGAGCCGTCGCAAGGCATCGCTCGCCAAGGCTGCCAAGGCTGCTGGCGTCAAGCTTGCGTAAGGCAATAGGCACGAGCATATACCAAAACACCTCGAGGGAGAGGTGTTTTTGTATGTAGGCTAGGGTAACTGTTATGAAATAGTGTGAGATATAAGGATCACACATTTTGAGGATTCTTGCATAAAGAAAGGTGCTATACTTCGCATGACTACCTCTGTTAATTGTGACTTGCCATTGACGAAACGAAATTACTTATGGTAGGATAGATGGAGTTTTGGGTAAGGCAAAAGTAGGAGTTATGGACGAGATAAAGGTGCGGCAACAAATCATCGACAAACTAGGTGAGAGTAATAATATTTTGGTGGCGGTCAACGCCCACCCCACGGTAGATGAGCTGAGTGCAGCACTGGGGTTGACGCTTTTGCTCAACAAGCTCGACAAGCACGCCACAGCCGTCTTTAGTGGGGATGTGCCAACGGCAGTGGGCTTCCTTGAGCCAGAGCGTACCTTTGAGAGCACGGTGGATAGTCTGCGAGATTTCATCATTGCCCTTGATAAGGAAAAGGCCGACCATTTGCGCTACAAGCTCGATGGCGACCTTGTTAAGATTTTCATCACGCCGTATCGCGCGACGATTAGCCAGAGTGATTTGGAATTTAGCCAGGGCGATTACAATGTGCAGTTTGTTGTGACGATCGGTGTGCGCAGCGAGGATGACCTCGACCCAGCGCTCAAAGGGCATGGCCGTATTCTGCGCGAGTCACCAGTGGCAGCGCTGCATATTGATGCGCCAGGTACGCTGGGCAATATCGTCTGGACGGATCCTCAGGCCAGCAGCTATAGTGAGCTCGCGGCAAGCCTCGCTCAGGGCTTTGATAATACGGATGATGAGCAGCCGCTTTTGGACAAGCATATTGCCACGGCCTTTTTGACCGGTATTGTAGCGGCCACCGAACGCTTTAGCAACGAAAAGACTACCTCGCGCGTTATGACCCTCGCCGCACAACTGATGAGTGCTGGCGGTGACCAGCAGCTGATTGCGGCCAAGCTCGCCGAGGCCAAGCAGCTGGCTGCAGGCCCAATGCCTGCTAAGCCTGCCAGCAAGAAGCCTGCTCAGGCAAATAACAAAGACAAGTCACTCGTTATCTCACACAACGCTGAGGCTGGAAAAAAAAAGTTAAGCCAGACCGACGCCGACGAAGCTGAGCTAGCCCAGCAACTAGCCAAGAATAATCCACAACCCGAGCCCGTGCCAGCCCCACGGCGCTCATCGGGGCGCAATAGTAGCGCCGAGCCATGGCGCCAGCCCATTGAGACGCCGCTGAGCGAGCCGAGCCTGGGTGGTACGCTTAATGCTACCACCAAGCAAGCAGCCGATGACAAGCGCCGCGAGCGCGAGAATGGCCGCAACAAGACCATCCTCTCGCATAAGGGTGGGCGCTACCTCGACAGTGACGACACACCAGGTAGCCAAGCGCCGCTCAATGCTGCCACGGCAGCACTTGATCACGAGCCAACCGTCCCGAATGTGAATGACATGCCGCGTGTGCCGATGGCTCACAACGACGACATTCTTCCGCCGCCAACGGGCAAAGAAACCCTGGCCGACCTTGATGCTAAGCACCGTGCCGCGCCAGTCGACGACGCCGAAGGGCCGGCTTTGCCACCATTGCCACCAATGCCAGATTTCTCTAGCTTGCCACCATTGCCACCAGGTGTGCCACCGCTGCCTGGCCCCGATGCCGATAACCCCATGGCCCAGCTTGATGCTGCGCTCCAATCTGAGGCTAAGGCCAAGAAAGACCAAGCCAACCCATCGCAATTCCACGTACCGGAGAAGTAGGGGTTGCCACTCTAGCAATGTAAAAACACCCAGAGAACCAGCTACCACGGCTGGTTTTTTGCTCCGTCATGCTATACTAACCACATGACGCACCAAACATCTGATTCATCATACGATCGCATTCTCCATATCGACAAGCCAGCTGGTATGACGAGCTTTGGGGTGGTGGCGCGGGTGCGGCGGGTGCTGAGCCAGCAGGCTGGCAAGAAGGTGAAGGTGGGGCACTGTGGTACGCTCGACCCCTTTGCAACGGGCCTTTTGCTCCTGGTGACGGGCACGGAGTGCCGCAATGCCATGCGCTACACCAAGCTCGACAAGACGTACGAAGCGACGATTATCCTGGGCCAAACCAGCACCACAGGCGACCCAGAAGGGGAGATAATGCCTTATGTGCCAGAAGATGCCGAGATGCCCATCACACCGCCATCACGTCAGCAGCTCGATGCAGTACTGCAGCGCTTTACTGGCCAGATTCGCCAGCGGCCACCGATCTTTAGTGCCATCAAGATCAATGGCCAGCGGGCCTATAAGCTCGCGCGTGATGGTAAAGAAGTGGAGTTGCCAGAGCGCACCGTTACGATTCACTCGCTGGAGGTGCTGGAGTATCAGTATCCGCGGCTCGTCATTCGCACGCGGGTGAGTAGTGGTACGTACATTCGTAGCCTAGCGGTAGATATTGGCATGCAGCTTGGGACGGGGGCGTACTGCGCGGTGCTGCGGCGTACGGCGATTGCTGATTGGTTAGTAGCAGAGGCGCAGCGGCTGCAGGATTTTGGGATTGTCGATTAGCCATACACAATAAATAAAGAAGCGAGGAATACCGATGAACATCACGCTATACACTGGCACTACCACCGCAACTATCACGACAGATGGTGCGTATATCACCAGCCTGATTGATGAGTATGGGGATGTATTCTACCCACTGCAGCAGCTCACGACCTCTGATAGCGAGCGCAAAACGCGCGGTGGCTGCCATGTCTGTTTGCCCAACTTTGGCCCGGGCGGAGCGAGTGGCTTGGCACAGCATGGCTTTGGCCGCACCAGCCAGTGGCAGGTGGTAGAGCACACCAGCGACCGAGTGGAGCTCATGCTGCAGGGGAGTGATGCTTATGCTGGGCTGGAGTCTCACTTGGCGTATACAGTGGCGGAGCACCAGCTTGCAATGCAGCTCACACTGGTGAATGTTGGCGAGGAGGAGCTCCTTGTGGCGCCGGCCTTCCATCCATATTTTGTGTATGATGGCGCGCTCGTGCTGGATGGCCAGTCGCTCACCGACCTTGCGCCGCTCGCCGATACGATCTTTGTTGATGGGCCTACGCACCAGCTAGCGACGGGCCTGCGCACCATTACGCTGCAGAGTGAGGGATTGCCTCGCTGGGCGGTTTGGACAGATAGGCTGGGCCCGTACCTCTGTGTTGAGCCAACGCACAGCGGCAATTCCTTCGCCGATAACCCAGCTCACGCTGCAACGCTGGTACCGGGGCAGGTGGTGCGGTATGGCGTGCGGGTGGGGTGGTAACAAACCCCTCGATTTGACTCATTGTCCTAGTACTGCCATACTTGATATATGGCAAATAACGAGATAAATCCCGACAAGGTAAGAATAATTGGCGGTATGACGCCTGAGCAACAAGCAGCCGAGCAAGAACGACTTGGTGAAGAGCTGCGAGCTATTGCTGCAGCAATCGACGAGCAGCTACAGGGCCACGAGCCTCTGGTAAGCAGTGTGCAACCACTTACGCTCGCGGAGGCTAAGCAGCGCCCAGGTGCAGACGAAGTGGCAATAGATGAGGTGAATGCACACTGGGGATGGCCGGCAGCGGATAGTGCGATGAATCGCACTTCACCATATAAGGACGAGGACGAATTTTGGGAGGCATTTCTTCGCCAGCATGGGTTGCGTAATACGGAAGATCCAAACAACTTTCGTGCTCGTTTGCGTGCTCCAACGGTCGATGTAGCAACACTGGAGTTGGAAGAAGATATAGAGAGCATCGGCTTTGTAGATGTGTACCATGGAACGACGCCAGCATTGCTTCGTGCTGGAGCGGTGTTTCCCGAGGTTGAGCTCGTCCGAGGACTGTATAGCACGTTATTTAAGAAGCATCTAACGATGACAGATGATGCGCGAAAAGAACTGAGGTCACTTGCTCAGGAGCATCCAGCGGTGAAGACGGCGTTCTATGAAACGTATAACCATGCGCGGCGCTTGGTGAGAGAGGATGACGAGAAGCAATTTATGCAGAAACTTTCGCGGCTTGGTTATATAGGAGAAGATGCTGCCGCGCAGGTTGCTTCGATTGACCAGGCACACCAGGCGCTTTGTCGCTAGCGTCTACATGTCTACATTGACACCGCGCCGCCCCCCTGCTACAATACACCAGTATGATTACTAAGGATAACAAAGCGAAAGCGATTGCTTTGACTCAGGTCAGCAAGAACGACGTCGGCAGCCCACAGGCGCAGGTGTCTATCTTGACGGCTCGTATCAAAGAGGTGACAGAACACCTTAAGTCCAACAAGCACGACAACATGGCTCGTCGTGGCCTCAAGCAAATGGTCGGTCGGCGCAAGCGGCTGCTCCGCTACCTTGAGCGGACGAACTTTGATGCCTACAAAGCAACGCTCGAAACCCTCGGTCTGCGCAAATAAGCGCTCGCTATGAGAAGCAAACCTCCCCATTTTGTTGGGGAGGTTTTTTGGTGGTGAGATAGTAGCGCAAATATACTACACTTGACAAATATGAGATCAAGATGTACCGTACAATACATTACACCATAAACAAAAAGGAGTTTAGTATGTACAAAGCAAGACATGAGGCAGGTAGTGGTGGGGTTGCTACTCTCGAAGCTATGCTGGGACAAATAGATCAGGAGAAGAAGGTAGCAGCTGATCTTGGTAAATTGATAGATCAACATCTTGAGGACACACCTCTGCTTGATAATGGCTTAAATAAACAGCTGCGGTGTGTAGCATACGGAGATCTGACACTTGAAGATGTGGCGAAGGTGGCTGATGCTACAGATTCACCACGGATGCGTGAGTTGCTCAAGGCGGCAGAGGCAGAGCGGGCGAGATATTGCCGCCAATATGAGGGTAGTCTTAGATCTTTTGAAACCTTCGATGGTTCGACGCACGTGAGTGTAGAGCTATATGAGCACATGGCAACACAGAACGGGCAGACACAGCGAGAAAAGGGTGTGTCTATTCGATGTCGTATGATGGGTGTTGGTTTCCACGGTAATGACCAGGACGAATTTGTCCAATATGTCAATCTTGGGAGTGCACAGTATGCGGTTGATGAAGATGAATCGTCCGTACGATATATGCAGCGTACACATACCAAGCCGAGCAGCGACCCTGGCGAGTATGCTCAGGCGGAGGATATAGACGTTGTCAAGAGACTTGTTGAGCGCTCCAAGAAGAATGCCGCGCCTACGACGCTTGACGTTGTCCGTGGTGGAGTTAAGCGCATGATGAACATATTCTCTCGCCCTTAGGGTATCTGATGAGGGTGGCCCTTCGCCTTGTGTATTATTCTCCCACCAATGTTATACTAGAAAAAACCATCACGAAAGGAGCATACCATAGCATTTGGCCCAATGATGACAGTCACGACAAAGCAGGGGCTCGAGCTGGAGCTTGCGCCGTTTGCACGGGATGAACTGAGGCCGTTTGTGGAGGGGTTTGCGCGCGGGACGATTACACAGTATTTTGCCGAGCATCGGGCACAGACGCTCGAGACCGAGCAAGCGTGGTATGACAAAACAATCGCAGATAAAGAGAGTATCGTCTGGGGTATCTGGGCTAAGGATGGCGAAACACGGCGGCTAATTGGCGGTACATCACTGGTGAATATTACGAGAAAGCACGTCCACACTGCCACAAGCGGCATCATTATTGTGGATAAGAATTACTGGGGCAAAGGCGTTGCTAGTGCCAGCCACCATGCTCGCACATGGTACGCCTTTGAAAATCTAGGGCTGCACTGCATCAAATCAGCCGTGGTGCAGGGCAATATTGCGAGCCTGCGCGCCCTCCAGCGGTGTGGCTATGCTCATCTCTACACCCAGCGCAATGATGTCTTTATCAATGGTAAGCTGCACCATACCGACCACCTCGAGTGTCTTAATCCCATCGATTGGGCCTGGAATCAGTGGTGGGGGAGCGACCAACCCTCGCCCGAGCACATAGCAGCTCGCCAGCGCAGCCTCGCCGCACTAGAGTGGGCGAGAGAGCGGGTGGTGTTGCTGTAGTGATAGACGTTTGACATACAGAGCACTGATGAGATAGAATAGCTGTATTCTATTTGTTAATAAGGAGCTTATATGGGAGAATTTAGTCCAAGAGGTGACCACGAAAAGATTGAGAGAGCGGAAGTTAGCAAGAAATTCTGCGCTTATGTTGATGACAAATTCAAACTATACCCAGGATATGTAGAAGTTGATAACACTTGGCCTACAAATACTTATCGATCTATTAGCTTTCGGTCATCTCAGCCTGACAAATGCGGCGAAATAACAACGGCGGAAGTTCTGGCAGTTGATATATTTGACTCGATAGGTAATAAGGCAGATAACAATCCAAGCCGAACAGCTCGCCAGATTAGAATAGAGACTGTTGCTAATAGGAATGATGGTACGCCAGTCGTAATGGCAAGACAGGACTATACTGTTAAAGGTTCGGGTGAATATTTACGCCGCACAGATTGGAGCATACCAGTAGGTAGCATAGACCTAGCTCCAATTGAAACAATAGAGGAAACCCGTGATGGGCTTGATGAAGCACTCCGCAGAGTTAGCCTACTTGGCGTTATTGAACCGCCAGCACCACATAAACAATAGGAAAAACGGCGAGGATATAGCATATATCAAACCAAAACACCCACATAAGTTGGGTGTTTTGTTGCCTGTGTGATACCATCACATACCACGCACCACAACAGGGAAGCCTCCGCAAAAACATTGTGACATACACAACATAATACCCATTTATGCACAAAGATGCTATCATAGAGAGTGACTATGCAGGATGTGACAGACGCAGCACGGGCGTCCACGGGTGTGGCGATGCGGTGGAGTATGCAGCAAGTACGGCGCGCAGTGCTGATGTTTGTGGCCGCTGTGGCAGTGCTGGGTCAATTGCTTGTACCGCAAGTGAGTGCTATGGCGCCGCAGCAGTCTATCATGATGCCAGCCTATAGCTACCCCATGCAGGGTGGCAACAATCAGTATTGGAATGATATGGCTAATGTCTCGAGCAAGACGCCCTTTGTAGTGGTTAACCCATCGAGCGGCCCAGGTACAACGGTTAGTAGTGATTATGTGAAAGCCCTGGCACGACTCGATTCGCTTGGGGTCAAATACATTGGCTACGTCAAGCATGGCCGCCAGACGCGCAATATTGCCGAGGTGGCAGCAGAGATCGATCGCTGGTATGCGCTCTACCCCAATGTGAAAGGGATTTTCTTTGACGAAGCCGACAACCACAGTAGTGGTCAAAAGACCTGCTATCTGGCCAACCTCTATAACTACGTCAAGGTTAAACACCCTGGCTCCATCGTTATCCATAATGCGGGCACACGCTTCCTCGGTGAGTCTGTCATGCCTTATGGTGATGTATTTCTCAATGCCGAGACCTCAGCGGCGCGCTACCTGAGCGATAGCTACTACGACCTAAATCACCCAACTGCCACCAACTTCGAGAAAAACCCAGCCAACGCCTACAAAATGTGGCACGTCATTCACAGTGTGGGCAGCAACGAGCAACAGGCCCAGGTGGTAGCCAAGGCCCGCGAGCGCAATGCTGGCTGGGTGTATACAACCTCCGATCGTGGCCCGACCACACCAGCCGAGGAGGCAGATCCAAATATCAACCCGTATAATGATTCATCTACCTTGCTGGGTGGTTTGGCTGGCCTGGGGAGTATCCAACGCGGTAATGTGCCAGTGGGTGCAGCGACGCCGCTCACGGCTGATTGCGCCGACACCTTTGGCTTGAAAGTAACGGCTCAGCCTGTGCCAACACCTGCACCAGCGCCAAAACCTGCTCCTAAGCCTGAGGAGAAGAAAAAAGACGACAAAGACAAGAAAAAGGACGAAAAGAAGGACAAGAAAAAACCGCAGCCAAGCAAAAAGCGCCAGCAACCGACCATGCGCAAGCAAGAGGAAGGGCCCAACTGGACGATCATCATCCTTATCGCTGTGGCAGTAGTTCTCGCTGCAGCTGGTGGCGGTGGTGCCTGGTGGTGGTTTGTCGGCCGCAAGCGCCGCCACGCGAAGAACCGCAGCCGGTATGACAACACGATGATCTAAGCGACAAAAGTGTGTCGCGCATGCCACCAATTCTCACATATCCTCTTCTTATCACTCGCCGCGCGGGTTGAGTAGTGGGGGAGAGAGGCTCATAATAGAGGTGATGAGGCTATGCTGTGCATACTTATGGCGAGGGGCTGATTGACGAATATGGGATAACTTGCTAATATAAAGCTGTTTTGGAGAAAGAGCTCTCTCGACGCAGTGAGTATATGATCTATGGCCAGCCACAGGAGGTGGAGAATAGTGTCTCGTTCACCGTCATAGGGGAGTGTGGTGAAGAAATTATTGTTATGCCACGCAGCGTCGAATGGCTGAGCGCAACGTATGTGCGGTTTGTGGGTTGCGCAGCAATCAAGGGCAGTGAAAACATTCTCTCTATCAAGGGCTCACAGACTACATATGAAGGTGATAATACAATGCGCCTGGTAATAATTGACCATAGCAGCTCAGATGGCGTGTAAACTCTGAAGCTGTCCGATACGAAGCACTACCAGTATATCCCAAAATGCGGTATACTAAGAAGAGTATAATAACGCGGCAGTGATAGCGTTGAGGGCTTGCATGAAGATGATAGGTGCGAGCATTCACCCCTGTTACTTGCCGCAAGAAAGGAGCTCTGTATGAGTATTATTAACCCAAGCGGCAAAGATGTCTTTGCTGTGACGACCGAGCTATGCGGCCGGCCCCTTACCCTGGAGGTCAACCGCGTTGGTTTTCGCTCGACGGCCAGTGTGCTGGTGCGGTACGGCGATACGGTGGTGCTGGGTACGGCCCAGGTGGGCACTCGCCCGGTAACGCTGGATTACTTCCCCTTAAGCATCGACTACGAAGAGAAGTTCTATGCGTCGGGCAAGATTAGCGGCAGCCGCTTTATTAAGCGTGAGGGCCGGCCCAGCGACGAAGCAGTGCTGATTGGCCGCCTGATCGACCGGCCGATCCGCCCACTCTTCCCGAAAGGCTACCGCCAGGAAGTGCAGGTGGTGGCCACGGTGCTCAGCATGGACCCGAGCTTCCGCCCAGATATGGTGGCGATGGTTGCTGCTAGCAGTGCCCTGATGTTAACTGGTACGCCGTTTGATGGGCCGGTGGCGGGCCTGCGCGTTGGCCGGGTGAATGGTGAATTTAAAGCCTTCCTGACACCAGAGGAGCGTGAGCAGTCCGACCTCGACCTGGTGGTGGCCGGCATTGAGCGTGGCATTACCATGGTAGAAGCCGGCGCTAAAGAAGTGCCCGAGGACGTCATCGTCGATGCCATAGCCTGGGCACACCAAGCCATGCAGCCAGCTATCGCGCTGCAGCGCGAGCTGGCGAATAAGGTAGCACCAGCGCCGCAGGAATACGAGCTGGTCTTACCAAACGAAGACATCCAAGCCGTGGCCAACCAGTGGGTTGATGGCAAACTGGGCGAGAAGATCCGCCGCCCATACCCCGAGCGCAATGAAGTTGTGAACGAAATCCGCTGGGCCTTCCACGAGGCCATGGCCGAGCAGCTGGGCCTCGACGCCGAGGAATACGCAGCGGTGCGTGATGAGTACGACGAAGCCTTTACCCTGGCGCTGCACAACGATGTACGCCGCGGCATTGTGGAGGAGCGCACCCGCCCCGATGGCCGCGCCCTGACGGAGATCCGCCCGCTCTCGAGCGAGGTTGGGATATTGCCACGCACCCACGGGAGCAGCCTGTTTACCCGCGGGGTGACGCAGGGTATGAATATCGTCACACTAGCACCGCTCAGCTACGCACAGTTAGTCGATACCATGGAGGTGACAGAAGGCGAGCGCCGCTATATGCACCACTACAACGCCCCGGGTTATACAGTCGGTGAGGTGAAGCGCCTCGGTAGCCCGGGCCGGCGTGAGATTGGCCACGGGTACTTGGCGGAGCGCGCCCTCACGGCGGTGCTACCGAGCGAAGAAGAGTTCCCCTATGCCATCCGCAGCGTGACAGAAATCATGAGCCAGAACGGCTCTACCAGCATGGCGGCCACCTGTAGTAGCTGCTTGGCTCTGATGGACGCTGGCGTGCCGCTTAAGGCACCAGTCAGTGGTATTGCTATGGGCCTGATGATGGATGGTGACACGCCCTACGTACTGAGCGACATTGCCGACGCCGAGGACTTTGCCGGCGACATGGACTTTAAGGTGACGGGTACGAGCAAGGGTATTACAGCCTTGCAGATGGATATGAAGGTGCATGGTCTGCCCGTGCAGGTGCTGCGCCAGGCGCTCGAGCAGAGTAAGGCTGGTCGCGCCCATATCCTGGAGCACATGCTGAGTGTGCTGCCAGCGCCACGTAAAGAACTCAGCCCCTACGCGCCGCGTATCGAAAAGCTCAAGATTAACCCGGATAAAATTGGCGCCGTCATTGGTAAGGGCGGTGAAACCATCAATAAAATCACTAGCGAAACGGGTGCCGAGGTGGATATTAAAGAAGACGGCCTGATTACCATTGCCAGCCCCAATGGTGAGGCGATTGAGAAGGCGCTGGCTTGGATCAAAAGCCTGGTGGAAGAGCCCGAAGTTGGCCGCACCTACACCGGCACCGTCGTGACGATTAAGGACTTTGGTGCCTTTGTGAACATCCTACCTGGCGTGGATGGGATGGTGCATATCTCGAAGCTTGCCAAAGGCCGAGTCGGTAAGGTAACAGATGTCGTGCAAGAAGGCCAAACCGTGCAAGTGAAGATCACCGGCATTGACGAGCGCGGCAAGATTAATCTGACGATGATCGGATTGTAGCAGATCTGAGCACTAGCCTCGCAACACAAAACACCCCAGCAAGGATGCGTGGGGTGTTTTGCTGGTAACAACCTCCGCTTTCTTTGGTGCTGTATGAGTGGACGTGAAGGAGAGGAGGGCGTGAAGCCACAGCAAGATATATATTGGCCAATTGCTGCTATTCCGGTATAATAGTTATGGTGAATAATAGCCAAGTTAACAAGGAGATGCATGAGTAATCAACCAGCAAACCCCCAGGAGCAACCCCCAGAGGCTGTCCCAACCTTTGATATGAATAACCCACCTTATACTGAAGAAGAGAAGGCCGCTCTGGCTAGCAAGCGTGCTGCCGCTGAGCAAACACCAACTGAGCAGCCTACTCCTGCTGCTCCACAGCCAGCTGCTGGGCCAGCCCCTGCTGCGCAACCGCAGCCTACTTCACAGCAACCAGCTCAGCCAGCACCAGGCCAACCTCAGCCAATGCAGCCACAGCCAGGCCGGCCAATGGGCCCAATGCCACCCAAGCAGGGTATGAGCAAGGGCTTGCTGTGGAGTTTGATCGGCGGCGGGATTGGTATATTTGTGCTGATCATCATTATAATCGTGTGTATCGTACTATTCTCAGGGCCAAGCACCGAGGATTATCGCAAGGCATACGCTATGATGAATAGCTTCGACTCAACCAGCCTTAATATAGACAGGTCAGACCCAGAAACGTCAATCAACGAGGTGGTTCGCAAGGCGGATGACCACTTCGACAAGCTCGGCAAAGCTGCTGCTATGCGCGATGGTGAGGTCAAGAAAGCCTTCGAAGAGTACAAGAGTGATTACGAAAAAGTCAAGCCGCTGCTCAAAGAATCGGGCGCGGTCGCTACTGCCTACAAAGAATACAGCAACTCGTGCCGCACGAGCTACAGCTCGCCACTCAGTAGCGCATCTGGTGATGAAGCTGGCCAGAAGTATGATGAGCAGCAAAAATCTTGCCTTAACGCCCTTAATAAGATGAAAGACTCACAATACGCCAGTGTGCGCGACTATGCCAACGAGCAGATCAAGTATCGCAAAGAGATGCGCGCTTACTATGTGGCCCTCGTAAACTACTATAAGAACCGTGATAGCAGCAGTAGCTCACCAAAGCGCCCCGAGATCCCAAGCACATCTTTGACAAAGTCGCTCTACGACAAGCTCAAAGATGCACAGTCATCGAGCAAAGAATCTGTCCGCGAACTGCGCGATATCTTGCGCACCAAGGGTAAGATGGATACCCTTGGCGACTAATTGGCCATGAGATAGATCGTCTCTCGACGTATCGTGTGCAAACACCCCAGATACTGCTGGGGTGTTTTTGCTGTGCTTAGAGAAGCTAAGGCTCTATATAGTTTGTATCCTTGCGTGGCTGCGCTGGTGGTATGACTGGCCTTTTTACTTTTGCTGGGTTTATGGGCGGCAAATAGCAACACTAAACAAAGTGCTCGTACTCGAGAGCAGTATATATGACCGTCATATCATCATGCGCAAATAGCCTACGTATGCTACTCATGAGCAAACGAGTCTGGCTGCGTACTGGCATAGTGTTTGCCGATAGTAAGTGGGGCTTATTGGTGGCAGTGGAGTAGGGCAGCAACAGAACAAGACACCAAGCTGGACTGCTAAGAAAGATATAGAGTGAATGAGATAACAGAGGTAAATACTTACATTACCCACTACGTGTCTATAAACTATACACTAAGTGTATAATAGGGCTTGCACTCGCTAGTCACTCGGTGTATAGTAGAGATATGAACGTTCAATATACATTACTCGGATTGTTGGCGAATGCGCCAAACTATGGCTACGAGCTGAAGAAGCAGTACGACGGTTTCTTTGGCAAAGATAAGCCAATTTTGCCAGGGCAGGTCTACTCGACGTTGGGGCGCCTCAAGCGCGACAACAAAGTGGAGGAGATTGCCGACACCAGTGAGTCTGGTGGGCCAGACCGGGTGCGCTACGCCATTACCGAGCAGGGCAAGCAAGACCTGCAGGCTTGGCTGGAAGCGCCCGAGCTGCCATCGCATCAGTCGCAGGCCAATATGTACGTCAAGACCGTGCTGGCAATCCTGCGCGAAGGTGATGCCGCGCCCTACCTAGACAACCAGCGGCAAGCCCACATCCAGCGGATGCGCGACCTCACAAGCCGTCGCCGCGAAAGCAACTTAGCCGACACGCTGCTCATCGACCACGCACTGTACCATCTGGAGGCAGACCTGCGCTGGATTGAGCTAACGACGTCGCGCTTAACCAAACTTAAGGAGGAACTGATCAATGAGACCAACCAATCAACCAATCATTAGCGCCCGCAACCTGAAGAAATCCTTCGGCCAGACGGAAGCATTGCGCGGCGTGTCGCTCGATGTGATGCCGGGCGAAGTGCTGGCCATCATGGGGCCGAGTGGCTCGGGTAAGAGTACATTGCTCCATAGCTTGGCGGCGATTACCCCTGTCGACAGTGGCGAGATTCACTGCGCAGGTAAGCGGATCGACAAGCTCAATGACGATCAGCGGAGCGTCCTCAGGCGCACAGCCTTTGGCTTCGTCTTCCAGTTTGGGCAGCTCGTGCCAGAGCTCACGGCGCTGGATAATGTCGCACTGCCACTGCTGCTTAATGGCGAGAAGCGTGCCGTAGCGTACGAAGCCGCTCAGCGCTGGCTGGACAATGTAGAGCTGGGCAACAAGGCTGGTAACATGCTCGGTGAGCTCTCTGGTGGGCAGATGCAGCGGGTAGCGATTGCCCGAGCGATGGTCATCAAGCCGAAGGTGCTGTTTGCCGACGAGCCAACGGGCTCGCTCGACAGCCTCAACTCACAGCGTGTGATGGAGCTATTTATCGCCACTGCCAAGCAATATGGTACCACCGTGATTATGGTGACTCACGAGCCAACCATTGCTGCCTATGCCGACCGCGAGATCATCGTGCGCGATGGGCAGATCTCGGGAGGGATGTAACATGAGCGTTAGTTGGTTATTACTAAAAAAATCGGGCCGGCAATCAATGATGCGCCTGGGCCTCACGGCAGCAGCCATCTCGCTTGGAATCGTCATGCTGTGCTACATGGCCGCTGGGCTCAATGGCTTGGTGGGCCGCCAAAACCGGGCGATTATCTCAAGTACTATCTCTGCAGCCAGAGATACACCCCAAAAGCCACAAGCAACCGGCCAAGAGCCACTCAAAGCTGGTGGCATCGAGCGGGGCAACAAAGATGAGTGGCGAGGCAAGACGATTAGCGTCATCTCGCTGCAGGGCACTGAGAAGTCTGCCAAATTTGCCAAGATGGATACGCCAAAGGCAGGTGAGTACTACCTTTCCAAAGGTCTAGCAGCGGCGATCGCCCAGCACCCGGAGGATAAGATTCTCGAGCGTTTTGGCAACCTCACCACCAACCTTGGCACGCTGCCAGACGAGTACTCTGCGAGCCCTGATGACCTGTACTTAGTCAAGGGTGTGAGTGCGGAGGAGGTTGAGAAGAGCAACCAATATGCTAAGAAAAATGGGCAGCCCAACTCCTACGCAGACGTCTACATTACCGATGTCAATGGTAAAGCGCAGAGTGTTGCCTTCGACCCATTCTCGCTGATGATGCTGGTTGTGGGTGGATCGATCTTACTCTTCCCAATCGTCACCTTCGTTGCTGTTGCTACGCAGCTGGGTGGGGCACAACGCGAGAAGCGCTACGCCGCCCTGCGCCTTGTGGGCGCGACCAAGGGGCAAGTGGCTCGTGTGCTGCTACTCGAGTCGCTACTGGCCTCGCTGGCTGGTGTGGTGCTGGGCCTCGTTATCTTTATGCTTACACAGAGCTCGCTTTATGGTTTCTCCTATGGCGACATGCGTTTCTGGCCAGCTGATCTTGCGCTGCAGTGGTATCAATATATTATCATCGTTGGTGTGACCCTTGGCCTGACGACGTATGTCAACTGGCGCCGGATGCGCAAGGCACAGCTCTCGCCACTGGGCGTCTCACGCTCAGCCGAAAAGGCAAAGAAGCTGCGGGTGTGGCGCGTCATCCCCCTGGCATTTGGCCTTAGTATCTTTGGCTGGATGGCGTCGAAGCCTGGGCACGACTGGATGGCTGAGCGAGCAAGTGAGAGCTCTATACCGACCCTCATTCTCTTCGCAGCCTTCCTCAGCGTGATGTTTGGCCTGGTGCTGGCTGGTGGCTGGCTAACGAATAAGATCGCTCGCACCGTGGCACGCTATGCACGCAGTGGCTCAGCCCTGATCGCGGGCAAGCGAATTGCCGTCCATTCGCAGACCGTCTTCCGCAGTGTGAGTGGGGTAGTGCTGGCCCTCTTTGCGGGGAGCTTCTATCTCTCGGCAGTGAGTGGTATTGATGCCCTCAACGCTTCATCGGTGGCTAATAACGGCTACTCACAGCTGCGCAGCAACGCTGTAGCGATCACCTCGCAAGATCATGTCTTGCAGCCCGATACACAAAAAATCCTGAGCGAGCAGCCATACATTACCAATGTTGCACCAATGTATCCTATTGCTGGTAACAATGGCCGCATCAAAGCTCGCGCCATCCGCTGTAGCGACCTTGCTATCTACACCGAGCACAGCTGCCCCAGCGGTGTACAGGGTGATCACTATGCTTTGCTCAACTTCAACGGCCCCGTCGTCAAGACCGTCTCGCTCGCTGAGCAGCCAGTCAACACCAATGGCCCTAAGGATTATCTCCTCACCGTTGCCCATAATGATGACGTGGAAAAGGTGCGTGCCCTCATGTATGCTCGCCAGACTCCGCACGATTTTCTCTACATCCGCAGTGGGGACTTCGAGAAGCACCCACAGATCAACCCTATCATCAAGAACTTCGCCGAGATGGCCTACGCTGGTATGGGTGTGACACTCTTCGTCGCAGTGGCAAGCTTGATCGTCTCGACGATTGGTGGATTGTTTGAGCGCCGTCGCTCACTCTACACGCTGCGCCTTGGTGGTATGCGCCTGGGCCAGCTCAAGCGCCTCATTATGACGGAGTCGCTGGTACCGCTACTGAGTGTCTCGCTCCTCTCGTGCGCCATTGGGGTGTGGGTTGGTACCATCTTCATCACGACCTTCTCCGCCTCGCTTAAGCCAACACTCTCGCCGCTGTACTTCGGCATCGTTGGTGGAGGGCTCGTCGCTGCCATCATCGGCATCTACCTGGTGCTGCCCATGGTGCGCAAGCTTACCGACCCAGAGGCAAACCAAACAGAGTAGGGAAATAGTACGCTCAGCGCGTTACTTCCTCGCATAGCAAAACACCTCCTTTTGTGGGAGGTGTTTTTGTTACAAAAGTAGAAAATTGTCCCATACTATTGACAAATGTAAAATAGCATAATAGCATATCCTCTCCTTATCAGAAGTGGATAGCAACTTTTTGTGGTGAGGAGTCGAACTCTCTCGACTTGCTGCTGCTAGAGGAACTGCCGAGCGCTATAGAGCGCCCAGCTCTCTGATGACGCTACACTAGAGCGTGCACAGCAATGGAGAGAGCTCGACACAGGGTTGAGCTCACTATCGCATCCAAATGGATGCAGAAAGGGGGCCGATCATGGCTCTGTCAGCTAGCGAAATGCGTGAGATCTCGAATGATAACTCCTTCGAGAGCAAAATTGGAAAGATCACTGAGGCTATCCTCACAAAGGCGCAGAAAGCCGCCGAGAAGGGGAAGACATCACTTGATTACACAGGGCATGGGTTTGGTAGTCTAGCAACAGAGGCTTCGTACCTCTTTTTAAATAAGCCAAACTATGAGCAGCAGGCCATTATCGACCAGCTTCAGTCTCTAGGCTATGGTGCGAGAGTCGTAAGACGCTATCACTCGAACCAAAGAGAAAGCTGGTCTACAAGTGCCCTAGAAGTTAGCTGGTAGCACCTCACCACCACCCGCTCCCGGCGGAGGTATTGATGCGTCCATCTGGATGCTCTACCTCCGCGGGGGCGTACTACTCTTGATAGATAAAAGCAATGCAGGATTGCTTTTTTGTTTTTATACCCTCGGTTGCGTTTGTTTACTATCAACCTGCAATCGCAAAACCTCAGCAATTATCACACCCCTCAATATTGCAAGAGCTAGGCAGTAGATTCCAGTGCCAAAGCTAGAGTGATCAATTACAGCTGGTTTTTGCTCCATCCGCCCATCGATTGTTATACTGGATGTATGACCCATCCACTTGACCCATCCACACCAGACCAAACCCAAGCCGCTCAGCTAGCGCACCTCGCTGAGGAGATTATCGCCGCCAAGCTCTGCCCCGAGCTGGCTGCCCAGGCAACGCAGCTGGTGCTGGGTGATGGCAACCCCAATGCCGACATCGTCTTTGTGGGGGAAGCGCCCGGCAAGAATGAAGACCTGCAAGGCAAGCCATTTGTGGGGGCGGCGGGGAAGTTCCTGGACGAAATGCTCGCTACAGCTGGCCTGGTGCGCAGCGATGTGTATATCACCAATATCGTCAAATATCGCCCACCCAATAACCGCGACCCACTGCCGGAGGAGAAGCGCGCCTTTTGGCCGTACCTCATGCAGCAGCTTGATATTATCCAGCCAAAGGCAGTGCTTACTCTTGGCCGGCACAGTGGTGGTGGATTCATCCCCGATCTACGTATCAGCCGCGACCATGGTCAGCCGCGCAAAGTGCGCTTGCACGAGCGAGAGTTCGTCGTTATTCCGCTCTACCACCCAGCCGCTGCGCTATACAACGGTGCCATGCGTCAGACGCTCATCGACGACTTCGTGCGGGCAGTGGCGTATGTGCGGCAGACGACGCAGAGTAAATAATGAATAGTATAGAGATATAGCCAGACACATCGCGCCTCATAATCAGCAGGAGAGGAAGCGGCAAGCGCTTTGCTGTGCAAACAAAAAAGGTAAGCATTGTCACAATACTTACCTTGGTATGCATATTTGCGGAGCTGGTTAGGCGACTTTCGTCTTGCCAGCCTCTGGTGCGGTCACGCCGTAGCCTTTGCGCTCGAGGAGCTCTTGAGCGGTTTGGAGCTCGGTGGCAACCTTGGCTTGCTCGTCGGCTTGCTTTTTCTTGGTGTTGTAGTCAGCCGTGGCTTGAGCAGTGGCATCGGCGACGTAGTCGTCGAGTGTGAGCTCTTCTTTGGGTTGAGGACCAACGCGGGTTAGGCCAGCTGGGCCATAAGGGCCAAAGCTCGCACGGCCGAGGTCGCGCTCGATCAGCTCGAGGCTGGAACTGGGTAATACTTGGAAGGGCTGGCCATTGTACGAGCCATTAACAGGCACGCGGCGGTGCTCTAGCTCAGAAAAAACACGCGATACCTCCAGCGCATGGCTAATGTAATCGCGTGCACTGGTGCCGAGCTGTGCCTCGCCAATCTCGACGGCGGTCACATGCTGCAATGCCTTTTGTAGGGTAGCAAGCTTGTTCTTGGCCGCATCGAGCTCGCTCTGTGCGGTTGCCGATGTGGTGCGCTCGGCATCCTCAGCAGGCTTTTGCCGGTAGGCGCTGCTATCGCGGATGGCAGGGTCAGACTGGCGCGTAGTTTGTCTACGGGCTGCTTGGGTTGGCCATGGCAGGCCAGCTGCTTCTTGTTTTGGCATTGTGTTTCCTCCTCACCTCATTGGTATAACACTTATACTTATACATGATACTACAAATCGCCCCATTGTCATAATTATGATATCGCTCATGCTTTGATAAAATAGGCCTATCGGAGGTAGAGAAAATGACATACGGAGAGAGAATTTTAGCAGCAGCAAAGGGGAATGGTGGCTGAGAGAGGAGGGTAGAGAAAGACCCCTGCAAACTCACTCCATTGAGCAGTTCTACGCTATACTATAGAATAAGCACAGTAACAAGGAGAAAACGATGAACACAAAGAACAACGGTGTGGCTACATACTATTCGCGGTTTGGCTCGTGGGCAGGCTATAACATGGTGCTGGGCCGCTCGCAGCACGCTGGCTACTGGACGAGCGAGACAAAGAACGAGCGGCAAGCCCAAGCGAACTTCTTGCAGATGTTTGCCAAGGAGTTGCAGCTCAAGCCGACCGACCGTGTGCTCGATGCGGGCTCGGGCCAAGGCGTGATGGCCCGGCACCTCGTCCAGACGAATGGCAGTGAGGTAATAGGCATTACCATCACGCCACGAGAGGTTAAGATATCTGAGAAATTGTCGCGGCATATGAATCCTGCGCCGCGCTTTGTGCTGGGCGATTACTCGCACACCGACTTCCCAGATGAGCACTTTGATGTGGTGTATGTCAATGAAACGCTGTCGCACGCCAAGGATATGCAGGCCACGATGCAGGAGTTTTATCGTATCCTCAAGCCGGGTGGGCGTGTAGCGTTTGCCGATTATGAGGTCGATGCCCGCCATATGTCGGCCAGGCAGCAGCGCATGATGGACTTTTTGGAGCAGCATGCTGGTGGCTTTGGTGTGCGGCAGCAAAACCCTGGTGAGATATCGCAGGCCCTGCAGCAGGCTGGCTTTGCGGATATAAGCGAGACTGATTGGACAGAGGCCGTTATGCCAACATACCATCGCTTGCGCTTGCTTGCCCGGCCATTTGCTTGGATTCAGCCCGATGCAAAGCTTGCGCCATTCTTTGTCAATGCCGTGATGGCATCGCATGGCTATAGCACGCTGTATGAAGCGGGGCTATTCCGCTACTTGCTCTACAAAGGCACAAAGCCGCTAACGCGCCGTGCAAAGTAGCACAAAAAGAAAATGCTGGGCTGTTATTCATCAGTCCAGCAAAATACATGTTCAAGACCACAAATGAGACCTAGCTCTCGGAGGGTTACAAAGATCAGCGTTATTTCGCCGTTGCTTCGCTATTTTCTGTATTTTCTGCGATCTCCGCCAGCACTGTCTTGAGCGAAAGAGGTATGCCGACCCTCATTGCCTTGCCATCATCAGTCACAACCCAGGGTGCCATCCCCATAGGCATATTGGCGCGGTCTGCCCAGCGGAACACCCAGCAGCCTGTCTGGCGCTCAATTTTGAATAGGTCGTGAGCTCTATGATTTGATGAGCCACAGGCTTTTGCAAAGGCCTCCCAGGCGTCATTTTCTGTATGAATGGTTTTTTCCATAGTTCTTCTCCTTACGCTATGTGTCGCTATTCTACCATATTTTCGGTTTATTGCATAAAAAGTTGTTATGGTGAGAGGAAGTTAGAGATATGGGGAGCTTCTGGTATATTCTCATGCAATAGGCTTGAAAGAGAGGGTAGCCTATGATAATCTGGATATTAGATATCCATTATCAACAATCAAAGAAAGGAGGAGTGAGCTGCTTCGCATGGTGGGCTGCATAGCACCTCGCATAGAAAACCATGAGATTATCAGGAGCAGTCGAGCAGGCCTGTTGCATTGTGATTTTGCTGGCGCATCCAGACCTGCGATCACCAGTGACGAACCAGAGCTTGGCAAAGCAAATGGGGGTGTCGCCAACGTATATTACTAAAGTAACGCGCAAGCTCGTAACAGCCCGGCTGATTACCTCGGCGAGGGGTGCGGGTGGTGGCTTTCGCCTGGCGCGGGCTAGTACAGAGCTGACGCTGTGGGATATCGTGGCGGCAGTCGAGGGGACGGAGAGCTTTGTCCACTACCAAGGAGTCGCCGAGCGGATGTTTGCCTGCCAGGCAGATGATAGCAAGATCAAACGCGGTGAGGTGAGCATCCTTGGTGCCTTCGATCGGGCTCAGGCACGCTGGGCTGAGACGCTGCAGAGCGTGACATTGCAAGATATTATTCGGGAGCTAATGAACAATGGGTGAGAAAATAAAACAAGCTATCCAGCGTCGCCGCAGTGTGATGGTCCAGGCCGAATGGCGGCACTTGCTGCAGAGCAAAACACTACTAGTGGCAGTGATAGCGCTAGCCTTTGTGCCGGTAATATATGCGGCGTTTTTTCTGAGCTCGGTGTGGGATCCGTATGGGCATACTGACCGACTGCCAATTGCCTTTGTGAATGAAGACAAGGGGGCGCAGATTAATGGCAAGGAGCTGCAGATCGGCCGGACAATGACCGAGTCTCTGCATAAGAGCAAGGCGCTTAAGTGGGAATTCGTCTCCAAGCAGCAAGCCGATGATGGCGTACGCCGCGGCTACTACTATGCAGTAGTGACGGTACCAGAGAATTTCTCACAGCGTGCGGCGTCACTTCGGCAGGACAAGCCGCAGCAAGCAGTGGTGTCGTATCAGCTGACGCCAGCCAAAAACTACATTGGTGCAGTTATTAGCCGCCAAGCCGCGCAAAAAGTGAAGGAAACAGTAGCCGAGCAAGTGACCCAAACCTACCTCAAAGAGGTGGCAGCGGGCATTGGTGCGGTGGGTAATGGCATGGCGCAGGCTGGTGATGGTGCTGGGCGCTTACACCAGGGGTCAGCACGGCTCCAAGCGGGTCTTACTCACTATACCAATGGCGTTAGCCAACTGGCGAGCAAGCAGCAGACGCTGACAGCGGGCTTAGGGCGGCTACAGGCCGGCGCAGTGCAGGTCCAGCAGGGCACAGCGCAGCTGACTGGCCAACTGCCAACGGCGGCCCAAGTGGGCCAGCTAACGGCTGGTATGCAGCAGATCAAACAAGGGATGAATACACTCAACGCCCAAGTGGCTCAGCCATCACCAGCGGTGGCAGCTCAGCAGGCGGCCGTCGTCCAAGATGCGCAGCGGGTGGTGGGTGCGCTCCAGGCAATGCAAGCACCCGCCGCGTCGGCTGGGGCGATCCTCCAAAAGACTAGTGCGCAGGCGGCTGCATCTGGCGGTAGCACGACCATCACACTACCCGAGCTGCAGACCATAGCGAGCGCTCTGCAGCAGACCAAAGCCATTGCTGAGCAAACGCAGAGCTTGCTAGCCAACCTTGATACTCTCACTAAAACGCTTGCCACTCAGCAGCAAACACTCAAGAATGGTGTGGTGGCACTCAATACTGGCGTGGAGCAATTTGCCCCACAAGCCACCACTGCCTTTGCGGGTTACAACACGGTGCGGGCTGGTAGCGAGCGGCTCCAGGCTGGTGCAGCACAGGTGGCGGGCAATCTCGCAACAGCTCAGCAGGGTAGTGGGCAACTAGCTCAGGGCGCAGCCACCTTGCAGCAGCACTCTAGCACGCTGATGCAGGCAAGCAACCAGCTGGTGGATGGCTCGAGCACACTGGCGCACAAACTGCAAACTGGTGCTGCTCAGGTAAAGCTCCTGCCAACTAGCCCAGCGGCTCAGCAGCAGATGGCCGCACCTGTGACGAGTAGCGAGCACAGTACTGGCAGTGTACCAAATTACGGCTATGCTATGGCACCATATATGCTCTCGCTGGCGCTCTTTGTTGGTGGGCTGGCTCTGACGACGATGTACCCAGTGCGCAAGACCTTCTCGCGCCAAGAAAATGCCTGGCGCTGGTGGCTGGCTAAGATGTCAGTCTTGGGGCTGGCTGCACTGGTGCAAGCAACGATTATGATGCTGGTGCTAGTCTATGTGGTGGGCTTGCAGCCCGACCACCCGTGGCTATTTGCTGCCACAAGCTACCTTGCTTCGCTTGCCTTTATGTCGCTCATTACGTTGGTGGTGATGGTGCTTGATAATCCTGGCCGGCTGGTGGTAATGATCATCATGGTGCTCCAGCTGGCAGCGAGCGAAGGGATATTCCCCATCCAAACAGCCTCTGGCTTCTTCCAAGACATCAACCCTTGGCTGCCCATGACGCACTCCATCATTGCCTATCGTCATGCAATCTCGGGCGGGGTAGATAGCGCGCTCTATACACAGCACATGCTCATCTTGGCTGGCTTTGCGCTCGTGGCAAACGCGCTCCTTATTGGCTTCTTGGCCTGGCGTGGCACGCGGCAGTTTGCTCATACGACGGTGGATGGAGATTAATGTACTGTGAGGTATAACACAGAGCCGGCTATTGCGAGGTAGCCGGCTTTTTGCCTGCTAGCTTTGGGACCCGAATAGAACACATTTGACAGGTATAGCAAATACCAAGTACTATAGCGGTAAATAGGTAATTAGTAAAATAAGGCAGGAGGCGATGATGATGAAGAAACCTTGGCAGAAAACAAGCAGTATGGAAGGGAGCTTTGCACGAAAACCGATTTTGAGCGAGACAAACTCGCGCATTACGTTAAGTAATGAGAGTGCTGCCGATGATACAGACAAGATAGGTGCGCTACGGTTCTCGCTGAAGCAAAAGTTTGCCGCTCTGGCAGTCTTGCTTGCTGGTATGAATGGCTTTGCGTATTGTCATAATACGGCAGAAGCACCCGTATCGAGCGAAACAGCTGCAACGGCTGAGCCATTTGGGCAATCGGGTCGTGATGTAGAATTTACAACTCCCGATGGTGAGATTGATGTAAAGAAGGTCGATAGGGAAGTCCTGCACGGTATCACTACGCGATACACCCAGCTGCAGGGCAAGACAAAGACAGATCGTTATACTGGCGATTCTCTTACGGCGCGCCAGACTGATAAGAGCAGGGGTATTGAGAAGATTATTACAGCGAAGCGAACTACCGTCAGCCATGATGGGCAAAATGTCGTCGTAACGACAGTAGCTCACAAACAAAAAGACACAACCACCGGCAAAACAACCACGCGGGAGGAGGTGACGCTGGAGACGCCACAAGAGCCAGGGGCTGCCCAGCCGGCTGGTGAGCTGACGACGGCAGAGCTGCTGCAGATCACAGGCAACCCCGCCACAGAAGTTGCAGCGGCGAGTAGCTTCCGTCCAAGCGCCAATACTGACCCGAATGAGCGGCCATACACACGGATGACGCGAACCACTAACGAGAATGGTGCACCAACGTTTGTCATCGAAGAAGCATCAGCTAGCACAGAGAACCCTGATGGCAGCAGCCCAAGTGATAGCGCATCGTGGCAGCCAGCCTCCCGTGCGGAAACAGGCGAAAATTTGAAATATATACTACAGGCTTGGTGCGTATAGCATATACCATCAACTCGTAGTGATACGAAGCAAAAGCCACCTCTCGCGAGGTGGCTTTGACACATCTTACCATCATCTGCTATAATACAATCACTTATTGAGGCTCTTAGCCTGTCTCTTATTAGTAGAACCAGAATAATGTATTAGAAGGAGTGAAATACAATGGGTCAACGACGAGTGGCCACACCCCAGGCAGATGACGCCAAGAAGCGTCCACACGCAAGCAAACAACCAGCGACAACCAACACGGTGCTCAGCGCCACTACCACGCGCAAAGGCGAGGTCTTTCGGGCGCAGCGCCGCACCAGCGAAGGGGTCAATGCCCAGGCCTCGCAGCATGTTATTAACGTGCCAGTCAATAAGTCAGTCTACAATGGCTATGGCGGCAAGCAGTTTACTCTCAACATGCAGCCCAAGCGTCCCCGTGCGCCGCGCCCAACGCTCAAGGTCATCCCGATTGGTGGGGTAGGCGAGATGGGCATTGGCAAGAATATGACGGCCATCGAGTACGACAACGATATCATCATTATCGACATGGGCTTCCTCTTCCCAGGTAGCGACTACCCAGGCATCAACTACATCATCCCCGATACGCAGTGGTTGGAGGAGAATAAGCACAAGATTCGGGCACATATCTTTACCCACGGGCACCTCGACCATATCGGTGCCTTTCGGCACATTATCCCCAAGCTGCCTGCACCAGTCTATGGCACAGCCTTTACATTGGGTATGCTGCAGCGCACTATGGCCGAGACCGATGGCAGCTACGAGCCGGAGTATCATGAGCTCAAGCCTGAGGAGCATGAGATTGTCCAGCTGTGCGACTCCTTTAGTGTGGAGCTGGTGCGGGTGAACCACTCTATCCCCGATTCGGCTGCAGTAGTGGTGCGTACGCCAGTAGGGAACATTCTCAGCAGCGGTGACTGGCGTATTGAGGAAAACCCGGTGGATGGCCGCAAGTTCGACTTCGAGCGCTTGCAAGATATTGCGCACACCGAGGGCTTCCTCCTCATGATGAACGAATCGACCAACTGCGAGAGCGCTGGCACTCACACCCACGGTGAGCACGACATCCAGCACAGCATGGGTGAGGTGATGGACAAGTGGGCCAAGAGCCGCATCATCATCAGTAGTTTCTCTAGCCAGCTGCACCGCATCCAGCTCATCCTCGAGGAAGCAGAGAAGCATGGGCGTAAGGTAGCCTTTGCTGGCTTTAGTATGATCCAAAACCTGGAGGTAGCGCTGCGCACTGGTGCTATCAAGATCCCCAAAGATACGGTGGTCAAGATGGAAGACCTCGTAAAGCTGCCCGACCACAAGATCACCATCGTCTGTACAGGTAGCCAGGGAGAATTTAGTGCAGTCCTTAACCGCATGGCGACGGGGGCACATAAGTTCGTCAAGATCAAGGGGAGCGATGTGGTGGTCTTTAGCTCCAACCCTATCCCAGGTAACGAGAAGTACGTCGTACGCACCGTCGATGGCTTGATGCGCGAAGGTGGCGACGTGGTGCAAAATGGCAAGACACACCTGACTGGGGTGGGGCCACTCCACCTGTCTGGCCATGGTTATTATGATGACCACGTGCGACTCATTAGTGCCGTCAAGCCCACATACTACTTGCCCAACCACGGCGAATTCCACATGTTAGTGCACAATGCTCGCCTGGCCGAGAAGGAGTGTGGCATCCCACGCAGTCATATCTTTGTCTGCGATCCGGGGGATATTGTGGAGTTTACTACCGATGGTGCACACAAGATTGGGCGCATTCCGCACTCGGGCGGCACAATGTATGACGACGCTGGTGCAGTCGTGAGCGATGTTGTGCTGAAGGATCGCATCCATATGAGCTTGGAGGGGATGTTCGTTGTGGTGCTCACCGTCCAGCGTGGAACAGGTCGCCTTCTCACTAGCCCAGATATCATCAGCCGAGGTTTCATTTATCTGCGCGATAATGAAGAGCTGATGGGAATGATCCGCGCCTACCTCAAGCAAAAAGCGGCGCGTAGCATGGTGGGTTCGTATGACCTTGATGTCGTAAAGAAGGAAATCAAAGACGACATTGCCCGTGTCTTGTACGACCAAACACGCCGCATGCCCATCATTATCCCAGTCATCAACGAAGTGGGTGCACCACAAAAGGCGTCGAGCCGCACTGCCCGTGTGGGCCGTGAAGTCCCAGCTGGGCGCTCGCGTCAGAGCCTCGCTGGGCCAACTCAGCCACACACGCCACCGCGCATTGCTAAGGGTGGTGCCGCTGCCAAAGCGGCTGCTATTGCTGCACGCAAAACTGCTGGTGTATTGCCCGCGACAACAGAAGAGAAAGCGCCAACTCGCCCAGCTAATACGCGCAAGCGCCGCTCGGCCAATAATCGCACGACCGCACGTAGTAAGCAGCCGAGCAATGACGCCTTCGCTGGCCTGCCACGCAAAAAGTTTCCGCCGCGGCAAGAGCCCGATACCGAGGTGGTTATGCCAAAGGACCGCTCGGAGCGCCGAAGCTACTAGGCAATGACTTAGCGTCACAAAAGCAAAAAAGCCAGCGCTATACAGCTGGCTTTTTTGCTTGCAAACTGTGGGTTACGTGTCTGACTTAATTCGCTGCTGCAGCTCGTGTACCATCTCCTCCAGGCGTTTGATGCGCTGCTGCGCGCGCAAATATTCGGCGAGCACTACCAGCACAAAGGCAATCACCGCAAAGGGTGCAATCATCGTTACTATATTCCATACCATCTGCTGCATACGACCTCCTTGCTTCTATTGTGACATAGAATGGACAAAATGGCGAGAGGGGTATCATATAGCAATGATCCGCGTGATAGTGAATAGGCTTCGAATACTAGTGAGTGCGCTGCGTCATGGCATCATCACCAATAACAGAACGCAAAGTAGGCGCATTGCCGTCTTTTTTGGAGACTTGGTCATAGGTGGATGTGTCAATCGGGATGGGCCAGTCGATGCCAAGCTCTGGGTCGAGTGGTGTGAGTGATATACCGGGCATGCCAGGCTGCCACTCTTCATCGAAGCAGTAGAGGTACTGGGAGGGTTGCTCGCTTGTCGATTGAAAACCGTTGCAAACTCCTTGTGGAACAAACACCTGCACGCCTTTTGTCAATGGAACAGTAACAACTGCGCCAACGGTGGGTGAATCGATCCGTGCATCCACATAGACACCAAAGGCTTCGCCTGCCACTACTGCGACAAGTTTGTTCATCGCTTCGGCATGCAGGCCACGGATGGAGCCACGGTTTGTTTGCGTGGCATTGATCTGTTTCCAGGGGCCGAACTGCGGCAGTGGTGTGCTATCCATGGCCGATTGGCGGAACAGTTCGCGCACTGTGCCGCGCTCGTCGGTCACTTGTTTCATGGTGATAATATAGAGCCCATCGATGGCTGTGGGTGTAGCCTCAAATGGGGTAATGATTGGGTAAGATGGTTGCATTGTCATACTATCCAGTATGGCATATCCCACACCGATTGCCTAATGTAGTAAATTATGCTACAATATACGCTATCAAACCAAGCATAAACAGAGTACAATAAAAAGGATATGGCTACAAAAAGAAAAACCACTCGCACTCGTTCGTCTACTCGCTCAAGCACTGCTCGTCGGCGCAGCCCGAGCAAGAGCAAAGCCAAGCAAGCAGCCCCACAGCATACGTTGCCGGCGGGGTTTTGGGCGCAGGTGTCGGCGGTGCTGTTGCTGGCGTTTTCGGTGCTACTGGTGGTGTCGTGGTTTGGCTCGGGTGGGCCAATTCTCAAGTGGCTTGATGCGACGATGCTGCATATTATTGGCTATGCAGTGTATGTCGTCCCAGTAGTGGCGGTGTATGTGGCGGTGGCGATCTTTCGGGCGGAGGACAACCGCCTGCCAGTGGCGCTGAAACTTGCGGCAGTGCTGATGGTGCTGTGGTTTGCGGGGCTATTTGGCTTGCTGCGACGCGGTTCGGCTGCGACAGGCGGTGTGATGGGCGACGTGCTCAACCGTGCCATGCTGGCGCTGGTCGACCGGCCAGTAGGGGTTTTTGTGTATGTATTGTTGATCGGCTTGACGCTACTCTTTGTCTTGCGTGTCTCGCCCATGGCACTGTGGCGTGGCCTGCAAAACATGGTGCGTAGCGAGGCTGAGGTAGACGATGCCGCCAATGTGGCAGTGGCCCGCCGCGCCGCTGATAGCCAAACATCAGACACCAGCAAAAAGGCCAAGCGCAATAAGGACGAGAAGGCCCAAGACAAGCCTGCCGCTATGAGTGACTTCAAGCTCAACGCGGGCGTCCCAACCCTCTCAGGCGATGGCCCGGCTGAGTCAAAACCAGACAAAAAACCACGGGCGACCTTGCGCGACAGCACACCGTCTACCTCTGTAGATAAAGCAGCCGAAGATCGGTCTGCTATGCTTGCCGTCAATGACCCCAACTGGCAGCCGCCCAGCCTGGAGCTGCTAGAGAAGCGTCAGAGCCCGGCTGATGCCGGCGACATTGAGCAAAATGCCCACATCATTCAAGATACGCTGCACGAATTTAATATCAATGTCGAGATGGAGGGGGCGAACATTGGCCCGAAGGTGACGCAATACACGCTCAAGCCACCCGTTGGCGTGAAGCTCAACCGCATCACTGCGCTGGAGACGAATATCGCGCTCAACCTCGCGGCATCCAGCCTTCGCATTGAGGCACCCATCCCAGGCAAGAAGGCCGTGGGTATCGAGGTGCCCAACCGCAAGGCGGCCGATGTGCGCCTGCGCGGGGTGCTAGATAGCCCCGAGTGGCAGCGCGCCAAGGAGCCGCTGGCGTTTGCGATTGGTAAGGACATCTCGGGCAGACCCTTCGTCGGTGAGCTTAACAAAATGCCGCACCTCTTGGTAGCGGGGCAGACGGGCTCGGGTAAGTCAGTGATGATCAACACGCTCCTTACTAGCTTGCTCTACCGCAACAGCCCCAGCGAAATGAAGCTCATCCTCGTCGACCCCAAGCAGGTAGAGATGGCACCATATGCCGATATTCCGCACCTCCTGACCCCTGTTATCGTTGAGCCGGAGAAGACCATCAGTGCCCTCAAGTGGGCGGTCAATGAAATGGAGCGGCGCTATAGCCTGCTGGCTGAGGAGAAGGTGCGCGACATCAAGACGTATAACGAAAAGATCAAAACGCGCGGCAAGCAGATTGCCGTGGCCGATGAGCAAGGCCACATGCAAAAGGTAGACGAAGGCCGCATGCCGTATGTCGTCATTGTGGTAGACGAGCTAGCCGACCTGATGATGGTAGCAGCGCGCGATGTGGAGGCGCTGATCGTCCGCTTGGCCCAGAAGGCTCGAGCAGTTGGTATTCACCTAGTGCTGGCGACGCAGCGGCCAAGCGTGGATGTGATCACCGGCCTCATTAAGGCCAATGTGCCAGCCCGCATCGCCTTTACGGTGGCCAGCCAGGTAGATAGCCGCACTATTCTCGACCAAATTGGTGCCGAGAAGCTCCTTGGCCAGGGTGACATGCTGATGAAAACCGCTAGCATGCCCAAGCCTAAGCGTATCCAAGGTGCCTGGGTGATGGACGAAGAAGTCGCCAAGGTGACCGACCACCTGCGCATGCAGTCGGCACCGCAGTATAATGACGAGATCGTCAGCCAGCCTGTCCAGCTCAATGGCAAAGGTGGCGTAGTGATGGATATGGATGGCAGTGGCGAAGGCAATGACGATATGTTCCGTGATGCCGTGCGGGTGGTGGTAGAGACCCGCAAAGCCTCAACCTCGCTCCTCCAGCGCAAGCTCCGTGTGGGCTATGCCCGAGCGGCCCGTATCATGGAAGAGATGGAAGAGCAAGGCATCATTGGCCCAGCCGACGGCTCACGCCCGCGCGATGTGCTGATTGGCGGCATGGATGAACTGGGATAGGGCGGCGGACAGTGTGTACGCAGACTCACCCCGCACAATACTCACCCAGCAGCCGTACAGTATGGTCACTTTGCTCGATGGTGCGCAGGGCGTGCCGGAGTGGGGCGCCAGCGCTGTCGACGACGAGAAAGAATTTGTATTGCCAGGGCTGGCCGACGATGGGCTGAGACTGCAGGCTGCTGATATTGATGCCTGCCGCGGCGAAGACGTGCAATACCTCGAGCAGTGCACCAGGCTGATGATTGGTCGTGATGACGAGCGTGGCGCGGTTGGCGCAGGCTGGTGCGTGGCCTGGAGCGAGGACGATGAAGCGGGTGATGTTATCGTGGCTATCTTGGATGCTACGGCGCAGGATGGGCAGGTGATGGAGGGTAGCAGCAGCCTGGCCAGCGATGGCGGCTTTGTGTGGGTCGCCAATTGCTTTGATGGAGGCAACCGCTCCCGCTGTGTCGAAAAATTCATTCTGCACCGCATGCGGCAACTCGGCAGCAAGAAAGTGCTGGCACTGCGCAAGTGCGACGGGGTGCGAATACACCTCGGTAATATCAGCCAGGTGAGCACCAGGCAATGTGATGAGCATCTGCTCAATGGCAAGGCGCACCTCACCAATGATGGGTAGCAGGCATGCCTCGAGGTGGTGGTACGGCTCGTTGATTGTTCCGTAGAGTGTGTTTTCCACCGCCACAACGATACCTTCGGCTTGGCCAGTCGCGTACGCATGGAAAACATCGCGAAACGTCGTGCACGGCACGGTATCGACCTGCGGCCCAAACCACTGCTGCGCCGCCTGCTCATGAAACGACCCCGCCTGACCTTGGATGGCAATATGCATGAGATTAGTATAGCATGGGGTAGCAATAGCAGAGATTATTCAATCACTATTAGCTTGGCGGCACAGCGCAGTTGCCTTCACGCACAACGCCATGCTATAATACCCACGAGTTTCCTCTTTTCGGGGTGGGGCGCTGGTGTGAGTGCGCTGCCTGGCGGAGAAGGTACAGACACGAGGCGGAGGTGCTGCTCCATAATCGTACATACAGATGCTGGGCTACTATAACCCAGCGGCAGGTACTCTATGCTCACACTACTAATCCAACAGTGGGGTGGGCGATAGAAGCCGAACATTAAGCAATAAGGAGAATTGCATGCCAACCATTAACCAATTGGTGCGCAAGCCACGCAAGACGGCGGCCCGGAAGTCGAAGTCGCCAGCGCTGGGGCGCATCCATAACGCACTCAAGGTGCGCTACTACGACCAAAATGCACCGCTCAAGCGTGGCGTCTGCGTCAAGGTAACAACCAAAACCCCCAAGAAGCCAAACTCCGCGATGCGCAAAGTGGCTCGTGTGCGCCTCACCAACGGCCACGAAGTCTGGGCATACATTGGCGGCGAAGGCCACAACCTGCAGGAGCACGCTGTGGTGCTTGTTCGTGGTGGCCGTGTGCCGGATCTCCCGGGTGTGCGCTACCACATCGTCCGTGGCGCACTCGACCTGCAAGGGGTATCAAAGCGTAAGCAGGGCCGCAGCAAGTACGGTGCCAAGAAGGAGGGTAACTAACCATGCCTCGTAAAGTCACGAAAAAACTCCAGCGCACCATCAAGCCAGACCGCAAGTACCAGTCGGTGCTGGTGCAGCGCTTGATTAACAAATCGATGCTAGACGGCAAAAAGCAAGTTGCTGAGCGGGCCGTCTACAGTGCGCTCGAGCAAGCTGCCCGCAGCCTCAAGAGCGAGGATCCACTGGAAGTATTTGAGACCTGCATCAAGAACATCAGCCCTAGCTTTGAGGTAAAGAGCCGCCGTGTTGGTGGTGCCAACTACCAGATTCCATTCCCCATCCAGGGTCATCGCCAGCAGCACTTTGCCTTTATGTGGCTAGTGCAGGCTGCCCGATCCAAGAGTGGTATGCCATATAGCAAGCGCCTGGCAACAGAGATCGTTGATGCCTGCAACCAAACCGGCGTCGCCTTCAAGAAAAAGGAAGACACCCACAAAATGGCCGAGGCCAACCGCGCCTTTGCCCACTTTGCTCGCGGCTAAGTTCTGCAGCGCAGTGTACACAGCCGCCCGAGGTATATCCTTGGGCGGTTTTGCTATGGCTGTATGGCGAGCGGCTAGAGGAGCGGATAATGAGACAGTGCGCTTATGATACATTGGTAGGGTTGCAAGCGCCTAGGAGGTGCGTGAGTGGGGGAGAATCTATACCTAAAACCTCAGGAGATCTCGCGTGCGTCTCTGCGTGCTATTTTATCAGCACTAGCTGTCGAGCCTCTTATGCAAGAGCTGGGTCTAGCTATATCTATTTGTGGTTTACTGTACCTTGCCTATATACAGCGATAGAGGCAGGCAGAGTGATGATGTCCTGCTGGTGAAGGCGGAGAAGTGTGTAATTAGAGCCAAAATGCTTGCGAAAAATATATAATTATCGTCCAAATAGCCACCACTGGTACGACAGGGGTACATATGGGGAAAATAATGCGAAAATAAGGCCAAAAATAGCTTTGCAGGCGCTGGTTTTGTGCTATAATGCAAGTTGATACGATTACTTACTACCACGCTGCCAGCGCCACAAAGCACGCAGCAGGGAGGAATCGGCAGAAAGGAGCCAATGCCGTTAACCAAAATCATAGTGCGGAGTATAAAAAACTATGAGTGAGTATACCAATAACACAAGAGAAAAGTCGTTTGCTAAAAGCGACAAGCCGCCAGTGGGCGAGGCAAAATATTCGAAATACGACACAGCAAATGATGGAGATGGGCCGACAGACAAAAAGTTTAATGATCGATATGGCAAGCCAAATGCTCTTGAGCTGCCATCTGCTCAAGAGGTTCGAGGCTGGCTGCAGCGCGAGCTTGGGCCGCTATTTGCACTGTCGATGGCTGAGATGACAGATCAGCACATTGATACCATTCATAATAAATTATCCGAGCTGCGCGATAAGCTTGGCTTGGCAATTGGTGATATTATTGAGGTCAATGATGTCCCATATGTCGTGCTAATTGTTGACGACTTTAAGAGCCCTAAGGACACTCAAGGCGATGTATCATCGCTGTATTCCGCAATTGAGTCGTCGCTATCCCACCAAGAAGCGGCGATTTCTTTAGGCGAAGATGGTGGAGCGGAAGAAGGGGTAATCGGCTCATTGATTGGATTCTATGTTGGAAAGCGCCCAGATCAAGAGATGATTGATAGTGCCCCTGTTGTGTATGGCATTATTCAGGGTGAGCCAGGCGAAGGCCCGCAGATGATCACAGACCAAGGTGATGTGATTGATGGCGAGCTCAGCACTGCAAGTGGTATTGTGCTGGTTCCGACTACAGAGTCGCAACGGCTTGAGTATAGTGATGAGCTTGGTTTGGTTCAAGGAGACTTCTCACTCGCTGCATAAAGGCTAGTTATAGACGAGAGAAAGCCAGTGTAATGAGCACTGGTTTTTCTGTGCAAAAAATTTATGGTGATTGAACAAACAAGCGCGCGTGCTATGCCATTGAATTTTTAAGGATCGCGTGTATTGGTTGGTGTAATGTGCGCGTTGTGGTAAGAAAATGACGTAGCATTTATGTCATACGGGTATTTGTGTGCTATATGGATTTTCTTTATGTATTATAAATTGCTCGAAAACAAGCGAGGGAATGTCTGAATATAATAAGAATATATTCAGAGTAGTAAATGGTAAATTAAGCGGGTATAGATGCGCTCATGTACTATACATAGGGCATGGTGATGAGTATTTTGTGTGCAAAGTGAGTCGATTACTTCATCGAATATATCTTTTTTGTATATGATGCCACACATAACACAAGCAAGGAGACAGTAAGAGAGCATGAATAATGCAAGAATTCGTTCATGATATTTATTGCCGCTATATTGATGAAAATTTGAGTGGGCACGAAGTAGATGAGTGACGAGTGCAGTATGAATTGAAATATAAAAAGTAAAAAATGAGAAAACGGCAAAGTATAATGCAGAGCGACAAGCAGTTTTTGCAGTAGCTGAGACACTTTTGCAAAATGATTTGCAAAAATATGAGTGAGCACTACATTATTAATAATTATTCTGTAGTAGAATATTATTTTTGTCCGTTCTAATTGGTGTGCGATGTATATGCTGCGATATTTTCGCATACAGAAAGAGTGATAGAAGTGTGCTATTGCAAAAAAATGATTTTTCAACGACTAGAGTAGCAAGCGGATACTACATACGTGACAAAAAATAATGACGCATTGCAACGCTGTAATAAAAAACGCTGATGGACTATTTGCTATTAATAAAAATTAGCGATGTCTAGCAAAAACGTTTGCAACTTTGCAGCATAATGCGCGTGCAAAATATTTTTTGCTACTATACGAGTGATGAATGATGCAAGAATGGATTGTTTGGTAGTAAATATAAAATTAGTATCATAGTGATATGTACATTTGCGTGCAAATTTGTGAATGAGTATGCAAAAATTGGCACAGCTAGATAGAGAGATAGAGACGACGTACAGTATGTGTGATGAAAAATGAAATGCGTACTGTAGCAGTGCAAAATTTTTACATTTTTGATTAGGGAAATCTGCAAAAATGAATGTGAGGTTGTGAGATAAAGTAGGGAGTGAGTTCGCTTGAGTAAATAGCTGCCATGTTTTGACTAAAATCTGTGTGGCGTATGAGAACATAAGATGCTTGAATGTGATGTAAGAAGCAAATTACGTAAAGGGTTGTCTCGCTAAAGTTTATGAATATGATGTGAAGATGTTCATAATGAAAATTTGAGAATGATGAAACTCAGTCCGACAAATTGGTGCAAAAATATAGCACTAAGAAGCGATGATGGTTCGTGCGCGCCAAAAAATGTGATGATTTTGGTGAGGGGCACATGACATGCGAACTATGTAGTGTGGTGGTTGATTGGTTTGTAAACAAAAATGGTATTTTTTGCCATGACGTGATGCAACGACGGAATACGTGACAAAAATTTTCTGCATCACGAGACATGATGGTATGTGGTTGAAGTGAAATGAGCGTGTGAAAATAGTAGGAGAATATTCAACGATAGGCTTGGTAGCAAAATTTGCATAATCAAGCAGATGGGTGTGGTGGGGGGTTAGAAATAGGAGGCATTGGTGAGCCAAAATATGCGGTAAGTGCGAGTAACTTCGTGGCCTAGATGGTGCTTTGTGAGGTAATAGTGATAGCTAGATTTGCGTCTGTGCCACGCCAGTATGATAAAGCCACAAATTTTCATGATTGGTTGCATAATGCAAGGAAAGGATAGTTAATGGTGATATAGACATAACCGATATAGTAAAGCATAAGTTGTATAGAGCTAGCTTGATGGGATGGGGCGAAGTTAAAAAATGGATGGAGCTTGATGTATATGATCCAGTGAGTGGGTTAGTATGGTGATATTTTCGTATTTTTGAGCGTAGGTGGCTAATTGTATATTGAGTATGAGTAAATGTACGATAAACGCAAGCAGTACATAGCGGTCATGGTTATTACATATACACGATCTAATGGGGTGCGATGTATGACTTGTATAAAAAATAATGATGCGTCGTGGATGGCACAAATGGAGCTTTCAAAATTTTCACATTTTGCAATATATAGTACTTCATGGTGTGAAAACAAACGGTAAAGTATTGGTGCAAATGTGCGATGTATGAAGGTAGGGCAGCTGGCTCTATGCAAGCAATGTGCAAAAATGAGATGAGAACGATAGAGCCATGGAGAGCCATAGGTGACTCTGGCAAAAATGCACGAGAAAGTAGCGGAGCGATACTTCGCTTACGGCAGAAGCAGTAGCGAAATAAGCACAAGCGAGAACTGACTCTATAATTTTTGCAGATACAGCGCAGCATCAAAAAAGCTAAAAAAGCGAAAGACAAAGTAATATATACACGACAAGTAAGGGTGGCTCATTTTTTCACATTTTGACGTATGATAAATAATGTTTTCTAAATGTGATAGAGCTCAAAAGGCGCTCTCGTGTACTTATATATAATAGTACATAAACATCATATAGTATGTATAGCGATAGGGCGAAGCAAGCGAATTGTGGCACTATACTATAATTATCGTTTTTGAAAATGTGGGTGAAGTGTATGACTATACTGTACTGCTAGCTGGCTTATGGCAGGATGGGTGAGCGTGTGGAAAGAGAAGCATGGGTGTGCACCTAATAATATAAATAGCTGTGTGCATGGAGTAGTGCCAAGATAAATACAAAAATGAAAAAGCAAAAAGTACAACGCCCCCACACCCCTGTACTTCGCTAGACTTTGCATGCTGTCTCGCGTATAATATAATGCGTTATTAACCTAAGTTTATCGTCCGGATAAACATCCATATGGATCCCAAAGGAGGTTTACATATGAAACAATATGAACTAACGGTTTTGATTCGGCCAGATCTCGAATCGAACCTTGAAGCACCGCTTGCTAAAGTGCGCGAGCTGGTGCTCGGCGCTGGTGGCTCTATTACCAGCGAAGACAACTGGGGCAAGAAAAAGCTGCAGTATAGTATTAAGAAGGAAGACTTTGCGGTGTATGTCTACTTTGAGGTGGCGCTGCCTGCCGATGCACCGCTGAAGATCAGCAATGCGCTGAATATTTCTGACGATGTGATCCGCTACTTGCTCGTCAAAGTGGACGAGAAGGGCCGCAAGCTGATGGCAGAGGCCAAAGCGCGTGAAGCCAGCCGCCAAACAGAAGAGTAAAAATTACCACAATAACTAATAACCACAGTAAAGAATCGAGGAGGATGTATGGCTCGAGGATTTAGCAAAGTTATTTTGATGGGCAATTTGACGCGCGATATAGAGGTGCGCACCACAGCAAGTGGGCAGAACGTAGCGAATTTTACACTAGCGGTCACTCGCACATGGCGCAACCAAAATGGCCAAAACCAAGACCAAACCAGCTTCATTAACTGTGTAGCCTGGGGACGGACTGGCGAAACCATTGCACAATATGTAAAGAAGGGTAGCCCGCTGCTCGTCAGTGGTCGCCTCGACCAGCGCAGCTACGACGATAAGGATGGCAACAAGCGTTCTGTTGTAGAAGTGACAGTAGAGGACTTCACCTTCGTTGGTGGTGGACGTGCTGACGGAAATACAACACCGACTACAACGCCAACTAACAGTGGTAGCAGCCAGGATGTTGTCATCGAAGACATCGACGACAAACCAATTGACCTATCAGAAATACCATTTTAACAACATACTAAAGGAGAACAAATAATGGCCAAGCGCATGCGCAAGGACACACCGGTCTATTTTGACTACAAAGACGCAAAGACATTGCAAAAGTTCACTAATATTTATGGGCAGATCGAGCCACGCAGCCGCACAGGGTTGTCGGATAAACAACAGCGACAGCTCGCTGTGGCAGTGAAGCGGGCTCGCCACTTGGCGTTGCTGCCATTTGTGGCGCAAGGTTAGGAACTTTTTCAGCGCAGTACCTCTGTGACTGCGCTGGCGGATGTTTCGAACGAAGCAGCAACTACTAAACAGGAGATAGGTGATGTACCAACCAACTGACCTCAAAAAAGGCGTGATTGTGCAGCTCGATGGCAAGCCGTATCGGGTTGTGGACTATAATCAGAAGGTGATGGGCCGGGGTGGCTCGATTGTGAATGTGCGGCTGAAGAACTTGATCGATGGGAGCGTGTTGCCCAAGACCTTCAAGGGGCAAGACAAGATTGAGCCCGCCGAGGTATCAACACAGAGCGTGCAGTACCTCTATAATGATGGTGATACGTTCTATTTTATGGAACCAACCAGCTTTGAGCAGTTTGAGCTTGCTGCAGACCTCGTCGACAGCGCTAAGGACTACCTGAAGGAAGGGGATAACCTTGGTTTGCAATTCTTCGACGGCAAAGTGATCAATGTCGAGCTACCAAAGAATCTCTACCTTCAAGTCACCTACACCGAAGATGTTGTAAAAGGTGACACAACCAGCAGTGTGCTCAAAGATGCGACGCTGGAGACGGGCCTTGTCGTCAAGGTGCCAGCCTTTATTAAGACAGGCGACGTTATTTCTGTCGATACAGCAAGCGGAGAGTACCGCGAGCGCAAGAAATAGTGCCCTGAGAGCTCGTGAGAGCCGCTCTCATCGCGTTTACATGCAAAAGTGAGAATACGTAGGGATAGCACATATACACCGCGAAAAGCGGTGTATATTTTGTGCCGTGTGATGTTTAGGTTGGAATATCCTAGAGATGTGATAAAAACAACGTAGAGTAGAGACGATTTTTGCCGATTTTGAGCATAAGCTTATGGGCGCGCTGTGTTTTTACTGAATGGTATGTGCAAGAAAAAGGGTATAAATAATGTTGTAATAACCAACACATGAGGCTTACCGTCAAGCTCGATAGAGTCTAGATATTATTGTAGAGAATGCAACATAGCTCTTTGTGATGAGGATGATGCCAAAATATACAAGGTATTGTAAAAAAGACAGAATAGAAACAGAGAATACCTGGCGAACGTTCGAAATATGAGCGTCGTAGGAAGTACAGCGATTGAATGAAACGATGATATAAGCACAACATGAAGGAAGAGGTATGGTGATGTACAAACAACACCACGATAGCTGAAGGGGTATAGTGAGCATAACAACGATGTAGTAAGCGCAACGATTGTCTCGTGCGGCATGGAGCGCACACACGTATGCTTGCACCCAGGATAAACACAGTAATCATAAGCATTAATGAATAAATTTTCGTTACAGACGCGCACTTACCTTTAGCAATGTAATAACGCTTATGGCAATAGAGTATCATACAAAATGTACCAGAGTAAACATAAGCATAATATAAATAATGAACACACTTTTTTATTGTTTAGCTGCGAAGCTACGCGCTTTGCTTTGGCGTGCTGCTGCAAAAAATTGCGGATGGCAACATAACGAGTGGAGCTGTTGCTGCGAGATAAAAAATGTGATCATTGTTCAGCTTGTCTATTTTTTGAGTTTGGATATTTTTGACTTCTTGCTTTTTTGTGCACGTTTGTTGTGGTTGGCTGGAGTGTGTTTCATTTTTGATTTTTTGCAGGTTGGGCGAAACATAGCAAGGCGATATGTTGCTGCGAAGTATAGACTGCACGCACGAATGGCTGATGATAAAAATAATCATCGTTTGCAGGTTTGTGCAAAAATGAATTGCATATTATAGCAGCTAGAACTGCTTATAGATGGCTCATGCAAATTTTGCAAAATATACATAAACGCAAAATATCGCGCGATACATCTTGGCTCGTCTATGTGCCGCAAAGATGCGAAATATACCATGTGGCATACACAGATACTCACCCTTGGCTTGCAAAAATGTGATGCTGCCAAAAATCAAATTTTTGTTCAGGCGAGTGGGCTCGTTATGCGAAGCATCTGCTGCAGTGGCGGCGTGTTTTTCTGTGTGTGGTGCTTGTGTGGCAAGATAAATGTGCAGTTCGTTGGTGATGTGGCACAGCCATACGAGCAAGATATTTTGCTATCACGATGTCCACTCGATTTTTGTTATATATACTATATGTCTGGCTGAGCTGTCTTGTGTCTTGAATATCCTGCTAGTTTCCAACGACATATGCGAATGAAGAATAGCATGCTGCAGTGCGCGATAGTTTGAGTGTGTTGTTAATATAAAAGCTGCAATAGCGCGCAAAGAACAAAGCGGATTTCTTCATCATCAAAATTTGAAAAACGACGGAAGTAAGAAGCATATCCGCGCGCAGTAATATCATCCAATCTCATCATCATGCTCCATAGCCTCATGCATTGTGTAAAAATGCAGCAGGTCTATTAGCTTCACACCAACTAACTATCTATCCACTCGTGCAGTATAATAAGAACATGCAAAAACAACGACTAGACAAAGCAATGGTAGCGCGCGGCCACGCAGCAACACGCTCAGCGGCCGAGAATTGGATTCGCCTTGGCAAGGTATTGGTGGATGGTGTGGTGGCGCACAAGCCGGGTATGTTTGTGGATGAGTCGACGCAGATAAAGCTGGTGGCGCACGAGCGCTATGTGTCGCGGGCGGGGCTCAAATTAGCCAGCGTGGCGCAGCGGCTTAATATTTCGTTTGATAATACTATCGTACTTGATGTTGGCAGCAGCACTGGCGGCTTTACTGACTATGCATTGCAGCATGGTGCGTGCATGGTGTATGCGGTGGACGTGGGGACGGAGCAGCTCCACTCCAGCCTGCGTGGCAACCCGCGCATCGAGCTGCACGAAAAAACCGATATTCGCGATTTTGTGCCAGCCACCACACCAGACATTATTGTCATTGATGTATCGTTCATTAGTCTGCGCAAAATTCTACCGCACGTAGTACGCATTAGCAGTCCACATACCAGTATCATCGCAATGGTCAAGCCGCAGTTTGAGGCGCAGCGCGCGCAGCTTACACGCAGTGGTATCGTCAAAAACGACAGCGTGCGCCGTGCCATCCTGCGCGACTTCGAGCAGTGGGTGCGCACCTACTGTGTGATTATCGACAAGGCCGATAGCAGCGTGAAGGGCGCGCATGGTAATCAAGAGCGGTTTTACCGATTGCAAAAAAGCAGGGTAGGGCGGTAGCCTCTCGTATCGCCATATATTATATATAGACAGATTTGAAAACAGCAGAGCATAGGCTAATGTGAGTGTCTTGGAGAGTCAACTATATAGTTATTGTGGAAATTCTTTGACATAAGAGAAAAACGCATGATGAAGCAGATACTGTGGCTCGTAATATATACATACCGCAAAATACGCAACGCGCTCATCGTAGCACAACACATAGCGCCATCACCACCGTCGGCCCATTGATGAGTATGCTCGCAATGGCATGTGCCGTCATTGGTACATACACGTTGCGCGTCATACCATATGCCAAGCTAAATGGCAGTGCCCACACCATGCCCAGCAGCACACCCCACGGTGCGACAAAGTGCTCTGCGGCAAACAATATAGCACTCAGCAAAGTGGTGCAGATGATCGCTGTGCGACTGGCTAGGCAGATCATTTGCTTGCGAAAAATTGTTTCCTCTACGATGGCGGGGAGAATGATGGTTGAGAGCGCAAAAAGTAGCAATTCGCCTGCCGTCTTGACTGGCATTGTAATGGCACCTGTGGTGAGGTGAGGAAAGGCTTGCTCGAGCACGCTTGTCACACCAAATGCTCCTGCTGCGCAAACCAGCGTGATTACTACCTGCCGCCAAAAATGCCACCCGCCAGCGAGCGCACGACACCACTGGTGCATACTCACACTTTTTGTTGCGATAATGTAGCCAAGCAGCGCCACGAAAAATGCTGTATTACTATAAACATATAGATGCCGTGGCAGGACAAAACACGAGACGATGAAAACAACCTCGAGTATGACCGGTATGGCAATGCGCCGCATATAATGATACATATACCACCAGTGTACTCTTTGCTGGGTCTTCTGAGAAGATTATAGTAATAGTCCATGCAAAAACTCGCCACAAGCTCATGGCGAGTTTGCTTATGTTTCCTAGCTAGAATCATTTGCTTACATTAAATCGAAATTCTACCACATCGCCTGGCTGCATGACGTAGGCTTTGCCCTCGGTGCGGATTTTGCCGGCTTCGCGCGCTTTGGCCTCGGATCCTGCTGCCACGAGGTCGTCATAATCCACCACTTGCGCTGCAATGAAGCCTCGCTCGAAGTCGGTATGGATGACCCCGGCCGCTTGTGGTGCCGTCCAGCCTTGGTGGATCGTCCAGGCGTGCACTTCCTTGGGCCCAGCGGTGAGATAGCTCTGTAGGCCGAGCGTATCGTACGCCGCCCGGATCAATTGTGTCAGGCCAGCCTCGGGCACATCATAGCTCGCCAGTAGCTCCAGCGCATCCTTCGCGTCCAGCCCCTTGAGCTCATCCTCCAGCGTGGCGCAGATGAAGAGCGCTGTACTGCCACGAGTCAGCGCCGCTAAGCGGGCTTTGGCTTCGGCATTGGCCAGGGTGGCTTCGTCGACATTAAAGACGTAGATGACTGGCTTGGCGGTGAGGAGGTGGAGGTCGGCGATTGCCTCATGAATAATATTTTTGTTCAGATGAACAGGGGTACCAGCAGCAAGATCGTCGCGCAGCTGCTGCAGATACTCAAGGGTACTGCGTGCCTTTGGATCGGCCTTAGCTTCTTTGCTGAGGCGGGTGAGGCGAGTCTCGATAGTTTGGATGTCTGCCAGCATGAGCTCGGTGTTGATGATGTCGATATCGCGCTGCGGGTCGACAGTGGTATCGACATGGACTATATCGTCATTTGCAAAGGCGCGGACAATGTGGACAATTGCATCGCACTGGCGAATATGAGCGAGAAACTTATTGCCCAACCCCTCGCCACTCGCGGCACCAGCCACTAGCCCGGCGATATCGACAAAGGTCACCGTGGCCGGCACGACCTTCTCGGCGTGGTACATATCAGCCAGCACTGCTAAACGCTCATCGGGCACAGGCACAATGCCAGTGTTGGGCTCGATGGTGGCAAAGGGGTAATTGGCTGCCAAAATATCATTGTTGGTGAGGGCGTTGAAAAGGGTCGACTTGCCAACATTGGGCAGGCCAACGATACCGATAGATAGACTCATATATATAGTATAGCAGCGCAAAGGAGAAATCGGCAGGAGAGAAGAGGAAAATGCGAGGAATGTGGATGCATTGCGCTTTATATAATTATAAAGTAAGGCTCTTTCGTCATTGGTGTGCTATTTTGCTTCATTACAAGATAAGCCCTGCGCTATCTCACGCTCACCCTCCTCACACTCCCTCCTCAGGAACACTACAAGGGTCGACACCTCCCAGGTATCGACCTCTTGCGTTGGGCTGAAAACCGGTCATTACGACCGGTTTTCACACTCCATCGGATGAAGTGGTGAGGAGGGAGAGCTAACGATATTTATGAGCTATATAAGGATATATGGCGATGTCTCTGCCTTGTGTCATGAACACAGTGCACAATTGTCCCAACTTTGCTATAATCATAAGCATGACATTTGTACACTTTTGCCGCCAATCACTGGTGCGTGCTGGCCTGATGGGGCTGCTGTGCGCTGTGGGGGTGAGTGCGGCGCTGGGTGGGCTGGCCACGGCTCGGCCCAACAACGAGGTCGAGGCCAAGCTGCCCGAGCTCTGCCGCAGTGGCAGTCCCTGTGCAGTGGTGTGGTTCTCGCAGCCTGGCGAGCGGAATTATTATAAGTCGGGTATCTCGATCGACCACAACCAGACTGGCCTCGTCGATATTGTCATTCGTGGCTCGGGTTACTCGGGTAACCGCTCGGGTCCCTTCGACATTAGCTCGATGCACCTCGACCGCAACATGAACTGGAACTACAACCGCAATAGCCGCATCAAGAATGTCCAGTCAAGCGTGATGTACCGCGGGCGCGTCAGTGGCCAAAACCAATACACCAGCCAGGGTGGCGAAGTGCGGGCGCAGCTCGACATTGGCCAGTTTGATATCCCGGTGGGGCAGTCGCGTACGGTGGGGATTGGCCTGTATAGCTGTATCTCGACTGATGGCGGGCGTACCCTTGCTGCTAGCGAGAATATTGCCTGTGGTACGAGTGATGTGAAGGTGACGATCACGCGGCGCATCCCACCTTGGACGATCAACGGCCAAAGCTATGTGGGCAAGCAGTGGCCTGGCACGCAAAATATGCAAAAATCCGTCCGAGCCTTTCCGGGTGAACAAATCTACTGGGCGCATGATCTCCGCAACAATGGCCCCAACAGTGCAACCGTGTCCGTGGGGATGGATGGCACCGGCTTTGCTAATAATTACAGTGGTGGGCATAGCCTCGCGCGCAATGTGACGGGCCGGCCTGGACAGCTCTTTTATACGGTGTATCCGAGCGGTGGCACGACCGACCGCTTCACGAGTTATCGCATTCAAACGAGCGACGTTGGCCGCACACTCTGTCAACGGATATCGTGGTCACCTGGCATTGCTGGTGACCCAGCGTGGCGGCGCAGCGATCCGGCGTGTGCTAGTGTGCACTCAGACTTTGAGCTCTATCCATCGGCCACGATCGACAGCAAAAAGCTTGCCACACTAGAGGGTGGGAATATTGCGCCTAGCCGGATTGACGAATCTATCCACAACACTGGTGCAAGCCTCGACAAAGACCGGAGCGAGAGCGAAGCCGCGGCCTACCAGTTTATCGTGCGAGGGCAGCACCGCCAGCAGTTCCTTGGCAGCTTGAGCAGCATCTTCGATCGTGGGGCGGCAGTGGGCTATCCCTATGCCCTGGGTAGCTACAGTGGCAGCGACACAGCCTGTACCTGGCTGCGCGGCAAGCAGCCGATCGACTGTACCAACGAGCCTACCTTTCGTGAGAACAAAAAATATCTCGACAGCCACACACGCCTGAATGACACCAAAGATATCAACGCTGCCGATGCCAAGGTAGGGGATATGATCTGCCGCATTGTCGCTATCAAAGATTATAATTATAAACATACCGATGGCAACGAGCGCCGCATTTCCTCGCCCGCCTGCGTAACAGTGACGAAGCTACCGTGGGTGCAGATCTGGGGTGGCGACTTGCGCGTCGGCAATGGTATTGGCGCGGCGAGTGGTAATGGCGATGCACAAATCGTCACTCTCAAGACGACTAAGGATGGTAACATGTATGGCAGTTGGGCTGAGTATGGCATGATGGCACCGCAAAATGGTGGCAAAATCCTATCAGCTACTGGTGGTGTATTGTCTGGCCGGCGGGGGTATGGTGGTGATTATGACCGCTCGAAGGATAGCCTTGCCTTTGCTAATACCGCTACACCAGCTGGCCGCTGGGCACCGCCGAGCAATGTGAAAGTACCAAGCTTTGGCCGGGGTACAGCGGCTGGTACATCGATTGATGTCGGGAGCTTTGCTGGCCACAATATGCGCACCGTCAATGGCGATGCCACCATTCACGGTACGCTGCCAGGTAGTAGCACACTGGTGGTGGAAGCAAGCGGCACAGTGACGATTGATGGTGACCTCAAGTATGGTGCTACTACAGTAGATGATGCTACCAAGCTTTCGCAGCTCGTCATTAAGGCTAAGAATATCGTTGTTCGACATAATGTTAAAGAAGTGAATGCCTGGCTGATAGCCCAGCCAACCGGTGGCAGCGGGGGAGTCATCTCTACCTGCGACGAGATCCGTCACGTTGGTGCGTATTTCAATGGGCTCACCGCCGAGACCTGCAAAGAAAAGCTCACCATCAACGGTACTATCATGGCGCGTCAGCTCCAGCTGCGTCGCACCTTTGGTGCTGAGAAGGATAACCTCGCCGAAGCTGCTGAGGTGCTCAACCAACGTGCCGATGTCTTTATGTGGGGCTCGCGTTACAATAAAAACAACGACCTACCCATCACTACCGCCACTACAACAGAAGCCGCACCGCGGTTTTAGCTCAGGTGTAGTCATGGTTAAGAACTCTTTATCTTTCTTTGCATTATGTCGAGAAATAGTGGAGAGCGTGAGATTCGGCACATAACATATGAGCATCAACGCGCGATCGACATGTGAGATATCGATCCGCTAATATCCTGATAAGGGTGAGGCGGGTAGGAAGTTTTGCAGTGCACGTTTGGCATATTTTCCTCCACTAACCCCCTTGCCTAAACCAATGTCGCTTATGTATAATAGATGAGTATGAAGTTTCAAAAAGGGTCGGGCGATTTCTTTGCACTCGATATCGGTACCAATGCCGTGCGGGTTTTGCAGCTAGCACCAGCTGGCGACGAGTGGGAGCTCGTAGCACATGGCTATGCGCCCGTTGACCGCCGTATTACTAGCAGCGATGCACCAGAGTCGCGCCGTCGCCTGGGCGAAGTTATTATGACTGCCGTGGGTCAGAGTGGTATCAAGACGAAGAATGTTGCGATTGGCCTCCCTTCCAACAAGACCTTTACAACAGTGGTCGATGTGCCGCAAGTTTCCGATGCTGAGCTGCGCGCCACGATGAAATACCAGATTGACCAATATGTGCCGATGGCGGATGATGCCAAGGTAGATTGGGTGCTGCTGGGGTCGTCGCTCCACGCGAGCGATCAGCAAGAGGTGCTGATTAGCAGTGTATCGAAGGGATATAGTGAGGATCAGCTTGAGTTTATCGAGGGTCTCGGACTGAATGTGATTGCTATCGAGCCCGACCCAATTGCGATGGTGCGGGCCTTTGCACCGCCGCAGCAAGCGGCACATGGCGCCGCAGTGATGTTGATCGACATTGGTGAACTCTCGACTGACCTCGCCATTATCTACGGTGGGGCACCGCGCCTTGTTCGGACTATTCCGTCTGGTGTCAGCAGCCTCGTCAAGTCGGCAGTACAAAACCTCAGCGTTCAGGAAGACCAAGCTCGGCAGTTCATTCTCAAGTTTGGCCTGGCGGAGGATAAGCTCGATGGGCAGGTGGTGCGTGCTATTGAGGGTGCGCTGGATAACTTTGCGAGCGAGCTTATTAAATCAATCAAATTCTTCCAGACGCGCTACGCCAGTGCCCAGGTGTCGAGCATTACACTGACGGGCTTTGGCGAGATGATCCCGCACCTCAGCGAGTATGTTGCGGCCAAGGTAGAGGTTCCGACCGCCCCCGGTAACCCCTGGCAGGGTATCCATATGCCGCAGACGAGCCAAGAACAATTGGCTAACGTCGCACCAGAGTTTGCCACAGCAGTCGGCCTCGCAAAACGGAGGAACGACGCATGATAGAGATTAACCTCATCCCCGATGTCAAGCGCGAATACCTGCATGCCCAGCGCATGCGCAATGGCGTGATATCGCTCTCCATTCTCGTAAGTATCATCGCTGGTGCAGCGGTGGCGCTGCTAGTGGTGTATGTTGGTACGCAGAGCGCTCGCGAGTGGCTGACCGACAACGAGATCAAAGACCAGTACGGCAAGATTAGTAGTGTTAAAGATGCCAATCAGATTGTCACCATCCAAAACCAACTAGCTCAGCTCTCCTCGATGCACAAGGACAAGAGTATTGACTCGCGTATCTTCGATGTGCTCAGTGCCATCAACCCTGCTGCGCCCAATGATGTGAAGATGTCGACCGTCAGTCTCGATCCGTCTGAGACGAAGCTCTCCATTGAGGGGTCGGCAGCCAACAGCTTTGAGGCGACAGACAAACTCAAGAAAATGATCCTCAACACCAAGCTGAGCTACACTGATGGCGATAACCGTGTCCAGACCGTCAAGCTGGCTGACGATGTGACGGTGAGTGATACCAGCTATGGCGAGGACGCCAGTGGGGCTAAGGTGCTGCGCTTCAAGCTGACCTTTACCTACCCCAAGGAGCTTCTCTCTAATAGCTCTAAGAATTTGCGCATCGAAGCCCCAACTGGTAGTACTAATGTGACCGACTCGCGCTTGCATGTGCCCGATAGCCTCTTTACGCCCAAGGCGACCAACAAGGAGAAGAACTAAATGAGTAAGAAAGACGCCGCCATCCACAAGCGCCAACAGATCGAGCAATCCAGCCGAGTGATGTTCCTCTGGGTGGCTGGAGCCTCAGTAATTGTGGGTTTCGCACTGGTGATATCGTGGTTTTTGGTGCAGCAAATTATCTTTAAAGAGCGGGTGCTTGGCGAGAAAAATAATACCGCTGCCGTACTCAAGAACAACAACGACGCAGTCGAGAAGCTACGCGGCGAGCTGAAGGTGCTCGAGACCAACTCGCACCTCAATGCCAGCCGCATCAACAACGATGAGAAGGCTCTCCAGGTGGTGCTTGATGCTCTGCCAGCGGAGGATAACGCTCTCGCGTTGGGGGCTTCGCTCCAGTCTAAGCTGGTCAATGGCGTGGCAGGAGTGTCACTCGATTCGCTTAATATCGACCAAACGGACGACAGCGAGTCATCAAATAGCACTGGTGCAGCCGCTAGCAATGGCAACTTGCAGTCCATCCACTTCACTATGGAGGTATCGGCCAGTAACCCCAATGCTCTGCGCGAGCTTTTGCAGCGCTTTGAGCGCTCCATCCGCGTGATCGAGATTGACCGTATGACCATTGAGCGGACCGACAGCAAAGTCGCCATGAAGATCTCGGCTCATGCCTACTACTCACCAGCCAAAACCATTGAGCTAAAGAAAAAGGACATCAAACCATGAAGAAGACCGACATCGCAATGATTATCTTGATCGCTAGTATATCAGTAGTGGTGGCGTTTTTTGTGGCCAGTAGTATCCCATTCTTGCAAATGCCGCAACGTGGCACCAAGGTAGAGACGGTCGAGAAGCTCTCGGATACGATTGATGAACCAGACAGTGCAGTGTTTAATAAGGAGGCGATCAACCCAGCGGTCGAAACGATCATTGGGCAGTCGCAGCAGAAATAACAGAGGTAGCGTGTGGCACTGATGACAAGTGATATGCAAGAAAAACTCACCACACTCCTCGTCGACGAAGGGCTGATCACGCGCCAGCGCCTTGATGATGCTACTAAGCTGGCGCGCGAAAGTGGCCGACCATTGTTGACTGTGCTAACTGATGAGTCAGCGATCGATAACGAGCTGCTTACCCGAGCGATTGCCCATGTGTCTGGTGTGCCGTATGTCAATCTCACCAATACAATTGTCGACCAAGACATCCTCACGCTTTTGCCATCGGATATTGCCGAGCGTTTCATGGCAGTACCACTAGCTGAGGTGCAGAACCGCTTGGCGGTGGCGATGATTGATGCCAACAACGTCCAGGCGGTCGATTACCTTGCTAACCGCGTCCAGCGCCCACTCAAGGTCTTTATGGCGTCGGAGGCTGGGGTGCGTCATGTGCTCGAGCAGTACCGTACCGACCTCAGTAGCGTGAACGTGGCCGCTCAAGTGTCGCAGGCCGAGGCAGCCGCTGAAGCTCGGGGCGATATCAAGACAATCGTCCAAGACTCACCAATTAGCCGCGCCCTAAGTACTATCCTTGAATACGCCGTAAAGAGCCGTGCGAGCGATATCCACATTGAGCCGCTCGAGAAGTCGCTCAAGATTCGCTGCCGTGTCGATGGTGTGCTGCGCGAAGTTATGCAACTACCTAAGAGTATCGAGCCAGCACTAGTGAGTCGGATCAAGATCCTGTCTGAGTTGAAGATCGATGAACACCGTATCCCGCAGGATGGGCAGTTTGCCGTTAAGGTGGCAGATAAGGAAGTTGATCTCCGTATTGCCATTAGCCCAGTGGTGTGGGGCGAGCAGGTGGTGATTCGCTTGCTGGATAAGACTGGCACATCCTTCGAGCTCGAGCAGATGGGCTATGCTGGGCGCGCCCTCCGGCTCATTCGCCAGGGGATCCACCGCCCCAATGGGATGATCCTCACCAGTGGCCCGACTGGTAGCGGTAAGTCGACCAGCCTCTATGCACTGATTAAAGAAATTAAGGACGATACCATTAACATCGTCACATTGGAAGACCCCGTGGAATATAAAATGGAGGGAGTCAACCAGATCCAGGTTAATAGTGACGTTGGTCTTACCTTTGCTAATGGTCTGCGCAGTATTCTCCGCCAAGACCCTGATGTGGTGATGGTGGGGGAAATCCGCGACAACGAGACGGCCAACCTCGCCGTTCAGGCAGCATTGACGGGTCACCTTGTCTTTAGTACGCTCCACACCAACTCAGCAGCGGGAGTGTTGCCGCGCTTGCTCGATATGCATATCGAGCCATTCCTCATTGCTAGCACCGTTAATACCATCATTGGCCAGCGCTTGGTACGCCGGATTGGGCCCCAGCACGAGAATTATTGGTCTAACCCGCTTGAGACAGAGATGATCCTCAGCACCGTAGGACATCTCTTACCCAAGACCAAGGCAGAAGCAGCCAAAATCTCGGCCGACCTTGGCTATAGTGACTTGCCGCTAGCTGGTCAAAAATCCTACCGCTTAGTACGTGGGCGCGATACCGCCAACACACCACGGGGCTACAGTGGCCGAGCCGGACTCTTTGAGGTGATGGAAGTGACGGAGGAGATCCAGCAGCTCATTACCGCTCGAGCGTCGAGTACCGAGATCCAGAAGAAAGCCATCGAGCAAGGGATGATCACGATGCGCCAAGATGGCTACCTCAAGGCGCTGCAAGGGATTACCACCCTGGAGGAAGTCAACCGTGTCACATCAGACATAGCATAAGAAAGGAACCAATAACTACCATGGAAAATAGAGAATTACGCATAGAAGTCCTGCTCGAGGATGTGGTGCGCCGCCGCGCCTCAGACTTGCACATTCAGGTGGGGCTACCCCCCATGCTGCGCATTGATGGTGCGCTGACCCCTGTGGCGGGCTTTGGCCCACTGGACGAAGCGCAGGTGGAGCGGCTTGTTTTTGCCATTCTCGACCAAGACCAGCAGCAGGTGCTGATGAAGGACAAAGAGTTCGACTTTAGCTTTGCCTTTGGTAATCTTGGGCGCTTCCGGGTGAATGCCTTTCATGAGCGGGGCAACTTGGCGGCTGCGCTGCGCTTGATCCCGAACGAAATCAAGTCTGTGACCGAGCTCGGTATGCCACCCGTCGTCATGACCTTCGCCGACTTCCCGCGTGGCCTAGTGTTGGTGACGGGCCCGACCGGCAGTGGTAAGTCGACCACCCTTGCTGCTTTGATTGATAAGATCAACACTGAGAAGTCGCACCACATCATCACCATCGAAGACCCGATTGAGTTTACCCACAAGAGTAAGCGCTCGGTGGTCGTGCAGCGCGAAGTGCACTATGATACCTACTCTTTTAGCGCTGCGCTGCGCTCCAGTCTACGCCAAGACCCAGATGTCGTGCTGATTGGTGAGATGCGCGATCTTGAGACGATCAGTGCTGCCATCACTATTGCTGAGACAGGCCACTTGGTGTTTGCTACCTTGCACACCAATAGTGCAGCACAGAGTATCGACCGCATGATCGACGTCTTCCCGCCGCACCAGCAGCCACAGATTCGAGCTCAGCTGGCCAATATCTTGATGGCAATCTGTAGCCAGCGCCTCGTGCCAGCCATCGGTGGTGGGCGAGTGGTGGCCGCTGAGGTCTTGGTGGCCAACCCAGCGGTGCGCAACGTCATCCGCGAGGGCAAGAGCCACCAGCTTGATGCCATCATCCAGACTGGAGCAGACCAAGGTATGCAGACGATGGATCGAACACTGGTGAGTCTGGTCCAGAGTGGCACCGTGACATATGATAGCGCCCGCGAGTTTGCGGTTGACCTCACCGAATTTGAGCGCTTAATGAGAGGATAATTGATGCGAAAGTTCAACTACGAAGCACGCGACAAAGCGACTGACACCATCATCAAATCTATCGTCCAGGCCGAGTCTGAGATGGCGGCGGCACGCGTTTTGACTGAGCAAGGCTTCGTTCCGCTCGACATCAAAGAAGTCGATGAGAGTGGTGGGCTCTTTGGTGGCCTGACGCGTCGTGTGACAACCAAAGACAAAGTGGTCTTTACTCGTCAGCTCGCAACACTAATCGGTGCGGGGCTACCTCTGTCGCAGAGCCTTCGTACGGTGCTTGAGCAGACAGAGAACAAGAAGTTACAAGAGATTATCCAAGAAATCATTGCCGATGTTGAGGGTGGTCGGCAGCTATCGGACTCCTTTGGTAAACATCCCGAGATCTTCGACAAAATCTATCTATCGCTCGTGACTGCAGGTGAGGCCTCTGGTACGCTCGATCAAGCGCTCAAGCGGGTTGCCTCCCAGCAGGAAAAGGATGCCGCCATGGTGAGCAAGATTCGCGGTGCCATGACGTACCCAGCCATCGTCTTGGCGGTGATCATGGGAGTGATGCTCTTTATGCTGCTCGTGGTGGTACCACAGGTTGAGAAGCTATATAGCGACATGCACAAGACGCTGCCATTCCTCACTGCGGCACTAATCGCTGTGGCGAAGTTTACCGCAAGCTTTTGGTGGGCGGAGCTGATCTTGCTGGTGGGTGCTATCTACTTTACCCGCCAATACGCCAAGACAGGCCCCGGCACACGCACTTTCGACACACTTAAGCTCAACATGCCCTTCGTCGGTAGTATGTTTCGCAAGCTCTACATGGCGCGCTTTACTCGCACTGGCCAGACGCTGCTTGCGACCGGTGTGCCTATGCTTGACATGCTCGACATTACCGCGACAGGGGTTAATAATACGATTATCGAGGCTTCTATCCGCCGGACTGCCGAGAAGGTCAAGGGGGGGCGAGCACTGTCTGTCTCGCTGAGCCGCGAGGATTATATCTTGCCAATGGTGCCGCAGATGATCAAGATTGGCGAGCAGTCGGGCAAGATCGACGAAATGATGGGTAAGACCGCCCAAGTCTACGAAGACGAGCTAGACGAAGAGATCCGCAACATCTCCACCGCCATTGAACCTGTGCTCATGGTCGTCCTCGCCATCGTGGCTGGTGGCATGGTGGCAGCCATCCTCTTCCCGATATATAGTTTGGTGGGCCAGCTGACGTAGTGCTTGTAGCCAGAATATTGAATGCTTCGTTTTCTCTGTGCTAGCTCACTCTCCCACACTTCATCCGATGGAGTGTGAAAACCGGTCGTAATGACCGGTTTTCAGCCCTGGCGTCAAGAGGTCGACATCCAGCGAATGTCGACCCTTACAGTGTTCCGGAGGAGGGAGTGTGGGGAGGGTGAGCGTGAGAGGTAGTGAAGCTGCATTGACTATTGAATTATGCTTGATTCTTGAATCTTGTGACAATCTCATGAGAGAAAGTCTGATTCTCTATAGCCATTTATGATAGTATAAGAGTGCACCATAGTCGGGGTCGGATAAGTGTCCATGCCTCGGCTTTTTTGTTGTCTAGCACAGTTCACTTCAGAGTAAATGGCATGCTATACTATACCCATGCCCTGGTAGCTCAACTGGATAGAGCGGCTCCGTCCTAAGGAGAAGGTTGTAGGTTCGACTCCTATCCGGGGTACCAAGATTTATATTAAATTAGTCGTGTAGTATTATGGCATGCTAGAGTGTGCTGACTTGCTCTAGCAAAAACTCGCCGAGGTAACGGCGAGTTTTTTGTTTTGCTTGAGTATCTTGTGATGGTAAGCACAGAAACGTAAGGCTTTTATTACCGCCCAAACCCGCCAACTGCCTCAGCTGCCCAGCGCACCCAGTCGGACATATCCTCCCAGCGGCTGCAGGCAGCGCCGACGAACATGATGGTGGAGGAGAAGAGGGCGAATGAGACGACCCAAGCCATGAAGTCGGCTGGCATAGCGCGTGTGCCACCACTCGTCCAACAGAGGTAGCAGAGCCAACCAAGCGCTCCCGCCGCAAGTATGCAGAGCGCTCGCACGATGCCATGGCCAAGGCGACGCTGCCAGTCGGGTGGTGCGATTGGCTCGGTGGGGTCGACGGCCACTGGCGTTGGTACCTTTGGCGGTGGTGGCGCAGCTGGTGGGTGGTGCGGCGGTGGCACCGGTGGCGCTCCGGCACCAGCAGTAGTGCGGCGCTTGTGGATAAATCGTCCTGCCGTCACCATATGCAAATGCTCCGTAGTATTGTCATGGTTTTTATTATACGCGGGGATTGTGGGGTGGTGTCAAGGGGGTGAATAATTGAAGCTTTTGCTTCTTCTGCGTTTGCTCTACTCCCATCACTTCATCCGATGGGGTGTGGGGAGGGTGAGCGTGAGATGTAGCAAGGATAGTGCTGCTATAGGGCACTCACTAGACCGAAAATGTTCCGGCCAGAATATATCACAGAGTTTGTCCGCTTGCTTGGTCGCTGGCCTCCAGATATTTTCTTGTCCAGCGAGCGCCCTATAACAGCCGGCAGCTAGGTTTGGCACCCAAGTGGAGGTGAGTTCGTGCTACAATAGACAGCAAGAAAAGCATAACAATCATTCACACAAAAAGGCAGGGAATAATGGCACAGACCAAGGCATTTAATGGGCAGCGCGAGGGTGAGGAGCTGCTGTTTGTCTTTCGGCGGCATATTATTGCCATGCGCAAGGGGTTTTATATGCTGCTGGTGCCGCTGGCGGTGGGGGCTATTCCACCACTGATCTGGCAAGACACACTGGAGCTGTTTCTCTTGCCAGTGGTGGGGCTTGGGCTCGGGCTTGTTGGCTTTTGCTATCATTTTTTGATGTGGCGCTACACCTACTACATCGTGACCAACCAGCGTATCCGCCAAGTGACGCAAAAAGGATTTTTTGGTACCGATGTGGTGGAGCTGAGCTTGGCAAAAATTCAAAATATCAGCTATAATATACCAGGATTCTCGGGTGAGGTGTTTCATTTTGGTACGATTGTGATCCAAACATTTGTGGGCGATCTCATCATCCGCAATGTCGATCATCCCGAGCAGATCTACAATCAGCTGCAAGATGCCGTCAGCGAGGCGGAGCGTGCAGCACAAGCAGCAGGAGTATCACCATGAAATTACCAAGCAAAAAACCCAAACGCAGCCGCTACGGCGCTCAGTCTACATCAACTGCCCCAGCCGCTGGTCTGAAAGATCGCCTCGCAGCACTCAAGCCGCAGCGAAAGGGCAAGAAAGCAGGTAAATCTGCCACAACAGAGATCAGCACAGCCAACCCCAACACTCCCAAGAAGTTCGAGCGCATTACCAACGAGACGGTAGCGGCGCACCGCGAAGAGATATTGGCTGGTGGACGCAAGTTCAAACATCCCGTCCAGGTGTCGCGCCGGCGGGTGATTATCAATACGATCATTGTGGCCTTGGTAGCGGCCTTGCTGCTGGCGGCGGTGGCGTGGCAGCAGCTCTACATTGCCCAGAGCTCCAACAACCTCCTCTACCGCATGACGCAGATCTTTCCTGTGCCAGTGGCTAGTATTGATGGCGAGCTGGTGCGCTATAGCGACTACCTGGTGCAGTATCGGGGATCTAAGTATTATCTAGGCAAGTACGATGAGATCCGCATCGACAGTGATGATGGCCGCGAGCAGCTCAAGCACATCAAGCGCGAGTCGCTCAACCGAGCGCTGGTTGATACCTACGCCGCCAAGCTGGCGCGCCAGCACAATATCACGGTGAGCGATCAAGACATTGATACCGTCATCGAGCAGCAACGCAACACCGCTAATGGCAAGATTAGCCAAGAGACGTATGATGCATCGTCGCGCATGATGTATAACTGGTCGCCATCGGATTATCGCCAAGCGGTACGGCGTAGCATTGTGCGAGCTCGAGTAGCCTTTGCGATTGATAAAACGGCCGATGAGTTGCAGCGCAAAGCCGCGGGGCTAGTAGCGAGCAGCAATGGTGAGTTTGCCAAAATAGCGACCCAGCTTGGTGGCAGTGGCCGCAGCAAACCGCAGGTGGGGGATTCTGGCTTGATCAACCTCGCCAGTAGCTACAACGGCCTCGCAGTGAGCGAGATCGCTAAGCTCGAGCCTGGCAAACCCTCTGGTGCTATCAAGAGCACAACAGACAGTGGCTACTACTTCGTCAAAGTCAACGAAAAGAACGACAGCAAAATCCGCTTCACCTATCTCTACATCCCCCTCACCGAGCTCACCAAGCAAGTTGCCCAGCTCAAAAGCGACGGCAAAGTGCAAGAATACATCGACGTGCCGCAGAAGTAGAGAGTATTTCGTCCGATGGCATGTGAAAACCGGTCGTAAATGGCCGGTTTTTAGCCTTGGCGCTGGGAGGTCATACTTGGGAAGTGTCGACCCTTATTACTTATTATATTCGGGAGGAAGGGGTGATAGGGTGTAAGCGTGAGACAAAGTGGGCGTATTCGACTAATATGTCGTGCCTATGGTTTTCAGCAGGAAATACGCGGGGCAGGCCATTCTTGGTACATTTTCTATAGCAATTATGCCAAAAATACCAGTCATATAGCACCGTTTTGTGCCTCTCCGCATAGGCTTATCATCTTGTGCGAACAAAACCTAGACAATGCTGCCATTCTACGCTATGATAGCAGTAACGTAAGCATATTCGTACATTGGTACAAAGGAGAAGTATGAAACAACACCAAGCGAAACAAGAAGGGTTTACCATCATCGAGGTGATGCTGGTGCTGGCGATTGCCGCCTTGATATTCTTGATGGTCTTTGTGGCGCTACCTGCCTTGCAGCGGGGTCAGCGCGACACAGCACGCAAGAATGATGTGCAAAACATCGCTGCTGCCGTGACGCAATATACATCAAACAACCGCGGGAAGTTCCCGGACAGCAAGGGCCTCAAGGGCTACCTGGGCGACCTCTCGAACCTCGACAAAGAGAGTATCACCGTCCAAGACAACGCGGGCAATGGTACCGTAACACCTTCTACCGAGAGCGCCATCGTCGTCAAGGGTGTGCGCTGCGACGCCACCAACTCTGATGGTGCTACCCTCAAGAAGGGCACATCGAAGCAATTTGTCGTCGTCACCAAGTTAGAGGCAGGCGGCAACGGCGTGGCATACTGCCTCGAGTCGTAGTAGGTAAGCAGAAGATGTACAAGAAGATGGCTGGTACCAAAAGAGGTGCCAGCCTCTTTCTATGATGAATTACACGGATTGCTGAATCATACTTGTGACGAAAATGTTCCGGCCAGATAATACACAGCATGTATCCGCTTGCTTGATTGCTGGCCTCCAGATATTTTCTTACACAAGCACGATTCAGCAGTTCATCATACAGAGGTGATACTGTGTGAGTATAACTCTACCCTAAAACGCCACGGTCTCATACTGACCTATTTTTAATGACGTTGGCTCTGCATCTCCACAGATTCTCACACATTATTGGAAGAAGTGGTGGGGAGGTGGGGCGGCATTAAGAAAATGAGATTTGTATATGCAAGGTACAGATAAATCCCGATGCTCACACACCATGCTTGCCGAACAAGAAAATTTGCGAAGGCCAGTCGTCAAGTGGGTGTGAGAACCTGCCGTATATTCTAGCCGGATAGTATGTCTGCATGAGCCTTCGGTAACGCGTGATGATGTAGCACGTTCTTGCATATCTTTGCTATACTAGTGAGGTATGACGATCTTGATAGCAGGCGCACTGCTCCTTCTGGGTGTAGTGCTGGGTAGCTTTGCGGGCGCGCAAGTGTGGCGGGTGCGTGCGCGGCAACTGCGGACTGATAAGCAAACCGGCCACCCCTACGACAAACACGAATGGCGTCAACTACGCGTCCTCTTGCAAGGTACGGTGCGAGATGATCGCTCGCGCTGCCTGCAGTGTGGGCATGTGCTGGCGTGGTATGATCTACTCCCAGTAGTGAGCTGGCTGTCAACTGGTGGGCGCTGCCGCTATTGCCAGCAGTTCATTGGTTGGTTCGAGCTGGTGATGGAGCTGGTGCTAGGGGTTGGCTTGGCACTGTCGTATCTGGTGTGGCCATGGGCATTGCCAGCCAGTAGTTTACTCTTTGCTGTGTGGGTGGTGGTGGCCTTAGTGCTGATGATTCTCGCGGCGTATGACGCCAAGTGGCAGCTCCTGCCTGACCCGCTTAACTACGGCTTGATGGCACTGGGTGCACTCTTCGTATTGGTGCGGATGACGACACTGCACGATGTTGATCTTGTGTCGCTCACCGGGGCGGTGGCGCTACTGGCGGGGTTGTATGGTGGGCTGTATGCCATCTCGCGCGGGGCGTGGATTGGCTTTGGCGATGTCAAGCTCTGTGTGGGCTTGGCGCTACTGCTGGGCGATTGGCGATTGGCCTTTATGACGCTGTTTTTCTCCAACATGCTGGGTTGCATTATCGTCCTGCCAGGCTTGGCACGTGGCCAGCTCAATACGCGCTCGCAGGTGCCATTTGGGCCGCTACTCATCATTGGCTGCGTTATCTCGCTCTTGTTTGGTGGGCATATCTTGCGCGCGCTGGTGGCGCTGCCGCTGGGCTTTTGAGGCCCAGGCTGGGTAGATTTGCTCCTTCTTATAAACCTGATGTAATACTTGACAATCCAGAGAGAGAGAGAGAGAGTACTATAGGCATCATAAACACCTAACTCCAAGGAGATATGATGCCACGATATGACCAGCCACTGAGTGGTGAGACAGACCGAGCAAAACGGTATGAGCCAACGCTGCGAGGCTTTCCAATGCCAGAGACTGAGGAATTCAGCAAAGGAGAGGACGCCAAGCGTGCAAAACTGATAGAGGAGGCACTAGCAAAGGTCGAAGCAGAGCTCAATAACGAGCGCAAAGAGAAGTACTGCGAAGATATTGTTAAGGAAATACAGCGGATTGGCGGGGTATTGGCAGAGAACGGCTTTGGTAACCGGCCTGAGGACAAGCATGTTGTTGTCACTAGCTATGCTGGTGGTGAGACTAGATATTCGCGCGGGAACTTTGTGCAGTATGAGACAGCAGTTGTAGCGCGGGTTATCCCCAAGGGTGCGTATGAGGACGGTAGGTCGCAACTAGCTTCAGAAAACTTGATATATAAAGGGAGTGACTGCAATATCACTGACCCATATGATGAATCTCAATATGACCGCTCAAGACAGGGTGGTTACATCATTAGCGTTGTAACTGGTCCAGCAGTCGAAGTGTATTCCGATCGACCACTAACAGAGGAACAGAAGGATTACCGCCGTGATTTTCACCAGCCAGGGACAGTACTAGTGACCTCTGCTGGCCAGTATAATGATGAGCCTACGATACTTCATGTTGGTAAGTTAGAGTGGTTGACCAATTCAGTTGATCCTGAGGTGTACGAGCTCGTCCTTGCTGCTATGCAAGATACTGAAGCGGAGTTACTAGCTGGCGAAGAGAAGCAGTAGGTTCTTCATGGTAGACTAAGCAAAGACCAGCCCAGAAGTGGCTGGTTTTTGCGCTCTATACCTAAGCCGTGCAGAGGTATTATCTCTCCCCAGAATCGCCTCATCGCCCTGTGCCGTCAATGCTGCTTGTGCTATACTAGAGAGGTTATGAGTATGCCAGTGAAGCCAGGGTTCACCATTATTGAGATGATGCTGTTTTTGGCGGTGAGTGGGGCAATGGCAGCCGGGATTATGGTAGGTGTGGGTGCGACGGTCAATGCCCAGCGCTACCGCGATGCCACCCATTCGCTGGTGAGCTTCTTCCAGGGGGAGTACGACCGGGTGGTGAATGTCCAGAACGATCACGACCGCAACCTTGGCTGCAGCACCAGCGGTATTAGCCAGAGTATTACCCCGCAGGTGCCGGGCACGAGCGAGTGCACTATCATTGGGCGGTTCATTACCACTGGTCGTGATGGCCGAAGCCTCATCGCGCGGACAATCTATGCCACGCGTGATGGCTCAGCTGCAGCAACGGATTATGAGGCGCTGACTCGCTCGGGGCTTGTCCAGTCGGACACCGCCAGCCAGACAACTACCTACGAGCTAGCCTGGGAGACGGCGCTGCGGCAGGGTGCACGCCACTCGTATTTGATCGTGCGCTCGCCCTCCAGTGGTGCCATCAAGACCTACATCGGCAACACAGACAACCCGATGACCGTTCTCTCGCCTGATAATGACGCCCAAAAAGGCGACACCAACCTCTGTATCGACCCCGATGGCTTGGTCTTTACTGGCATTAGTGGGGCAGTGATTGCCCGGGGTGGCAGCTCGGCCAGCAGTGTGAAGCTGATCGGTGGAGGAATAGGCCAATGCTAGGGCATCGCCACGAGCGGGGTGATACGATCATTGAGGTGATGTTTGCCTTCGTGCTGTTTAGTATGGTGATTGTGGGGGCATTTATGATTATGAACCAAGGTATGGCGCTGGCGCAGCGCTCGCTGGAGGTGACGCAGGTGCGGCAGCAGATTGACTCGCAGGTGTTGCTGATTCGGACTGCTCAGCAGGCAGTCAACCAGCAGCTGTGGGAGACCATCAAAGGCAAGGTAGGTACGACCACGCCTATTACACTGAGCGAGCTCGCTGAGAGCAACTGCCGCCTTTCGCCAGATACATTGCGGGGGCGCGGCGCATTCTTTGTTGCGCCGCGGGTCGATGCTGCCTCGGGCAAGCAGGTCATCCGCCTCTTCGAGCCGACCAACGCGAGCTACCAGCCCGAACCCACAACCTACAGTAAGGTAGACTTTGGCAATGATCCGCGGGCGCAGGGGCTCTTCGTCCAGATTGTCAAGGCGGAGGGTGCCAACGCCAACCTCGCCTACGATGTGTATGTCTCTGCCTGCTGGCCGACGGTAGCGAGCGATAAGCCAATGACGATTGGCACCGTAACGAGGTTGTATGATGTGGCGCGCTAACAAAGGTAAAACACAAGGAGAGGAGCAACGGCAGACTGTACAGCGCAAAGAGTCAGGCTTTACCCTCATCGAGCTGCTGCTAGCGATGAGCTTCCTCTCGGTGCTGCTTATTGCCATTACGACCTCCACGCTGCAGATCATCGGTCTGTATACGAAGGGGGTGACGCTCAAGTCGATCAACCTCGCGGGGCGCGATGTGGCCGACTCCTTCCGGCGCGATGCTCTGGCCTCGGCGGATGGGATCCGCTATGTGTCGCCAGACAAAGGTGGTGGGCTAGGGCGCCTGTGCTTTGGCACGATGTCGTATGTGTGGAGCCCAGCCGCCAAGCTACAGCAAGGTAGTGCCATCCGCTACCAAAACGACACACGTCAGGGTGATGTGCGCGGCGATATGATTGTCCTCGCCCGTGTGGCTGATGCTGGTGCGCAGTATTGCAACCCAACGGCTCGTGGCACGTACTCGACCGATGTATTTCTTAGCAAAGCAACGGAGCTGCTGGGCTCACGTGAGGGGGATTTGGCGCTGCGCGATTTGCAGATCAACCCCGTTATCGAATCGACCGAGGGCACGCACACCATCTACCGCCTCCGCTTCGTCATTGGGACGAACCAGCAAGATACGATCAACACCGCCAACCAGACCTGCAAACCACCTACGAATGACAGTGCTAATTACAACTTCTGTGCCATTAATATTTTTGAGACATTGATACAGGGGTAGGATGATGAGGTGGATACAACAGCATAGCAACAAGCAGCGGCAGGCCGGTATGGTGTCGCTCTTTGTGGTGATGTTTTCAACAGTACTGATCACGGTAGTAACAGTGAGCTTTATCCGCTTAATGGTACAGGAGCAACAGCGTGCTAGCAACAACGACCTTTCGCAGAGTGCCTACGACTCGGCGGTCGCTGGAGTAGAGGATGGCAAGCGTGTCATTCGTGCGGCTCTCAAAGGTAATGAGCGGGCTCGCCGCGCCATTGAGCAGCAGCGGTGCAACACTGTGGCGGCGGCTGGTGTGGTGTCGTCCGTCAGTGGTGAGACGACCATCAAGACGAGTAGTGGCAGCAGCACGCTCAACCAAGCCTACACCTGCGTCAAGATCGAGGCCAAGACTGAGGACGTCAAGCTTGACCTTGCAGAAGGGGAATCGACTGTCATCCCGCTAGTTGGCGCAGATGCCTTTGATAGTGTGCAGATCGAGTGGATGCGCAAGAAAAACAGCGACAACGAAGTTGCCTCCATTGAAACACCAACCTCCGGTGATCTCCGCTCGTTACCACGCAAAGACCAGTGGAGCCCCAACGCTCCAGCTCTCATCCGGGCGCAGGCTGTCTTGCCCACCAAGACAAGTGTGAGCCTGAGCGAGCTCGATAGCGCCCAGGTGTCGACCAACTTCTTGCGCCCCAGCATCATTACCGACAATGCGAACCCGCTCACCATCCAACGCCCTGGCCTGCGCGCCAATAGCGATAGTGGTGCTCAGACGACCGTTAATGCCGTGCCGTGCTCCAACGCGCGCTACACTGGTGGTGGCTATGCCTGTCAGGCCGTTCTCCAAATGGCTGGTGGCGAGTCTGTACCAGCTGGCTCTCGTGTGGCGTTCTTGCGCGTAACCAGCCTGTACAAAGCCTCAGCAGTCAAGATCTCGCTCAAACGGGCAAGCAGCGTGACGAAGTTCGATACCGTCCAGCCCGAAATCGACTCCACCGGCCGGGCAGACACCATCTTCCGCCGCATCAAAAGCCGCGTCAATGTCGGCTTCAATACCAATGGTAGCTTCACCTTCCCGGAGCAAGGCGTCGACATCACTGGCAGTCTCTGCAAAAACTTCTATGTCACCAACGATGAAGCAGGGCCACTGGGTACATCGTGTAATCCGTAGGAATGAGAATCTAAAATAGATAGGTCGCTATTATTTAGAATAGCGACCTATATTTATACATAAGAAAGGGATGCTATTTACGGCGCATCTGGCCCAAAATACTCGAAGTAGGCGTTTTCTGCCTCAGTCAACGCATCCATCTCAGGAGCCTCAATGGTAACATTAACGCCTCGACATGTTTTGGCGACATAAATTAGCACCTTGGAACGAAGTCGCCATTCGCGCGATTCGACCATCTCATCCGAAGAGTTTCTTCCTTTACCATATTTTGACTGCAGTGATCGACGACATGCTTCGTATAATTCTTCAATCAATTCTTCAACGGCGAGTTGAATTTCGTCTGACGCAAACGTCGTTAATCCAAAAGAGATTCTAGTGAAGTTCTGCGAATGCGCGTCAACGGATATATAACCATTTGTTCGTTCGCCCACTTGGATTTGATTATAAAATGCGCAATCGTTTTCTGGGGAAGCCACCCAGCCTAAGGCGTCACGCAATTCGAAAGCCTGTTGTTTCGTCATGGGCCACGCATGATTTGCCCATACATGAATCAGATTGACTGCGTCTTTAGGGGCGAATGTCTTATAAATGCTTCCGTCTGGTAGTGTATGCTCGATCGTTTCGGGAAGTTTATTTTGGTGTGATGTTGTCATTACAATTTCCTTTCTTGAATAATATTTAGTATAGGGCGTGACACTATTCCTACCCCTGTTCTCTCCCGCTATGAAATTGCTCGAAGATGTCGCGCAGGTGTTGGTCGGTGACGTGGGTGTAGACCTGTGTGGTGCTGATATTGCTGTGGCCGAGCATACTCTGGACACTGCGCAGGTCGGCACCGTTCATCAATAGGTCGGTCGCGAAGCTGTGGCGCATAGTGTGGGGGCTGACGTGCTTGGTGATGCCAGCGAGGCGGGCATATTTGCCAATCATCGATTGCACACTGCGCGTCGTGAGGCGGCGAAAGTCGCCACTGGTGTTTGTGGCACCGTGGTTGCGACTATAGCTGATGAAAAGCGGGTCGAGCGAATCATGCCGGGCGCTGAGGTAGGTCTGGATCTGCTCGGCGGCACGGCTACTGACGAAGACCGGCCGGTCTTTTTGGCCCTTACCACGCACCATGAACTCGCGGCGCTTGAGGTTGATGTGGTCGCGATTGAGATTGACAAGCTCCGAGACGCGCAGACCACTGGAGAAGAGCAGCTCGATGATAGCTTTGTCGCGCAAATTAGCTTCTTTGCCATCGCTTGGCACGGCATCAATCATCCGCTCTACTTCGTCATAATGGAGGAAGGTAACTTGCCGCTTGTGCGTCTTGGGGAGCTCGATTTTGCTGGGGGAGAGGCTGGCGATGTCGCGCTTGGAGAGGTAGTTGAGGAAGCCACGCAGCGCGATGAGGTGGTAACTCTGGGTAAGCATGCCGAGCTCCTCGCCATAGACGCTTTGGTAGCGATTGAGCCAGAGGCGGTAGCGCCGCACCAGCTCGGGTGTGATCTGATCGACCGTCAGCTCAGCACCAGCAAACTCAACGAAGCGCTCGAGGTAGTGCTTGTAGTTCTCTGCTGTCTTGGACGATCGGCCGCGCTCCACCTCCATATATTCGATGAAGTCAATGATCAAATCTTGCATATAATAGTGCTGTGCCATTTGCCATAGTATACCACAATGGAGGAGAGGTGGTATAGCAGATCAGGTGTTGGCAGAGGGCCAGGCAGCAAGGACAAGCTCTTTGTAGTGTGGTTCAATAGTGAGAGTAGCAAATTCGGCACGGGTCACCCACGTTGGGATACCTTCGCAGTTGTGCTGAGTTGATTGCAGTGTGTGCGAGGGAGCGACTCCTGTATAGGCAAGGATAATCTTGCCCTCGCTATGGAGGAAGAAGTCTCTGCGCTGGAGGTGTGGTATGGCAAGGCCGCACTCTTCCATAAGCTCGCGCTTGATTGCCTGGTCTGGTGTTTCGCCTGCTTCGATATGCCCACCAGGCAAGCCCCAGCTCTTGTTCTTATTAATATAAATGACAAGAATATGAGAGGCATCCTTGCTGTAGATGGCAGCCTTAGTGGAGACAGGGAAGAGTGTTCGCATAGTAGTATCGTAACACACAACGAGTTTCGTACTCCATCAGCTGTTTTGCGATCACTCACAATACGCTATAATACAAGCAAACCTAACGATAAGGAGCTTTATGAGCGAAACAACAGCGGTGCCCAACAACAATAATGTGCAAAAGACCTTGGTCGTCTTCAAGCCAGATGCTGTGCAGCGGGGAATTGTTGGCGAGATTTTGACCCGTTTTGAGCGGGTGGGCCTCAAGATTGTGGCCGTTAAGATGATCGCTCCAACGCGTGATCATTACTATCGCCACTACGAGGAAATTGGCAAAATGGTGTCGCGCCGTGGCAAGCACGCCTTTGGGGTAACGTTGGACTTTATGATGCAAGGGCCAGTTATTGCCATGGTGTTTGAGGGAGTAGAGGCTGTCAAGCTGGTGCGCAAGCTGGTGGGCCCAACCGAGCCAATGGCTGCCGAGATGGGGACGATCCGCGGCGACTACTCGCACATGAGCTTTGGCTATGCCAACGACGAAGACAAGGGTGTGCCCAACCTCATCCATGCTTCGGGCAATCCCGAGGAAGCTGAGCAAGAGATCAACCACTGGTTCTCAGATGACGAAATCTACGAGTACCATGCGTTGCATGAGAAGTTTACGCGCTAAGCGTTGATTTCTTGCGTATCTATGCTACAATAAGGGTATTCAACTCCTAGCAAAAGCTCTCCCACCATATGGGAATCAGCACAGCTAGGAGTTTTTTAGTAAGAAAGGTAGGATAGCATGAAAACAGCAATTCTCATTGATGGCGGATTCTATCGAAAACGGGCCCAGAAATGTCTGGGTGAGAAAACGCCGGCCGAACGAGCAGATGAACTCTATAGATATTGTTGGCGACATCTGATAGACAAGAGGAGTGGTGAAAGAGTCCAATGTGAGCTGTATCGCATTTTCTACTACGATTGTCCTCCAATAGCAAAACAGATTTACCATCCACTCAGCAAAAAGAGTATTGACCTTGGGCGCAGCGACAAAAAAGTCTGGGCAGAGCAGTTCTTTCGTGAATTGGCCAGAAAGCGAAAACTCGCATTACGGATGGGTGAGCTCAACGACGCAGCGACTTACTATAATCTTAAGCCAGAAGTAACAAAGAAAATTCTTGACAACAAAATAGGCATAACTGATTTAGCAGAGAAAGATTTCAAACTATCTCTCCAACAAAAAGGTGTTGATATGCGGATTGGCTTGGATATTGCCTCAATGGCATATAAACAGCAGGTCGAACGAATCATTCTGATTGCAGGCGATAGCGACTTTGTGCCTGCTGCAAAATTAGCACGCCGAGAGGGGATTGACTTTATTCTTGATCCGCTTGGTCATCACATCAGAGATAGTCTTAGTTTGCATATTGATGGGCTACAAACAAGAGACGATCATTTTCGTATTATGTAAAAGCCCTCCTGATCTACGGCAAGAGGGTGTATCGTATCCAATACTGGCGCGCTCGACCGGATTCGAACCGGCGATCTTCTCCGTGACAGGGAGACGTGATAGGCCATCTTCACTACGAGCGCATAGGCTAGATCAATAGTAGCAGCAATTACTAAAAATCGCAAGAGGTTCACGAAAGGAATCGCAGGTTTTTTGCTTTTTCTAGCGCTAGTTCACCCTCCCCACACTTCATCCGATGGAGTGTGAAAACTCGTTGTAATAACGAGTTTTCAGCCCAGCGCAAGAGGTCGATATTTGGGAAATATCGACCCTTATAGTGTTCCGGAGGAGGGAGTGCGAGGGTGAGCGTGAGACGCAGTGAAGATTAGGTTATCACCCTGCAGCACAAGGTAGCTTCTACAGGCTATCCCCGCTGCGCTGCCTTCCATTTTCGCCTCGCCTCTAGTATAATATAGCGGTGATGCCGCTGTAGCTCAGTTGGTAGAGCGGCGCTTTCGTAAAGCGTAGGTCACCGGTTCGAGTCCGGTCAGCGGCTCCATTTGTTTATGACCAAAGAGAAGAAGGATTTTCTGCGCACCCCTCTCCGCACGATCGCAGCCGATCGGCCATTCTTTGCGGCGCTGATTGGTGTATTTGTCACGGGCATCATCTATATGCTGGTGATAGGTTTCACGCTGCAGGTGCGCGATGTGCAGGTTTATGTGCGCTACACCGCCTTTGGCGAGGCGCATTTTTATAAGAGTTATTGGTATTATTTGCTCAGTTTTGTGTTGTTTGGCGCGCTGGTAATGGTGGTGCACATTGGCCTGATGGTTAAGTTGTATAGCCTGCAGCGCCGCCAGACAGCGCTTTTTGTAGGGGCGGCAGCAGTATTGGTGCTGCTGGTTGCTGCCTCGTATGGATTAGCAGTAATGCACCTGGCGTATCGATAAATGAACCACAACGATCTTGAGCTGCCCATGGGCAAGCGCACCCTCCTCTACCGATTATTTGAAATTCTCCCAGCATTCCTCAGCTATGGGATGCTGATTTTGTTCATCATTTTGTCTTTGATAAATCCACTGTGGGCGTCTATCTACCTTCTCGTCTTGGTGATGAGTGTAATTGTCCGCTCGGTTGGCATTGCCTACCGCACTCTAACGGGCCACCACCAGCTGGAGAAGGCGCAGATAGTCAACTGGCGGCAGCGTCTGGAGCAGCTCGAAGACCCAGTAGCAAGCTATGCTGCCATTCAGCAGCAGCCATTGCCTAGGCGGCATCAGCGTGAGTTTCATGCCCAAGAGCACCGCGAGAATCTCCGCCTTATGGCGGCCGACCCAGCGAGCTTTCCGCGGCCATCGCAGCTCTACCAGGCGGTGATTGTAGCGGCGTACAACGAGTCGTATGACGTCTTGCAACCCACCATCGAGTCGGTCAAGAATACGACATACAACAATAAGCAGATAATCCTCGTTCTTGCCTACGAGGAGCGTGGTGGGGTGGATATTGCCCGCACAGCAGCTCGTCTCCAGCAGGAGTATGGCGATGTATTCTTCACCTTCCAGACTATCATGCACCCCAAGGATATGCCCGATGAGGTGATTGGTAAGGGCGGTAACATCACCTATGCTGGTAAGCAGCTCCAACGCTATTGCGACGAGCAGGGGATTGCCTACAGTGATGTGATGATCACTACGCTCGACAGCGACAACCGCCCATATCCATCATACTTCGACTATGTGGCGTATGAATATATCGTTCACCCCGAGCGCAAGCGTTTGTCGTACCAGCCGATTGCACTATACTTTGGCAACATCTGGGATGCGCCAGCGCCGATGCGGGTGATTGCGACGGGTAACTCCTTCTGGACGATCATCAGCAGTATGCGCCCCCACACGTTGCGCAACTTTGCCTCGCACTCGCAGCCAATGGACGCGCTGGTGGAGATGAACTTTTGGAGCACGCGCAGCATTGTGGAAGATGGCCACCAGTACTGGCGCAGCTACTTCTACTTTGCGGGAGACTACAGTGTTTTGCCCATCCATGTGCCGATCTACCAAGATGCCGTGATGGACAACACCTTCTGGGGGACAGTGGTGGCGCAGTTTAAGCAGCTCCGGCGTTGGAGCTATGGTGCATCAGACATCCCATATGTGGCAATACGTACCTTTACGCGGCGTCGCAATGTGCCGTTTGCTGAAGTGTTTGCCCGCTTCATGCGCTTGCTTGATGGGCACGTTACGCTGGCAGTGATGGCCTTTTTGGTAACCTTTGGTGGGTGGGTGCCACTGTTGATCAACCAAGAATCATCGCGCAGCTATGCGGTACACATGCTGCCCGAGGTGATTAGCAATTTGCAGCGCTTTGCGATGATCGGTATCTTTATCACCGTCTTCTTGATGCTCAAGATGTTGCCGCCACGGCCCGAGCGCTACAAGCGTCGGCGCAGCTTTGCCATGGTGGCACAGTGGATTCTTATGCCCGTCACATCCATTTGCTTTAGTGCAATTGGTGCCTTTAATGCGCAGACACACCTGGCGTTTGGTCGCTATCTCGATAAATTTGACGTAACCGTCAAGGCCACTACCGGCTCGCGCGACCGCGCTAAAGCCGCCAAACAAGCCCAAAAAGCCGCTAAGAAACAGCGTAAGAAAGAATAGAATTCGCGCTTTTGTAGCGGCATATATAACCGGCCAGAGAATGGCCGGTTTTTGTATTGGCGAGGATTGGAGCGTAGAGTATCATCTATCTTAATACTCTCTGCCGTCCTTGGCTGGGGCTATAAGAGCTGCGGTGCTTAGAGTAGAATTTCTCATGTTGACGGATGGTCTGGCAGGACTTTGCGGTAGATTTATGCCCCGCTGAAGAGTGAGAGAGGAGGGGTCGTACTGAGGAGTAGGTAAGACTCTGACGCTAGAAGGCCGTTCATTAGTGGTATTTCGTTCACATCTCTTATATCTCTTCTTTGGCCTGTAGAGGCCAATTAAAGTATCGTTCATTAATCGTGTGAGAGAGCTGGCATGAGTATTATTGACGCCGCTGAGGCTGTTGTTCGCTAGATAGCTCAGAGCAAGGCCGCCTTGAGGCTGTAGCGCCATGAATGAGTGGCTCGTAGGGTTTATAGTGGCAATGCGAGTAGGGTACTCTGGAAGATTTTACAGAGGCCAGCTTATCAAAATACATGTTATACTACAAAAATATCAAAATACAAATGCAAACTGCGCGGGCATTATATCACCAAACGCATACGATGCGCAGCAAAATGACCATAGGTAATGTGGATAACTAGCAGTGTGATGTGGATGAATAATAGGCAAGAAACCACAGCTATGCCTGCTAGGTGGTGCTGTGAAAAGGGTGGGGCACTCAAAAAGTGGTGGCATGCCAGGTTTCTTCATACTACTTAGTATGTGATAGCCTGGAGCGGGTGAACTTGTGATAATTTAGTGATTGGCTGCCGGAGTGATGTGAATATGTACACCAAATTTTCATTTGTTGGCGCTGGTTTTTTGCTGCTTCATTCGTAGAGATAATGCAGAGGAGTGTACAGATAGTGTGTAATATTGATAAGCATATGCTTTATATTGCATGGTTGATGCGTGCGTTTGATAATGGCGTGAGCGATTTCTTGGGCTAGGCAGGTGGTCTGGGTGAGTGTGGCGCAGCATGTGAATCTGCCCATATTTTGTTCATAATGGACTAGCAAATAGAGTGCGACATGGCGCGTCATTTTGCTTGTAATCTGCAAGCGATATGATGGGCTGAGAGGTTACAGTCATGGTCGATCGCGACGGCATCAAGGCACTTATGCGCGAATAATAGACGGCAAAGAGGATACGCTATTATGTGAATATTTTTTGTTATAATTCATACAATATGAATTTGTGGGAGTGCGGTAGGTAGGCTCGTGAGGAAAAGTAGCGATGCCAAGTAGGGTATATCACTTGCAATTTGCAACCAAAATATACTATGTATTTCTGCTGTATCTCAATTTTTGTGAGAGGCTCTACCCCTGTATACCCATGGTGTTGTGGTAGTAATCGACGAAGGTGCCAGTTTTTGCGGCAAGCATTATTTCTTGTTTGAGCAAATCTTTTTCGTGGGCAATGGTGGTGCGATAGTCGTCGCTCACGGCGGCGTGTGGGTCGGCACAGGCACCCCAAAAGAGCAGCTCGACGAGCAGTGGCAAGAGCTGCCAGCTGCTGTCTGTTGGGCTATAAATGTATTGATTGCCTTGGAGTGGATCGCGCTGCTTATCAAGCAAGCCAGCCGATTCTAACCGCGCCAAGCGATCGGCCAAAATATTGCTCGCAATGCGCTCATCGCGTGCAAACTCGCGGAAGTAGCAGCGCCCAAAGAGCAGCACGTCGCGCATGATGAGGAGCGTCCATTTGTCGCCAAAAAGGTCGAGGCTGTAACTAATGGGGCAGGCTGAGCGTTTGTGAGCTGTTCGTGTCATGCCTTTAGCGTAGCATCAAGGCTTGCGTTTTGCAAGTTTGTGGTGTGAGCTGGTAGCGAAGTAATGTTACCAGGCTTTGCTACAACAAAAAGCACTTACTATAGTAGTAAGTGCTTTCGCGCCAGTGCACCTTACAGACCGACATGGTGCACTGGCAAATAGACCGAAATGGTGGGCAATAGAGGATTCGAACCTCTCACCTCTTCAACGTCAATGAAGCGCTCTAGCCAAATGAGCTAATCGCCCGACACGTGTATTGTAGCAGAAGATGCAGGGGAGGGCAAGGGTGCCCAGCACAAATACCAAAGCTCTTGCCCATCACACCCCCTCCTTGCCGCTCCCTCCGACGGAACACTATAAGGGTCGACACCTCCCAGGTATCGACCTCTTGCGCTGGGCTGCTAATCGGTTATTACAACCGATTAGCACACTCCATCGGATGAAGCGGTCAGGAGGGGCTGACGTCGAGGATAATTGGGTATTTGCACCCACCCCCACTCTCGTTATACAATAGACGGTAAGTGCTGACGGGGCCTCACCAGCCTCCCGAGCTTCGTGGGCTGTCGTGATGTGCGAGAACGTTGCGTCATGAGTGCTTGGCGGTAAGCGCCAAGAAGTCCGGTGGAACCGCCGTTTGCGTGCAAGCGGCCCGAGACATGCGAGATTGGTCGGATGGAGTATCCGTGCCAGGGCGCATGTTTTTTATTTTTATCAACATAATTTATATCCAAGGAGGAGCGAATCGGCTTCTGGCTGCCAGTGTGCAGGAGAGAAGGTGATGAGCAGACAAAGCAATGAACAACGAGCAGCAAGCAATGCGCCACAGCTTGGCGCACATCATGGCGCAAGCCGTCCAACATTTGTGGCCACAGGCGAAGTTTGGCGTGGGGCCAGCCATCGAGCAGGGGTTTTATTATGATATTGACCTTGGTGATGTGACGATATCTGAGGCGGACTTTGGCACAATCGAGAAGGAGATGCGGCGCATTATTGCGCGCGATCTACCCTTTACACACCGCGATGTGCCGGTAGATGAGGCGATTGCTTGGGCGAAGGAGACAGATCAGCCATATAAAGTTGAGTTGCTCAATGACCTGAAGCGCTCGGGGACGACTATTGCCAAAGAATTGGCTGGAGAGGCTCTTGGTAGCGCTGCAGAAGGTGAGAGTAAGGTAAAGACGGTATCACTCTACTCTCAGGGCGATTACACCGATCTGTGCCGCGGCGGGCACGTGGAGAGCACAGGTAAGGTGGGAGCTTTCAAGTTGCTGCGTGTGGCTGGTGCGTACTGGCGAGGCGACGAGACTCGGCCGCAGATGCAGCGGCTCTATGGCGTGGCCTTTGCAACGCAAGCGGAGCTTGATAGCTACCTACAGATGCGCGAAGAAGCCAAAAAGCGCGACCACCGCAAGCTTGGCAAAGAGCTCAACCTCTACACAATGTCGCCACTGGTGGGGGTGGGCTTGCCACTCTTTACACCGCGCGGTACGATCTTGCGCGATAAAGCAGCGCAGCTCTCTAACCAGCTGCGTGAGAAATATGGCTTTGCCAAAGTCTGGACACCGCACATTACCAAGAAAGATTTGTATGAGACGAGTGGGCACTGGGCGAAGTTTGGTGATGAACTCTTCCTTGTGACGAGTCAAGAGACGAGCGACAAGATGGCCCTCAAGCCGATGAACTGCCCACACCACACACAGATTTTTGCGAGCCAGCCACGGAGCTACCGCGATATGCCGGTGCGCTACCTCGAGACAACGACCGACTACCGCGATGAAAAAACTGGCGAGCTGGGCGGCTTGAGTCGGGTACGCTCACTGACGCAGGATGATAGCCATGTGTTTTGCCGGCCAGATCAGATCGAGCAGGAGATGAGTAATTTGTTGGCTTGTGCCGAGGAGTTGTACCACATTGTGGGGATGAAGCTGCGTGTCCGCCTGAGCTATCGCGATGAGGGCGAGGGCTACCTTGGGGCACCAGAATTGTGGCAATCGGCCCAGGCTCAGCTCAAGGCAGCTGTGATGGCTAAACAACTGGACTATTTTGAGCAGGAGGGCGAGGCAGCCTTTTATGGGCCGAAGATCGACTTCATGGCGACGGATGCGATTGGCCGCGAGCACCAGGTAGCAACGGTGCAGCTTGACTTCGTCCAGCCCGAGCGCTTTGGCCTCGAATATACCGATGAAGCGGGTGACATGGCTCGGCCCGTGATGATCCACAGCGCGCTGCTGGGCTCGATCGAGCGCTTCCTGAGCGTCTTTATTGAGCACACCGCGGGGTGGTTCCCCTTCTGGATCGCGCCCGAGCAAGTCCGCATTCTCACCATTAACAACACCGTGGAAGACTATGTTGATGAAATCACATCGGTGCTCAAAACAGTGGTACTGATGCATCCTATAAAATACAACGAGGTAAGATACACAACAGATATGCGCAATGAATCGCTTGGCAAAAAGATCCGCGAAGCTACTGTTGTAAAAATTCCGGTGCAGATTATCGTTGGCCCACGCGACAAAGCCAACCGCCAGGTAAGTGTACGTACCCAGCAGGGCGAGACAACAGTGCCGCTGGATGAGCTCGCGGCATACCTAGAGGAGCTGAGCTAATGCGCCGCCTGCGCATTGCTGTGGATGTCGACGATGTGCTGGCGGAGAATGCCGCTGGCATCGTCGCCTTTAGCAATCAGCGCTGGGGGACGAACCTGACGGTCGATGACTACGATGAGCATTGGGCTAAGATGTGGCAGGTGGATAATGCTGAAGTGAAGCGGCGCAGTGCCGAGCTGATGGATGCTGGCCTCGGTACGGGCTATGGACACATTGGCGGCGCGCTGGAGGTACTGGAGCGCTTGGCACAGCAGCATCACTTGATGATTGCGACATCACGTCACTTGCGAGTGAAAAGCGATACAATGGCTTGGATCGACGAGCATTTTCCGGGTATCTTTGCCAGTACATCAGTCTACTTCTCAGGCATTTGGGATGAGCTGACGGATGGTTCGCACCTTGCTACTAAGGCAGAGTTGGTGGTGCAGATTAATGCCGATGTGCTGATTGACGACCAGCTCAAGCACTGCCAAGCGGTGGCAGCACATGGCCGCAACGCGCTGCTCTTTGGCGATTATGCCTGGAACCAAGCCGCAACATTGCCAGCTGGGGTAGTGCGCTGCACAAATTGGCACGAAGTGGAGGTGGCAATTGAGCGACTTGCCAGCGATGAGCCTGCGTGATACCGTCTACGAGCTGATGACACAGCTGCCAGATGATAAAGTGACGACCTATGGCGACTTGGCAGCTTTTGCGGGCCACCCATATGCCGCACGGCGAGTGGGGGAAATTGCTCATGGTGGGCCGGAGGAGCTACCCTGGCATAGGCTTGTTAATTGCAAGGGAGGCCTTGCGGTCGGCTTTCCGGGTGGGCAGGCAGTGCAGCGGCAATTGCTCGAGCATGATGGCATCCAGTGCGATGACTCATACCGCGTGGTTGATTTTGCACAGCGTCGCTGGCGGCCACATGCCACGCCGCATAATAATCTGAAAGGTAGCTCGCATGCTCACAAAAAATAACACACCGCCTCTCGCGCCTGCCACTCTGCCACTCATCGCCATCGTTGGGCCGACTGCTAGCGGTAAGACTAGCTTAGCGATTCGCCTTGCGAGGCAGTACGGTGGTGAGATTATTTGCGCCGATTCGCGCACTATCTACAAGGGCATGGATATTGGCACTGCCAAGCCCACGCCGGATGAGCAAGCCCTTGTGCCACACTGGGGGTTGGACTTAGTAGAGCCGGGCCAGCGCTTCACAGTCGTGGATTTTCAGCGCTATGCTAATCGGCAAATTATGGCGATTCGTCAGCGTGGGCGCATCCCGTTTCTCGTCGGCGGGACGGGCCTGTATGTCGATGCAGTGTTGTATAAATTTCAATTTCCGACGGTGAACAAAAAGCTTATGCAGCAGCTACAGGGCTATTCTATAGAAACTTTGCACGAACATTGTCGAGTACACAACATAGAATTACCTAGTAATAAATACAACAAACGGCATGTCATTAATACAATAGTGCGAGAAGGACAACAGTTACAGAGGTCAGCGCATGTTGATAAAAATACCTATGTTGTAGGTATTGCTACGCCGCGTGATGTGCTGCGTAGGCGCATTGCTGAGCGGACAGAGCAGCTTTTTGCGCATGGTGTTGTGCAAGAGGCAACGGGATTAGCAGCCCACTATGGGTGGGACAGTGAGGCTATGACAGGGAATATCTACCCAATTGTACATAAATTACAACAGGGCGAGTATACGCTTGAGCAAGCCAAAGCGGCATTTTGCACAGCAGACTGGCGCCTGGCCAAGCGGCAAATGACCTGGCTGCGGCGCAACCCAGACATCATATGGTGCGGCCTGGAGGATGCCGAGACGTACCTTGGTGAGGTGCTCGCGCAAGCGCGCCAGATGTGATACCATAAATCTAGTTGGTGACCGTATGATAGATGCACTGTTTGGATCAAAAACTCGTGTGAAATTGCTCCACCTTTTCTTGAATAACCCAGGAAAGGCATTTTATGTGCGCGAGATTACGCGGCTGATTAATGAGCAAATTAATTCGGTGCGCCGCGAGCTGCTCAATATGCTGGAGGTGGGGATCATTACGAGCGACAGCGTAGATAACAAATTGTACTACGAAGTAAACCAGCAGTACGAATACTATCCACCACTGCGTGTCATCTTTGCTGATCAAAAAATCGCTCCAGCCAAGAATAAGTCGGGCTACCGGCCGGCTTGGCAAGATGCGATTATGCAGCTGCCGCGCCTACGTGTGGCGATTGCGGCGGGGGCGTTGGTGAAGGGGTCTGCCAGTACGATCGACCTGCTGCTCGTGGGTAACCTCTCGGCCGCTAAGGTGCGCAGCGTGGTGGCAGTTATCGAGCGGCAGGAGGGGCGCGAGCTGACGTATAGCATTCTGAGCTACGACGAGTTCTATTACCGGCTGAGCGTGCGTGACCGCTTTATTACCACCATCCTGACCAACAAGCATACCGTACTGGTAGACGTTGATAATATATTAAAAGAAGACGAAGGAGAGAATCATGCTTGATATCGAATACAAAGGCGGCAACACCGTCATCATCGCGACGAAGAAAACCACGCTTGCAGTTGACCCCAAACTGTCGCTGCTCGGCCTGAAGGACGCCAAGACGAAGGATGCAGTAGAGCTTGCGACTGAAGAGCGATTTGCGATCAATAGTCCCGAGGCGCGCCTTATCATCGACCAGCCTGGCGAGTATGAAGTGGGTGACTACACCATCCGCGGCATTGCTGCCACGCGCCACATCGACACGCCAGAGAGTGAGCAACTCTCGACGGTGTATCGCATTGAGTGTGGTGATATTCGCATTGCGGTGATTGGCAACATCGCGCCGGAGCTGACTGACGCTCAGCTCGAGGCGCTGGGGGTGATCGACATCGTCGTTATTCCAGTGGGTGGCTATGGTTACACGCTGGATGCGACGAGCGCCGCCGCCATTATTCGCAAGATCGAGCCACGAGTAGTAGTGCCCGTTCATTATGCCGATAGTGCGTTGCAGTACGAAGTACCGCAAGACACAGTGGAGGTCTTTGAGAAGGAGCTTGGTGCGCCAGTCGAACAAAAACCTAAGCTCAAGATCAAAACAGCGAGTAACCTGCCCGAAGTGCTGACGGTGTTTGAGCTGGCTCGAAGCTAGGATTCATATACCCCAAGCGCAACCAGCCTCGTGGAGAGGCTGGTTTTTTGTGATACATCTTCACTCCGTTTTTTCTCCTCACTGTTTTATCTGGTGGGGTATGAATATTAGTTGTAGCCAGCACGAGTGTTGGTGGATCGATGGGCAAGATGGGGCCAGTCCCTATAGGTTTCTCAAGAAATGAGTGCAAGACAGTGATGAGGATTTGTGAGATTTATAGTGAAATCATTGTCATAATGTGGTCGATTTGACACAGCACACTAAATTCGATACACTTCGAAATATCACTATTATTTCGATTTATATCGAAGAAAGGAACGGTCTTATGGAACAACGATCAACCACGCCGTGGGGTAAGATTGCGGTGCTAGCGCTGGGAGCCTTTGTGATTGGGGCGGATGGCTTCATGCTGGCAGCGGTATTGCCACAGGTGGCGCAGCAGCTGGGGGTGTCGCTGGGGCAGACCGGCCTCTTGGTAACGGTGTTTGCGTGGGTGTATGCACTGGCGGCACCACTGTGTGGCATGGTGATGGGGCGGCGCAATCGGCGGTCGACCTTGATACTAGCACTAGCGATATTTGCAATTGGTAATGGAGTGGCAGCGCTTGCGTCGTCATTTGTATGGATGATGGCAGCTCGAGTGATGGCAGCCTTGGGCTCAGCCATGATGATGCCAACGGCGATGGCTTTGGCAACCAGCCTTGCCCCGGCCAAGCATCGTGGTAAGGCAATCTCCGTCGTTACAACAGGTATGACGATGGCAACAGTTCTCGCTGTACCGCTTGGTTCGGTTGTGGGGGAGCGCTATGGCTACCACGCGCTGTTTTGGGCAATGGCGGTGGCTGCAGTGCTGGTGTTGTGTGGCATTGTGCTGGGCATTCGGGCGTGTGAGGCGCAGCCAGCGCAGCAGGTACCAACCGTTCGGGCATTGGTGGCGGGCTTGGCGAATCGCCAGGTTGCACTGACGTTATTGATAACAGTAGTGATATTTGTCGCTGGTACCAGCGTGATTTCATATCTGAGTGCAGTGGTACAGCAGGCGGGTCTGCACGAATACTTTAGCTGGATTTTGCTCATCTTTGGTGTGGGCTCACTCCTGGGTGGTGTGCTAGGCGGCTGGCTGACCGATCGTTTTGCCCACATTTGGCTGGCCCGCTGGGCGATGCTTGTCTTTGCGTTGGCGCTCGCTTTGCTTGGTGTGGCGGCTGGGATGCTAGGCGCGCTTGGTCTCGTTGGTGGCAGTGTGCTATTATGGACGGCTAGTGCGTGGATTGCCACGATTGCTCAGCAATACCGCGTCATTGCGCTTGCTCCAGAACGGGCTCAGCTGAATCTTTCACTCAATTCATCCAGTATTTACATTGGTCAAGGCTTTGGTGGTATGCTAGGCAGTATGATTATTAGTAGTCAGCCAGCGCGGGCCATTCCGCTCATAGCGGCCGGTGTGGTAGTGCTTGCCTTGGCAATGACCAGCAGGTATGAGACAATACAAAGGAAATGACATCCCAACAAAACACTCCAACTGACCTACTTGCACCAGAGCATGTCTTTGCCGCCCTGTCCGACCCGCTGCGGCTGCGGATTGTCCGCCGCTTGGCTGTGGAGGGGCGGCTGGGCTGCAGCCAGATCGATCATAATCTCTCACTCTCTACTGTCTCGCACCACTGCAAAGTCCTGCGCGAAGCAGGCATTGTCACGAGTGAAGCGGTTGGCACCCAGCGTGTACTGGTGCTGCGGCCAGAGTTTGCTCGGCAGTTCGCTGGTGTGCTCGCGACAATTGCTGAGTTAGATAAAGCGAAGTAACCACTAAAATATCCCCTATGAAAGGAAGGGGATATTTTTACAGTTATCGTTTGCTCTGGGCGACTATGCCGCAGCCTTGGCCTTTGTCTTGGCGCTGGTGAGCAGGCCTTTCTTCTTGAGGGTGCGGATTGCTTTGGTCGAGAGAACCATGGTGACCTTTTGCCCATTTACAACGAAGGTCTTTTTCTGAAGGTTTGGTTTGAAGACTCGCTTGGTGCGTCGCAACGAGAAGCTCACATTGTTGCCGAATTGCTTACCCTTGCCAGTCAGTTCACATCGTGCTGCCATATTCTTATTCCACTTATAACTTATATTATTACAATCTGTATTAGTATACGCTGCCAAGGGGGCAATGTCAAGGTGGGTAGGCAATGTGGTACAATAAAGAAATGCATATTGATATCGCTCACCTCATTATCGTCCTTGTCGTTATTCTTATCTCAATGACGCTGCACGAGGCGATGCATGGCTTTGTGGCGTACTGGCTGGGCGATGATACGGCTAAGGAGCAGGGGCGTTTGACGCTCAATCCACTGCATCATATTGATCCATTCTTGACTATCCTTTTGCCACTGAGCTTGGCACTACTGGGCCTACCAGTGTTTGGTGGGGCCAAGCCAGTGCCGTACAACCCCGAGCGAGTGCGTGGCGACGAATGGGGCGCAGCGCTGGTGGGGCTCGCTGGACCACTGACAAACTTCGTCATTGCCTTCATCTGCTTTGGTCTATATGCGACGATCGCTGGGCCAGCAGTGCAGCCGCTGCTTGCTACGGCGGTGAGTGTGAATCTTGGTTTCTTTGTCTTTAATATGCTGCCGATTCCACCGCTGGATGGCTCGCGTGTGCTGTATGCTTTGGCACCAGAGTTTGTACGCCGCGGCATGGAGGTGGTGGAGCAGTACGGCGTGATGCTGGTCTTTGTGCTGGTATTGGTCGGTAGCTCAGCTATTGGCAATGTGATGATGGCGGCTATCAGGGGTATCTTGCAGCTTTTCTCGCTGATGTTTGGCGTGTCGCTTGGTTAAGGAGTAGGAATTGGGCCTTTTACCTGGCTTGGTACAGGGTTTAGATTATAGGCTAGCCTGGTGGAAGATTGAATGAGGCCGTCTCTCGTACAAAGGTGAGTGTCTGTTATGAGCACGAGCAGATTAAACATCAATATAAGGGGTTAATATTCAGCAGATATTGACATGTTTAGCACTAAGGAAGAAGGTGTGAGGATCTCAACATCGCAAACGTGACGCCGCTTACCATTCTGTGGTATACTAAGAGTGTCCCAGACGAATATCGGGCGTGTATGATTTTCCTAACATCATATGATAGGGATTCCAACATTCACCATACCCGTGGGTATGGATGAGGAAACCCACCTTGCATCATGCAGGGGAATATCAAGCGCCTGGGGTGAGTCTGGGATTTTTTGATGGTTGAGGGCTAAGAGTATCACACGGTTCCTCTTCATCACTCCCTCCGATAGAACGCTATAAGGGTCGATACTCCCCAAGTATCGACCTCTTGCGCTGGGCTGCTAATCGGTTATTACAACCGATTAGCACACTCTATCAGACGAAGTGATGGAGAGGGCCTTGCACTGAAGATGAAGGTTTTGATACCCACGTATCATAAATCCCTTATGCTATAATAAAGAGGCAGTCTATTAGATGATCGCTTGCTACTTGGCAAGAGGAAAGTCCGGGCAGCACAGGATACGACAGTCGCTAACGGCGACCGGGGGCAACCCTAGGGAAAGTGCCACAGAAACGATACCGCTCCGCAACACCAATACTCGTGCGCAGTAGCGCTCTAGTAGCGGGGTAAGGGTGAAAGGAGTGAGGTAAGAGCTCACAGCGCTGCATGGTGACATGCCGCGGAGGTAAACCCTGTCGGCTGCAAGGAGATAGCCACGGATGAGTGATCCGCTTGTGGCTATCGCTAACCGCTCGATTTGCAGAGCAATTTGCAAACTAGATAGATGATCATCCACGACAGAACCCGGCTTATCGATAGGCTGCTTTATGGTATGATGTGTTAGCTCCAGCTTTGGAGCTTTGTTATTTTCTTGCAACCTCCTCGCCGAACAAGAACATATCTGGAAGCCAGCAACTGTGGGGACGGATAGGCTCTGTGATTCATCTGACCGAAACATCTTCGACGTAGTGAGGAGGTTGATGGGATGAGGTAATACAGGCGAGATGTTATGTCCCATTGAGTGGTTGCTCATCTACAAATAAATACAACACCCCTGTTACAGAGGTGTGTATTCTTCACAACGTCGTATAAATTGCTACACTACTTGCGGGTGACGTGCTTAACGACAGCTGCAAAAGCCTGTGGCTCGTTGACGGCGAGCTCGGCGAGGACCTTGCGGTCGAGTGCCACACCAGCAGCCTTGATATCAGCGATCAGGCGGCCATAGGTGGTACCATTTTGCCTGGCAGCAGCGTTGATGCGAGTGATCCACAACTGGCGCAGGTCGCGCTTGCGGTTGCGACGGTCGCGGTAGGCATATTGCAGGGCACGGATTACCCCTTGCTTGGCAAGGCGGAAGCTCCGAGTGCGATTGTGTTGCATTCCTTTGGCAGCTCGCAGCATCTTGGCGTGGCGAGCGTGGGCGGTTGTTCCTCGTTTGACGCGCATATGTTAGACTCCTAAGGCTCGTTTAGCATTTTTGGCCATACCACCAGTGATGGTAGCAGGGGTGTTGATATTGCGCTTGCGCGACTTGCTCTTCTTGGAGAGCATGTGGTTCCCGAAGGCGCGCCGACGGGTCAGTTTGCCGGTACTGGTTAGCTTAATGCGCTTAGCAGTGCCCTTGTGGGTCTTGAGTTTTGGCATTACTTACTCCTTATTACGATGCTGAGGTTGCGCCCAGCCATCAGTGGTTTTTGCTCGACAATCGCTTCGTCCTCAAGGGCGGAGACAACCTGGCTAATCAGGTTATAGCCAAGCTCACGATGCGCCATCTCGCGGCCGCGGAAAAAGATCAAAACCTTGACCTTGTGCCCCTCAGCCAGGAATTTGCGAATCTTGCGCAGCTTGATCTCTAGATCATTAGCGCCAATCTTTAGACCAAAACGCATCTGCTTGAGCTCATTGGCTTTATTGCTTCGCCGGTTGCGCTGCTGCTCCTTCATCTTTTGGTACTGATATTTGCCCCAATCGATGATCTTCACAACGGGTGGGTTAGCATTGGGCGAAAACTCCACCAAGTCTACGCCAGCTTGCCGCGCCTTATCCAGGGCTGCTTGCCGGCTCATGATGCCAAGTTGTTCGCCGCTTTCGCCAATGACGCGCAGCTCGCGTGCGCGGATGGCTTCGTTGATGCGGGTGGTTGATTTGATTGTGCTCTCCTTTGCTTGAGCTTAAAACGAATTGACTCCCCAAAAGTTTACCAGATGTCGCCGCAAAAGGCAAATGAAATATGCCGTGGTTATGGTGATTTTTGCTGCGATTGCTCGGTGATAGACGCTATGGGTAGGGTTATGAGAATGAAAGCCCCTTGGTTTACAGCGTTTTTCTCTTTTGTGCGCTTATAAATAACGAGCTGCACACCCCACTAAAGGAAGTGTAAGAAACCGGTAGGGCGAGATGCAGATGGGCGGCTAAGTGTCCTGCATCTGCAGTGCCTTGGCACAGGTAATTGCCTGCGTGATCGTCTCTTCGAGTGTTGTGCTTGGCTGCCGCCCAGTGTGCTCGGTGTAGAGCGCGTCAAGGTAGCGTGTCTTGGGAGCGCCCTCTGGATGGCCGTAGACGACCTTGGCCGGGTTCTTGCCGATATGGAAGCCAAATTCTACATTAGTGGTAAAGGCGGGCATACCCAGTGTGGGTAGCGACCGGTCGATTACTCGTGGTACCCAGAAGAGTACCACCGTTGCTGCGTCGAGCGCTTCCCACTCCCAGCGTGCTTGCTTGAGGAGGTCGAGCTCGCGCTGGGGCGAGGCATCGTGGTTTTCTGGTGCGTAGACGATCCCCTCGTAGCCCAGCCTCGCAAAGATCCGCACCGCCTCGGGCCGCCACGATGCAGAGATGAGCTGCTGCGATGCTTCATCGAAGCGTGGTGTGGGGCCAGCGAGGAAGATTGCTGACTGGCCTGGGGTAGGGTGGTGAAGGGGTTGGTCAGAGTAGTTTGCTTGCATGGCTCTAGTATGGCGGGTTGATGAGGGTTCTGTCAAATGTTGTAAATCACACGTAATTACAGATTTCATTGATATATAGAAAATTACAGAGGTAGAATATGATGTAAAATACACGACGATATTTTTACAACGCTTTGACGGGCGCTGGTTGTCGATATTGCAACGCCTCGGAGATGTGAGCAATGGTGATGTGCGGCGCTTCGTCAAGATCGGCAATGGTCTGGGCTACCTTGATGACTTTGAAGTAACCGCGCGGGCTGAGGCCAAGCTTGGTGCTGGCAGCATCGAGGAACTGCTTGACCTCTGGCGAGAGTGGGATAGAGCGCCGCACCTGAGCCGAACTGAGGCGGCTATTGCGCATGGCGCTGCCACCATAGCGGGCGGCTTGAGCGCGGATGGCGGTAGAGATGGCAGCAGTGGCGCTGCACTGCTCGTGATCGGTGGTGGTGCGGTGTGAGAGCAGTTGCTCGGTGGGGATGCGATTGACGGGGATGATCATATCAATCCGATCCATCAGTGGCCCAGACAAGCGCTTCTGGTAAGCGATGATCTGCGTGCTGCTGCAGGTGCAGGCGTGCGTTGGGTCGCCATAATAGCCACAGGGGCAGGGGTTTATGGTGGCCACCAGCATAAAATCGGCCGGGTAGGTGGCACGCCCTCGTGCTCGGGTGACTGTCACTGTGGTGTCCTCGAGTGGCTGGCGCAAAACCTCAAGCGTCGTGCGTGGATATTCGGGCAGCTCATCAAGGAAGAGCACGCCCAGGTGGGCTAAGCTCACCTCGCCAGGCTGCGGTACCGACCCACCGCCAATCAGCGATGCGCGGCTGGCTGTGTGGTGCGGCGCCCGAAATGGCCGCGTCTGGACGCTTTGGTCGAGTGAGAGACCAGCCAGGCTGTGCAGCTTCGTTACGGCCAGTTGCTCATCTGGAGTCAGGGGTGGCAAGAGGCTGGGCAGCGTCTTGGCAAGCATCGACTTGCCAGTGCCGGGCGGCCCAGTGAAGAGGATGTTGTGGTGGCCTGCTGCAGCGATGGTGAGAGCGCGCTTGGCTTGGGCTTGGCCGTAGATATCGTCAAGCAGGGGCGATGGCGCGGCTGTTGTTGGTTTATCATCAGTGAGTGGTGGCTGGTAGATTGGTAGCAGTTTTTCGCCCTTGAGATGGAGAAAGAGTGTTGTAAGATCTGGTACACCATAGAGCGTCACCCCTGATACGAGGGAAGCTTGGGCGAGATTCTCTGTGGGCAAATAGACAGTGTTGTAATTATTATCACGAGCTGCTTCGGCAATGGTAATGGCTCCTTTGATCGGGCGGAGCGTGCCGTCAAGTGCCAGTTCACCAGCGAAGACCGTACCAGCCACTTGCTCGGGCCGGAGCTGGCCACTGCTGGTGAGGAGGGCAAGGGCAATCGGCAGGTCGTAGTGTGTGCCATCCTTGGGTAGCTCGGCCGGCGCGAGGTTGATGGTGATGCGCTGGGCTGGATATTCCAGCAGGGAGTTGGTGATGGCGCTGCGCACTCGTTCGCGCGCTTCGTCGATGGCTTTGTTGCCCAGGCCAACTATCTGCAGGGCGGGCAAACCCTTGGTCATGTCGCTCTCGACGTCAATCATATGGCCAGCGAACCCTACGGGCGCAACCGACCTGATTTTTGCGACTTTGTTCATGCTGTCTATAGTTAAGCATATTGGTGATGACTGTGCAAATTGTTTTTGTTCTGGAGGAGGGAGTGTGGGGATGAGTGTGAGAATATATAAGGATATCGCTCGCTGCTCATACAAAATAGACAACGAAAAGGATGCTGCCAGGGAGGAGAAATCGCTAGCTTTCTAGAATGTTCTTGTGTAGCGATAGGCCAACTTGACGCTCAAGCGCTCGAGCGAGGATATATAGGCAAAACCGTGCTATAATATGTGCAGACGTGGGGCTGATATAGCGTTCGACGTTTGGACTTTGTCATTGTATTCTGCGAATCGGATATGCACGACACGCATAGATATAACTGCAAAAAATAAAGTTGCAGCAGCATTCCGCAGTGTTGAGGAGATCTTCGCATCTTCCAAGACCGCCGCGGTTGCACTCGCCGCTTAGTCTGGCGATCGCTATGAGGTGCATGGCAACAGGGCATCTCGTAGTGTCATAGCTATGTTGCTTGCTCTCCTGGTGGCAGCGGCACGAGGAGAGGACATATACCGCGCAACGATAGGCTGTATTTTTGGTTTGTTTCTGATCGGCCTCGCGTTGTCAAACACGCAAACAAACCTACGTTCGTAGACGAATACGAGGGCACCAAGCGGACCCGGGGGCAGTACCCGGCAGCTCCACCACGTAGAAGATGATTGCTCACCGAGGGTGGGCGATTTTTATTGACATTACGACAGGTGTGTTGCATTATAGTATGTATTATGACACACAAGGAATATCCATCAAACGTTAACGAATTATGGAAGCGTAGCATAGAGCGCGTAAAAAGGCTCGCACGAGTAGCGCTTGGGTATGAAACTGGTCACGAAGTTGAGAATAAAATAGCCCTTCTCGCTCAAGAGTCTGATCATTTACTGAGGGCGAACGGATTTGAGAGTGTAGGGTTATATGAGTCGGACGAAGCGCCCGAAGGGGATCTAAGTGTTGTTGAGTGGCGCTCAGATGTCGCGCCGTACGAAGATGAGGCGTATATTCCACGGAACTCACAAGGTGGTGACGCTAGTGCGGCTTGGGCTGAGCAACACCCAGTAGCACGGTTCGCTATGATACATGGTGCACATGTGCGTGATGGTGAGACCAGCCAAATTGGGCCGCGCCTTGTGACGCTCTATAGCAAGCCGCAAAATGACAGTCCACTGCCACCACTGCCAGATGAGTGGCAGTGAGAGTCGACCAAACTGGAATCTCGCAGTGTTGTGTTGCGGGTGAGTATATAAATCGTACAAATCACAAACACTGCTGCGAAGTATCACCAAGGGTTGCGTACTAGCCAAGCTCTCTCACCAAAAAAACAACCACCTGCGAGTAGTGGTTGTTTTTGGATGTGGAGTTTTCGTATATTGTTTATTTTTGGCCTCTGCATAATTTTTTTATTCAGAAGCTACCCTTATGATATGGGAGAAAACTGCTTGTGTCAACGATTTTTGGCAATATTTTTGCGTAAAAAATACCACATCGAACATATACGCAGACCGACCGCACATCGCCCAAAACTTGTGTTATAAACACAACACAAGTAATGGAATACAACAGAGGTAGCATACAGTACAGAGCCAAAAACGAACAAAAAATTATTGCACTATATACAACAAAAATGCCTGTGCACAACTCTCGAAAGTACAGAGGTGCAAGAGATGAGCAAGCCGCCAATGTTCGCGTGGGTGAGAAAGAGGGTGGCGAGGCAATGTTTTGCGATAGTTCGCATGATAGTGATTTCGCTTGTGCTTTTCGTTGGTGCGATGTATAGCAACGGCAAACGACCGATGCGTTGGTTGAGCCACCATAAGCAATAATGGAGTGGCTCGATACTCATCGTCGAGCGCCAAAGCCGAGGATCGCCATAACAAAGCGTGCTGCATAAAATAACCAAAGCGTAAGCGCTACTGGGGTTTTGCAGCTCAGCCTCAAAACGCATTGACTTACCATAACGCTTGTGCTAACGTAGAAGTAAGCTTTGACAAACACAAATACCCAAGAAAAATAAAACGGAAAAGCTTACCCTACTATTAACCCAACATAGCATCGCCATTGGCGTACACCAGGCAGCGGCAGAGCGCGGCATAGCGCTGAGCTTTGGCACTGCCTGCGCTCCGCCAATACTATATAGAGTACCCCCCAAGTAGAAGTACTTTTGTTATTGTTGGCGTCGACGCGTGGTGGCCTCCTCATACATGGCGCATGCCGAGGGCTCACCACTCATGCTCCACACTGTGGAGCACCTCTAGCCCGTAGCGGCTGCCGGGCGTCCTAATTTTTTACTTATGAGGACGCTGCAAGCGCGTTGCTTTGTGTAGCTGCTCGGGCTTCTCACCAAGCGGATTGCTTGGTATAGTGATAGATATGTCTCGAAGAATCCTGCTTGCGAGTATGAGCATAGCTGCGGCGGTGCTGCTAGCGATTGTGCTGCAGACCACCACACCAGCGACGATTCACCCCCTGGGGATCGTGCTGGTCTTTGTGTTGTGCTATGTGGTAATGCTGGGGTTGCTGACATACCTGCTGGCGGGTATTGCAGTGGCGCTGCGGCGTTGGTTGCCCGAGGCGCAGCGGCGAGCAGTGACACTCAGCTTTCGGCGCTGTTATTATTTTGGCTCGGTACTGGCGCTGGCACCAGTGCTGCTGATTGGGGCGCGCTCGGTGGGGCGTGGTGGCTGGTACGAGCTGGCACTAGTCTTTGCATTTGAGGCAATTGCATGTTTTTATGTAGCAAAACGGTGATAGGGCGCGTATACTAGGCAGAGGAGGACGGTTCTATGCTACGAAAAAAATCAACCCCAGCAGCGCCCGCCGCGCTAGAGACACAAGCGACATTATCTCCAAAGAGGCGCGCCACACAGCGCGCCAAGCAAAAATCACAACAGCCACGATCTGTTGAGAAGAAAACAACAAAGGCAAATACGACCTCTGTTTCGCCAGCCAACGCACCAGCAACTAGCGAATCGCAAGCTGTCGTAGATAGTACATCATCTAGCCACACAAACACACCGCCATCGTCAGCTACCCCTGTTGCACATGCCACAGCCCGCCGCCGGCCAGTGCTCGAAGCGTTTATTGCGACGGGAGCAGCAGGAATGCTGATGTATGCTGCGATGGTGAGCTTCTATGGTGCACTGATGGTGGGGCAGGTAGACCGCACGTCACCAGAGCGGGTAGCTGGCTGGCTCATCCTTATGTGGAGCGTGAGCTTGGTGGTGCAGGGGATCAGTACGCTGATGCAGCTCCACCGGACAGATCATTATATACAGCGGTTCCTTGCCTTACTCTTGGTGGCGGGTAACCCAGCCGCACTCATCATAAGCGAATGGCTATACAATTTGTTCTTTGTGAGCCCCGGGCAAAAGGCGGTTATATGGATAAACAGTACAGTCATACAGGTAAGTACCGTCATCGCTGTGTTCGGCTCCATCTATCTCTGGTACTTATTACTCTGTACGAAGCGGACAATCGCGCCGCGCACTGCACCTGATGTGCCCGCCACAACATATGCTCGTTTGATGCGGCGTCGACGTATCGGTCTCTGGCTGATTGTGACGGCATTTGTGCTTCCGGCTCTTGCGCAGTTTTCGGGGACGTTGATGATGATGAGCGGTATAGGGCGAGGCACTACCACCGTCTTTACACCAATACTATCGTTTTTGGGCATGATTCACCTTATCTTTATGATTGCTGGCATGATCTTGATTGTGCCATGTATCGTTATGCTCATCATTGGTATGGTGCTTGTGGCAAACAGCCAGCGCGAATAATCAAGCACCAAAACCATCGTCTAACAGAGGAGAACCGCCCCATGTCAGAGCAATCCATCGCTACAACTACCGCAAAACAGCATAGCCATATAACTACGCCTGATGCGTCTGCGCCGCCGCGTCGCCCATTGCTTGAGGCGTGGGTGATTGCGGGTGGGGTGGGGATGATTGCCAGTGCGGCCATCGTATGTCTGCAGGGCGGGGTGCTAGCGAGCCTGACAGGGGTGGAGCAGGTGCTTGGCTGGCTACTCGCCGCTTGGAGTGCGAGTATACTAGCGCAGAGCGTCATCACACTGCGGCAGTCGCACCGCACCGATCGATACTGGCAGAGGATTGGAGCGCTTGGCTTGTTGCTAGTGAATGGGGCGCTGTTTATTGTGGGTTGGCTCAGTGGTGGTGTACTGCACACACCTGTAGGATTAGTAGTTAATAATACAACAGTTCTCATGAGCAACATACCGAGCTTCGTTGGTTCGCTCTACCTCTGGTATGTATTGCTGGGTATGCAGCCAGCGATACCAGCAAAACGTAGCGATGTAGATGATACGACGCTCAATCAAATGATGAAGCGCAAGACTGGCCTCTGGCTGATGCTTGCAGCAGCTGTACCGATGATGGCGCTGTATGGTATGCTTGTGTCGATGCTTTTTGGTGTGGCTGACTTTCTTAGTGCACATTGGCATGTTTTGAAAACTCTTCTCAATGAACCAACGCTACTGGCGATGGGGATGGTGGCGTCGATCGTGATATATGCCGGCATCGCGTGGTTTGTCGTATCACCAGTGATGGCTGTCGCTGGCTTCATCCTTGTTGCGACAAGTAAGTATGAGTAGTCTGAATCTTAAGGCTTCTGCTTTATCTCACGCTCCATCGGATGAAGTGATGGGGGTGGAGCTGATACAAAGAAGGTGAGTTCTAGTGATTTAAATCACTCTCTCCACCCCTGTTATTTTCGCTGCCTCGGCGATTATGATACAATAAGGTGCGTGTAATGTAACCCGAATGACCTAATAGTGAGGGAAATGAATGAACAAACAAGTAGATAATGGATCGTATGACGGTTCGCAAATTCAGGTGCTCGAGGGTCTCGAGCCAGTCCGTAAGCGCCCAGGGATGTATATCGGTAGCACGGGCTACGATGGTGTGCACCACTTGATTAAGGAGATTGCTGATAACTCCATCGATGAAGCGATTGCGGGTTATGCCTCGCGCGTCGATGTACGTATCTTGGCCGATGGTGGCTTGATGGTGACCGACAACGGGCGTGGTATCCCGGTAGACAAGCACCCCAAGACTGGCCTGAGCACACTCGAGACAGTACTGACGGTGCTGCACGCTGGTGGTAAGTTTGGTGGCGGTGGCTACAAGGTGTCGTCTGGTTTGCACGGTGTGGGCTCGAGCGTGGTTAATGCGCTATCGAGTCGCCTCGTTGCAGAGGTGGTGCGCAAAGGACGCCTCTATCGGATTGAATTTGAGCGTGGCCATACTACTGTACCGCTCAAGAATAAGGGCAAAACCGACCGGCCTGACGGTACAACGATTATCTTCTATCCCGATCCGACCATCTTTAAAGAGACAGTCGATTTCGACTATAAGTGGGTGGTACACTACCTTCGCCACCAAGCCTACCTCACGAAAGGCGTCTACACCACTGTGTATGATGAGCGCACCAAGCAGCGCCAGGCCTTTTATTTCGAGGGAGGGATTCGCAGTTATGTCAAGAACCTTAACGTTGGTAAAGATGTGCTGAGCGACGATGTCTTTTATGTGGAAAAGCAAGTCGAGGACTCGATGATCGAGGTGGCGGTGCAATACAACGATACCTACGTCGAAACCGTCCGACCTTTCGCCAACAACGTGCTCACCCCTGATGGTGGGACACACCTTGTGGGCTTTCGCGCAGCAATGACCCGTGTTATCAATGACTACGCGCGCAAGAATGGTCTCCTCAAGGAAAAGGATGACAACCTCTCGGGCGATGACATCCGCGAGGGGCTTACTGCTGTTATCCTCGTTAAGCTGCCCGACCCGCAGTTTGAGGGCCAAACCAAGAATAAGCTTGGTAACCCCGAGGTGCGGCGTTACGTTGACCAAGTAATGAGTGAGTATTTCTCGTACTATCTAGAAGAGAATCCGGCAGTGGCTAAGAAGATTGTTGGCAAGGCGACGCTGGCTGCCCGAGCTCGTAAGGCTGCCCGAGCGGCGCGCGATACCGTGATCCGCAAAGGGGCGCTCGATGGCGCCAGCCTGCCAGGCAAGCTGGCCGATTGCTCCAGCAAAAACCCCGAAGAGTGTGAGCTGTACATCGTGGAGGGTGACTCGGCTGGTGGCTCGGCCAAGACTGGGCGCGACAGTCGTACTCAGGCTATCTTGCCACTGCGTGGTAAGGTGCTCAACACCGAGCGTGCCCGCCTCGACAAAATGTACGCCAACCGTGAGATCCTCAGCCTCATCAAGGGTATGGGTGTGGGGATTGGCGACACCTTCGACATCAAGGGGCTGCGCTACAACCGCATCATCATCATGACCGACGCCGATGTCGACGGCAGCCACATTGCCACACTGCTCATGACCTTCTTCTTCCGCTATATGCAGCCGGTGGTGGAGGCAGGGCATATCTACTTGGCTAAGCCACCTCTGTTTAAGCTCCGTCTCTCGGGCAACAAGCAAGAATATATCTACAACGAAGAAGCTCTCGAGGCCTACTACGATGAGCAGATTGCAGCGCGCAAGGCCCGTGGGGTAGAGATAGACCCAAGCGAGCCCCGCATCAAACAAGCTGGCCTGAGTGAGTCCGCCCTGCAGCGTTACAAGGGTCTCGGTGAGATGGATGCCGACCAGCTGTGGGAGACGACGATGAACCCCGAGCACCGCGTGCTCGTGCAAGTCCAGCTGGAGGATGCCGAGCGTGCCGACGCAATCTTCACCAAGCTAATGGGCAACGAAGTAAGTGTACGCAAGAACTTCATCCAGGCCAACGCTGCAAAGGTCAGCCTAGAGGAGCTTGATATCTAATCTATGAACGAGGAACATACAATGCAGCCAGAAGATAACCAACCAACCACCCCAGCTACCATGCCTGACCAGAGCCACTCGCGCAGTGTGGAGGTCCGTACCGTCGAGGACGTGATGGAGGATAACTTCCTGCGCTATTCGATGTCGGTCATTGTTGATCGCGCGCTGCCTGATGTACGTGATGGCATGAAACCTGTCCACCGTCGCATCGTCTATGTGATGGACAAAATGGGCATCGGTCCGACATCCAAGACGATCAAGAGTGCTCAGATTGTTGGTGAGGTGATGGGTAAATACCACCCACACGGTGATAGCTCGATCTACGATGCCATGGTGCGTATGGCTCAAGACTGGGTTGAGCGCTACCCGCTGGTACAGGGGCAGGGGAACTTTGGCTCGATGGACGGCGACCCGCCTGCCGCAATGCGCTACACCGAAGCAAAAATGACGCGTGTGTCAGAGGCACTCCTAGCTGATATCGATAAAGAAACCGTCCCATTCCGCGATACCTACGATGCCACTCGCCAAGAGCCGACCGTCTTGCCGGCCAAGCTGCCTAATCTACTACTTAACGGCCAGGTTGGTATTGCTGTTGGTATGGCGACAAATATCCCTACCCACAATCTTGGTGAGGTGGTCGATGCAACAGTCGAGCTTATCAACAACCCTGATGCCACGCTGGATGACCTCATGCAGCACATTAAAGGGCCGGACTTTCCAACTGGTGCCGTGGTCTACGGTGGCACGCCAATGCGCCAGGCCTACGCCACTGGTCGCGGTAGCGTGACGATGCGCGCCGTGGCAGCCATCGAGGAAACGAAGAAGCGTGGGCGCTACCGCATCGTTATCACAGAAATGCCCTATGGTGTGAATAAAGCAACACTGATTGAGAAGATTGCCGACCTCGTCCACGAGAAGAAGCTCACCTCTATCAGCGACTTGCGTGATGAGTCAGCTCGGGGTAATGTGCGTGTTGTTATCGACCTCAAAAAGGATGCCTATCCTAAGAAGGTGCTCAACCAGCTCTACAAGCTCACCGCGCTGCAGACTAACTTCCACTACAACATGCTTGCTCTTGTGCCGAGTAGCGAGAACGCGATGCGTCTCCAGCCACGGGTACTTGGCTTGCATGATATTCTTGGTGAGTTTATCACGCATCGGCGCATTGTGGTGCGTCGCCGCACTGAATATGAGCTCAAGAAGGCGAAGGCACGAGCTCATATTCTTGAAGGGCTCAAGATTGCGCTTGATAACATCGATGAGGTCGTCAAGCTGATCCGAGCAAGTAAGAATTACAACGACGCTTTACAGGGGTTGATGGAGCGTTTTGCGCTCAGTGAGATCCAAGGTAAGGCAATCCTTGCCATGCAGCTGCGCAAGCTGACTGGCCTTGACCGCCAAGAGATCGAAGACGAGCTGCGCTATCTGCACGAGCTCATCAAGCAGCTTGAGGCTATCCTGGCTGACGAGAATGAGATCCTGCGCCTTATCAAAGAGGAACTGCTTGAGATGAAAGAAAAGTACGGTGACGAGCGCCGCACCAAGATCATCAACCATGAGCTCGGCAAATTCAGCGACGAAGAGCTCATCCCTGAGGAAGAAACCGTTGTTATTCTCACAGCAGAGAATTACATCAAGCGTACTTTGGTGAGTGAATACCGTCGCCAAAACAGAGGTGGCAAGGGCAAGCGTGGCATGTCTACCAAGGAAGAAGACGGCATCGACCAACTCATTCCGGCCAACACCCATGACTGGCTGCTCTTCTTTACCAACAAGGGCCGAGTCTTCCGCCTTAAGGCGTACGAAGTGCCTGCTGCCAGTCTCGCAGCCAAGGGCGTTGCGGCTGTCAACTTGCTTCAGCTCCAGCCTGAAGAGAAAATTACATCAATTATCAATCACGCGAAAGATGCAAGTGATGATGGCTACCTCTTTATGGCGACAACCAAGGGTACTGTGAAAAAAACAACATTACGAGACTACGCCAACATCCGTACGAATGGTCTCATCACTATCAAACTCGACGATGGTGATGAGCTACGCTGGATAAAGCAGACCAATGGTGACAATGATGTAATAATCTCAACGTCAGCTGGTCAGGCAGTGCGCTTTAGCGAGACAGAGTGCCGACCAATGGGCCGCGTTGCTCGTGGCGTGCGTGGTGTACGCCTCCGCCCCGATGATACGGTGGTGGGGATGGACATTGTCACCAGTAGCGATCAGCAATTGCTTGTCATTAGCCAAAACGGTTACGGCAAGATTACCAAAGCGGCCAACTTCCCCTGCCACAAGCGGGGTGGGGTCGGCATCAAAGCAGCGGTGGTGACTGCCAAGACGGGGCCGATTATCGCTGTGCAGACCCTCGAGCCTGATGCCACCGAGGCACTCCTCATCAGCCAAAATGGCCAAACCATTCGTGTGGCGCTCCACGACATCCCAACCCTTGGTCGCACCACCCAAGGTGTGCGCGTGATGCGTCTTGCCGAAGGGGATACCGTCTCATCGATCGGTATTGTGCGCGAAAAAGACGAGGATAAGGAGGCATAACTATGCCATGGTACCTCTCGCCATATATTGTGGCCATCGCCATCAGTTGGGCAATTGCTCACGTCATTAAGTTTGCAATTGCCCACGCCAAAGGCAAGGTGCTGGACTTCACCCACCAGCTCTTCATCTCTGGCGGCATGCCGAGCTCGCATGCCGCCACATCATTGTCTGTCTGGACGGTGCTGGTGCTGCAGCAGGGGTTGCAGTCACCGCTTGTTGGCGTCACGACACTACTCGTGTTGATTATTTGCTACGATGCTGTCAAGGTGCGGCGCTCATCAGGCGAGCAGGGCATTGCTATCCAGCAAGTTATCAAGAAGACTGGGGTCGATGTCACGTTGCCGCGGGCTGCACAGGGGCACACTCCGCTCGAGATCTTCGTTGGGTCGCTGCTTGGCGTGCTTGTGGGCGTAGTTGTATTTTTTGCGACAAAATAATCGTAAAAAAGTGTTGACCATCCGCAAAAAATACGCTATGATGGTTTCAGTCTGGTTGAGGGAACAAAAACAAGGGCCAACAACGAGACGTTTTGTATCTTAACAATTTAGTTGTGCAATAATCATCGTCAGTCTATTTTTGAGTTATAGACGCTTCCCAACAGGGAAGCATCTTTTATGAAAAGTACATCTTTTCTTTTTATGGAGAGTTTGATCCTGGCTCAGGATGAACGCTGGCGGCGTGCCTAACACATGCAAGTCGAGCGGCAGCGCGAGTAGTTTACTACTTGGCGGCGAGCGGCGGACGGCTGAGTAACGCGTGGGAACATGCCCCAAAGTGAGGGATAACTGCCCGAAAGGGTAGCTAATACCGCATATGATCTTCGGATTAAAGGATTTATCCGCTTTGGGAGTGGCCCGCGTCGGATTAGGTAGTTGGTGAGGTAAAGGCTCACCAAGCCGACGATCCGTAGCTGGTCTGAGAGGATGATCAGCCAGACTGGGACTGAGACACGGCCCAGACTCCTACGGGAGGCAGCAGTGAGGAATCTTCCACAATGGGCGAAAGCCTGATGGAGCAACGCCGCGTGCAGGATGAAGGCCTTCGGGTTGTAAACTGCTTTTATAAGTGAGGAATATGACGGTAACTTATGAATAAGGATCGGCTAACTACGTGCCAGCAGCCGCGGTCATACGTAGGATCCGAGCGTTATCCGGAGTGACTGGGCGTAAAGAGTTGCGTAGGCGGTTTGTTAAGTGAATAGTGAAATCTGGTGGCTCAACCATACAGGCTATTATTCAAACTGGCAAACTCGAGAGTGGTAGAGGTCACTGGAATTTCTTGTGTAGGAGTGAAATCCGTAGATATAAGAAGGAACACCAATGGCGTAGGCAGGTGACTGGACCATTTCTGACGCTAAGGCACGAAAGCGTGGGGAGCGAACCGGATTAGATACCCGGGTAGTCCACGCCGTAAACGATGGATACTAGCTGTTGGAGGTATCGACCCCTTCAGTAGCGAAGCTAACGCGTTAAGTATCCCGCCTGTGGAGTACGGCCGCAAGGCTAAAACATAAAGGAATTGACGGGGACCCGCACAAGCGGTGGATCGTGTTCTTTAATTCGATGCTAAACGAAGAACCTTACCAGGGCTTGACATCCAGGGAATTTTTGGGAAACCAATTAGTGCCTTTTGGAACCCTGTGACAGGTGATGCATGGCCGTCGTCAGCTCGTGTCGTGAGATGTTTGGTTAAGTCCATCAACGAGCGCAACCCTTGCAACTAGTTGGATTTTTCTAGTTGGACTGCTTCGGTAACGGAGAGGAAGGAGGGGATGATGTCAGGTCAGTATTTCCCTTACGTCCTGGGCTAGAAACACGATACAATGGCTAGTACAATGCGCAGCAAAGCCGCGAGGTGGAGCAAATCGCATCAAAGCTAGTCCCAGTTCGGATTGGAGGCTGAAACTCGCCTCCATGAAGTCGGAATCGCTAGTAATCGCAGATCAGCAAGCTGCGGTGAATACGTTCCCGGGTCTTGTACACACCGCCCGTCAAACCATGAAAGTGACCAACACCCGAAGTCCGATTCGTCGGCCTAAGGTGGGGGGCATGATTGGGGTTAAGTCGTAACAAGGTATCCGTACCGGAAGGTGCGGATGGATTACCTCCTTTCTAGGGAGTATGAATGCCTGATAGTTGAGTAATCACTATCAGAGCTAGGTCGGTCTCGTAAATATGCTAAGCTTACATATTTACACTAACCCTTCGGGGTGAGACAAAGCTTACACCAAAGTGACGAGATGAGGATTGCACAACTAAGTTGTTAAGAGATAGCCCAGCTTGCTGGGCTATTTTTTGTAAGAGGAAATAATATAATAATACTTCGGTAAAAGTGAGTGGTATGGGATTGACAACGATCGTTACTGATAGTAGACGACTGCCTTATGTGATTGGTCGCTCTCGCGAGGTGTTATGACAGTTGAGTTGCTGTTTATTGCTCTTTGTATGAGCTCTCGATCTGTTATAAATAAAGGATGGTCGTTATGAGTATGTTCCTCGGATATCTAGCCACGGATATACTATGCATCATAAGAAGAATAGACTAAACGAATATCATTCTACGATAAGACAGAGCAAAAGTAACCAAAAAGGAGCGCCGTAGCACTCCTCATCGCCTCTCAGTGAGGTTCTCTAGCTAAAGTGAAAGAACAGCCCAAGAAACGCTCGCAGGATCATATCATGCAGGTTGGTCATGACAAGCAGACCCAGCCCGCAGCCGATCAACCCCCACATCTGGTAGCGGCTGTAGCTGCCAATGTCATCGCTAAACATATCAGACAGCTGGCGGTGCCATACGACAATACAGCCACCAACGATCAAGATAAGTGTACCGATGAAGAACGATCCCCAACTAAATGTATATTGCATAATATCTAGTATACTCTTGTACTGGCGAAAAATCTATGCTAATATGGAACAGGTTCAGCGACAGAGTGCGCGAACGAACGCGGGGATATAGCTCAGTTGATTAGAGCACCTGCTTTGCAAGCAGGGGGTCCAGGGTTTGAGTCCCTGTATCTCCACCATTCGCATGGGGTGGTATGGGCTTACGTCCATCCCACTCCACCAATTTTTTTGCTTGATGGTGTAGGGGCGATTAGCTCAGCTGGTTAGAGCGCGTCACTGATAATGACGAGGTCGGTGGTTCAAGTCCTCCATCGCCCACCAGATAAGCAATGTGGCATTACAGCATGCGGGCGCTTAGCTCAGTTGGCTAGAGCATCTCGTTTACACCGAGAGGGTCGGGGGTTCGAGTCCCTCAGCGCCCACCACAAGCTCCGTATACGAACCCTTTGGAGCGTGTCACAAACCCAGTTGCAAGAGGATCACCCGTTCAGTCTATGAGCGGGTGTTTTTTATGCGCTATGTTATTGATGGTAGTAATGCCCGTATTGGAAGGTTCGCATCCTGTGGGTGGGTTCTCGCTTCTGGCAGGTGACGCGAGGCTGATGATTTGTTGCATCTTGGCTCTTAGCGTCAGGGTTAAGAAGTGGCCAATATCACGGCAGATGTTTACGCTCCATTGGGTGGGCATGGGGAAGGGCACGAGAAGTAGGCGGAATGTGGAGCGTGAGCTAATCGTTACACTATAAATAGCTATGTATTGAGCGCGCAATGCCACCAATGCGAAGCATGTGCCAAGCAATAGCAATGCGTTTTGCGAGCGATCAGCCATTCCATCGTGGCACAAAAGGCTGCTGTCAGCATCTCCACCTCTGATCGCAAGATGCAATAGAGCGAGCACTCATCAAGAATAATATTTTCTGCAAAAATTGCTCAAAAAAGCCTTGCCAAACGCCGATGATTCGTGTAAACTTAAGTCCAGTGAGCGCATGTTCGGCAACGAACCTCTGGCAAGAGGGTAATGATGGAGTGGGTACAATAATCATTGCCAAAACTACAACGAAAAGCTACTTTACACAGGGTAGCCCAAGTGGTAGAATAGACAAAGTTGCGAGTTTGAGCACAGGCAGACAGACATCATACCAATGGTGTTCGCAGGTGTGTGCTTACAACGAGACACATGCAGTTTAACAATTTAGTGATGTAAGAAAATAACGATTGACGGCACTATCAGTTGGTCTATACCAATTGCTAGTTAAGTCAATGCATAAAAAGGTACTCAAGGGCACACAATGGATGCCTAGACGTATATTACCGATGAAGGACGTGGAAGACTGCGATAAGCTTCGGGTAGCTGTCAACAAGCTGTGATCCGGAGATTTCCGAATGGGGAAACCTAGCATGAGTCATGTCATGTTGCCACGTGCTGAATACATAGGCACGCGAGCGGGAACCATCTGAACTGAAACATCTTAGTAGGATGAGGAAAAGAGAGTAAATAACTATTGCGAAAGTAGTGGCGAGCGAAATCGCAACAGCCCAAACCTTTTAAGTTTTTGCCTATTTATTTAGGCAAATAAGTTGATAGACGAATACTTAGAAGGGGTTGTGAAATATCATATGACCAAGCCAGAGCACTTGATTCTTCTGAATCGAGCTATCTGGTTTGCGACTACTGGCTATCACCGGTAGGTAAGGTAAAAAATCGGCGTGGTTAGCAGAACAAGTTTGAATACTTGGTCAAAGAGCGTGAAAGCCGCGTATGCGAAAACAACGCTGACCTTATGTATGGTGTTTCGAGTAGGTCGGGGCACGAGAAACCCTGATTGAATCCGGCTGGACCACCAGCCAAGGCTAAATATAATATACGATCGATAGCGAACTAGTACAGTGATGGAAAGGTGAAAAGAACCCCGGGAGGGGAGTGAAATAGATCCTG